>CAZICQ010000097.1:0-2385 GCA_964537775.1 uncultured Gemmatimonadaceae bacterium | reverse complement strand
AATCCGTATGCGGGCTGGCTCCACGCCGTGGTGCAGCCCTTTGCGGTGATCGTGATGCGCATTCTCCTCTGGATGAAGCGCACCTTACGGGTGAATTACGGCTGGGTGCTGATTTTGTTCGGCGTCTTGATCCGCCTCATCCTTTGGCCGCTAAACCAGAGCGCGATGCGCAGCAGCATCAAAATGCAACGGTTGCAGCCGGAGCTCGCCGACATCCAGAAGCGATACAAGACGGACCCCGAGCGACAGCGTGAAGCGCTGATGCGCGTGTACAAGGAGCACGGCATGAGTCCATTCAGCCCAATGATGGGTTGTCTGCCCATGCTCCTGCCGATGCCGGTCTTGTTTGCTCTGTACTTCGTGTTCCAGAACACGATCGAATTTCGCGGCGTCTCGTTCCTCTGGCTGCCCGACCTCGCGCTGCGCGATCCGCTCTACCTTACGCCGCTGGTGATGGGCGCCTCGATGTTCGTCCTGTCCTGGATTGGCATGCGCAACGTGCCGCCGAATCCGCAGTCGAAGATGATGGCGTACATGATGCCGGCGATGTTCACCGTCATGTTCCTCAACTTCCCGTCGGGCTTGAATCTCTACTACGCCGTGCAGAATATCGCGGCGCTTCCGCAGCAATACCTGCTGTCGAAGGAGCGGGCCAAGACGAGTGTCGCGGCGACTCCGGTCGCAAAGGCACCGGCCGGTGGAGCGCGGCGCGCGCCGACTTAGCAGGAGCCGCGAGATGTGAGGATCACGTACATCGGTCACGCTACGCTGTTGATCGAGCTCGGTGGCGTACGCATCCTCACCGATCCGAACTTCGATCCGAGACTCGGACGGATTTTGCCACGCGTCAGCAAACCCGGTCTGGCTGTGCACGAGCTACCGACCCTCGACGCAATTCTGCTCACGCACGCGCACGCCGATCATCTATCGTTCACCACGCTCGATCAACTTCGATCCGACGCGCCGCTGATCGCGCCGCCGCCGGTCGCGAAGTGGCTGTTGCGGCTCGGTTACCGGCACGCGCGCGCTCTTCCGCCGGGCCGGAGCACGTCGATCGGTGGCGTGACGATTCATGCGGCGGCGGCAGCGCACCGTGGTAGTCGATATGGCTTCGATCGCTGGCGCAGCGCCGCCAACATGTATCTGCTGGACAGCAACGCCGAGAGCTGCTTTTTCGCTGGTGACACGGCACTACGCGCCGACACACACCATCTCGTCGAATCGAGGATCTCGGCCCGAAAGCGGCGGTTGGACATCGCGATGCTGCCGATTGGATACGCGCCATGGTGGAAGCCCGGCTTCCGTCGCGGTCACCTTACCCACGACGACGCGCTGACGCTGTTCGAGCGGTTGGGCGCACGGGCGCTGATCCCGTACCACTGGGGCACGTTCAGGCACGTCACCGCGACGGCGCACGACGCCATAGATCGACTGAGACGCGTGCTGCACACCCATCCGATGCGCGGCGCGGTTCGAATCCTCGAGCCTGGTGAGTCGCTCGATCTCGCACCTGACGATGGCGCCGGAGACTGACGCGCATTCGGCGGCCGCCGCCGTTGTCGGCGCTGGTGACACGATCGCCGCTCAAGCGACGCCATTCGGCCGCGCCGCGCTGGCGCTGATCCGCGTCAGTGGCACACGCGCGCACGAGATCGGCCGTCGTGTCATCGCGACGTGGCCTTCGCGCGCACGCGAGGCCGTCTTGAGTGAGCTGCGCGACGAGCGCGGCGCGCTGCTCGATCGGGGAATCGTCACTCGCTTCGACGCCCCCGCCTCCTTCACCGGTGAGGACATGGTGGAGATCAGCACCCACGGCGGCGCCGTGGTGCCCACCACCGTGCTTGCCGCGCTCGTGGCGTGCGGCGCCAGGCACGCCGTGGGCGGAGAGTTTACGCGGCGCGCAGTACTCGCCGGAAAGCTCGACATCATGCAAGCGGAAGCGATCGCCGACCTCATCGACGCGAGCTCGCGCGCCGCGCAGCAGGTTGCGCTGACGCAGTTGGACGGCGGCCTGTCGCGGCGCGTGATGGCGTTGCGCGACGAGGTACTCGCGATCGAAGCGTTGGTCGCCTACGAGATCGACTTTCCCGAAGAGGACGACGGTCCCGTCTCCGCCGCGCGAGTACTGGACGCGGTCGCCCGGGCCACGGCATCGCTCGATGGGTTGCTCGCCACGGCGCGCGGCGGCGAGCTGATTCGCGAGGGCGCTCTCGTGGTGCTTGCCGGCGCGCCCAACGTCGGCAAGTCTTCATTATTCAACGCGCTGGTTGGCCGGAATCGCGTGATCGTCACCGATATTCCGGGAACGACCCGCGACGCCGTCGAGGCGGTGCTCGACGACGGGAGCTGGCCTCTCCGACTGGTGGACACCGCCGGGTTGCGTGA
>CAZICQ010000096.1:0-2934 GCA_964537775.1 uncultured Gemmatimonadaceae bacterium | reverse complement strand
TTCCCAACGAATACTCGTTGTTGCTGCCTGGCGAGGCGGAGGCGTTGGCGAAGGCGCCCGCCGTGAGCGGGTTCGGATCGGGAACGGTGATCGCGGCGCCGGCGAGTGGTGCATCGCGCCGCTTGCGTACCGGTGAGGAGATCGACGGCTGGCGGCTGGCCGCCGTCATCGGCGATCTCAATGGGACGCCGACTGCCGTGTTCGAGAAGCACGTCTCGCACCGTGGCGCGATCGTCTATGTCACGGAGCTCGGCGAGCTCGCGCGCATTCCGAAAGGGATCGGCGACTTGGCGAACATCAGACCACGGCCGATCAACGCGACGCCCGCCGCGCGCTTCCAGCGACAGGCCACGTATCCGGCGCAGCCCGACAAGCCAGGCGAGTACATCCTCGGCTCGGATGAAGATCCATCATACGAGAATGTTGCAGCGCTCGGCGATGAGCTGATCGGCTGGACGCTGGTGGCCAACGAGGAGTCGGGACCCGAGCGCTCGCTCTGGCTCGAGGCCGACGGCAGGTCGCGCGAGCTCGTCGCGAGCCCGCAGTCGCTCTGGGCGCCGGACCTCACGGGACGCCTGTTCGATCCACGACGCTTCCTGCCATCCGAGTACCTCTACGAGTATACGCCCGGCTTCAGCAAACGCACGCTGCTTGGCGGGTACTTGCCGGCGGCGGATATCGGAGTGTGGAATCCGAAGTTCAAGGTCGGCTACGAGGTCATGGTGATGCTGCCGCCGGGCGCCGACTCGACGCCGATCGCGCGCGTTCGCGCGTTGCTGCCCGAACGACGCGCCGATCTCGTACCGCCGGGCGACACGAACGCGGGCCAGGCGCTGCCCGCGGCGGCGTGGATCGATCGCTACTGGAACACGTCGGAGGAGGGATTCTTCAGCGCGCTCGTTGGCCTGTGGAACCACTGGCATCACTTCTTCGACGACAGAATGCACGTCGACATCCCGGATCCTTGGCTGCTCGATGCCGCCCGCGCCGGGATCGTGCTGTCACGTTGCAGCTATCGCGGGCTCGAGCCGACGTATCAGATCGGCGAGGGCGCCTACACGAAGATTCCGGAACGGAGCCACGCGCTCTTTCCCGTCGCGCATTACGAGTTCGTGTGGGCCCACCAGCTGTGGAATTTGACGAGCGAGGTGGAACCGTACTTTCAGCATTATCTCGACAAATACATCCTGCCAAACGGCAACTTCACCTACAACACGCAGGATCAGGTCGAAGCACCGCTGAACACCGGCATCTTTCTGGAGAATTCGGCGCGCGCATACGACTATGGCCGCGATCTCGACGCATTCGCGCGGCGCTTGCCGGTGCTTCGTCGCATGATTGGCTTCGTCGTCGCACGTTACGACCACTCGCTGCGCACCTTCCCGGAGACCGATCGGCGGCATGGTCTCATCTGGGGCTCGCCGGAGGCGGATCTTGGCGATCCGCAGAACGACTATCCGGAATCGCACCCGTGGTTCTACCAGAACGCGGTGTGGGTCTGGCGCGGGCTGTACGAGCACGGCCGCGTGCTGGGCATCGCGGCGCGAGATGCCGCGGCGCGGGGCGACGAGCGTCTCGCGCGCGAGCTGCAGCACGACGGCGACGATGTACTCGTGCGCGCGGCGGACATGCGCGCCAAGATCGAACGCTCTCTACGCGCCACGCTCGATGCGCGCAACGATGGCATGAAGAAGGCAGGGATCACGCCCTTTCACCCGTTCGACACGACCCGAAGGCCGGAGGATCTGGCCAGCTACGAGAATCACAGATTCATGATGGATTGGTGGACTGCCGACTGGGGTGATGCGGCGCTCGACGAGGGACACTTCACGCACCGCAGGGTCGCCGGCGAACAGCTCGTGGGCATGAACATCGACGGTCACTATCCGCGCACGTCGAATTTCATGGAGCACGGCACGCTCGCCGGCCGCATCCGCCAGGACGATTACCGTCCGTTCCTGCTCGCGCTGTACGGGAATCTCTGCTACGCGATGGACTCCGGCAGCCGGTACGCGCCGGAGGACGCGCTCCTCCCGGGTAACTTTCCGGGCGAGGGGAGTCCGTACGCCTGGTCGGCGGTTGTGAACAGCGAGCTGCAGCCGACCGTGGCGCTGCGGTGGATGCTCTGCTGGGAGGAGCACGATCGGCCGGACGTGACGCCCACCGTGCACCTGCAGAAGGCGGCGCCGAACCACTGGTTCGCCGCCGGCCAGCGCATCGCCGTCGCGCATTGCCCAACGCGGTTCGGAGAGCTGGGGTGGACAACCGAGCGGGTGTCGACCGGCTGGCGCGTGAGCATCGATCTGCCGGAGCGCTACGCGGCGAATCTCATGGTGCACGTGCATCCGCCCGATGGCCGCGCGCTATCCAGGTCGAGCGTCGGCATCGTGCGTCGCAATGGTGTGCTGCTTCCGTCCGTACTGCTTGCCACCAAGCGCAGGGTGATACTCGAGCTGGTCTGAGGAAACGACAGCTACCATGATCGCGCGGATTGGATTCCTCCGCGCGCGCTTCCTGATGACAGCTGCCGTGTCTCTTACTTCCGTTCCCTCTTCGCTGCCCTTTCTCCACCCAGCGAATACGAGCCCGTGACGTCCACTGTCGCGGTGCCGCCGGCGGCGATTGTGGTAATGAAGCGGCCGCCGCCTTTGATCCCTTTCGCCTTGCCGGTGCCGTTGACGAAATGCCAGGACCCCCGACTTGTCCCCGAGCCGTCCGGCTTCATCATGCCCGAGCCCTCGAATGCAACGTGCAGCGTATCGCCGTTATCGAGGAGTGTCGTGCCGTTGCCGTGCTGAGTGGACTTGCCCGCCCTGACCTCGCCGATCGACACATCGGTTTCCTGCGTGGTCTTGGCGCTCCCGATCGCGAACGGCTTCGACCAGTTGCACGTTTGTTTCTGCAGCATGTACATGTGTCCCGGTGCGTCGCCGG
>CAZICQ010000095.1:0-2934 GCA_964537775.1 uncultured Gemmatimonadaceae bacterium | reverse complement strand
CCGGCGACGCACCGGGACACATGTACATGCTGCAGAAACAAACGTGCAACTGGTCCAAGCCGTTCGCGATCGGGAGCGCCAAGACGACGCAGGAGACGGATGTGTCGATTGGCGAGATCAGGGCGGGCAAGTCCACTCAGCATGGCAACGGTACGACGCTGCTCGATGACGGCGACACGCTGCACGTTGCATTCGAGGGCTCGGGCATGATGAAGCCGGACGGCTCGGGCACGAGCCGGGGCTCCTGGCACTTCGTCAACGGTACCGGCAAAGCGAAAGGGATCAGAGGCGGGGGCCACTTCAAGACCACGATCGCCGCCGGCGGCACGGCGACGGTGGACGTCACGGGCTCGTATTCGTTGGGCGGAGAAAAGGCAGCGAAGAAGGAAAAGAAGTGAGAGACACGGCAGCTGCCATCAGGAGGCGCACGCGGAGGCATAGAACCCGTGCGATGATGGCAGCTGTCGTTTCTTCACGACAGCTCGAGCACCACCCTGCGTCTGGTGGCAAGCAGTTCCTTCGAAAGCAGCACACCATTGCGACGGACGACGCCGAGGCTCGACCGGGATAACGCGCGGCCATCAGGCGGATGCACGTGCACCATGAGATTCGCCGAGTAGTGCTCCGGCAGATCGATGCTCACGCGCCAGCCGGTCGACACCCGCTCGGTTGTCCACCCCAGCTCTCCGAACCGCGTTGGACAGTGCTCGACGGCGATGCGCTGGCCGGCGTCGAACCAGTGCTTCGGCGCCGCCTTCTGCAGATGCACGGTGGGCGTCACACCCGGCCGATCGTGCTCCTCCCAGCAGAGCAGCCACCGTAGCGCCACCGTTGGCTGCAACTCGCTGTTCACAACCGCCGACCACGCGTACGGACTCCCCTCGCCCGGAAAGTTACCCGGGAGGAGCGCGTCCTCCGGAGCGTACCGGCTGCCGGAGTCCATCGCGTAGCAGAGATTCCCGTACAGGGCGAGCAGGAACGGACGGTAATCGTCCTGGCGGATGCGGCCGGCGAGCGTCCCGTGCTCCATGAAATTCGACGTGCGCGGATAGTGGCCATCGACATTCATGCCAACGAGCTGTTCGCCGGCGAGGTTGCGGTGCGTGAAATGTCCGTCGTCGAGCGCCGCGTCGCCCCAATCGGCTGTCCACCAATCCATCATGAATCTGTGATTCTCGTAGCTGGACAGATCCTCCGGCTTTCGTGCGGTATCGAACGGATGAAAGGGCGTGATCCCCGCTCTCTTCATTCCATCGTTGCGCGCGTCGAGCGTGGCGCGCAGGGAGCGTTCGATCTTGACGCGCATCTCCGCCGCGCGGGCGCGTACATCTTCGCTGTCGTGCTCGAGCGCGCGCGCGAGCTGCACGTCCCCGCGCGCTGCGGCATCACGCATCGCGATGGCCAGCACGCGGCCGTGCTCGTACAGCCCGCGCCAGATCCACGCCGCGTTCTGGTAGAACCACGGGTGCGATTCGGGATAGTCGTTCTGCGGGTCGCCAAGATCGGCTTCAGGCGAGCCCCAGATGAGACCGTGCCGTCGATCGCTCTCCGGTATGGTGCGCAGCGAGTACGCGTAGCGTGCGACGACAAACGCCATCATGCGACGCAGCACCGGCAGCCGGCGCACGAGGGCGTCGAGATCGCGGCCATAGTCGTACGCGCGCGCCGAATTCTCCAGAACGACCCCGGTGTTCAGCGGCGCCTCCACTTGATCCTGCGTGTTGTACGTGAAGTTGCCGTTTGGCAGGATGTATTTCTCGAGATAATGCTGGAAGTACGGCTCCACTTCGCTCGTCAAATTCCACAGCTGGTGGGCCCACACGAGCTCGTAGTGCGCCACGGGAAAGAGCGCGTGGCTCCGTTCCGGAATCTTCGTGTAGGCGCCCTCACCGATCTGATACGTCGGCTCGAGCCCACGATAGCTGCACCGCGACAGCACGATCCCGGCACGCGCGGCGTCGAGCAGCCACGGGTCGGGAATGTCGACGTGCATTCGGTCCTCGAAGAAGTGATGCCAGTGGTTCCACAGGCCGACGAGCGCGGTGAAGAAGCCTTCGTCCGACGTGTTCCAGTAGCGATTGATCCACGCCGACGCGGGCAGCGTCTGGCCCGCGTTCGTGTCGCCCGGCGGTACGAGATCGGAGCGTCGTTCGGGCAGCAGCGCGCGAATGCGCGCGATCGGGGTCGAGTCGGCGCCCGGCGGCAGCAGCACCATAACCTCGTAGCCGACCTTGAACTTCGGATTCCAGACTCCGATGTCCGCCGCCGGCAAGTACCCGCCAAGCAGCGTGCGTTTGCTGAAGCCGGGCGTGTACTCATACAGATACTCGGACGGCAGGAAGCGTCGCGGATCGAAGAGGCGTCCTGTGAGGTCCGGCGCCCAGAGCGACTGCGGGCTCGCGGCGAGCTCGCGCGATTTGCCGTCGGCCTCGAGCCAGAGCGAGCGCTCGGGACCCGACTCCTCGTTCGCCACCAGCGTCCAGCCGATCAGCTCCTCGCCGAGCGCTGCCACATTCTCATATGATGGATCTTCATCGGACGCGAGGATGTACTCGCCTGGCCTGTCGGGCTGCGCCGGATACGCGGCCTGTCGCTCGAAGCGCGCGGCTGGCGTCGCGTTGATCGGCCGCGGTCTGATGTTCGCCAGCTCACCGATTCCCTTCGGAATGCGCGCGATCTCGCCGAGCTCCGTGACGTAGACGATCACGCCACGGTGGGAGACGTGCTTCTCGAAGACGGCGGTCGGCGCCCCATTGAGATCGGCGATCACGGCGGCAAGGCGCCAGCCGTCGATCTCCTCGCCCGTACGCAAGCGGCGCGATGCACCACTCGCCGGCGCCGCGATGAGCGTGCCCGAGCCGAACCCGCTCACCGCGGGTGCCTTCGCCAACGCCTCCGCCTCGCCAGGCAGCAACAACGAGTATTCGTTGGGAA
>CAZICQ010000094.1:0-3501 GCA_964537775.1 uncultured Gemmatimonadaceae bacterium | reverse complement strand
GCACGTTGCTGCTCGATCTGCTGTCGCGGAGCGAGGAAGATGTGGACGAGATTACCCGCCATCACCGTTTCGACATTCCGATGCTCGCCGATCGTCTGGTGGTCGCCATCGATTGGCTCAGACAGGAACCCGACACGGCCGACCTTCCGATCGGACTCTTCGGCGCCAGCACGGGCGGCGGTGCCGCGCTCGTCGCTGCCGCAGAGCGGTCGGACCGCGTCAGCGCCGTCGTGTCGCGCGGCGGACGTCCCGACCTCGCTGGGAACTACCTGCCGTTGGTCGAGGCGCCAACGTTGCTGATCGTCGGCGGCGACGACGACGTGGTGATTACACTCAACGAGCGCGCACGCAATGCGATGCGCGCCAAAGTGCGCCTCGAGATCGTTCCTGGGGCCACGCACCTGTTCGAGGAGCCGGGTGCACTGGAACGGGTGGCGGAGCTCGCGCGCGATTGGTTCCTGCAGCATCTGCACTCGCCCGTTCGCGCCGAGAGATTCCGCCGCTGAACTGACACGCTGCGGCGTTCGTCGACAGTGACCGCCCTCGACGCGGTAGTCGTTGGCGCCGGTCCAAACGGATTGGCAGCTGCGGCTGTGCTGGCGCGTGCCGGGCTGTCGGTGCTGGTGATCGAAGCCGACGACGAGATCGGCGGAGGCGCGCGGACAGCCCCGCTCACACTCCCGGGCTTTCTGCACGACCCCTGTTCCGCCGTACATCCGATGGCGGCCGCATCGCCGTTGTTCTCGTCGCTCCCGCTGGCCCGCTTCGGCCTCGATTGGATCGAGCCACCGATTGCTCTCGCGCATCCCTTCGACGTCGGCCCTCCCGCTCTGCTCAGCCGGGACGTCACCGTGACGCAAGGCAGCCTGGGACGCGATGGCCCCGCGTACAGAACGCTCACGGAATCACTGGCGCGCGACTGGCCCGAGCTCGCGCCCGATGTCCTGAGCCCCCTCCACTGGCCAGCGCATCCGATTCGTTATGCACGCTTCGGGTGGCACGGCCTCCAATCCGTCGACCGTCTGGCGCGACGACACTTCAAGGAGTCTCGAGCTCCGGCGTTGTTGGCGGGCATCGGTTCGCACGTTTTGCGGCCGCTGTCGGCGTGGGGGACGGCGGCGCCGGCACTGATCCTCGCATCGCTCGCCCACCGAGTGGGATGGCCGTTCGCGCGCGGTGGGTCGGCGTCGATCGCCAGTGCGTTGGCGAGTTACATCCGGGAGCTTGGCGGTCGATTCGAAACAGGTCGCCCCATTGGCTCTCTGGCCGAGCTACCGCAGGCGCGCGCCACGTTATTCGACGTGACACCCCGTCAGCTGCTCGCGATCGCGGGAACAGCGCTTCCCCGTTCGTATCGACGAGCGTTGGCGCGATTTCGGTATGGGCCGGGGGTATTCAAAGTTGACTGGGCGCTCGCCGCGCCCGTTCCGTGGCGGTCCGCCGGCGCCGCTGATGCCGGTACGATTCACGTCGGCGGATCGTTCGAGGAGATCGCGGCGAATGAAGACACGGTGGCGCGCGGCGGATATCCCGAACGTCCGACCGTGCTGCTCGCACAGCCGAGTCTCTTCGACTCCTCGCGTGCACCGCCCGGCAAGCACACGCTATGGGGGTACTGTCATGTGCCGAACGGATCGGAGGTCGACATGCTGTCGCGCATGGAGTGTCAGATCGAGCGATTCGCGCCGGGATTTCGCGAGCGCGTCCTGGCACGTCACGTCATGGCGCCGCGACAGCTCGAGCTCTATGACGCGAATCTCGTCGGCGGCGACATCGGGCAGGGTGCGAACACGTTAACTCAGCTCTTCTTTCGTCCGGTCGTCGCTCGGAACCCGTACCGCACGCCGCTGCGCGGCCTCTACATCTGCTCGTCGTCGACACCGCCCGGCGGTGGCGTCCACGGCATGTGCGGCTACCACGCGGCCAGCACCGCGCTCGCCGATGTTTTCGGCATCGACGTTCGTCAGGTGCTCAACGACGTCGATCGATCACCCGCTCCGGTCAGAACATCTCGTGCACTTTATCGCGGAAGAGTGTGAGCGCAATGCGCGTCCGATTCGGTTCGCCGCGTAGCAGCGCCTTGGCGAGGTGCTCCGCCTGCTTCGCCTTGATCTGCGGTGGCATCGGCGGCTCGAACGGATCGACGACTGCCTCCAGGAGAGCCGGCTTCTTTGATTCGAGCAACCTCTCGAGCGCGCCGCGAACCTCCTTGTGCTTCTCGCACCGGAAGCCCTCGCCACCGCAGGCTTCGGCGAATTTCACGAAGTCGATCGGATTGAGCTGCACACCGTATTCCGGATTTCCGAGAAACACCATCTGCTCCCACTTGATCATTCCCAATACATCATTGCGAATGATCACCACCTTGATGGGCAGCCCATACTTCACGGCTGTGGCGAACTCGCCCATGAGCATGGTGAACGCGCCGTCGCCGACGAACGCCACGCATTGGCGCTCAGGATAGGCGATCTGCGCCGCGATTGCGTACGGGAGTCCCGGCGCCATCGTGGCGAGGTTGCCCGAACACGAGAACTGTTGCTGCCGCCGCATGTACAGGTGGCGCGCCGCCCAGGTCGTGACCGTCCCACTGTCGGTGCTGACCACCGCATCGTCGCTCAATAGATCGTTGAGTACGTGTGCGACCACCTCGGGTTTGAGCGGCTTGTCGTCGCGCGTGCCGCGGTCCTTCATGAGATCGTTCCATTCCTTCATCCGCTCCTGCGCGGTGGACAGGAAGGAACGATCGCGCCGCTGGTCGAGCATCGGCACGAGTGTCTCCAACGTCGCCTTGGCATCGCCGGTGAGTCCGAGCGCAACGGGGTAGCGCAGCCCGATTCGCGTGGGATCGACGTCGATCTGCACCGCCGTCGCGTCGCCCGGCTTCGGGTAATAATCCATGTACGGAAAGCTCGACCCGACGATCAGCAGCGAATCGCACTCCTCCATCGCCTTCTCCGATGG
The DNA here is from genome assembly GCA_964537775.1 of uncultured Gemmatimonadaceae bacterium. Lineage (GTDB taxonomy): Bacteria > Gemmatimonadota > Gemmatimonadetes > Gemmatimonadales > Gemmatimonadaceae > CAMLIT01. The sequence continues at coordinate 540 of CAZICQ010000094.1, read as the reverse complement.
GCTGGTGCCGAGCAGTCCGATGCCGCCAGTCGTGTACGGGGAGTCGTCGGGGACGACCGCCTTTCCGAGCAGGGCCTTCACGATCGGTGCAGCCAACCGCTCAGCCGCCTGTTCGAGCAGCTCGCCCGCCCCCAGTGCCCCCGCGCCGGCCAGGATCACGGTCTTCTTGCAGCCGTTGATCAGTCGCGCGGCCGCGACGATGTCCGACTGCCGCGGCACGACGATCGGAGGCGTCCACGCTCTCGACGTGTGCCCCTTGATGTTTTTCTCGGATCGAATGTCTTCCTTGAGCTGTTCCTCCTGGATGTCGACGGGACAGGTCACGTGCGCCACTCCGCGTGCACCTAACGCCGCACGGCAGGCTGCATCCAGGAGACCGCCGGCGTGCGACGCGCCCATGATCTGCTGATTGAACACGGCGACGTCCTTGAACAGCGAGAGCAGGTCCACCTCCTGCTGGTAGTGCATACCCAGGAGATCGTGATACGTCTGGCCGGTGAGCGCGAGCACTGGTGCGCCGTCGAGCTTGGCGTCGTACAA
>CAZICQ010000093.1:0-3835 GCA_964537775.1 uncultured Gemmatimonadaceae bacterium | reverse complement strand
GACCAGTTGCACGTTTGTTTCTGCAGCATGTACATGTGTCCCGGTGCGTCGCCGGCGTCCGCCATCGTGTTGATCTCCGGCGTGCCGTTGCAGCTGATCGTGCCGGAACTCTTTGTCTGCCCCTGGAGCGCGCCGGCGAACCCAACCAGTGCGCACATGATGAGAAGTCTTTGCATAGTACCCCTCCTTTTTCCCGGTTCGCCTTCAATCGTGCAAAGGCCTGAATGGCGTGTCAAGCGATGCCCGGATATGTTGACGCTGCACGCGTCTAACTCTCCTCCTCATGATCACAACATCCAGCCGTAGACTGCTCCTTGTACTCTCGAGGGCCATGTGATCGTTTATGATGTGAACGCGAGCGACAGCGCCGTAGGCTTCACGTCACGCCCGGTGCCTCCGCCGCCGCAGTTCCGTCTGACCTATCGACCGACATCGAGTGGTTATGCGGTGCAATTCGCCATTGCCGCGCCGGACCAGCCAGGTGTCTTCCGGCCTTATGTGGCAGGGCGGATCCACCGCACACCGTAGACCCGACGACGCGTGGCGCGAGCCGGCGCACGTCGATGACGTAGCTTGATGTATACCGGTTCTGAAGCTCGGTCACTTGCTCCAGACGGCCGCCGGTGTCTCGGAGTGTGCCACGGGCACCCACTCGTCGCCGGAACGCTCGTACACCGTGATGACGCTGAGTGGTGAGGGCGCCTTCTGGTTCCAACAAGTCTGATCGACGGCGACGCGGTACGACACCACCGCGGTACTCGTGAAGTGCGTCACGCGCAAGCGGGAGACGTCAGCGCCGGCGGTGCGGCAGCCGCTCACAAAGGCGGCGATCGATTGCCTGGTCGCGCGCCAGATGCCGGATAGGTCGGCATCGACGACGCCCGCGCCTAACGCCTGGAGCGCGCTGTCGGCGCTGTTCGCGCGGAGCGCAGCCCACCAGCGCAGATCGCGAGCGGCAATGGCGGAATCCGATGCGCTCAACGCCGGCACCGGCGCAGGGTCCTGTGCGCGGGCCGGCATCACGGTGCCGAAGGCACCGGCGACGGCTATGAGCAGGACGACCGTTAGGCGACGAGCCGACGAGTGCGCTCGGATGTGACGCGTCTGCGGAAGCACGATGACCATACGGTCTCCAATGGATGGCGCGGGCCCAACGATGCGGCCATTCCGCTACGTGCGCAAGATTTTACGTTGACAGAGCTACGGCTCGACCTTCACGCCCTCCGCCGCCAGCTTCCGTGCCACGTCTGCGCCGATCAACGACCCCCACCGCTGGCCCGCGGCCAGGCTCTGGCGCGTGAGCTCCGGCTGCACGGAGAGCAGCTTTGCTCCGATGGGCGAGTCGTAGAACGCGAGGAGCTGCCGCAGATCTTCTGCGGTGAAGTAGCTCACGTACGCAGTCGTCATCAGCTCCGCGAGCTCGCCGCGCCGCGCGCGCGCCTGCTCGACGAAGCGGTCCCAGAACACGGCGGGAATCCTGGGATTGGCGGCGCGCTGCGCCTGCACGTTCGCTTCCATCATTGCCAATGCCTGATCGACGGCGCCGGTCTTGGCGAGCAACTGCCGGATGATTGCCACCTTGGTGGTGTCGGCGAGGAACACCGTCTGCGCGCGCCCGGGGCGCACCGCGGCGCCAGCAGTGAGCAGCATGGCGGTTGCCAGGAGGACCAATCGTGGGCTGGTCATGGGAGAGGGACCTCGTCAGGGCAGGGAAGGAGGATTGCTCGTCTATACGACGACTTGCCTGATGGCAGCGTCATGCGCCGCTGGTCCCGTCACCGACGCGCGGCTGCCGCGAACGCGAGAAAGTATCGTCGGAGTCCCGCAGCAGAATCCTGTGATACCGTCGGATCAAAAAACAACCGGCAAAATTCCTCGCGCGCTCGGAGAATCTCGCGACGCCGCGGCCCGCTCCATCGCCCGTCCGCCGCGGTGAGATCGAACAGCTCGAGCGCTCGATCGAGCGCGTTGTTGAAGCGCGGCATGTTGCCCGACTCGTGCGCGCGAATTGCTCGCTCGACTTCACTGCCCACGTGCGCCAGTTGTTCGACGAGCGTGAATGCGCCCCACCGAGATGCGACGCCAGAGTGGATGAATGACGTCGCGCTCACGGCCTCACCAGTCGCTCAACCACGGCGCGAATCGTTTGACGCGTCTCGGCGTTTTCGACCCCGCGGCTCCGGTTGTTCTGTGCTGGCCGAACATTGGTCATCGAGTCGAACTCGATCCAGTCGTCCTCGCCGGGATACAGGTTGATGCCCCAGAGATCCGATTGGCGGGATCCATCTTCCATAAGGGTCGCTTCTTCGTCGGAGTGTAGTTCACCGCCCACGGCCATGATCCCACGGCCGAGATCGACCACCGCCTTGACCATGTCGCCGAAGCCCGTTTCGGCCAGCGCTGTGATGTGCGAGCGTGGAATCGGCGTGCGGATGATTTGTATCTCGAATGCCGGCATATCGAGAAGCTAACGTGGACGACGCTGCTTCCGCGCGTTGTCCGCCCGTACTCCGAGCGTAGGAGCTCGCGCGTACGCCGGCGTGCTGAATCACCCCATCGAGTCCACGCGCTTTTGCTCGCTTACCTCCCGCTCCGCATTCACCGGGTGGTCCAGCTGGGCATTCCCTCTGGTGGATGAGGCAATATGCTATGGCGCGGCGAACCACGCCGCCATGCGGCTGATCGAGCGCCCCGTCAGGGCTTCGTTCCCCGCTGCATAACGCCGAGGAGCTCACGCTGATACTCGGCGCGATGTGCGCTGAGAATGGAGTCGAGCGACGCGCGCGCGGTCACGAAGATCTCGCGCTGACCAGCCACGAATCGCTGCCCCACCGGACCATGAAAGAACTCGAGCAGCTGGCGGAGCTCGTCGGCGGAGTACGCGCGTTCATAGCTGCGCGTGGCGATCGCGAGCAGCGTGTCGTGCGGCACGTACTTGGCGAGCCATGCCGCCGTGACCTCACGGAAGGCGCTCGACTGCGGCGTCTCCACCGCACCGGGAATCGGGTCTGCGGCGATGAGCTGCGGATGTCCTGGCTGAGCAATGCCGCGAGCTCGGTCGCCATCGTGTGCCGGTCGTCCGGCGACGACCCCGTGCCGGGCGCGGTGTGCGGCCGCACACAGGACATTGCAATCCACAGCAGTATCGGGACGGCGAGCGCCAGCCGGGTTTTCATCGCAGTCCTCGCTTCTGGATGTCATCGCGTGCGCGCACGCTGCATCTGAGCGGCTCCGCGGTCACACCCACTGTGCCGTCGCAGTGTCGCGAGATCGGCCGACGAGCATACGCCGGTGTTGAACGATCGGCAAGACTACGGCGTCATGTTGCTGGTGGCATCGCAAAAGTTGTCATATAATCTGCTGCCAAGCGTTCTGCGCTCGACAGTGTGGTGCCGATCAATGTCAGTTCAATACAGAACGCGTCAACCGATTCCTGACGATCGAATCGCCTACACCTCGACCTTCGAGAAGCGCCACGCGCCGGCGCTCAGGAACAGCACGCCCACGGCGACCAGCACGCCGACGTCGAGCGCGATCCCGAAGTGCGTCCTGCCGACGAGCAGCTCGCGCATGCCGTCGACGCCATACGTCAGCGGATCCACCTGTGTGAGCACCGCCAGCGGGCCCGGCAGGCCATTCAGCGGGTACAAGGCGCCGGAGAGAAAGAAGAGCGGCATCACTAGGAAGTTCATCACCAATTGAAATCCCTGCATCTCCTTGAGCGTGGAGCCGATCGCCGTCGCCAGCGCCGAGAACACGACGGCGATGAGCACCATGACCAGATAGGCGAGCGGGATCGCGACCACGTGCGCCGGACGGAATCCGGCGATGAGCG
>CAZICQ010000092.1:0-4772 GCA_964537775.1 uncultured Gemmatimonadaceae bacterium | reverse complement strand
CCGGTGGAGGCGCACCAGGTCGCCGTCGAGGAGCTCACCGCCGCGGCGCTCACCGGCGGTGCTCATCCGCTGGACGCGTGCAGCGCGCCGATCATCGCTTGAAGGAGTGCACGCCATGAAAGCAGGAAGAGCCTTTGTCGCCGGCATGGTCGGTGGCGCCGCGATGAGCGCGGTGATGTTCATGGGGCGGACGATGATGGGCATGGATGTCAACCTGTCGATGATGCTCGGCACGATGTTCGTGCAGCCGCCGGGGGCGACGGCGTGGATCGTCGGCTTCCTCATGCACCTGATGATCTCGGGGCTGATCGCGCTGATCTATGCGTGGGGCTTCGAGCACGTGACGCATCGCGCCGGGTGGCTGGTCGGTGTGCTCTTCTCGCTCATCCACTCCATCGGGACTGGGCTGTTCATGGGGATGGTTCCGGCGATGCACCCGATGATCAAGTCAGGGCAGATGCCCGCGCCGGGGCTGTTCATGGCGAACAAGGGCGCGATGTACGTCGTGATGCTGTTCGTGCTGCACGCCATCTACGGTGCCATCGTGGGCGCGATGTACGGGCCGGTGGAGCATGCGCGGCCGGCGACGGCTGGCGAGCGACCGCTCCACGCCTGAGAATCGGCGATAGCGAGAACGCAAGCATGCTGCGACACGGGATGCGCGCGTGTCTGCTCGCGGCGAACGGGGAGTCGGTCTCGAGCTGCGGAATGATTCGCCTGATGAAGACGGACGGGTGGTTACCGGGGATGGCGCCGACGATGATGGGCGAACCGCGCGGTGCCGCACTCAACGTCTTTGCGCTTCCCTGATCGCGCACCGCGATCGCGCACCGCCGTTGGCCCTCACTCGTCGCCTACGAGGCACAGGAGCACAAGATGTCGAAGCAGTCACTGGTCGCGGACGTGATCGACGGCGCCATCGCAGGGGCCATCGCCACCTGGCTGATGGGCAAGGCAACCACCGCACTCTACGACCGCGAGGACAGGATGGCCCGCGAGCGCGAGGATCAGGCGCGCAACGGGAAGACCGCCTACGGAGTCGCGGCCGAGAAGGCGGCGTCGCTTGCTGGCGCCGAGCTGACGGACGGTCAGCGAAAGCAGTACGGACAGGCAATCCACTGGGCACTCGGCATCGGCGCGGGTGCGCTGTACGGCGCCGTTCGACCGCGCAGTGAAGTCGCCTCGACAGCGGGCGGACTCCTATTCGGCGCCGCGTTCTGGCTCCTCATGGACGAGACAGTGACGCCGGCACTCGGGCTCACCAAGGGACCGAGGGCCTTCCCGTGGCAGACGCACGCTCGAGGCCTTGCGGGGCACCTCGTCTTCGGCACCGTCGCCAACACGACGCTCGCGGTCATTCAGCCGGCGGCCTGACAATGGGATCGGGGAATTCCGACAGGAAGCGCAACGCCGCCGAGATCCTCGTCGATCGGCTGCTCGACTGGAAAGTCGATACCATCTTCGGTCTTCCGGGGGATGGCATCAACGGGATCATGGAGGCGTTGCGCGTCCGGAAGGAGCGCATCCGCTTCACCCATGTGCGGCACGAGGAAGCAGCGGCGTTCATGGCGTGCGCCTACGCCAAGTACACCGGACGGTTAGGCGTCTGCCTCGCGACCTCGGGGCCGGGAGCGATTCATCTCCTCAACGGTCTTTACGACGCGAAGCTCGATGGAGCGCCTGTGCTGGCGATCACGGGGCAGACATATCACGACCTGCTGGGAATGCATTACCAGCAGGAGGTCGATCTCCTCGCGCTGTTCAAGGACGTCGCGCTGTTCAACCAGCAGTTGATGGGTGCGGCGCACGCGCGGAGCCTGATCGACGCGGCATGCCGTGCCGCGCTCGCCGGCCGGGGCGTGGCACACATCACCTGCCCGGTCGATTTTCAGGAGCAGGTACTCGAGCAGGACGAGCGCTCGGAAAAAAACATCGAGGGCCATACGTCGCATGTGTGGTCGCCGCCGATCGTGGTACCGCGTCAAGTGGAAATAGCACAGGCGGCGCAACTCCTGAACGCCGGAAAGAAGACCGTGATCCTCGCCGGCCGCGGCGCGTCAGGCAGCGGCGAGCTGCTCGAGGCGGCGGCGGAGCGACTGGCCGCGCCGATCGTCAAGCCGCTGCTGGGCAAGGCCGTGGTGCCCGACGACTCGCCCTATACCACCGGCGGAATCGGTCTCCTCGGCACCGCGCCGTCGGAAGAAGCGATGGAGGAGTGCGACTCGCTGTTGATCGTCGGGTCGAGCTTTCCCTACATGGACTATTACCCGACGCCCGGGGAGGCCACCGCGGTCCAGATCGACGCGGACGCGAGCCGGATCGGGTTGCGATATCCCGTGGCGCTCGGTCTCGCCGGCGACGCGAAGGCGACGCTCGAGGCGCTGGTGCCGCTGCTCGACCGCCGGCGCGACCGGTCGTTCCTCACGACCGCGCAGAAGCGAATGAAGAAGTGGAACGAACTGATGAACGATCGCGGCACCAGACACGACAAACCGCTCAAGCCGCAGGTCGTCGCACACGAGTTGAGCGAGCTGCTCGCCGATGATGCGATCATCAGCACCGACAGCGGAACCATCACCACATGGGCGGCGCGCCACATCCGTATTCGTCGTGGGCAGCAGTTCTCCTGTTCCGGCAACCTCGCGTCGATGGCGCCGGGGCTGCCGTACACGATCGCCGCGCAGATCGCCTATCCGGACCGGCAGTGCGTCGCCTTCGTCGGCGACGGCGGGTTCACGATGCTGATGGGCGAGTTCGCGACCGCGGTCAAGTACGAGCTCCCGATCACGGTCGTCGTGATCCGGAACGACACGCTGGGGCAGATCAAATGGGAGCAGATGGTCTTCCTCGGCAACCCGGAGTATGGCGTCGAGCTCAACGCGATCGACTTCGTGAAGTTCGCGGAAGCGTGCGGAGGGGTGGGCTTCCGCTGCGAGAAGCCGAAGGACGTGCGCGGCGCGCTCGAAGCGGCCTTGAAGTCGAAGCGACCGGCACTCGTGGAGGCGGTGGTCGATCCGTACGAGCCGCCGATGCCGGCCCGGATCAAGCTGAAGCAGGCGGAGCACATGGCCAAGGCACTGGCGCGCGGGGAGCCGCATCGCGGGCGCATCGCGCTCACGCTGTTCCGGGACAAGGTGCACGAGCTGTTCTGATGCCGACCGCGGAAGGTACACGGATCTCCTGCGCCGCTCCGCTGCATCCGATCCTCGTGCACTTCACGATCGCACTCACGAGTACGTCGTTGCTCTTCGACGTGCTCGGCCGCGTGCGTCACTTGCCGGAACTGGCGGCGAGCGCGTGGTGGACGCTCGCGCTCAGCGTCTTGGCGACGGTGCTGACCTTGACGACGGGGGTGATATCGCGCCTTCGGCTCGAGATTGGCGAGGGTCCGGCGCGATCCTACCTCCGGCTGCACATGGCCCTCGGGCCGGCATTCTTCGGGATGCTCATCGCGCTCGCGATCTGGCGCGGTGCGCTCTGGCGCGCGGGTGAGGAAGTTGGCTGGTGGTATCTCGCCGCGCTCGCGCTCGCATCGGCTGTGATGGCGATTCAGGGATATCTGGGTGGGGAGCTCGTCTATCGTTGGGGCGCCGAGGTGAAGGGGCAGCACCGCGGCCTTCGGCAGCGGCTTGCGCGCGAGCCGCGTCCGAAGCCTCTCACGGACGAGTCGCGCAGCGAGTCGCGCGCTGAGTTCCCGGCGGCGTCGCGAGGGCATGCCGGATGAACACCTTCCTCGGCTGGGATGGATTCCGCTGGCTGAACGTGCTGGCCGCGGGAATAACGGTGCTCGTGATGGTAGATGCCTTCATCGGCCACTACCGATCGGGGTTCGCCGTGAAGGCGCAGTACGCACCGTTCGTCAGTGGCGCGCTGATCGTGATCGCGGCGGTGCTGACGGTCGTCGCACCGGGGCGTGCCTGGGTACTCCATGCGCTCTCCGGCGCCGGAGCGTTAGGCGTCGTGTCGGGTGTGGTTGGCGCGGGCTTTCACCACTACTACGGCATCACGGCGAAACCCGGCGGCTACGGCTGGTTGCTGCACCATGTGATGTACCATGCCCCGCCCCTTGCCCCCCTCGCGCTCTCCGCGTCAGGCATGCTGAGCGTGGTGGCGGCGAAGGGCCTGCTCGGCGTCGAAGGTCTCTTCGGAGTGCGACTGCAGATCGTTGCGCTGGCGCTCGTGGCGGTAGCGCTGATCGGGGCGGCAGGTCAGGCGGCCGTCCTTCACTATCGTGGCGCGTTCAACAATCCGTTGATGTACGCCCCGCTGGGCACTCCGCTGCTCGCCGCGGCCGCGGTTCCATGGATGCTCATGACGCGTGGCCATGCCGCGCTGGCCAGCATGATCACGCTGCTCTGGGCGACCGTTCTGGTGGGCTTCGTCGGACTCGGGATGCACCTGCGCGGCTTCGACCGGATGATGGGCGGGCTGCGGGTCGGGGTGCCCAACGTTCTGGATGGACCGGCGATGACCGCCCCGATGCTCTTCTCCGGCTTCGCCCTGGCGGGGCTGGTCGCGGTGGTGCTGCTGTGAACCGCATCAGTGCCGGCGCCGACACGCAGTGGGAGCGGCTCGAGCAGCTTGCTCGGCGGACCTTCGGCTACTTCGAGCGGCACTCGAATGCCTCCAACGGCCTCGTACCCGACAACACCCGAGCCAGAGCACCGGCCACGGTCGCCGGATCGGGTCACGCGCTCGCCTGCTACGTAGTGGCCGCCGAGCGCGCATGGGTGTCGCGCCAAGAGGCGATCGACCGCACGCTGGCCACGCTG
>CAZICQ010000091.1:0-5437 GCA_964537775.1 uncultured Gemmatimonadaceae bacterium | reverse complement strand
GGAGTGGCAACAGGATATCGCGCACTACGAGGCCATACAGGCGACAGCCGCTGAGAAGGCCGCGGAGCTCGCGGCGGCGCAGGGCCAGCCCCCTCTACCGCCCCCCGAGTCCGCACCATAGACTCCAGTCACGGCAGCACTGGCCCGCCCTCGCGCGGGCCGCCGCTGTGAGCAGCACCAGCAGTCCACAACCGGGATCTCCGTAGCAACTACGGCACTTCGAGCTCAGCGCTCGGGGTGCCGTTTGTGTTTCCCCCACCTCCGATGTCCGACGTCACCCTCTCCGACTCTCCGGCCAGCGCTCCCGCGAAAGGCGGCCGTGACCATCTCCTCGCCGGCCTGGTGACGTTTATCGCCTCGCTCCTCTTGGTCGCGCTCACGGGCGCGTGGAGCTCCAAGGAATCGGTCAAGGATCACGAGGCCGACATCAGCGCCATCCGGGCCGACATCGCGCGCACGCTCGACGTGCTCTGCGAGATCAAGCCGACGGCTCGGCGCTGCCACGAACGCGACCAGGCCGCCGCCCCGTGACGCGCATCCTCTCGTGGCTCGCCGCGTTAGGCAGGGATCCGGTCGACGGCTCCCCGTCCTCGGCCCGGTGGTGCGCGATGCTCTGCGTCGTCGTGGCGTGCGTGGTCGCGGTCGCGGACGTCGTGAAGCACCAGGACCATTCCGGCGATATCGCGGCCCTGGTCGGTGGCGGCGCCGCCGACCTCTTCGCGCGGACGCGCGCCAGCAGCAACACGCCGCGCAGCGGAGACGCCTCATGAGCGAGCCCGCGATCGTCTACCCGGATCTCCTTGTCAAGCTCGTGCGCCTCTCGGACGACGGCTACGCCACGCGCGGCCAGGTCCTCACCGCCGAAAACGTGCAGCTGTGCTACATGCTCGAGCTGCCGTGGCGCGACAACGCCCCAGGCCGCTCCTGCATTCCCGTCGGGCGCTACCGCTGCGAACTCCGCTACTCGCCCCGACACCGCTGTCAGCTCTACGGCGTCGACAACGTCCCCAATCGCGCCGACATCGAGATCCACCCGGCGACGTGGCCCAGTCAGCTCTTGGGCTGTCTCGCGCCGGGCACGCACTTCGGCCAGGTGTGCGACGAGCACGGCAACAACCCCATGCCGGGCATCCTCGAATCGCGCATCGCGCACGAGATCCTGCTCAAGCACACGGGCGGGAAGCCGTTCACGCTCGCGATCTCCGACGAGGCGAGCGACGAATGACATCCTTCCGCCTCGCCCTGATCGCCGCCTTCGTGCTCGGCATCACGGTCGTCGCCGGCCTCTCCTACTGCACGGCCGCGCATAACGACGACGTCAGTCAGGCGATTGAGCAGGAGGGCGTGCATCGCGACACGGCCGAGCGGATCCTGCTCGCCGAGCGCCGGTCCGCCGATTCGGCCAGGCGCTCGATCGAGGACTCGATCCGATCGCTCGCCGCGCTGACGCAGCGCTATCAGCGCGTGCAGGCGTCGGCCGATTCCGCCGCCCGCACGATCGCGAGCATTCGCGATACCTCACTCGCGCCCGCCGACGGCGTGACGGTGAGCGACACGACCGCGATGAGCGTCGTCGATCGCGCCGGTGATCCCAAGCCGTACCTCGTGCCGCGCTTCTTCGCCCAGGCCGCAGTGCGGTGGCACGTGCAGGCGCTCACGGCCGACAGCGCGAATCAACGCCTCTCGACCGATCTCGTGCTCGCGCAGGCCGCCCTGGCGCTCTCCCGCCATGAACGCGCGGGCGCCGACAGCGTCAACGCGTCGCTCAAGCGCACGATCGCGTTGCAGAACGAGCGGAAGGCGCCCTGGTGCGGCGACAAGTGCGGCTTCGTGTTTGGCGTGGCGACCACGATCGGCGCTGCGATCGCGCTGCATCACGTGCAGCAATCGCTGGGGATGCACTGATGCCGAAGAACGGTGGCGTGATGCCGCGCATGACGAGGAAGCGCGCGCCGATCGCGCCCATCGCCGTCGAGCGCCGGGACCCGGCGAGCTATCAGCGCACGAGCGAGCACCTCACCTGGTTCTGCTGGCAGTGCCGCAACTGGACCATGGACGGCGCGCATCTGCGCGGCCGCTGCAACTGGTGTGATTGCCCGAGGTCCGCGTGAAGGTCAATCGCGATCCGAGGGTGGACGTCATCGAGAGACGCGTCCACGAATTATCCACTGGCCACATGCTGGTTTGGGCGCGACACATGGCGGCGCGCTACAACGGCCGCGTCTACCTGACGGGATCCGTCCTGCGCAATCCCGCGCCGCGGGACGTCGACGTCCGCATTGTCGTGCAGGACACGGAGTTCGCCGCACGCTACGGCAACACGCTGCGCCAGGAGACGCTGGGCGAGCACCACCCGTACCGCAAGCGCCATGAGGCGATCGTCGCCATGGCTTGCGTGCCCTGGTCAGAGGAAGGGCCGACGCAGCGATGGATCGACGACGTCGCGAAGTTCACCAGCCATCTCTCGACGCGATACGGCGAGAACTTCGACGTGCAGGTCGTCCCGGACTCGTGGTGGCGCGACGTCTACCCCGACCCGATTCTGCTCGCCGCGCCGTCGCCGGGTTGGTGGATTTATAACGCGTATCACCCCGATCCGAGCGCGCCGCAGTCGGCGGTGGCGCCGGATCCGGCGAGCCCTCCGGACCTCAAGCTCGTGGCGTAGCCGTGCGCCGTCTGCTGCTCGTCCTGGCCTTCCTCGCCTCGCCGGCGAGCCTGCGCGCGCAGCGGATGCTGTACGTGTTCACGACGCCTGCAGTCGATACCGTGCTCCAAGGCGCCTACGCCCAGCCCACCGAAGTCGCGTTCTGCGTGGTGCGCGATTCGGTCTACCAGGTGCGGCAGTGGCAGACGAGCAAGGACGAGCCGCCCGAAGATTCGATGATCGTCGTCTCGCGTGTCGTGCGCGCGCATTGGACGAGAGCTACGAAGGTCGGCATCGACGACATCCAGTGCCCCGGCAGTACGCGAGCGTTTATCCACACGCACCCCTATACGCATCACTGCACGATGAGCCGCACCGACTGGGACACGATGGCGCTCAACGGCCACCGCTACGGCGGCGTCATTTGCGGCGAAGGGCCGACGATTGCCTGGCACCTGCTCCGCGACGACCCGATCGCCGTCTCCAGGCGTTAGGCGGATTTCCCGTCGGCCAGCCCCGCGACGATGGCCGCAGCGCACATGATTAATGGCTCACCTGCATGGCGGTGAGCGTACCGGCAGTAAAGTAGAGGTAGGACGATCCGTAAACCCATTGCTCGTCCGTGCTGTACGCCGTGACGGTTTGGTTGACGCGGTCCGGCTGGCCCCATGCAAGGCGCACCATGTCCGTAGTCATGCCGACATGCACCTTCTTCTCGATTAGGTCCTGCGTGATGTCGCGGGGCCACGTTCGAGATCGGATCGTCGCCACCCGCACAAGCTCGAGGCTGTCGCTCGTGGCCTTTCGCGCTCGTGCAGTACTATCCCAGCGCTGCTGTGACACGGCCATCAGGCTGTCAGAGTGTCGCCTGGCCTGCTCCGCCAAATACTGGTTAACGACGGAACTGCATCCCGAGAGCGCGCCCACGAGCAGCGCGGCGACTACCGCACGTAACCACGTCATAAGCAAGCCCTTAGAAGACTGTGGAAACTATGTTGACATGGTGTGGAGAACGGCAGAAAAACCGGGTTTCAGTGTCACGAATTGCCGTCTTGCCGCAGCGGCGCGCGCCGTGGCAACTTCCGTCGTCCGAATGGAAGCCGAATCGAGAAGGTGGAGCACATGCAACCGACCCGTCTGTCGCCCGGTACCACACTCGCCCTGATGCGCCGCCCGAAAGCGCCTAACGATGGAGCGCGTCGGCGCGCAACGGAGTGGACCGTCGAGGGCGGCAAGGTCGTCTTCTTCCCGTGCGTGCGTGGCGCCGTGCGCATTGTGGGGCTCGGGCCGAATGATGAATGGATCTCGGAGTACATCTGTCGTGAAGAGGACTTCGACGAGGCCCTCGTGCGCCGCATGCAACGCCATGTCACGCGTCACGCCGCAGCACGGGAGCAGCTCAAGGTCGTGAAGTAGCGCCAGCCGCGCGTCATCGCTTCCGCTTGCGTGGTATCGGGCGGCCCTCGCCGGCCGCCCGTTTGCGTTTCGCCTCGCGCTGTTCCTCGAGGAGCGGGTGCGTGGGGCTGCCCTGGTACACTTCCCCGCCGACCCGGCGCGCGACCTTGATGTAGGTCGGGAGATCGTCGTCCTGCTCGGCGGCTTGCTGCTCCGACCCGCCGCGCCGCTCCTTGATCCACGCGGCCCAGAGCTCCGGGCGCGGCGGCTCCCCTTCATCCCGAACCAACCACCGCTCGTCGACGCCCAGATAGGCGGCCAGCGGTGCGTGTACGCGCCAATCCGTGGGTGGCTCTGCAAGCGTCTCCCACGGTCCCACTGCTTGGCCAGTCCGACGGACCGCTCGGCCGATCTCCGCCTTGGACGGGTAATCGCCCGTGGCGATAAGTCGGAGCGTCCGAGCGTACGCGAACCGCTCAGCAAACGTGGAATGTGTCACGTGGCGCGTGTTTAGAAATTGCCTCTTGACAACACAAAAGCGCTTACATAACGTAAGGCCACTTGCGTATCACTTCATATCACCCGAGGGAAGTATGTCGCGAACGAAAGCCGATCGGAAGGACGAAGCGGAAGCTACGAATCGGGTCAGTCTCCTCTTCGCCCGTCAAAAGCTCGGCGAGCTGTCGTTCCGCGCGAGCCTCGGCGATGAGCGGATCATCCTGACCAGTCGCGGCAAGCCGGTGGCGGCCCTCATCGGCCTCCGTGATCTCGCGAAGCTCGCCGCCGCCGCTGCCTGAGCGCTGTCTCACGCCCGAATTACACGGAGGATCGGCCCCCCATGTCCAGCACAGGCCTCGACGGGAATGTGTCGCGCAACACGGTCATTCGCGCCTTCGCCGCGAACCTCACGCGCCAGCTGTTGCAGCCGCGCGAGACGCGCTTGGGCCGGCGCGCCCCGAAGTCGCTCGCCGTGCATCAGCTGCGGCGGACGATCGCATGCGGCCGCGCCGAGCCGTGGCGGATGCTCCTCACGGTGAGTGCCGCCGATCTCGAGGACGGCATCCCGCTCGCGCTGGTGGTCGCGCCCTACGAGTCGGCGATCGCGATGCTCACGCAGCGTGACCGGGAGCGCCGGCGTGCGACGCGGCGCCCGCTCTTCGGCGGCGTCGCGCGAATGCTCTGCACCGCGTTTAGCCGCGAGCGGTCGGCCGAGGCGGCGCTGGACCAGGCCGAGCTCCGGTCACTTGCCGCACCGAACGACGCGCGCGCCCTGGCCGCGGTGGAGACGTGCGCCTCGGCGTGCGAGGCCGAGGCGGAGCGGATGCTCTCCGTCGTGCGATCGGCGCGCGTCGATCTGGTCGCCGGCGAAGCGGAAGGATGCCTCGCATGAGGGGCGAC
>CAZICQ010000090.1:0-6498 GCA_964537775.1 uncultured Gemmatimonadaceae bacterium | reverse complement strand
CGACGTGGGTCGATCGGCCGGCGGAGCTGGAGCAGCTGCTGCCGCGCCGGTCGCCACTCATTCACCGGTTTGCGCGGTGGGTGCGAGCGGCGTTGTGAGGGGCGCGCGTGGTGGGTTGCGGATTGCGGGCGGCAGGGACGCGAGTCTTTGATCTCGAGGGCCTGAACTGCCACCCAACATGGGCACATCTCTTGATTCTGCGGGTAATGGTCTCCCTACGCGCTATTATCTTGACAGCTGTCGACCTCGCTCGTAGGGTTGGCGCGGACTTCCGTTTCCGTGCATCGGAGATGGCCATCGAGCTATTCGCTGACGTCCGGGCGCACTTGCACGCGTGCTCATGGACTCGCATCGCATCGTCCAGGTGATGACGAACCTGTGCGCGAATGCACTCAAGTTTACCAAGCTGGCTGGAAGCATCGTTGTAGGCGCACGCCACGAGAACGGCCACTTGCGCGTATCGGTGGAGGATTCCGTAATCGGCATCGCCGACGAGAACCTCCGTCATGTGTTCGACCGGTTGGTAGGCAAAGCGGACGTCGCGCTGTCAGCGCGGGGCTCGGTCTATCGATCGCCAAGACTATCGTCGATGCCCACGGAGGCCACATCCGGGTCGAGAGCACGCTGGGAAAGGGCACACGATTCCACTTCACCCTGCGCGTCGCGCCGAGAGCGAATGGCCGTGCCGTGGGACTGCCGTGAGCGATCTCGTTCGTTAGGCGCCGCCCGTGACCGCTGACTCACTCACCGTTCGCGGCGCCGGTGCAGTTGTGAGCAGTCTCGTTGCGGCCGCCGTCGCCGCCATGCGGGCCGAAGGTTTCGAGCCTGAATTCCCTTCGTCAGTTGTCGAAGAAGTGAGCCGGCTGGCGGGGACGGAAGCGCACTCGCCACACAGTGCCGCGATCGACCTCCGCCAGCTGCCGTGGTCATCGATCGATAATCGCGCCTCTCGCGATCTCGATCAGGTCGAAGTTGCTCATCGTGTCGAGGGCTCGATTCGGGTCCGCATCGGCGTGGCTGACGTCAGCGCGTTGCTTCCCTTTCGAGGCGCCGCGGAGCAGCACGCGGCCTCGAACACCACCTCCGTCCACACGGGCGTGGCGACATTCCCGATGCTCCCCGAACGGTTGTCGACGGATCTTACCTCGCTCAATGAGGGGAGGGACCGGCTTGCCCTGGTCGTCGAATTCATGGTCGACGACGCTGGCGCGTTAGGCAGCTCCACCGTCTACCGCGCTCTGATCCGTAATCACGCGAAGCTCACCTACGAATCCGTGGGAGCGTGGCTGGAGGGGAGAACCGCGCCGCCAGCGGCATTCGATCGATATCCGGAGCTTGCCGCTCAGATCCTGCTGCAAGACGAGGCGGCGCGTTGGCTGCGGAGCGCACGGGTGAGTGCCGGCGCCCTCAATTTCGAGAGTCTGGAAGCGACTCCGGTCGTCGCCCATGGCAAGGTGGTCGATCTTTCTGTCGCTCGTCACAATCGCGCTCGCGACCTCATCGAGGATCTTATGGTCGCGGCCAATCGCTCCGTGGCGCTCTTTCTCCTGGAACACAACACACCCTCGATGCGACGCGTCGTTCGTGAGCCGCGCCGGTGGGACCGGATCGTTGCGCTCGCTGCGGAGGTCGGGGAGATCCTACCGGACCTGCCGGAGAATAGAGCCCTGGCTGATTTCCTGGCGCGGCGCCGCGCGGCCGATCCGGAGCATTTCGTCGATCTTTCGCTTTCGGTCGTGAAGCTCCTTGGGCCGGGCGAGTATGTACTGGAGCGACGCATCGGCGACAGACGGCTTGCGGGCCACTTCGGCCTTGCGGTGGCTGACTACGTGCACACCACGGCGCCCAACCGGCGCTTCGTCGATCTCGTCACGCAGCGGTTGCTGCACGCCGTGCTCACGAACAGCACGCGTCCGTACGACGATGCAGAGCTCGCGGCCATCGCGCGCCGCTGCACCGAGCGCAGCCGGGCGGCTCGCAAGGTGGAGCGAAGTGTACGGAAGATTGCGGGAGCGAAACTGCTCGCCGATCGCGTCGGGGAAGATTTTACCGCCGTGATAACGGCGTCATCGCCTAAGGGCATGTATGCGCGTGTGCTCAATCCGCCCGTCGAAGGACGCGTGGTGCGCGGAGGACGAGGGTTGGATGTCGGCGACACGGTGCGGCTGACGCTCGTCACCGTCGACAGCGCGAAAGGTTACATCGATTTTGCGCATCGGGCGGCCGACAGCGAACGCAAGCTCGAGCGCAGCCGGCGCAAGAAGGCGGCGGCAGATCGCCTTCGCTCCCGAATCGGCCAGACATTCGATGCCGTCGTCTCTGGTATTTCCGACAGCGGTACGTGGGTGCGCCTCCTCGATGGATCAACGGAGGGGAAGGTTGTCCGCGGCTACAAGTCCCTCCGCGTGGGAATGCGCATTCCCGTCAGGCTCGTGGCAACCGATACCGTGCACGGGTTCATCGACTTTGAATTCGGCGGCGGAATCGATGCGCGCAAAGGGGAGCGCACGCGTCGAAAGCGAGCGGCAGCACGTCAGCTGCAAGGCAGTATCGGCGTTGCCTTTGCTGCGATTGTCACCGGCGTCACCGCAAAGGCGACTTGGATCAAGACGCGGGAAGGGATCGAGGGTCGGCTCGTGCGCGGCCGGCTGGGGCTTCAGCAAGGCGACGCGATCACGGCGGTTCTCCTCGCCGCCGACGATGTCCGCGGATTCATCGACTTTGCACGCGAGATCGATGGCTCAGCTCTGTGAACGCGCGTCAAGTCCGCTTATTTCTGTGTGGGCGCCGGGCGAGGTTCTGAATCATGGTAGAGCCTCCACCGCCCGATTTACACCAAGCCCAACGCAACGCCTCCGATCAGGCGGCCCAACATCTTCTGCATCGAGGGAAGCCAGCGCGGTCCGGCGCACATTCCTGCCTCCGGACCGACCGGCCCCACTCTTGCCGAATTTGTTTCGGATCGGACGATGAATGATTCCACACGCTGAGAAGCGCGCGCGGACAGGCTCTTGAAAGCGCCTCGTGCCTCTTGGCGTCCAGCTGAATTCTCTTGCCCTGCTGGAGGTGCTCCGTGGCCAGCGAGCCATTGCGCGACACCGAAGACCACGGCAGTCTCGAGAAACTCGGGTCGCCCCGTGCGGCTGCTCCTGCCGCGGTAGGTGCTCAGCCCGTCACTACCTCCTTCGAGACGTCGCTCGGTCAAGTCTCGAATTCTCAGCGACCCCCGAATTCCGTTGCGCTGGAGGTGCCAACGAGCAAAGGAATCATCGACTGGATGCGTGCGTCGTTGGACGTTCTCGTTAGGCTGATCGAGCGGGTTTCGCCGGGTATGCGGGGCTCGGTGTTGCTGCTGGATGATGACGGTGTCACGCTCCGGCACGGGGCTGCGCCCCACCTCCCCGAGGCATATTGTCGCCGCATCGACGGGGAGCGCATTGGCCCCGCGGCAGGATCGTGCGGCACGGCCGCTTACCGGCGAGAGCGAGTTGTCGTGCGCGATATCGCCACCGACCCGCTCTGGGCGAACTATCGCGACGCTGTCAAGCCGTTTGGCCTCGCCGCCTGCTGGTCGACGCCGATCCTCGATGCGAATGGTGGCGTCCTCGGAACGTTCGCGATGTACTACGATGAGCTGCGCGAACCGACCGCGGACGACATCAAGCTCACAGAGACCGCCACGCTGCTCTCGGCCAACATCATCACGCGAGCACGCGCGGCGACGGCCCTGCGCGCGCGCACCGAGTCCGCGGAGCGGCTGGCCGCAGCCCTTCGCGAGCGCGAGGAGGAGCTTCGGTCGAGCCAGGAGCGGTTGCGTGCTGCACTCGACGCCTCCTCCACGAGTACGTGGCGTTGGGACATGACGACGAACGCGGTCGATGGCGACGAGGGGCTTTATCGGCTCTTTGGCGTCGACCCGGCTAACGCCGCGGGCTCCTTCGAGCTGTTCGTCTCGCGCATCCACGCTGATGATCGCGACCGGGTCATTGCCGCGGCGCTGCGGTGCGCGAGCGAAGGGGCGGATCTCGACGAGGAGTTCCGCATCGTTAGGCCCGACGCGTCCGTTCGTTGGGCCGTCGACAAGGGAAAGACGGTCCTGCGGGAGGACGGCAGGCCGGCGTACCTGATCGGCGCCTGCGTAGACATCACCGAGCGGCGGATGCGCGACGAGCAATTTCGCGCCCTCGCTGAGAGCATCCCCCAGCTCGCGTGGATGGCTGACGCCGAAGGGTCAATCTACTGGTACAACCAGCGGTGGTACGACTACACCGGAACGACCCTCGAGCAGATGCGGGGCTGGGGCTGGCGAGCAATGCATCACCCTGCCCACGTCGATCGGGTCGTTCAGCGGATACAGCACTCATGGGATACCGGGGAGCCGTGGGAAGACACGTTCCCGCTCCGCGGCGGCGATGGCGAGTATCGTTGGTTCCTGTCGCGCGCGCAGCCCATACGCGATGCCGATGGCAAGATCGTGAGGTGGTTCGGGACGAACACGGACATCAACGCGCTTCGGGAGGCCGAGTTGGCCCGCGACCGTGCGCTCGCCGAGGCGCAGAACGAGCGTGAGCGGCTCTACGATGTTTTCATGCAAGCGCCCGCGGCTATCTCGGTGCTCGAGGGGCCGCAGCACGTGTTCACCGTGGCAAATCCTCTGTACCAAAAGCTGATCGGTGGCCGCGACATCATCGGCAAGCCGGTGCGCGACGCTCTGCCGGAACTCTTCGGCCAGGGCTTTTTCGAACTACTCGACACCGTTCTCTCGTCGGGTAAAGCCCACTCGGAGCGTGAACGCGTCGTCAGCCTCGACAGGCGAGGAGACGGGATACCGGAGGATCTCTACGTCGACTTCGTCTATCAGCCACTGCACGCCGCGAGCGGGAGCACGTTTGGTATCCTCGTGCACGCAGTCGACGTAACCAGCCAGGTGCGCGCGCGGCAGGAAATCGCCGCGGCACGTGCCGAAGCCGAGCAAGCAAACAAAGCGAAGAGCGAGTTTCTCGCGGCGATGTCACACGATCTACGTACACCGCTGAATGCTATCGGCGGCTACGCTGACCTGGCGGCGGAAGGCGTCTACGGTCCCGTCACCGAGCCGCAGCGTAAGGCGATGGAACGCATCCGGCGGGCGAGTAACCATCTGCTCTCGCTCATCAACGACATTCTGAGCTTCGCCAAGATCGAAGCTGGTCGACTGCAGTTGCAAATCGCCGACGTACCGGTAAACGAGCTGGTTTCCGGTGCGGTGGCTATGGTTGAGCCTCAGGCGACGAAGAAAGGCCTGTCAGTAGGTTTCTGCCGGGGTGCGGCCGCCGTTCAGCTCCGGGGAGATCGCGAGCGGGTAACGCAGATCCTTACGAATCTGCTCACCAACGCTGTGAAGTTTACCGCCTCCGGCTCGATCGCGATCGAGTTGCATGCCGTCGAGAACGAGCTGTCTGTTGCGGTCCGGGACACGGGGCGCGGTATACCGCCAGACAAGTTAGCAGCCGTGTTCGAGCCGTTCGTGCAGGCAGGACGAAGTACTGAGGAACAACAGCAAGGGGTTGGTCTTGGGCTGGCGATCAGTCGCGAACTGGCGCGGGCAATGGGCGGCGACCTGACTGTGGAGAGCGTCGTAGCCGAAGGAACCACGTTCACACTGCGGCTGCCGCGCGCTCAGGACAAGCGCGGCGCATAACAGCTCCGCTTCACCATGCCGTCGCCAGGAGCTTTTAGCCAAGCAAATTGATCTCACTGCGACTGTGGACTTGGCGTTTGAATTGATGAGCGCCTGTTGCTCTGGGTTAGGCGTCGTATCGGCGTCCAAAGTGCTAGGGTCAAAACCCACCTCGATGCACAGCCTCGTCAGACGCTATATCATCGTCAGTTCTTGGAGCCGATCCACTGTCTCGCGTCGAGCAGACAGACTGCAGGAGATCATAGTGAAGATCAAACACATAGCCGGTACGCTCCTTCTCTCCTTTGCGTTCCTTGGCGGCCCCTCCCGTCGCGCGCGCTCGCGCAGAATACCACGGCGGGGATGAGCGGCATGGATCACATGAACATGGGTCACGAGATCGTGATCCCGAAAGGCGCCCTGTTCACCAAGGCCGACGTCGAGTTCATGCAGGGAATGATCGCTCACCACGCGCAGGCGATCGTCATGTCGCGCATGGCCGAGTCGCACGGCGCCAATCCACAGGTGCTGAAGCTCTCGAACAAGATCGACCAGTCGCAGGTGCCGGAGATTCGCATCATGCAGGCGTGGCTTCAGCGTAACCACCAGTTCGTGCCACGACACGTCGTCGTGGCACCACGTGATGATGTCGGGCATGCTCACGCCCGAGCAGCTCAAGGAGCTCGACGCGGCTAGCGGGGTGGACTTTGACCGCGCGTACCTTCAGATGATGAGCCAGCACCACGCCGGCGCGCTGAAGATGGTGGACGACCTGTTCAACACGCCGCTCGCCGGACAGGAAGTGGACGTGAACGTGTTCGCGAACGATGTCGTCACGG
>CAZICQ010000089.1:4532-6622 GCA_964537775.1 uncultured Gemmatimonadaceae bacterium | reverse complement strand
ATGGCGAGGGCGCTTTTGGCGTCGTTGATGATCCCTGCGCGGATCAGCTCCAGAGCCCGAGATAGCTTCATGGTCTCGACGGACATGAACTCGTCCGCTTCGCGGCCGTGCTCCCCTTGGGTGAGCTCGCTCGCCATGAAGACGTAGATCCTCTCGTCGGTGAATCCGGGCGTCGTGTACATCGTGTACAGCTGCTGGAAGTGGCGAGCGGTGCAGCCCGTTTCTTCGGCAAGCTCGCGCTGGGCACACTCGAGCGGACTCTCGCCGCCGTCGAGGCGTCCGGCCGGGATTTCGTAGATGAAGGCCTCGGCGGCGTATCTGTACTGCTTGATGAGGAGGATCTGTGGATCTTCGCCGCCTGGAGCGCTGAGGAAAGGCACGATCGCACTGGCCCCGGGATGTCGAATCATCTCCAGTTCGCCGACTGAGCCATCCGGGAAGCGCACTGTGTCGATATCAAGATTCACGATGCGTCCATTGTAGACACGACGCGATGAGAGCTTGGCCGACTCGGGGACGGGCGTGTGGGGGGGCATGTCGGATTCTCGGGGGCTCACGGGGCCGTTCAAATCGCGACACTTAGCGAGTCGTACACAGCCACCGGCCCGAACTGCAGCGAATCGATGGGCGCGCGCACCGCTTTGGCATCGCCGACAACCACGAGCTGCATCTCGTCCGGTCTCAGATATTCTCGCGCCGCGTTTTGTACTTCCTCGGCCGACACGGCGCGAATGGCGTCGCGATAGACATCGTAAAAGTCTTCGGGAAGCCGGTAGATGATGAGGTTGCCGAGCGCCGCTGCGATCGCCGCCGTGGTCTCATAGCGAATTGGGAATACGCCAGCGAGATAGCTCGTGGCCAGAGAGAGCTCTTCACCTGTCACAGCTTCTGATCGCATCCGGTCGATCTCGCGAAGCACCTCTCGCGCGGCGGCTGCCGTCACGTCGCTCTGGACGGCAGTGGAGATGTTGAACGGGCCAGCTTGGCGGCGCCAATCGACGCCCGAGAACGCTCCGTACGTGTACCCGTGCTCCTCGCGCAGATTGAGATTGATGCGCGAGGAGAACAGCCCGCCGAGTATCGCGTTCATCACCGCGAATGCGAAGTAATCAGGGTGATTGCGCGGAATGCCGACGTGTCCGATGCGCAGCTCCGACTGTGGTGCGTCGGCTTTGTCGATGATCCATGCTGCGCGCGTTCGCCGCGCCGGCACATCGGTGGTATCCAGCGGCGGCGGTGCTCCGCCCGTCCAGTCGCCGAGGACTTCATCGACCATTGATTCCAGAGCGTCGGGCGAGGCATCTCCGGCAACCACGATTGTTGTGCCGCCCGGCAGGTACCTGGCATGATAGAACGACGTGACGACGTCCGCATCGATGGCGGCGACACTCGCCTCGTCACCACCGTCCGGGCGTGCGTAGCGGGATTCCGCGCTATACAGGAAACGCGAGAACATCTCTTCCGCGAGTCCGCGCGGCTCGGCACGCAGCTGCAGCAATTCGGCAATACGCTCCCCTTTGAGGCGCTCGATTTCTCGTATGCGGAAGCCGGGCGTTCGCAACACTTCGGCAAGCAGCGCGAACGCGGGCGGCAGATTGTCGGCTAGCACCGTCATGCTGATGGAGGCGATGTCCCAGTCGGCTCGGGCGTCGACCGTGGCACCGAGACGCTCAAAGCGCTCGACCAGCGCGGATCCGTCATGCCGTTCCGTGCCTTCCAACAGAAGGCGGGCAGTGAGCTGCGCCAGCCCTTCGCGGGTGGCGGGGTCGCAAACCGCGCCAGCGTCGGCGAGGACGGCGACGGTGACGAGAGGCAGCTTGCGCACAGGGGCCACGACCAGCTGGACACCGTTCGCGAGCCGACGCCGCTCGAAACGCGGAGAATGGTACTCGCGCGGTGGCCCTGGAATCGGCCGAGCCTTGGCTGAAGCGAAGGTTGCTGCGCTCATCTGCCGAGTCCTTGCAGCTCGGCGGCCGCTGCGACGTTGTTCTTCTCCGCCGGCTCACGCGGCACGTAGAGTAGACTAGCGCGGTTGTCCTCTCGTAGCCTCGCCTGCACGAAGCGGTCGACGTCGCGAGCCGTTACAGCGC
>CAZICQ010000089.1:0-4432 GCA_964537775.1 uncultured Gemmatimonadaceae bacterium | reverse complement strand
TCCTCTCGTAGCCTCGCCTGCACGAAGCGGTCGACGTCGCGAGCCGTTACAGCGCCGTACCGTTCCACCTGCACGTTGGCCAACTCCGGATCGCCAAAGTACGTCGCGAAGAGTGACAGTCGGTCTGCGCGATCCTGCGCTGATTGGATGGACGTGACGTAATCAGCTTCGATGAGTGCCTTGGCACGCTCGACTTCTTCATTGTGCACACCGTCGCTGACCAGGCGATCGATCTCGAAGGCCACTTCCTGCTCGAGCTGCTCGCCAGTCACACCGGGGTGCGCGGTAACGTCCACGACGAACAGGTCGCTGGCCTTCGTCAGATCGTAGGTGAATGCCTGCACTTCCGTGGCCACCTCTCGATCGCGCACGAGCCTTCGATGCAGTCGACTGCCCTTTCTCAATCCCAGGACGGCCGCGCAGACACTGGCGGCGTAATACGCGTCGCTGCCGAACACGGGCGAGCGAAAGGCGAGAAAGAGCCGGGGTAGCGCGACATCGTCGTCGACTACTTGCCGTTTCCACTGGCCGAACGTCGGCGGAAGCGACATATCCGGCAGCGCTGGTCTCGCGCCGCCCTTGGGAATCGGGCTGAAGTACTCGCGTATCGTCGCAGCGGCTTGTTGCGGGTCGAAATCGCCGGCGATCGTGAGCACCGCGTTGTCAGACGTGTAGTACGTCTCGAAGAAGTGTTTCACGTCATCGAGCGTCGCGTTCGTGAGATCGTCCATCGAGCCCATGAGCGAGTGATGGAACGGGTGCGCTGGCGGAAAGGCGAGCGCCGGCAAACGCTCCCACCACGTGCCGTACGGTTGATTATCGACCGACCAGCGGCGCTCGTTCTTCACGACATCACGTTGGGTGTCGAGCTTCTGCTGCGTCATCGCCGGCAGCATCCGTCCCATACGGTCGGCTTCGAGGAACAGTGCGACCTCGAGCCAGTTGGAGGGCACCGTCTCGTAATAGTTCGTGCGGTCCAACCAGGTGGAGCCGTTCAGTACTCCGCCGGCGCGTTGAATGATCTCGAAGTGCTCGTTCGTGCCGACATTTTCCGATCCTTGGAAGAGCATGTGCTCGAACAGGTGCGCGAAGCCGGTGCGGCCTTCACGCTCGTTCGCGGATCCGACGTGGTACCACAGATTGACGGCGACGAGTGGCGCCGTGTGATCCTCGGAGAGGGTCACGAATAGCCCATTCTGCAGTCGAAACGATTCGATGGGAATTCGCATCATCCGTAACCTGTGTGGCTCAGGCGGTCCCAGGAACCCCGAGCGTTTTCACGCCGAATGGAAACAGGGGCGGATTTGCAAGTCACGTACGCAGGCGCGTCACTGGCGCAGGCCCATCAGCAGCGCGAAGGGAACCTTGATCGACTCGGACAGCACGTAACGAAGCGACTCGCTCCTGTTGGCGGAGATCGGGCTCGTTCGCGTGGGCGACACGTACGGCCGCAGGCCAAGGCGGCGAGCCAGAATCGATAGGCGCAACATATGAAAGGGATCGCTGACGAGAATCACCGGCTGGGCAGCGCGCCCGTGCAGCATCGCCGCGACCGCCGCCATCGATTCACGCGTCGTGCGTCCGTGCGGCTCCAGCCGGATGGCGGCGCACGGTATGCCGCGACGTTCGGCATACCGCTCCGCGACGGCGGCCTCGCTCGTGGTGTCACCGCTGCCGACGCCGCCGGTCACGATGACGAGCGGTGCCAAGCCCCGACGCCACAGCTCCACTGCGTGATCAATGCGGGCACGCAGCACGGGAGAGGGATGGCCCGCGTACTGCGCGGCGCCGAGCACGACGATCGCCGACGCCGGTCGCGCGGAGTCGAGCCGCTGCCAGAGCAGCACGCCGGCGAGCGAGGCCAGCCACGTGATCAACACGAGCGCGCCGACGACGGCTGCCAAACGCGAAAATGCGCCGCGCCGGCGGGAGTACATGCTGCCAAGCTAGCGCGCGGCCGCGCCCGACGAAACAGCCGGGCATCGCAGCCGCATCAATCGGCGAGGTTCAACAAGGCCAGCCAGAACACGTCGAATGCGACGCGCGCGTCGCGGCTCTCAATCAACGCTGCATCGAGGGCGAGCCCGTCGACGAAGCAGATGAACACGTCAGCGAGCATCGCGACGGGCACGCGCGGCACCAACTCGAGTATGTCGAAGAGCGCCGCCATCGTATCCGCAGCCGCGCTGCGTCTCGCCTGCGATGCGCGCTTGGCCGCGAGCGCGACCCGCTCGCAGTCCGAGCGGCCTAGCTCGACGAGTGTGGCGATGGAGCCCATGCGCAGTTCGGCGGACAGCCAGGTCCACAGCGCATCCAGAGCCAACGGACTGTCCTCGGCCGCGAGTGCCGCACGTTGCCGGTCGACCATTCCGGTTGCGAGATCGTCGATGACCCGCGCCAACAGATCGTACTTATCGGAGAAGTGATAGAGGATGAGCGCCTTGCTGACTCCCGCTTCACGCGCGACGTCGCTGAGGCTCACGGCGGCCGCACCCGTTCTCGCGATGCACCGCGCAGCGGCATCGATGATTCGCCCGTGCGCCGCCGGCGCGCGATGGGATTCTTTCACGCGCGCGAAGTTAGTAGCTTCCGGCCCATGGACACCACCCCCGGATTTCCGACGTTGCGCATCGTCGATCATCCGCTCATTCAACACAAGCTCACCATCCTGCGCGATCGCAGTACACCTACCAAGATCTTCAAGGAGCTCGTCGACGAGATCGCGATGCTCATGGCGTACGAAGCGACGAGCGATCTGACAGTGGACGCGGCGGAGGTCGACACGCCGCTCGAACGTGCCATCGGTAGGCGTGTGAGCGGAAAGAAGCTCACACTGGTGCCGATTCTGCGGGCCGGGCTCGGAATGGTCGAGGGCATCTATCGTCTGGTGCCCGGCGCGCGTGTGGGGCACATCGGATTGTACCGCCGGCACGATACGCTCGAGCCGGTGGACTACTATTTCAAGGTCCCGAGTGATGCTGCTGAACGCGATTTCTTCCTGCTCGATCCGATGCTCGCGACCGGTGGCAGCGCTGCGGCGGCGGTAGCATCGCTGAAGCGCGCCGGCGCGACGCGGATACGATTTCTCTGTCTGGTTGCTGCACCCGAAGGGATCCGCCGATTAGCGGCAGCGCATCCCGACGTCGTCGTTTATGCGGCAGCGCTCGACCGCGAGCTCAACGAGCACGGCTATATTCTGCCCGGACTCGGTGACGCCGGCGACCGATTGTTCGGAACGCGCTGATCCTGCAGGATCGGTTGGCACCCGGCAGCAGTTAACCGAACCACTCGCGCGGGCAGTCGCGCTGTTGGCGCGCGGCATCCACGACCCACTGCTGCGTCTGCGCGTCGATGATCTCGCTCGGCACTTGGTTGAACCAACGCTCTGCCAGCTTCACCTCACCGACACGACGCCAGAGCTCACCGACGAGATAGGTAAGCACAGCGCGCTCGTCGCGCGCCACGCCATCGAAGCTCGACAAGGCCTCCTCGAACTTCCATGATGCCTTGCGCCTGAAGTAGCGCTCCGCCTCGATATCGCCTTCGTCGACACAGCACCACGCGGCACGCAAGAGAAGGTCGGCGATGTGGCGCGGCTCCATCCCTTGCCATTCGGCGACCTTGGCGGCGGCTTCGTATTTCTCAGATCCGCTGAGCGCGCCACTCGCAATCGCCGGCGCCAGTTCGTTCCACACGCGCTCCTTGAGCACTGGCGAGACTTCCGCCTCTTCCGTGAAGTCCCGCTCCGAGCCTGAATAGCCGCAACGACTGCAGGTGTGGATCAAATATGGCAGTGGCTGCGTGCCTGCGGCACGCTCGTGAAAATCCGTTCGCTTGCCTCCGAAGGAATTCGTCGACACGACCGCCTGCGACCGGAAGCGGTTCTCACATATCGGACATTGAAGATCGATCTGCTGAAGCGTGGTCATCGATGACTCTCCACCCGTGCTGCATGCTGCTCAGTGGAGAGGCAAAGGAAAAACCATGCCAGGTACCGCCGTTCGCGCTCTTGTTCGCCTGTTGGGCCACCACTATCATTCCGCGTCCGTTGGTGACGCGCCGCCCACCTGCGCTCTGGTCGAATGCTGATCAACCTGCTGCCTGATTTTTTTGCCGTACTGAATAGCATCGACCGCGTCGCCGCCTACCAGAGATACTTCAACACCCACCGCCGCCTCCTCGAGGCGTACTGGCACAACTACGTCATCGATCCTGATACGCCGCACTTTCATGACGTGGTGCGGGCGACGATGACGGCGGATCGCGCCGACCTGCGCGGCATGCTGGAGCGCACCGACATCGTCTCGCTCGCACGGAACGCCGAGCAACAGTGCGCGCAGCTCCTCGACATCGACGTGGACGTCGACGTCGTTCTCATGGTGGGCGTCGGCGCGGCTAACGCGGGAGAGCTCGTCGTTGGCGGCCGGGCCAT
>CAZICQ010000088.1:0-6925 GCA_964537775.1 uncultured Gemmatimonadaceae bacterium | reverse complement strand
GTCAGCGCCGTCAAGCAGTTGCGCCCCAATGAACTCGGAGAGCGCGTTCATTCTTCTTTTCTGCGTCGCCACCGCGGTTGCCGTCGCGGTGCGGCGGATTCGCGTTCCCTACACGATCGCCCTCGTCGTCACCGGCCTCGCCATCGGGTCGCTGGGACTTGTTAGGCCGCCGCGGCTGACGAAGGACATGCTGTTCACCTTCTTCCTTCCCGGGCTGCTGTTCGAGGCCGCGTTTCACCTCGACCTCGATGCCTTTCGGCGGATCTGGAAGAGCACCGTGGCGCTGGCCGTGCCCGGCGTCATCATTGGCATGCTCGCCACCGCGGCCATTCTCGGCGGGTTGCTGCACCTCGGCGGCGGGCGGGTAATCGACTGGCGATTCGGGCTCGTCTTCGGCGCCGTCGTGGCGGCGACTGACCCGGTGGCGGTGACGGCGCTCTTCAGGGAGGTGAACGCGCCGGCGGAGCTCGCGGCGTTGGTGGAGTCGGAGAGCCTGTTCAACGACGGCACCGGCATCGTGCTTCTGACGCTGGTGGCCTCGCTGCTCAGAGGCACGGCATCATCGGTAGCGTGGGTATCGGGACAGTTCGTCCTCATCGCCGGCGGCGGCGTCGCGGTCGGACTGATTGTCGGGGTGGCGATTGCCCGCATGATCCGTCGCATCGACGCGCCGATGATCGAGATCGCGCTCACGACGATCGCCTGCTACGGCTCGTTCGTGCTCGCCGAACAGATCGGAGTCTCCGGAGTGCTGGCGACCGTCGTCGCCGGCATGTGGTGCTCTCGACAGGGACGCGACCTGGGGATGTCGCCGACGTCTCGAGCGGCCGTGGAGAGTTTCTGGGAGTACGTGAGCTTCGCGCTGAACTCGATCGTCTTCCTTCTCATCGGCTTCGAGTTTCGACCGTCGTCGCTGCTGCACCTCGGCGGCCAGATCGCTGCGGCATTCATCGCGATGCTCCTGGCGCGAACCGGCATCGTGTTCCTGCTGGTCGTTGCGCAGCGACTGTTGGGCAAACCGATGCCATGGAGCTGGGTGTTCGTGCTCACCTGGGGCGGCGTTCGCGGCGCGTTGTCGATGGTTCTCGTGCTCGCGCTGCCGGATGGATTTCCGAATCGGGACGTGCTCGTGGCGACGACCATCGGAGCGGTGGTGCTGTCGTTGCTCGTGCAGGGCGCGACGATGCCCCTGCTCGTGACGCGACTCGGAATCGGCGCGGAGAGGCGCCAGCGCATACGTGCGACCGCGAGCTGAGGCTCGGGCAAGGATCAGTCTTGCCGCAGCGCTCCAGCGGGATCGATCCGCGTCGCGCGCGCCGCGGGCAGCCAGCAGGCAGCGGCCGCCGCGACCGTCATCACGCCAAACGCCACGCCGAACGCGCGCGGATCTCTCGGACTCACCTGATAAAGCAGATCACCCATGAGGCGCGTCAAGCCGAGCGACGCGACTGCACCGACGGCGATGCCGATTCCGGCGAGCGCGAGGCCGCGCGTCATCACGAGGCGCACGAGATCTGCGCCGGTTGCGCCGAGCGCCATCCGCAGGCCCAGCTCTCGCCTGCCCTGCGAGACGACGTACGACATCACGCCGTACAGGCCGATGACCGCGAGCAGCAGCGCGATACCGCCAAACGCCTCGAGCAGGGACACAGCCGCGCGTTGCGGCGACATCGTTCGATCGACTTGCTCCCGCATGGTGATGATCTCGCCTGGTGCCAGTGTCGGATCGATGGCGTGGACCTCACGCAGCAGCCCAGGAGCCAGCGCCGCGGGACTCTGCGTCGTGCGGATCTCGAGCCCCACGGCAGCCGAATAATGCTGGCGCAGCGGAACGTAGAAGAACGCCTTCGGCAGCTCGGTGAACGAGCTGTACTTCGCGTCCTTGGCGACGCCGATCACCTGCAGCCATCGACCGGATACCTGTAGGCGTTTGCCGATCGGATTGATGCCGCGCCAGAACTGCGAGACCATCGTCTCGTTGACAATGGCGACGGGAAGTGATGTCTCATTGTCGGAGCGTGTGAACTCACGGCCGCTGACCAAGGGAATTCCCACCGTCGCGAGAAAACCAGGTCCAACTTCATTGTAATTCGCGCTCGGCTGCTGATCGGGGGGCGCCTCGTAGCCGTCGACGGCAATGGGCGCTGCGGAGTACGGACGGTAGCTGAATGGGAGAACGCGCGAGTAGGAGGCCGACTCCACTCCGCCGAGTGCGGCGATACGGTCGATCAGAGCGTCCTGAAAGAGCTTGGCACGCACCGTGTCATAGCCGGCCGCCGACAGATTGATCGATGAGACGAGCACACGATCCGTCGAGAATCCGGGATTCGATCCACGCAGGCTCTGCAGGCTCTTGATGAGCAGTCCGGCTCCGACGAGCAGCGCAAAGCTCAAGGAGAGCTGCACCAGCACGAGGCCTGACCGCATCCATGAGCGATTGCCGCTCGCCGAGGCGATGACGGACTCCGACTTGATCGCGCCGGCGAGATCTATTCTGGTCGCCTGCAGCGCGGGGACGAGCGCAAAGAGCAATGTCGACGCGAGACAGACGGCACCGCTCAACGCCAGGACGCGCCAGTCGATCGAGCCTGGAAAGTTGTACGTGATCGCCCCGCGTGGCGGAAAGAACAGCACGAGTGCGTGCCGCGAGAGGTAGGCGAGACCCAACCCGCCGACTGCGGCGCACAGCGAGAGAATGACGCCCTCGGTGAGGAGTTGCGTGAGCAGTCTGCCGCGACTCGCGCCAAGCGCGACGCGCACCAGCATCTCGCGTTTGCGGGCGAACGACCTCACGAGCAGGAGGTTGCCGACATTCGCGCAGGCGATGAGGAGCACGAAGCTCGCCACGAGAAAGGCGATACGCAGCGTCGGGTAGAGGACGCCCGCGGCGTTGAACGGATTCTTCCACAGCGGATAGAGCGCGACGCCGCGTCCACGATCGATCGTCGGGTAATCGGCCTCGAGGCGCTCCGCCAGCGTGGTGAGCTCGGACTGCGCCTGTGCCCGCGTCACCCCGCGCTTCAGTCGCACCATGCCTTCGACGAAGCGCGCGCCGCGATTCTCCAGCTTGTAGCCGGTGGGATTGAACACTTCCTCCTGTGCGATCGGCACCCAGAACTGGAATGCATAGCCGACGAAGGTTCCGATGAACTCCCGTGGCGTTACACCGACGATCGTGTGCGGCACGCCATTGAAAGTCTGAGTCCTGCCGATGATCGCCGGATCGCCACCGAAGCGCTCCTTCCATAGTTGATAGCTGATCACCACCACTGGATGGGCGTTGCGCCCGACGTCCTCGCCCGCTTCGAAGCCACGCCCGAGCAGCGGCCGCACACCGATCGCGGCGAAGTAGTTCGCGGAGACGATCCCTCCGGGCACAAAATCGGCTCTGTCGCCGTTGCTGAGCGTTGCCCCCGTGATGTTGTTCGCAATGAACGACTCCACGAGCCTGCTGTTCCGCTGATAATCGAGCAGATCGGGCCATGATATGCCGTCGTGGCCGGGCGCACCGCGCGTCGTTCCGGCGAGGGCGAACAGTCGGTCCTGTTCGGCGACAAGGGCGTACGGACGAAGCAGGATCCCCTCGATCCAGCTGAAGACGGCAGCGTTCGCGCCGATGCCTAACGTCAGGCACAATACGGCGATGCCGGACAGCCCGGGAGCGCGGCGGAGCATTCGAGCTCCGAAGCGGAGATCCTGTATGAGATTCCTCATGATCGCAGTCGCGTCGCCAGTCGCCAGTCGCCAGTCGCCAGCTGTCAGCCGTCAGTGGCCAGTCGTCAGTTTACAAGCTACGGTCTGCGGACGACAGAGGACCGACGACTGACGGCTGCCTTCACCCACCCCTCCATCCACCGCGCACGGCGCGCGCGGAGTCGCGCGCGCCGCCGGCAGCGCTTCCCCGAGCAGCTCGCCCTGCAGATAATAGCCGCCCGTAGCATTCGGATTCGTCAGCGGCGACTGACCGAAGGCACGGCTGGCCGCCTCCGGCGACACACTCCTCGCCCAGGGCACGGCGTAGTAGCGCCACAGAAGGTCCTCGAGATGCGTTGCCCGCGAGCGGGTCGTATCGGCCGGATGCGCCCGCCGGGTAAGGACGTCGGCGTAGTGGAGCGTGACACCCTCGCCGAGCCAGAGCCCACCCGGTGGTTGGTGTACGGCGATACGTCAGATCGCCAAACGAGTCGGGGTGCATCGCGACCGGCGAGCCGGGCGAACCGCTCGTGCCGAGTACGAGCGCCGCGATGGTGGCGATGTTCATGTCAGTCGCTGCGAAGCGCGTCGACCGGATTGAGCCGAGCCGCGCGCCGCGCCGGCAGGTACGTGGCCAGGATCGTCGCCGCGCCAAGCGCGATGACAGCGACGAGCGACGCGCGAAGATCGACCACATCGACAGTAGCGAAGACGCTCCGCATCAGGCGCAGTACGGCAAGGGCCGCAACAACGCCGACGATCGCGCCGCCGGCGGCAAGGCGCCCGCCGTCGCAGAGCACGAAACCCACGAGGCCGCGCGGCGTCGCGCCGAGCGCGGTCCGCACCGCGAGCTCGCGCGTGCGCTGCAGGACGCCTTGCGCCACGACGCCGTACAACCCGATCGCCGCGAGAATGAGCGCGATGCCACCGAAGGCGCCAATCCAGGCGCTGGCACGTCGCTGTGGTCCCACTTCATCCGTGAGATGCTCGAGCAGTGGCTTTCCATCCTGCACCGGCACGTTCGCATCCACGCCGGCGATGAGTCGGCGCACGGCGGCGGGAGAGGGCGGAACGTCGTCGCGGCCGCGCACGACGAATCCGCGCACGTCGGCGTTCTGGGAGACAGGCACGTACATGACAAGCGGGTATTCGCCGGTGAGTGCGGCGTGCCGCGTATCCGCTGCCACGCCAATCACCTGCAGGAGCGGCTGACGCGGCGGACCCTCGACAACAGGCCACACCAGATACTTGCCAACGGGATTCTGTCCTGGCCAGAGCTCGCTCGCGAGCCGCCGACTCACGATGACGACCGGCGGATGCCGCTCATCGTCGTTTGGCGTGAACGAGCGGCCGACCAGGATCGGGATGCGCATGACGGCGAACAGATCCGGAGACACGGCATCCAGGTACACGCGCAGCCCCAGCTCGAACTCGCGACCACGCAGCACTTCCGTCGGCGGCTCCTCGCCCGGACGAAAGACCGAGACGCGAGTTGACCAGAACTGTGGCGGAATGGTTGACGTGAACGCCGCGCCGGCAATCGTCGGATCGGCCGCGGCGTGGGACAGCACGTCGCGAACGAGCGCGCGCCGTCTGGTGCTGTCGTATCCGGCCTCGCGCACGTTGATCCATGCATACGTCAGCCCGCGCGCGTCGAAACCCGCGTCGAGGTCGAGCACGCGATGGAAGGCGCTGTAAATCATCGCTGACGATGACAACAACACCATTGAGGCGGCCACCTGAAGCACCACGAGCATCCGTTGGCCGCGCGACTGCCGGCGCACGGCACCGCCGGCGCCATCCTTGATCACCGCCCCGAGCGACACGCGCGATATCTGCAACGCGGGCAGGAGCGAAACGAGAATGGCCGTGAGCGCCGCCGTCACGACGGCGGCCAGCAGCACGCGCCAGTCCAGGTGCATATCGAGCGCCGCGGACGCGATCGTACCCATCACGGACGTCGACCCGACCAGCGCCTGGGCGATGGCGACGCCGAGCACACACGCGCTGCCGGCGATGATCGCCCCCTCGATCAACAGGTGGCGGGCCAACGATGCACGCGATGCGCCGAGTGCGAGTCGCGTCGCCAGCTCGCGCCGTTTCGCCGCACCGCGCACGAGCGACAGTGTCGCTACATTCGCGCACGCGATCAGCAGCAACAGTCCGACCGCGATGGCCAGCAACCGCGGCAGATGCAGGGTGTCGACACGCTCCTGGCGCGTCATGCCTGCCTTCGGGAACACGAGCACACCGCGGTTCTTGTTCGTCGGGTATACCATGGCAAGCCGCGTCGCGATCAGCGACAGATCGCGCTGTGCGTCATCGAGCGTCTTGTCCGGCGCCAGTCGGCCAACAAGCATGAGCCACCCCGCGGCGCGCGAATCGAGCACGCCCGCGGACAACCCGCTCCACGGCGCGACGACCATCGTGAGTGGAATCCACATCTCCATGTGGTGGAGCGTCATCGCGCCAACGAACCCTCGCGGCGCAACCCCGACAACCGTATAGGTCGTGCCGTTGAGCTTCACGCTCGAGCCGATGACGTTCGAGTCGCCGGCGAAGCGCCGCTGCCAGATGTCGTGGCCGATCACGACCACCGGATCGGCGCCGGGCGCGGTTACGTCCGCTGCGCCGAGCACGCGGCCAAGGATGGCACGCACGCCGAGCACGGAAAAGAAATCTCCGCTGACATAACCCACCCACGCGCGCGTCGTGCCGGCCGCATCGTCCAGTGCCATCGATGTGCCGTTGTAGGCAGCCAGGCCGGAGAGGGCGCGCGATTGTTCACGGAAGTCGCGGTAGTCGGGATACCCAAACTCATCGAGGGCCGTCTTTCCTTGCGTGCGCTCGAGCGAGACCAATCGCTCCGGCTGGGCAACGGCAGGCAGCGGCCGGAAGAGCGCGGCATCCACGACACTGAATACGGCCGCGGCGCCGCCGATCCCGATCGCCAGCGTGGCGACCGCGATCGCTACGAACGCCGGCGATTGGGCGAGGGAGCGGAGTGCATATCGAGTCTCCCGTGCCGCCGTCGCTGCGGCGTCGCCGATCCAGGCGTCGCGCACGGACTCTTTCACCTGCTCGACGCCACCCGCTTCGATGACCGCCGCGCGTCGCGCCGCGCCGGGCGACATCCCGCGCTGCTCGTGCTCGGCGGCGAGGAGATCGATGTACGCGCGAAGCTCGTCGTCGAGCGCCGCCTCGACGCGCTCTCGGTGGAGGAGGTTCCACC
>CAZICQ010000087.1:0-7003 GCA_964537775.1 uncultured Gemmatimonadaceae bacterium | reverse complement strand
CGTCGAGTCGCCGGAGCGTTCCGCTCCGCGTACGGCGCACCAACCCGTTGAGGAGACATGATCCGGATCCATCGCTCGCCCGCGGCGCATCTCGCCGCGTTACTCTGCCTCGGGGGCGGGCTCACTGCCTGCTCCGATTCCACCACCGCCGCGTCGAGTGCGGACATCTCGCGCATCAACCACGTCGTGGTGATCTATCTCGAGAATCGCAGCTTCGACAACCTGTATGGCGAATTCGCCGGGGCCGAGGGATTGTCGTCGTCCGCCGCCGTTCAGTACAAGCAGGTGGACAGCACCGGCGCGCCATACTCCGTCCTGCCGGTGACCAGCGATGCGAACCTCCCGAACAATCTGCCAAACGCGCCGTTCGCGATCGAGCAGTACATCCCGGCAGGTACGCCCACGCGCGATCTCGTGCATCGCTATTACCAGGAACAGATGCAGATCGACGGCGGCAAGATGGATCGGTTCGTTCAGGTGAGCGACGCGAAAGGCCTGAGCATGGGCTACTACCACACCGCACCTCTTCCGCTGGCCGCCGAGGCACGGAAGTACACCTTGCTCGACCATTACTTCCACAGCGCCTTTGGCGGCTCGTTCCTCAATCACCAGTTCCTCATCGCGGCCACGGCGCCGGTGTTCCCGAACGCGCCGTCGAGCGTCGTCGCGCAGCTGGATGCGAACGGCAATCTGGTGAAGGACGGCTTCGTGACGCCCGACGGCTACGCCATCAACACCGCCTACACCGTGAACACGCCCCATCCGGCGAGCACGCCGGCGCAGAACCTGGTGCCGAACCAAACGATGCCCACCATCGGCGATCGGTTGTCGGACAAGGGGCTCACCTGGGCGTGGTATTCCGGCGGATGGAACAACGCGCTCGCGGGCCACGCGGACGCCACCTTTCAGTTCCACCACCAGCCGTTCGCCTACTATGCCAAGTACGCCGACGGCACGCAGGCGAAGGCCGACCATCTCAAGGACGAGTTGGACTTCATCGCCGCCGCCAAGGCTGGCACACTGCCCGCCGTTTCCTTCATCAAGCCGCTCGGCATCGACAACGAGCATCCTGGCTACACCGATCTGTTGACCGGTGAGAACCATGTGGACTCATTGATAAACTTCGTCCGTTCCGGGCTCAACTGGAACGACGCGGCGATCATCATCACGTACGACGAGAACGGCGGCTTCTGGGACCACGTCGCACCGCCGAAGGTCGATCGCTGGGGGCCGGGTACGCGGGTACCGGCGATCATCATCTCGCCGTACGCGAAACCGGGCGTCGTCGACCACACCACCTACGACACGTCGTCGATTCTCGCCTTCATCGAGAAGCGCTTCGGCCTGCAAGCGCTGAACACGCGCGACGCGAGCGCGGATGCGTTCTCCGGCGCCTTCGACTTCTCGCACGCGCACTGACCGAGCGGTTTCGCCGACGGCGTGTCATAACCTGCCGTGCCACTTCCGGCAGCACCGATTTGCGGCGGCGCCTACCGTTTGCCAGCTGCGCCAAAGAGTAGAGCTAGCGGCATTGGCCGACCGGCGATTACCGACTGATCGTCGGCGCCGCGCTGTCCAGTGATACCCAACCGCCGACAGGTGCTTGCCAATCGACGTGCATAACGGGGTGAACCTCCCAGAGCGTGGCGCGGTTCCGCCCCACCAGCTCGGGATGCATCTGGTCGAGCAGAAGCCACCCGCGCACGCGCACACGCACCTGCGATTGAACGAGCGCGCCGAGGCGTTCGGAGGTCCACCCGGGGTGTGACACGCGCACGCGCGGCGTCAGCTCCACGACTATACTCTGAGCCACTCCCTCGTGCGGACCGCGTGAAAACCAGAGGTGGAAGTCCCGATGTCGCGGTTCGTCGGAGTAGCAGTTCGGCGGCTCGGGGATCTCGAGTCGGTAGCCGGCGAGGTAACCCTCGACCTGAACCGCCGCGCCCTCGAAGCGCGCCACAGCTTCGGTTTGTCCGGTCGTAAACATGTTGCGGAAGCGATAGTCGGCCCAAGTAGGCCAGGGCAGCCGCGCGATCGTCGTCCACGGGACGGCCGCGTACTCCGCGGAATCATCAACGCGGTTCTTGCGGCGATTGAGCACGTAGTCCGGCTGCGAGCCGGTGGGGCCGCATCCCTCGAACGCGGAATCCAGCGGCGGTGGTTTTGGCGCCTTCTCGAGCACCTGGGTACCGGCAAGCGAAGTCGCGCCCACATGGAAAACGCCGCACCCCGCCGCCAGCCAAGTCGCGAGCGCGACGGCGGCATGGCGCAGACGCGGCGAACCGCTCGCGCTCGCGCGACTGCTCCAAAGCCGGTGCGTGCGCTCGCATCCTGCAGTGTCATCGGTCGTGCTCACGTACATGGCACGATACTTCACATGCAAACACTCGGCTCGATCGCGGCGCTCGGCAACTCGAGGACGCGAGCTGCGCAGGCGTCGCTGGCGCCCCGGCCGGCCGGCGTGCACGATTTGTTGCTGTCGATCGGGAGAATCGCATGCCAGGCATGGGCGAACGCGAGCTGGATCTCGCATATCATCCGCCGCCCCCGCGAATTACCGAGGGTGGCTTCAGCGTGTGGATCGAGGCGGATCACTGGACACCCGGAAGTTGGGATCCTCGCGACACGAACTCCGACGTGATCGTCACGCTCGCCGACGGCACGCGCTGGACGGCAGCATTCGTGACCTTTCGCAATGTCGAGACGCTGCGGGCCAACTACGCGGCATCCGGGGAGTGTCTGCGCGGCGCGTACGTGTGGTGCACGAACATGATCCTGGTGGACGAGATCACGCGAGAGCGAATCGAAGCGGTGGTGTCCGATCTCCTCGCCGAATCGGGTGGGCGGCTCGACCACGCCTTCGACGGGCCGCTCGCACCGAGAGAGGAGGCGAGCGGCGACGATGCATGATGCCAAACGCCGCAGCCAATCGACGCGAGCAACACCACGCTATCGACTGAATTGACTGCGATACACCGCCTTGATGTGGAGCAGGCGCTCCATCAGTGCCGTCGCCTCTCCCTCCAAGCCCGCGCGCTCGGCGACGCCGATTGCTTCCCGAAACGCCTCCTTCGCGTCCGAGTAGTGCCCGTCCGCCTCGGTGAAGCTGTGCACTTCGTACATCAGGTCGTAGGCGCGCTCACCCTGCTCCTTCAGAAACTTCAATCGCGCGAGGACGTGCTCCCGTTCCGCAGCTGGATCGATCATGCGCCCTCCGGAATGTCGGCGAGTGCGTCGGGCAGGCGTGCCGAGAGCCAGAAGTCGCCGTACACGATGCATCCTTGACGAAGGGGCCCCGAAACGGATTCCGGATGCGCCACCAGGTCGACGTCACAGTCGGCCGTACGCACACGCGCGTGCACGAATGGTTTCTCCGAGAACGGGTTCACCGGTGTCTCGACGTCGAGCACCTCACCGGCGAAGCGCGCGACCGGTTCGGGTGCGTGCTCGTCGACACCCTGCTCTCCCGGCGGCACGCCGAAGAGACCGAGCGGAATGAACGCGTTGCTGGCGAGCCCCAGCTCACCGGCGGGTGAGGCATCGAAGTCGTCAATGGTTGCGTAGCCGGAAATGTCGAGCGCAAACGCGGTGAGTTGGGCGTCGACAACGCGCTGGAGCTCCATCGTCGTGAAGCGCGCGAAGTCGGGCACCGCGAAAACGAACGGAATACCCGTAAAATCCGAGTAGCCGTCCATCACCAACTCGCCATGAAATGTGCCCGCCAACGGGCTCGCGCCCGGTTCCCGCACTCTCGCGGTGGTCCGTACGCGCGCTCGTGCCGCTCCCGCGTAGTGGTACGTGGTGCCCGTCCATTCGCCGTTCTCGACGAGGAGCCAGACCTCGACGCCGGCACCCGGTGACCACCGAACGTAGGTGCCGCCGCGCGCCTGCAGTGGCTGTCCGTGACGCGCCGCGTCCAGGAGCCGGCGCATGAACGGCACATCCATCTCAGCGGGAAATCCGAGGCATGCGAGCAGCTCGCTCATGCGCCGCAGTCGTTATGCACCACCGCGGCGAGCTCCCGCCGATGGCAGTCCCAGACGAGCAGCGCCGTCGGGCTGATCCCGGGCGCCGAGCGGATGTCGAGGGTGGCGCCGGCGTCGGCATCAGGCGCGGTCACGAGGTAGCGGCGGCCATAGCTGGCGACGGGCCGCTCGCACTTCGTGATGCGGGAGCGGAATGCGTCCGAGTAGAGATCCAGATCCAGCGGGCGTGCATTCATCTCCAACTCATCCCGAATGCCGCTTCGACGACGACACTGGCCTCACGCCGCTCCCGCGGTCTGCAGGGGATTCGCTA
This sequence comes from uncultured Gemmatimonadaceae bacterium, assembly GCA_964537775.1. GTDB lineage: Bacteria > Gemmatimonadota > Gemmatimonadetes > Gemmatimonadales > Gemmatimonadaceae > CAMLIT01. The sequence continues at coordinate 2,704 of CAZICQ010000087.1, read as the reverse complement.
CCGTCCAATGTGTCGCAAAACCGCCGCAGAAAGACGCGCGTGTCGTCTTCTGTCGCCGGTGAGAGGAATATCTCCCGCACGCTCTGCGTCGGCTCGTCCAGTTCCAGCCGGATCTCGCGAATCATCGCTCGCAACGTTGTCGAGTCGGTGGCCTTGCGGAATGACTCGGCGACTCCGTCGACAGCTCGGACCGGATTGCGCTCGAACTGGACGCCGTAGAGTGCCAAGCTGATGGGGTGCATCCAGCGGAACGTGAGCCTGCCGCCATCGCGCAATGCGTAGTCCCTATGGCACTCCGGGCAGGTGAAAAAGGTGACGGACTCCGGAGAGTCGGAGGCCTGGACGAGTGGCACGGTGTTGCACCGAAGGCACAATGGCGGCGCGTCCTGCATTTCTCAGGATCGCCGCCTGGGCGTGCTGGTGCTGGTGCGCGTCTGCATAAGGATTCACCTTTCCGGACTCCGCCTCTTGCCGATATTGCGCTCGCGAGTCCAAGGCGGCAAGAGACCTGACGCTGTCATCGGGTGCTGACGCGTGACCACTCAGCCGGCGCAGCAGCTCCCGAGTCGCCCTACGTCGCGGGCTTTGGGCCACTCGAGAGTCGAATTGCATCTGGCTGTCTCGATCTCTTGCGGTCGACGGAGCTCCTGGACATTAGTAACGGCACCGTGCGCGTCTGCAGTGTGATACCAGGGACACGTCGCACGCCGACACATCACTCGGGAGGGGTTGCAATGTCGAACATCGTTGGTTTGCTCGCATGGACCACTGCCGCACTGCTCTTCAGCACACCGAGGAAGTTCGAGCGATTCACACCGTCCGCGAACGGGCAAGTAGCTGCTGACCGCGTGAACTCCAACCCGATCACGCACACCGCATCTGCGCACCGAAGCGGAATAGACAGCTCGGAGCGTAAGGTGTTCAGCGTCGATAGCATCAAGGTCGTGCGCGTCGGCGCGACGGCGAGGTTAGTGGTCCGCGCCTATGGAAAAGCCTCTACGCCGCACTGGAGCCACGCTCGGCTTGTCCGTCAGCTCACACCGCCGGAAGGAACGAAGGATAGCGCACTCACGTTCAGCTTCGTCGCGCGCCCACCAAGCGGCATCGTCAATCAGCTCGTCACGCCCATTCACACGAAAACAACCACGATGGCTCCACGCTGGGCGCGATACGTACGTGTGTGCGCGTCTCAGGAGCCCTGCGTCACAAAGAGCATCCCGAGATGAGTGAACACGCGCGGGTACCCTCACGCGCGTGATGGTCGCCGCCGGCGACGTGATGCTGTCATACTGATTCAGCGTCAGGTCGCTGGGAGAGCGGTAGTCCTCCGCAAATTCTACTTCCGGCGTTCCCTCCCCTTCGCGCCGTACCCGTTCGGCCATCCCCATCGATCGGCCTGTTTTCCGAGTACCTTTCGCACGCGCAGTCACCCGCCGCTCTTCCTCTCCCCCGCACGCCCGGCATGCATCCAGACCACCCGACGCCGATCATGCGCGTTCAGCACGTCGTCAAGCGCTTCGGCGACCTCACCGCCGTTGACGACGTGTCGTTCGAGGTCCAGCGCGGCGAGGTCTTCGCCTTCCTCGGTCCGAATGGCGCCGGCAAGACCACCACCATCAGGATGCTCACCACGCTCGCGCAACCCACGAGTGGGAAGGTGGAGCTCGACGGCCTCGATCCGACAACGCAGCAGACGGAGGTGCGCAAACGCTTCGGTGTGGTGTTCCAGGATCCGAGCCTCGATCAGGATCTCACGGCCTGGGAGAACATGGACGTCCACGGCGTGCTCTATCACGTTCCGCGACGCGTGCGTCGCCAGCGCTCCGAGCAGCTGCTCAAAACGTTCGAGCTGTGGGACCGGCGCGACGCGCTCGTCAAGACCTTCTCCGGCGGCATGCGCCGGCGGCTCGAGATCGCGCGCGGTCTGCTGCATACGCCCGCGGTGCTCTTCCTCGACGAGCCGACGCTTGGCCTCGATCCGCAGAGTCGCAACCAGATGTGGACGCACGTGAAGAGCCTCAACGCCAGCGAGCACATGACCGTCTTTCTCACCACGCACTACATGGACGAAGCAGATCGCGTGGCCGATCGCATCGCCGTCATCGACCACGGCCGCATCGTCGCGATCGGCTCGTCGGCGGAATTGAAAGAGCGCACGAACGCCGCCTCGCTCGAAGACGCGTTCCTGGCGCTCACCGGGACCACGATTCGCGAGGAGAGCGCCACTGCCACAGACCGGCTGCGGCAGGTCGCGCGCGTCTGGGGCGGCGGCGGGAGGCGCTGATCGCATGAGCGTCATCTACATTCTTTGGCTGCGCGAGGTGAAGAAGTACCTCCGCTCGCGCACGCAGATCATCGCATCGCTCGGCTCGCCCCTCATGTACCTCGGCATTCTCGGCTTCAGCCTGGGCCCCGTCTTCAAGCGCGCCGGCGAAGGCAGCTATCTGCAGTTCATGGCGCCCGGTGTCATCGGGATGACGGTGCTGTTCACCTCGATGTTCTCCGGCGTCGCAATGCTCTGGGACCGTCAATTCGGGTTCCTGAAAGAGACACTCGTTGCGCCGGTGCCGCGCCTCTGGATCATGATCGGCCGCACGCTCGGCGGCGCCACGGTGGCGGTGCTTCAGGGAACGATCATATTCGTGGCGACGCTCATCGCCGGATTCCGTCCGGCGCACGTGGTCGCGATCCCGCTCGCCTATCT
>CAZICQ010000086.1:5720-7576 GCA_964537775.1 uncultured Gemmatimonadaceae bacterium | reverse complement strand
CCGAGCGCCTCCCGCAACCGGCGCAGCTCGTCGATCGGCGACGGCGCGGTGAACAGCGCCACCGCGGGCAGCGCCGCGAGGCGATCGCGCGCCTCCGCGAGGTCATCGTCGGACAGGGAGACGGTCACGTCAGAGCTGGCCGGCGTGTGCCACGGGATAGAGCGGGAATGCGCCGGTGAGATCGCGCACGTCACGCCGGACGTCGTCGAGCACGCGATCGTCGTCCGGTGCCGAGAGCACGCGGTCGATCAGCGCGGCAATGCGCTCCATCTCCGGCTCACGCATGCCGCGGGTGGTCACGGCGGGCGTGCCGATGCGGATCCCGCTGGTGACGAAGGGAGACTGCGTCTCCTTCGGCACCGTGTTCTTGTTCACCGTGATCAGCGCGCTGTCGAGCGCCGCCTGGGCGACCTTTCCGGTGAGCTCGGCGCCGCGCGTCCGCAGGTCCACCAGCATCAGATGATTGTCAGTGCCGCCGGAGACGATGCTGAAGCCGCGACGGCCAAGCGACGCCGCGAGGGCCTTTGCGTTGGAAACGATCTGCCGGCTGTACTGCTTGAACCCGGGCGCGAGCGCCTCCTTGAACGCCACGGCCTTCGCGGCGATGACATGCTCGAGCGGACCGCCCTGGGAGCCGGGGAAGACGGCCTTGTCGATCGCCTTCGCGTGCTGCTCGCGGCAGAGGATCAATCCACCGCGCGGGCCACGGAGCGTCTTGTGCGTCGTCGTCGTGACGATGTCGGCGTGCGGAACGGGGGACGGATGAATGCCGGCGGCAACGAGACCAGCGAAGTGGGCCATGTCGACCATCAGCAGCGCATCGACCTCGCGGGCGATCTCGGCGAAGATGGCGAAGTCGATCACGCGCGAGTACGCGCTGTACCCGGCGAGCACGAGCCGCGGCCGGTGCAGGCGCGCCTGCTTCCGCACATCGTCGTAATCGATGTAGCCCTGATCGGTGACGCCATACGAGAACGCGTGGAAGAGCATTCCCGAGAAATTCACCGGCGACCCGTGCGTGAGATGGCCGCCATTGGAGAGATCCATGCCGAGGAAGCTCTCGCCCGGCTTCAGAAAGGCGAACATCGCGGCGAAGTTCGCCTGCGCGCCCGAGTGCGGCTGCACGTTGGCGTGTTCAGCCCCGAAGAGTTGCTTCGCGCGGTCGATCGCGAGCTGCTCGACTTCGTCGACGACCTCGCAGCCGCCGTAGTAGCGGCGCCGCGGCAGGCCTTCGGCGTACTTGTTGGTGAGCGGCGAGCCCATTGCCTCGAGCACCGCCGGGGACACGAAGTTTTCGCTCGCGATCAGCTCGAGGCCGTCGTTCTCCCGCTGGATCTCGCGCTCGATCAACTCCGCGATCTCGGGATCGGTGGCACGCAGCGCCTCGCCGGGCGGACAGCGGTTCCAGTTGGTCCAGCTGTTCATGGCAGCTCACGGGTGTCGGGCCGTTCGATCTTGGCGACGCGGCGCTCGTGCCGGCCACCCTCGAAGGGCGTTTCGAGCCAGGTACGGAGGATGCGCTCGCCATCCTCGGCGGAGAGATAGCGCGCCGGCAGCACCAGCACGTTGGAATCGTTATGCTTTCGCGCCAACTCGGCAATCTCCGGCGCCCAGGCGACCGAGGCGCGCACATGCGGGTACCGGTTCGCAACGTAACTCATACCGAGTCCCGTACCGCACAGCAATACGCCGCGCTGCGCGTCACCGGCAGAGACCTGACGCGCCACCGGGTGCGCGTAATCGGCGTAGTCGGAGGACTCGGCGCTGTCCGGCCCGAGATCCGCCACGTCGTAGCCGAGCTGCTTCAACGTGCCCTCGAGCCTCTCCTTCAGCTCGAAGCCAGCGTGGTCCGATGC
>CAZICQ010000086.1:1903-5620 GCA_964537775.1 uncultured Gemmatimonadaceae bacterium | reverse complement strand
CGTTGTTCGGCCAGGCGATCGGCGGCCAGATACGTGGGAATCTGCTCCTCGGCGGCGATCGCGAACACCCTCAGGACCGTGTCGTAGATCTCGTCGGCTTTGCGGAAAGCGCGCGCCGATGTCCACCCAGCGAGCTCGCTGTACACGTTGATGACGCCGCCGGCGTTCGCGACGTAGTCGGGCGTGTACTGAAATCCCTTCTGCTCGAGCTCGATGCCGTGGCGCTCCTCGAGCAGCTGGTTGTTCGCACCACCGCAGATCACGCGCGCCTTCAACTGCGGGATCGTCTGGTCGTTCAGCACGGCGCCGAGCGCACAGGGGGCGAAGACATCAGCGTCGGCGGAGTAGATCTCGTCGGGTAACACGGCGCGCGCGCCGAACTCGTTCACCACGCGTTTGGCGCGCTCCGGGTCGATGTCCGTTACGACGATCCGTGCACCCACCGAGTGCAGCTCCTTGGCCAAAAAGTATCCGACGTGGCCGCAGCCCTGAATCGCCACGCTCTTCGTGGACAGGTCGTCGCTCGCCCACCGCTGCTTGGCCGAGGCCTGGATGGCGCGGAAGACTCCGTGAGCCGTCACCGGTGATGGATCGCCGGATCGTCCAGCAAGGCCGGAGACGTAGTCGGTCTCCATGTGCACATAGTCCATGTCGGCGGTGCTGGTGCCCACGTCTTCGGCGGTGATGTAGCGGCCGCCGAGGCTCTCGACGAAGCGTCCATGCGACCGGAAGATCATCTCGCGGTCGGCGGTGCGATTGTCTCCGATGATGACGGACTTGCCGCCGCCGAGATTCAGGCCGGCCACGGCGTTCTTGTACGTCATTCCGCGGGCGAGGCGCAGCGCGTCGACGATGGCTTCTTCGTCACTCGCGTAGTGCCAGAACCGCGTTCCGCCGAGCGCGGGGCCGAGCACGGTGCTATGGATCGCGACGATCCCGCGATAGCCGGCGGCGCGATCGTGGCACATCACGAGCTGCTCGTGCCCCATCGCGCACATACTGTCGAATAGTTTCATGCAAATATCAGAAGTAGAATGTGGGCCGCACGGAACGGCCGGTCATCGCATCGACGACGAATAGAGCTCCCGCGCGATGACGATGCGCTGGATTTCCGACGTGCCCTCGTAAATCTCGGTGACCTTGGCATCGCGGAAGAGACGCTCTACCGGATAATCCGTGACGTAGCCATAGCCGCCGAAGATCTGGATCGCCTGCGTGGTCACCCACATCGCCGTCTCGCTGGCGAGGAGCTTGGCCATGGCGCTGAACTGTGTGATGTGCTCGCCGCGATCCTTCGCCGTGGCGGCGGCGTGGAGCAGCGCACGCGAGGCGCTCACGCGGGTCGCCATATCGGCAAGCTTGAACTGCACCGCCTCGAACTGGTTGATGTGCTTGCCGAACTGCTTACGAACCGCCGCGTAATCAGCGGCCTGCTTGAGGGCCGCCTGGGCAATGCCTAACGCCTGGGCGGCGATGCCGAGGCGGCCGTTGTCGAGCGATTGCATGGCGTAGACGAAGCCGCTCCCTTCCTGACCGAGCAGATTGGCGGCGGGCACGCGCATGTTGTCGAACACCAGCTGCACGGTGGGCGACGCGCGCAGCCCCATCTTGTCCTCTTTCTTGCCGACGTGAAAGCCCGGCATGTCCGGCGTCACGATGAAGGCGCTGATGCCGCGAGCACCGCGCCGGTCGCGCGGCGAGTCGGTGCGCGCCATCGCGAGGATGACGCCGGCATAGGGACCGCTCGACACCCACGCCTTGGTGCCGTTCAGCACGTAGCCGTCGCCGTCGCGCACCGCCTGCGTGCGCAGCGACGCCGCATCGGATCCGGCGTCGGGCTCCGATAGGGCGAAGGCGCCGAGGAGCTCGCCGCGCGCCATCGGCCGGAGGAAGCGCTCCTTCTGCTCGGCGCTGCCCCAGCGCAGGATCATCTGCGTGGGAAGAGAATTGTGCACACCCATCATCACCGCCACAGAGGCGTCGACGGCCGCGATCTCCTCCAGCGCCACGAGATAGGTGAGCGAATCGAGGCCGAGACCGTCGTACTTCTCCGGGATGAGCATTCCAAGGAAGCCGAGATCGCCGAGCTTGCGGGGAAGACTCGGCTCGAAGTACGCGTCGCGATCCCACGCGGCGCTGTACGGCGCGATCTCCTCCCGCGCAAACTCGCGCGCGAGATTCTGCACCTCGTGCTGCTCTTCAGTGAGTGGAGTGAGAGCCCAGGCCATGCGCTGCGGCCGTTATGCAGCCGCCGGCGAGGGCAGCCCGCTGCGCCGATCAATATGCATGGAAGCCACGCTTGCTCTTTCGACCGAGCCATCCAGCCGCGACGTACTTCCGCAGCAGAGGACAGGGCCGGTATTTCGGATCGCCAAGTCCGTCGTGGAGCACCTCGAGTATCGCGAGGCAGGTATCGAGCCCGATGAGATCGGCCAGAGCGAGCGGACCCATTGGATGATTCATGCCGAGCCTCATCACCGTATCGATGGATTCGGCGGTACCGACGCCTTCCATGAGACAGTAAATGGCCTCGTTGATCATTGGCATGAGGATCCGGTTGGCGACGAACCCCGGATAATCCTGCACCTCCACCGGCGTCTTACCTACCGCGCGCGACAGCTCGACGACGCGTGCGGTGGTATCCTCGGAGGTGGCGAGACCGCGGATGATCTCCACGAGCTGCATCACCGGCACCGGATTCATGAAGTGCATCCCGATCACCTGCGAGGGCCGCGACGTGCGGGCGGCGATCTCGGTGATCGAGATCGAGCTGGTGTTGGATGCGAGGATCGCTGCCGGCTTCGCGATCCGATCGACGGAGCGGAAGATGTCGAACTTCAGCTCCCGGTTCTCGGTGACGGCCTCGATTACGAGAGACGCATCGCCGACTGCGTCCATCGACATCGACGTCGTGAGTCGCGCCAGCGTCGCGTCCTTGTCCGCCGGTTGGAGTGTTCCCTTCTTGATCTGGCGATCGAGATTCGATGCGATGGCTGCCCTGCCCTTCTCCAGCGCCGGCGCCGCCACGTCGATCATCGTGACGTCGAAGCCGTTCTGCGCAAAGACGTGCGCGATGCCGTTGCCCATCTGCCCCGCGCCGAGCACGGCCACGCGGTCGGCCATACTATGACTCCTCGCGACGCGTTCGCCGCGCGAACAGGTATGCCAAGCCTCCAAGCATTCCGACACCGGCGGCCGCGCCGCCCTCGGGACCCCACGCACCACCGGTGAGCCACGCCGGACCGCTGTCGATGAAACGATAGCCGGGAAATTCGATCGGGTAACGAACGATCCCGCTGACTGCCGTATGAAACAAAACCGCCTGCGTCCAGTTCCACGCGAAGTGCGCCATCCACGAAGCGTAGAGACTGCCCGTGACGACGACGATGCCGCCAAGGAAAACGCCGGCAAGCATCACGAGCGTAAGCGAGAGCAGGGTGGCTCCCGGATTGAGCAGGTGCAGCAGCCCGAAGGCCACGCTCGTGACAGCGAGCGTTGCGCGCCATCCCCACACCCTCCGCAGCACGGAGAAAATGTAACCGCGGAAGAGCAGTTCTTCGGCAAGGGCGGGAGGAGCGAGGAAGAGCGATACGCGAAGCGATGCGGGTAGCCATCCTTCCTCCGCCCCGCGAATGAGACGCAGCTCGCCGGTGACGATGAGAAACACCACGGGGATGCCGATGGCGAGCGCGCCAATCGCGAAAGCGCTCGTGAGCA
>CAZICQ010000086.1:0-1803 GCA_964537775.1 uncultured Gemmatimonadaceae bacterium | reverse complement strand
TTCGAACCAGAAAGTGCGAGCGCTCAATCCGTGTGGCGATCCGCCCGCGGCGGAGCAGAGCGACGCACCTGCGCCACCGCCGCCGCGACCAGCGCCTTGGCGACATCCAATGCCGCAAAGGGTGTGACGCCGAGGGCGACCGCGCGGCCCGCGCTGCCGGTGAGAATCGTCAGTTGAGCGATCCCGCCGGCGAAGAGCACGATCATTCCGACCAGGGCCGCTCCGAAGCGGCCGCCAAAAGAAGGCCAGCGCCGTCCCAGCACTCCGGCTGCGAACGCCGCAGCGGGATAGGCGAGCAGATAACCGCCGGTGGGTCCGAGCAGCCGCGCCACTCCGGGAGCGCCGAAGGGTTGAAAGACGGGGAGACCGGCCGCCCCCGCGGCCAGGTACAGCGCCATGCTGGCCGCGCCTGCAACGGGACCGAGCATCAGCCCCGCCAGCACCACGAACATTGGTTGGAGCGTGAATGGCACCGGTGTTCCGGGAATCGGAATCGCGATCTGCGATGCCGCCGCAGTGGCGACGACGAAGCCGGGGATGCCGAGGAGAGCCAGTCGCGACGAACGAGAGCGGAAGGCGAAGGAGAGATTGGGTGTGGTCATATCGGATCAGTCGCGGGAGACACTGAGTGCCACCGCGTCGCCGCCACCGAGGCAGAGCGTCGCGAGGCCCGTTCGAGCGTTTCGGTCATGCATGGCATAGAGGAGTGTCGTCAGCACTCTCGCGCCGCTCGCGCCGATGGGATGGCCCAGCGAGATCGCGCCACCATTCACGTTGACGCGGCTCCAGTCCCATCCGAGCTCCTGACCGTCGGCGAGCGATTGCGACGCGAACGCTTCGTTCGCCTCGATCAGATCGTAATCGCCGATCCGGCTGGCCGTCTTCTTCATCAGGTTGCGGACCGCGAATACGGGCGCGAAGAAGAGCTCCTGCGGCTCGACCGCGCCCGTGGCGTACCCCGTGATCCTGCCGAGGACGGCGAGGCCGTGCTCTCTGGCGTAGCTGTCAGAGGTGACGACCAGCGCCGCCGCGCCATCGTTGAGCGTCGAGGCATTGCCCGCGGTGACGGTGAGATTCTCGGGCTTGGAGCCTCCGGGGAACGCCGGACGCAGGCGGCCTAACGACTCGATACTCGTGTCGGCGCGCGGGCCTTCGTCCGCATCGACGGTGGCCGGTCCCTTCTTCCCCGCGATCTCGACGGGCACGATCTCGGCCTTGAATTTCCCGGCCCGCGCCGCCGCCACCGCTTTCTGGTGCGACTTCACCGCGAACTCGTCCTGTGCCTGACGCGAGATGTTCGCCTTGCGTGCGGTGTGTTCCGCGTGGCCGCCCATGTGCACGTTGCACGTCGCGCACCAGAGGCCGTCCTTGATCATCCCGTCGACGATCGTCTGATCGCCGAGCTTCACGCCATTGCGCATACCGTAGTTGTAGTATGGCGCGTTCGACATCGATTCCTGCCCGCCGGCGATGATCACGTCGGCATCGCCCGCTTTGATCGCCTGCGCCGCGAGCATGACCGCTCTGAGTCCCGAGCCACACACCATGTTGATCGTGACAGCGGACACCGAGGCAGGGACCCCCGCCTGCAGCGCCGCTTGTCGCGCCGGCGCCTGGCCAACGCCACCCTGAATGACGTTGCCCATGATGACTTCCTGAACGTCCGCGGGCGCTACGCCGGAGCGCTCGAGCGCAGCACGGATGGCGATCGCGCCGAGCTGCGGCGCGGTGAGCGTCGAAAGAGACCCGAGAAACTTGCCAATCGGGGTGCGAGCGGCGGCGACGATTACGGGCTGCCGCGAG
>CAZICQ010000085.1:0-7620 GCA_964537775.1 uncultured Gemmatimonadaceae bacterium | reverse complement strand
GCCGCGGGTAGCGCCGTGACGTCGATCGGCTCGCTGAGCGCACCCGGCGGAATGACGACGGTCACCAGGCCGCCAAGCGCGGTCGCGGTGCCGCCGGCAGGTCCGATGCGCACGAACGCCCCCTTCTCCACGCGGAACCTGATCGGCAGCGTACGCCCATTGACGAGCGGGAAGAAGCGCGTCCGATCGATGCCGCCATGATCCTCATCGTCTCCCTCCTCCCCCTTGTTCCGCACCACGAGGTCGGCGAAGCCGAGCGGCGACTTCTCCACGAGCACGGTGATGCGATAGAACCCGCTCACCTGGAGCGCGGCGTGGTTGGTGTGCCAGTTGACGGCGTAGAACGCGCCATCGTCGGGGCCCTCCTCTTCGTCGTCGTGGCCACTGGCCACGAGGCGCAACGCATCCGTAGCACTGCTGGAGGTGAAGCGCGCGACGGTCGCGCCGCAGGACCAGCTACTGGTCGCCGTCGGTGCGTCCAGCTTGCAGACCTCCACGGCGAGACTACCGATGAGCGACGCGTCGAATGTCCCCGTAGTGTGGGGCTGCCTAACGACTGGAGGGAGAAAGTAGAAGTGCGAGTTGCCGCCCATATGCACGCCGTCGACGATGTCCTTGGAAACAGTCGCCGGCGCGTGCTGCATGGGTGCAGGCGCGGTGGGGCGATCCTGGCATGCCGAGACGAGGGCGAGCGCCACGAGCCACGCCGTTGTGTGTGTAGAAGAGCGATTCATGATGTCCTCTCCGGGTTCCCGATGTTTCGCAGCGCCTGCGTGAAGGGCCGTCTTACACGCCGAGACCCACGTCGGCATTCGTTCCGAGTACTTCGGGCAGCTCGCCACCTTTCACGGCTGGCTGCGCCCCCTTCGGCATTGTCGCCCAATCCACGCTGCCGTGGAGCTCGAGGTGATCGCACGTGAAGCGCATCGTGCGCACGGTCACCCACGGCAGTCCCAGGCCAACGTCACGATCAGCAGGAGACCATTCGTGACCCAGAGGCCGAGCAGCGCACCGCCGGTGACGGTGGAGCGAAAGCGCGCCCCGTTGATGGACGTGTTGCCCCAGAAGTAGCGCCGCCGGAATGCCGCGTACCACACCCAGCTCAGCCCCAACGTCGGTACGGTGAGCAGAAGCGCCTTCACATAGGCCCAGAACAGCGGGCGTGCGTCGGCGTTGTACTGAAACTTCTGCGCTCCAAAGCGCGCGTTGTTCACGAGAAAGGCGCGCTCGCGGTTCTGATGCACCGGGATGTAGAAGCCAAGCGTCACGAGGTCGAGCAGCGCGCTCCGCAGCGTGAGCGCGACGTAGCTCTGCCAGCGCCCGATGAAGACGAAGCGCACACCGTGCCACGAGCTGCGACTCAAGCGGTAGTGGCGCGCTCCGTTCACCGCGATCGCCACGAGCACCAGCAGCAGCAGCGAGTACAGCAGACCCGCGAGTGCAATCGCGACGCTCGCGAGAATCCCCGGAGTCGCCGCCATATTGATACTTGAATAGCCGATGCCGAGGGCGAGCGGCACGGCCAGATTGAAGATTGCCGGATAGGCGAGGCTGAGCGCCATCAGCACCGCTCCGCCGAGAATGGCGCCTCTCAGCAGCTCGCCGCCGGTGCCGTGGTAGACGAACCGCTCACCGGACATTTCCGTCGCGTTGTAGTGGAACGCGCGGACCCTTGCCTTCCCCCAGAAGTAGTGAATTCCGAGCGTGGGACCGAGAAGAAGAGCGTTGGTGTGCACGAGTCCAAACAGCCTGCGGCCCGACCCGTCGTACCGAATCCTCTGCTGCACGTTTGGCGTCATAGCATCCTCCGATTGAGGCCTGCTCATCCCTGCGGGTACGTCGCGTGGCCACGGCGCGGAACGCGCTTCCTTGCCGCCTGGTGCGACGACCCGTACACTTGCGGGGACAAGCTCGCGGCGACGCGTCAGCCCGGTATCATTCGAGGTCTCAGCTCGGCGTCATCGAGGTCTCAACGTGTTACGGCTCAAAACGTTCGGCGGATTGTGGGTCGAGAATCCAGGAACTGTTTCGGGCCCCGGGCCGCGTCCCCGATCGCTCGCGTTGCTCGCCATGTTGGCCGCGGCCGGCCCGAAAGGAGTGAGCCGCGACCGCGCGCTCGGAGTCCTATGGCCGGAGTCGGATGCCGACCATGCGCGCCACTCGCTGTCCCAGACCATCTACAGCTTGCGGCGCGACCTCGGCGTCGAAGTGATTCTCTCCACGCCGGACCTCAAGCTCGATTCGCAGCAGATCACGAGTGACGTGGAGGACTTTCGTCAGGCCGTTCGGGCGCAGAACTGGCAAGGGGCGGCGGCGTTGTATGCGGGACCTTTCGCCAACGGCTTCTACCTCGCCGATGCACCGGAATTCGAGCGCTGGTCGGAATCCGAGCGAGCTGCGCTCGCGAGCGACGGCGCTCGCGCCATTCAACGAGCGGCGAAGCAGAGTGCGGACAGCGGCAACCTCGAAGAAGCGGCTGAGTACTGGCGGCGATTGACGCGACTGGAACCGGTCAACGCCCGTATCGCGCTCTCATATATGGAGGCGCTGGCAACGATCGGAGATCGCGCCGCGGCGCTGGCGCATGGCAAGGCGCACGCCGACCTACTCCGAGAAGAGTTCGATGCGCAGCCATCCCGTGAGATCGTCGAGCTCATGTCGTATCTGCGCAACGCCAGCAATGAGAGGCCGATTGCCGCATCACGGCGCATCACGCAGATACCGGCGGCGGCAACCGCGACGGAGCCGGCGTCTGCGACCGCTCCAGATGGCATCGTCCCGACATCGACCATGCCTCCTCCGCATCGGCCGCCGATCAGCGCGCGGGCAGTTTGGGCGGGCGCGGCCGCGCTGACCGTCATTCTCGTCATCGTCTTGATCGGCTGGCGTTCGACCATCACGGCGCGCACCGAGCGCCCGGTGCTGGCCGTCGGTCGAGTGAGAGATCTCACTGCCGGCGATTCAGCCGCGGCGGGCACACTCCTCAGCGAGATGCTGGCAACCAGCCTGGCACGGATCACTGATCTCCAGGTCGTCGCGAACTCGCGCATGGTCGAGCTGACGCCCCGCGGCGCTGAGACATCTCGAACGCGCGTTACTGACGCCGCGCACCGAGCCGGCGCCACGGAGGTGATCGAAGGCGAGTTGATTCCACTGAGCGGCGGTCAGCTCAGGCTTCAAGCGCGCCGCGTGAGCCTCGATCGCGGATTGGTGCGCAGCGGGTATCGCATCGTCGGCACCGATCGCATGGCGCTGTTCGACAGCGTAACGTCGCTCATCGCGGCGGAGCTCCGCGTGGCCCCTCCGGCGCGCTCACTCGCCGAGGTCAGCACGAGCTCGCCCGTCGCTTATCGGTTCTACGAGGAAGGGCTGCGCGCCTTTTTTCAGTTCGACGCCGCGTCGGCCAATCGGTTGTTCCGCGCCGCGATTCACGAAGACTCGTCTTTCGCCATGGCGACGTATTACGCGTGGCGCTCGGCGATCATGACCGGCGCTGACGATCAGGTTGCGTTGTCGGAGCGGGCAGAGGCACTCGCCTCGCGAGCCTCGCCACGGGATCGACTACTGATCCTGACGCACGTGCGATTCACTCGATCTGACCCTCGCGCAGCCGGCGCTGCCGACTCACTCGCTGCGCGCTATCCGTTCGATCCGGAGGTGCTCATTCGCGCGGCCGAAGCGACGCCAGAGCTCCGCCGCGCCACGGAGCTGCTCGATCGATCCATCGCGCTGGACTCCGCGGCGATCGGCCCATCGGGGGGCGGCGCCATATGTCGCTTGTGCGACGCCTTGAATCTGCTGCAGGAGCGCTACGCGTGGGCGGACTCGCAAGCCGCGGTCGAGCGCACGTTGCGGCGGTGGAGTGCGTTGCGTCCGCGCGACATGACGCCGTGGGCAGCGCTCGCGGATCACTTCATTGGAATAGGGCAGCGCACGAAAGCCGACGCGGCACGCCGTCACTACGAAACGCTCGGTGGCTCTCGCGGGCTGTACCTGGCCGACATACAGCGCGCGCTGCTCCTCGATGACGTGCCGGCCGTGAATGCGCAGTGTGAAGAAGGACTGGCAAGCCCCGACACCGCGGCGTACATCCAGTTTCGCTGGTACTGCACGATAGGGCTGCGCATGCAGGGCAGATACGCCGAGGCGCTGGCGCTGGTGCGAGAAGGCCGCATACCGAAGTCGCGGCTGGTGCGACCCGGATTCGTGGATGACCGCGTGCACCGCGCCATCCTGGACATGGAGACCGGGCGCCCGGCGGCTGCCGCGGATGAATTCCTCGAGCTCGAGCGCATCGACGCAAAGGTTCGCATGCCCGCAGGGATTCGGGCACGCCACCGCACGTGGAACCTGACTCTCGCCGCAACGGCTGCGATTGCCGGTGGAGACACTGCTCGTGCGCGCCAGCTGGTCGATATCATCGAGCGCACTGGGCAGCAGAGCCTGTATCCCCGCGATCCGCTGCTGCATCACTTTGTACGCGGGCTACTCCTGGCCCGCGCGCAGCACCACGACTCGGCGGTGAAAGAGTACCGCGCGGCGATGTACTCGCCGACCTTCGGCTACACGCGCATCAATTACGAGATGGCGAGAAGTCTTATGGCGCTCGATCGTCCCGGCGAGGCGATCGCCGTGCTACAGCCCGCGCTTCGAGGCGGGATCGAAGGATCGAACCTCTACATCACGCGCACCGAGCTGCATGAGCTCCTCGCGCAGGCGTTTGACGCCAATCGGCAGCGGGACAGCGCGGCGGCACACTTCGCCGTTGTGGAGCGCGCGTGGCGGTTGGCCGATCCGGTCTTTCGGTCGCGATACGAGACTGCGCGCCGGCGCGCCGCGCTCACGACTGCCAGCGACCGGAGCGAGCGGGCGCAGATCGAAGTCGCGGCCGTCGAGCGCTACTGACGCAAGAAGTCGAGCACGAGCTTCGTGAATCGGTCGGGCTGCTCCATGTTGAGCAGATGCCCGGCGCCTTCGAACGTTACGCGACGCACTCCTGGGATTGATGCCGCCAAGGTATCCGCCAGATCGCGGAGATCCCGCGAGTCCCGCGTGCCGATGATGAGTAAGGTTGGCGCACGTATCAGCGTAGTCCGATGAATGGCCGGCGGCTCGCCCTGCATATCAGCCTCGCCATGATAGCGTATCACCTCCATCCAGAAGCGGCCATTGTCCCCCGCGATCTGCCGCAATTTCGCTGCAACCTTAGGCTGCTCCAAAGCTGCTTGCATGAAATCCTGCTTCAACCAGGCGAGCGCTATTCCGCTGGAGTCGCCGCGATCCCTGGCGCTGCGTGCCTCGGCTAGCCAGGATGTGTCGCGGTGCGTGTAGATCCAACCGCTCAGACCAGGAGCCGCGAGCACGAGCCGATCGACCATCTCCGGATGCGCCAGCGCAAAGTCGATGGCGATCCGACCGCCCAGCGAGGATCCCACGAGTGATGCGCGCGAGACGTGCAGCGCGACGAGCAGTGCGTGGAGGTCGTCGTCGCCGCGGTACGGGGCGTCAGCGGGACCGGACCGGCCATAGCCGCGCGCATCGTATCGGATGACGCGGTGCTCGCGCGCGAGTGCCAGGAACTGTGGATCCCACATTCGGCGATCGAGGTCGCCCGAATGCAGAAGGACAACAACCGAGCCGCGCCCTGCAGCCTCGTAAAACAGATGCGTGCCGTTCACGCTCAGCGTTGCTGAATCAACGGGCGTTGCGACGGTGGATTGAACCACCACAGGCGCTGAGCACGAGCAGAATGCCACGCAGGCGACCGTCCCGCCGATACCGACGCGCGTTGTCATGACTCGTTGATGTGAGGGTGGACAGGGCCTGTTGCGCTCTCGGTGCTGCTGGCGGGAGTGTACCCGCGAGGCACCCGCACGATCCTGCCGGCGCGGGACAGCAGCTGTCCCGGACTGATCAACGCACGTCAGGCATCACGCGCGGATGGTCACGGAAGAACGTCCACATCACGCGTGTTGCGTCGATGCTGCGAGTCGTGCGCCCAGCGAACCAGCTCGGCAGCGGAGGGCCGCCAGGCCACTGGTGCCCGCCACCTCGTATCGTGAACAGCACCACGTCGGCACCATCGGCGCAATGGCTGTATTGCAGACGTTGTACATCGGCGGCGACCGTCGACCGAGCAGCCGGCAGCCTACACCGGTTCCTGCGAGCCCAATTCCCAACCCATCTGGCCACGTTTGGAAAGGGCTTCGGATTGAGCCACGATGCGTCCGCTCCCGCAAACGGCACGACCGGGTCAGCCGTCCCGTGAAACGCGATCATCGGCATTGGCGTCGAATCGGCGCACCAGCTCCACGTGAGCGACTGGGCGGCGGATACGCTGCCGATTGCGGCGATTCGGTGCGACAAGGTGCAGGACAGCGCGAACGCCATGCCGCCGCCGTTGGATATCCCGTCGGCATAGACGCGCGTGGAGTCTACGTGATACGCTGCTTCCAGCGTGTCGATCAACTCGGAGATGAACACGACATCGGGCATGCGCGCCGGTGTTCGCTGCCCGTTCATGAACCAGGTCTTCGGCCCGATGCCGCCTCCCGCCGGGTACACCACGATGAACCCGTTCTCGTCCGCGACACGATTCCACTGACTGATGTGCATCTGAGATGATGGCCACGACATCGCCGGATGCATGCTGATGACGAGCGGCGCCGGCTTGGCCGGGTCGTAGCTCTTCGGGACGTACAAGAGATATTCCCGCTTCTCGCCCGACGACATCAAGTTGCCGAAGCGGGCGGTGCTCCGATTCGGGAAGTACAGCAGGCCGTAGAAGCACGCTGTGATCCCGAGGGTAAGCAGGATCGGGACACCGATGAGCGTCAGCGCTGCGCCAAGGACGACGTTCCTGATCTTCATGGCCCTCTCTCCTGCGATTTCGAAAACGAGATGAGCTCCACCGGTGCTCCGTCGACGACGATCATTGCCGCACGGACGCCGGCCGATGGCGAGCCGGGAGGGGAAATGATCTCATGCCCTTGCAGCGCCGCATCGACGTCGTCCACTTCGAACGCGACATGCGGGACGGTCTTGATCAGCGTGTGGAGCGGGCTGTCCTTCTCGAAGCGCATCCACTCGATACCGAACGGGCTGGTGGAGAACCCCGACACGTACAGCCCGAACTGCTCGAGATACGTTTCGTTAGCGCGCGGAACTTCCGTGGGGATTCCGACGTGGTGATACCGCCACCCGAGTTGCTCGATCACTGGAGGCGGCTCGTGACTTCGCCGAGTATTCGCGCCCGCAGTGCGGCCCGACCACGCTCGTGTCACCTCGGATCCGGCCGATCACGGTAGCACGTCGCCGTGATGACAAAGCCGGGCCGCGGAACGTACGTGCTGTCGGCATCATCCTCGACATCCTCCTCACCGTAGATCACGCAGGCGGCACCGCCTCGACTGAACGCCAACGCCTCACTACCGGGGCCGCTCGCGTCGACGAGCCGCTCGCGGCGCTGCCATCCGGCGCGTTCGAGGCGGGCGTAGACATCGCGCACCGGCAGCGCATGGGCCGTCGAGTCGCGCCAGGTGATGACGCACGGCGTCTCCAGCGTGCCGGTGATCCCGTCGGTCGTGTCGTGGGGTGGCGTGATCGCGCTCGGACGATCGC
>CAZICQ010000084.1:0-8216 GCA_964537775.1 uncultured Gemmatimonadaceae bacterium | reverse complement strand
CGTTAGCGCTCTCAAGCTGTTCGCGCCCTTCAGATCAGTCGTCCGCAGAGGGTCCATACACCCCCGGTACTGCAATGCCGAGCAGCCGATAATAGACTCCGAGCTGTGCGCGATGGTGAACGAGATGGCTCATCATCATCCGACGCATCAGCTCTCGGCGCGGCGCGTCGATGAGGACGCGATTACCCGCGCGCATTGTCCAATGCCTCTCGAGCGCGTCGAAGGTCGTCGCCGCGAGAGCGCGATCGAGCCGCTGGACGTTTGCGTCGAACATCGCCAAGAGCTCCTGCGCGGAATCGACGAGCGTCGGTGCCGGCCGCGTGGTCGCGTCCAGCTCCTCTGTCTCGAGGATGAGCGCGCCGCGACCGGGTATGGCGGCCACGTGCGAGGCGAGCTCCGACAGCGTGCGCGACTTGTCGTGCGGTCTCCACGTACCCTTTCCTGACGGATAACGCTCGAGCACGCGTCGCGTGCCCGCGTGCTCGGCGGCGAAATCGGAGAAGAGCAGCTCGGCGGGTCTGGAGGTAGTCGGGGAAGCGGGTGCGGCGGATGTGGACATGAGATACGCGGTGAGAAGTGGTCGCTCTGCCTGAGATCATTTTACTATATCGACCACCCTCTTCTTTTCAACGCTCAGAATGCGTCGAGTGAGTTGCCCCTGCTTGTGTAGCTCCGGCGATGCACGGCGCCCAGATCATTGCATATCGAGTTGCCCATTCCGGATGCGCGACGGCATTTTTCGGACGCGCGCCGGGTCGTTGGCGCGCCGCTCACCCTATCACTGACTCGAATCAAGGCGCACGTAGATGGATGACCGACACCCTGCTGCCCGCGTTCTGCTCCTGCTCGGAGCGTTGGTTCTCGGCGGCGTTCGCACCGCGGCGCCACAGTCGATTACCGGTGTCGTAGAATCGGCGGGTCAGCCGGTCGTTGGCGCGGCCGTGAGGCTGCTCGAGCTGGATCGCCTCGCCTACACGGGATCGCGCGGTCAATTCTCCTTCGCGGATGTCGGGCGTGGCCGGTACCGACTGTTCGTGAGCGCCCGCGGCTACGCCTCGGCCACGAAGAGCATCAACGTGGACAGTACACCGGTCATGACGTCCTTTGACCTTACGCCCTCTGCCGTTCCCCTGCAGGAGGTCGTCGTATCCGCCTCCCCGATTCCACGTACGGCAGACGAGCAATTCCAGTCGAGCGAATCCAAATCGCAGTTCGAGTTCCTGAGCTCCGCCGGCTCGAGCTTCGCCGATAAGATCTCCGATCTGCCCGGTGTGACCGTGCGCGCCAACGGATCGGCACCTTCACGTCCCATTCTGCGCGGCCTGAGCGACAACGAAGTTCTGGTGCTCGAGAATGGCCTACGCATCGGTGACATCGCCACGTACGATCCGGCGCACGCGACGCCGCTCGAGGCCATTGCCGTTTCACAGATCGACGTCGTGCGCGGCCCCGCGAGCATCCTTTATGGACCGAGCACCATCGGTGGCCTGGTCAATGTCATCACGGACATCGTGCCACGCGTGTCGGACCATCCCGTCTCAGGAACGGTCGCCGTCGAGGGAAACTCCGTGAGCGATCAGGCGGCGGCGTACGACAATACGGTGTTCAGCAGTGGCAATCAGGCGTTTCGTCTTTCCGTGGGCGGAGTGCACGCGCAGAACACGCGGATTCCACTGGGCACGTATACGGACCCGGGCACGGGCGCGCGCTTCACCCTGGACCGCATGCCACAGACGTTCGATCGCAGCAGCGAGGTGGGGGTCGGCTACGTGTATCGAGGTGCGGCGGGAACGTTGGGCATCGGGGCGAAGCACTACGAGACGAACTACGGCATTCCCGGCGTGCCCCCCAATCCGGACTTCGTCGATGTGCCGCCGACCACGTCCCGGATCCAACAACGTCGCGAGACGGTGGAGTTGCGCGGTACGCGTGATCTGAATGGCGTGTTCGCCAGGCAGCTGAGATTGACGGCGAGCTACAACGACTATGGTCACTCCGAATTCCCGACCGTGCAGGACTCGAGCGGCATCTCGTCGCCACAGGCCAATCACTTTCACAAGCGTGAGCTCAACGGCGTTCTCCAATTGCAACAGCGGCAACGCGGCAATCTCCAGGGCACGCTGGGCCTGTGGGCGAACTTCGAAGACCTCACCATCGAGGGTGATCAGCCGCTCGGCCCGAACTCGTTCACCTCGGATCTCGCCGGTTACGCATTCGAGGAATACGCGACCGGGCCGGACACGCGCCTGCAGGCCGGAGCGCGATTCGACTACAGCAGGATCCAGACACGGCCCGATCCATCCTCATCGGACCCGGTATTCCAAACCTTACGGCAGTCACGCCTCGCGAATGCCGTGACAGCGTCAGTCGGCGTGATCCAACAGCTCACCGCCGACTTCACGGGCTCCATCAATCTCGCGCGCTCCTTCCGAGCGCCGACCGTCCAGGAGCTGTTCGCGAATGGCCTCGACGCCGCGAGCGGAACGTACTCGATCGGCACGTCCACGCTTCGCCCCGAGACGGGTTTGGGTCTCGACGTATCGCTGCGCGGCAATTTGCCACACGCGGTCGTCGAGCTGTCGCCATATGTGAACGTCATCAACGATTACATCTACGCATTTCTCCGGGGGGACACGATTCAGGCCTTCCCCGTACGGCAGTTCGCCGCGGCACGGGCGCGCCTCACTGGCTTCGAGGCGAGCGTCACGCTCCAGCCGCTGCAGTACGTCGGACTGCGGGCGAGCTCCGACTACGTGCAGTCAGAGGATACGGAGCACAAGGTGCCCCTGCCATTCACCCCACCGTTGCGCGCGCTGGTACGGGCGACCTACGACGACAGACGGTATACCGGTCTGATCGAATGGCGCGCGGCGGCGAGTCAAACGCGCCTTGGCGAGGGGGAGACGCCGACCAGCGGATATACGGTTGTGAATATCGGGACGGGCGTGCGCGTCATCCGCGTGGGCGCCGTTCACGAGATCGGCTTCCACTGCGACAACCTGTTCAACCGGGTGTATCGCGACCATCTCTCGGTGATCAAGGACTTCCTACCGCAGCCGGCGCGCGGCTTCCGAATCAACTACGAGGTGCGCTATTGACCGGCGGGTCGGCGTCGCCTGGCGCGCGCGGTATTCTACGCCAGGACGTCACGCAGGCTGTACATGAAGCCGGGGAGCAGATCCTCCCCCTCGAGGATGCCGTCGCTGGCGACCAGACTCTCGCTGCCATCGGCGCGATAGATTCGGGCGTACTGCCTCTCCGGGTCTACCACCCAGACCGCACGGCATCCCGCAGTCAGCCACTCCGCGACCTTCGCGAGCACGTCGCCCGCGCGATCGTCGGGCGATAGCACTTCGACGGCGAGGTCCGGTGCGAGCTCGGCGAAGCCGCGCGGTGGTGGATCGGGGACCCACTCTCGACTGATGAATGCGACGTCCGGCGCGCGCACGGTGTCAGGATTGCTCGCGATCTTGAATCCCGTTTCGGCGGCAACGACACGGCCCAGAGCGCGTACCTCGACGTAGCTCGCAAGAACGCTCGTCAAACGCGCGGCGACGTACCCATGTACGTAACCCGCTGGTTCTCGCACGATGAGCTGTCCCCGCACGAGCTCCGTCCGTTTGCTTGGCATCTGCAGATGAAGTAATTCATCCGCGGTCATGAGAGCGGTTTGGGACATAAGTGGAACGTATGCTCGGCGTGACATGAGCGGCAGGGTAAGCTCGCCCCGTCATCACCGCGTCAGCGCCGCCAGCGCGGCAATCGCCTTGCTCTTCGCCGAATCCACCCGCATCGTTGCCGCGCAGCGGCCGAACCGCATGCCCAGAATCGATCGAGCGAGCGATGACAAATTCGAGACGCAGAGGCGGCGTGCTCCTCCTCTTGCCCCTCCTCTCCGGGTGCTGGCTGCGCACGTCGCCATCAGGCGTGGAGGCACCCGCCGATTGGGCGTACTACGGAGGCGATGCCGGTGGATCGCGCTACTCCCCGTTGACGCAGATCAACAGGACAAACGTGGCGCAGTTGCGAGTCGCCTGGATTCACCATACCGGCGACATGTCCGACGGCAGCGACGGCCGCCCGAAGAGTGAGTTCGAGGCGACGCCGATCGTCGTCGACGGCGTGATGTATCTGAGCACCCCGTTCAATCGGGTGCTCGCGCTCCATCCTGAGACCGGCCACCAGAAGTGGAGCTTCGACCCGCATATCGACCTGCACCGGGCATACTCGGAAGGATTGATGAACCGCGGCGTCTCCCTGTGGATCGATTCGAGCAGGACGGCCGGCACCGTGTGCAGGACTCGAATCTTCCTGGCGACCATAGACGCTCGCCTCTTCAGCCTCGATGCGGCGAGCGGCACGCCCTGCGCTGACTTCGGGAGCGGCGGCGAGATCGATCTTACGCGTGGAATCCCGAACGTCATTCGGCGCGGCGAGTACGAGGAGACGTCGGCGCCTGCGCTCGCCGACCGACTCGTGATCGTCGGCTCGGCGATCGCTGACAACGATCGCGTGGCTAGCCCTTCGGGCGTGGTCCGCGCCTTCGGGGCTCGTACCGGCGCGCTGCGGTGGAGCTGGGATCCTCTGCCGGCGACGCAGCCCTTCCCCGTCGCGCCGCCCCCGCTCGCGCCGCAGCGGCTCACCGCCGACGACGCGTGGCGTCTCACGTCCGACGAGCGGATGGCGTGTCGTGCGCGCATGCAGGCGCTCCGCTCCGACGGTGTCTTCACGCCTCCGAGTGTTCGCGGCACCATCGCCTATCCGGGGAACATTGGCGGTATGAACTGGAGCAGCGGCGCTTTCGAGCCCTCCAGTCAGCTGTTCGTGACCAACGTGAATAACGTTCCGATGGAGGTTCACCTGATTCCGCGCTCCGAGTACGAGCGGGTGGCGCCGACATCGGGTGAAGGTCGATTTCGCGCCGAAGTGTCTTCGGCACCCTCGTTTCCGAGCGCTTCGAGGTGTTGTTCGTCTGCGTGTCGCTCGTGATCGGTCTGGTCAGCCTCGGGCCGGCGTTTCTGCGCGCGCACCGCGATCCAATCCCCCTCGTACTCTTCGTCTGCGGATTGGGAACGCTCCTCCTGACGCGCGCCCTCGATGCCGCCGCCGCGGTGGAGCGGTGCATCGTGCCGGTATGCGCGTGTTGTCTGATCGCCGCGCACCTTCGGAATCATCGCGCCTGTTCGCGCTGCCACGTCTGCGAGGAAAAGGCGGCGAGTGCAGCGGTGCCACTCAACGCGAAGGATGGCTCTTGACTCGGCACCGCCGCCGAGCGTAGGCTCGGCCGGATACAAGGTGGAAGGATCATGTTCGAGCTCGTTCGCGTCACCGCCGTACGCCACGTCCGCGACCGCGACGGCATTCGCGGCAGCTTCCCGCCCAATCGTCTGCCGCTCGTATTCGAGTGGCGCTACCTGCATCGCGAGGAACTGCGCAGGAATTGGGAGCGTCTTCGCGCCGGGGAGCCGCCGGTGTCGATCGCTCCGCTGGAGTGATGCCGCTCTCGCGGCCGTCACCGCCCCTTCGACACGCTCGCAAAAAAGGTCGGTAAGTCGAGCCGGAACGGCGCCGCCGATCCGACAGGCGACCATTCGAGGACGCCCGCAATGATCTCCGGTCGCTCCTCGTTAGGCCGCCAGCGCTCGATCAACTGCGCATCGACGTCGGCGATCCAGTACTCCGGTACGTGGCGCTGATACAACGGCCGCTTCCTCACGCGGTCATGGCGGGCACTGGACGGAGAGAGAACCTCGATCGCGACCAGCAGCTCGCGCGCCGGCAAGGCGGCGCCATCGGCCAGCCGTCTCGATTCGCTGAGCGGCAGCACGAACAGATCGGGCTGGGTCACCGACTCCGGCTCGACCTCGACGTCGAATGGCGAGAACAGCACCTCGGCGATCGGGTTGGCGGCCAGGTACTCCTGCAACGACACCAGGAGGAGCTTCACCGCGCGTTGATGGTGCAGATTCGGCGACGGCGTCACGAGCAGCTCGCCATCCACCAACTCATACCGCGGCGTGGCGAGCGGGGTGTGGGCGATGAGCTCGCGCACCTCGCGCGCGGTCCAGCGACGGCGTTCGACGGCAGACATGGACATACGATACGCTCGGCGTTTGCGGGCGGGCAAGCCATGGCCCACAGTGGCGTACAGCCATGCCGGCCGCGTCATCGTTCGCTTGCCGGCGAGCCCATAATGTGGATCATCGTCGTCGGCGCGCACGCGCTTGCGACTCACGGGTATCCACGCTCAACGGACCCCTCCGCCGGGCGAACGGTGCGACGAAGAGATCGTTGAGGGTGCTCCCTCATCATCGTCCTCAATGCACAATATTGATGGCTATCGCCGGAGTGATCGTCGCCGTGGTGTTGCGCCCGGCGGTGATGATGCGTGCGCCGAGCAGCACACCCATGCTGGAGGTCCAACTGTATTCGATTGCCGGCGCCAGCGCGTACGCATCGCTCGGACCGGAGTTCAGCAGAACTCCCGGCGGACTCGGCCTGCCACCACTATCCAGAATGTCGTATCCGGCGACGCGCGTATTCCGCTGGTGCCGGGACGCAGCATCGAGCGCCAGCACCCAGCTTCGCGTGAGACTGTACTCCCAGGCGGCATCCATGACGGTGGCGCTGCCTGGCGTTGCCTGACCGCGGAATCCCGTTTGCGTGCCATAGACGCTGGCATCTCGCACCGTCACCCGGCTGGAAAACGCCTGCGACACGTTGAAGCGCATTCGGAAGATGCGGCCGGTCGGCATCCGGAAATACGTCTGGGCGTAGAATGCGAGCGTCGTCGTGTAGGCTCCGGCTCCCATGCCGTCGTTTGGCCGGTCGCCAAGACGATCGTACTTCCCGCTCGGCAAGGTCTGCTGAACGGCGACCGACATGGCCGGCATTCGATGGCAGGGGCGAAAGGACGTAAGTCGGTACTGTAGGTGGGTGGTGACGTCGCCCAACACGATCCCCGAGCTGCTTGGGCCGTCGCTCACCGTGTTGAAGCCCGCAGTGGGAATGAGCCCGATCGCTACGCCATCGCGCAAGCCGTACATCGCGTAGGTGAGCGATCCGAAAGAGTTCGATCGGGGCACGCTATGCCGCGCACCACTCGCATCGAACCGACGCGTCGCCGTCACGTCGTACAGATAGGGCTCGACGAGCACGTGGCCCGGCGGCAGCGTTGCCGCCGAATTCGCCAGCATGGGGCCGGTCCACCACGCGTCTTCCAATGAATGCGACAGCCGACAGGTGCCCGACTCCGCCGGCTGAGCACCAGCACGGCCGACAATCAACGCGACGAGCGCAATTGTCCAACTGCTTTGTTTCCGCATGGCCTCGGACCTCCTCGACGGCGCACTCGCGCGTCAGCGACTCCT
Source organism: uncultured Gemmatimonadaceae bacterium (assembly GCA_964537775.1). GTDB lineage: Bacteria > Gemmatimonadota > Gemmatimonadetes > Gemmatimonadales > Gemmatimonadaceae > CAMLIT01. Next base: position 846 of record CAZICQ010000084.1, on the reverse strand, counting down.
CGCGTATTGTTGCAGTCGGCCGGCATGGCTGGAAGTGCCAGAAACGAGAAGTCGACTAGTCCAGCCTGAAGGAGCCTTCACGCGTGGCCCGTTGGGAGTTCGCGTTTCCGCTCGAGCGTCAGACCGGCGTGCCCCTGTTCCAGCAGATCGCGCAGGCAATCGTTCGCGACATCCGGCGCGGACGATTGCGGCCGGGCGATCGGCTGCCCGGCACCCGCACGCTCGCGCGCGCGGCCGGCGTCCAGCGTCTCACGGTCGTCGCCGCATTCGACGACCTCGTCGCGGAAGGCTGGCTGGTCAGTCGCTCGGCGCGGGGGACGTTCGTGTCCACCGAGCTGCCGGACCCGAAGCCCCGGCGCTTCGCGCCTCGACGAATGGCGACGATCGGTATCGCGACGAAGGTTGGATACGACCTGCACGCCGCCCCTGAGCCGGAGCTCCCATACGAGCTCCCGCGAGGCGGCCTGCTCTTCGCCCCGTCGCGACCGGACGTCCGTCTCGCGCCGCGCCATCTGATCGGCCGCGCCTACCGGCGTGCGATCGGCATGGCCGGCGGCGGCGCGCTCCTGTCGTACGCCGGCCCGCAGGGCCACCCTCGACTGCGCGCGGCGCTGGCAACGATGCTCGCGTCCACACGCGGCCTGGCCGCCACGGCGGAGAACGTCTGCATAACGCGTGGTAGCCAGATGGGGATCGCGCTCCTCGCGCGCGCGCTCCTTCGCCCCGGCGATGTCGTCGCCGTGGAGCAGCTCGGCTATCGAGCGGCCTGGGAACCCTTCCGTCTGGCAGGCGCGAAAGTCATCGGTATCCCCGTGGACGAGGGTGGGCTGCGTGTCGATGCCCTAG
>CAZICQ010000083.1:5230-8542 GCA_964537775.1 uncultured Gemmatimonadaceae bacterium | reverse complement strand
TCGTCAGCGAGCGCGCAAAGGAACGTGCCTACTGGCCCAGCTTCGGGTGGAACCGCCCTGCTGCTGACTGCTGCCGTGACACCGGCCCTGCCAGGAGGTTCAAAAAACTGCACGTGAGCGTGCGTAGAGTCCTCGGCAGGCCGAATCGTACCTGGCTTCGGTCACGTTAATGAATCATTACGATTGACAGACGCGGGAGTTGTTTCCAAATTGGAAACACCGCTGACGGAGCACCGTGGGTGCGGGTAATTGCATGGAAGCGGCTGCGCGAATTCGCTGCGAAACACCCGCATGCGCTGGAGCCGATGAAGGTATGGTGCAAGTTGATGGAAGCTCACTCGTTTGCTGGCCCGGCCGAGGTAAAGCGCCTGTTTGGGAGCAACGTCGATTTTCTTCCGAAGGAGGTCGTCGTCTTTGACGTCGGAGGCAACAAGTATCGAATATCCGTGAATATCCGATATCGACTTGGACGCGTCTTCATCCGCGAGGTGATGACGCACGCCGAGTACGACCGGAGAACGAGGCGTGGAATACTCTAACTTCGCGCGCCAGACTGGGAGTTAGGGCATGGAGGAACGAGCATGACTGTCGCACTTGATTTCAGCACCCCGCATCTGATCCGAAATGAGAAAGAGTACGACGCGATCGTCGCTGAGATCGATCGGCTCCTCGACCAAAACCCTCGAGAAGGGTCGTCGCTCGAGGAGCGCATCGAGTTTCTGAGTCTCTTGGTCGAAGACTACGATGAGAAGCAGCACCAGCTGCCAGGCGACGACGTCGCCCCGCAACAGGTCGTCGAGTTCATGCTCGACCAACGAGGGATGACACGAGCAGACCTGGCCCACGCGATGGGCGGCCGAGCGCGGGTCAGTCAGTTTTTCAGCGGGAAGCGCGCCTTATCGATGGGACAAGTTCTCAAACTGCGCGCGCTCCTCGGCATCCCGGCGGACTTGCTGGTCCCACGCTCGGAGATGGGCGAGGCTAAGCGTCCTCGGCGCTCGCGCGGCCGCACTCCAAGCCCACGCCGTAAGAAAAACCGCACCGTCCGGGCGCGAGACCGCCAATGATTATGCGGGAGCGCCGAGGCGAGCGAGATGCCGCGCATGGTAACCCCCTGGGATTCGGCCGCCACTTGGCGCCGGCCTTCGATGAGCTGAGCGCGGCCGGACGATCGGGCCGTGTGAGGGAGCAACTCGGGCACACGAACGCTGGCGGTCCCGGTAGACGTGTCAAGCACCAGCGCGGCGCTCTTGTCGTCGGGGCCCGGCGCCGAACAACATAACTTCTGAACAGGCGGCGGCCGTTGTCGCTCAGTGACGCACAGCTCGGCCTGAGAAGCGTACGGTCGGCAGTTCAACTCTATCCAGTCTCCTTCTTCAACTGCTTGCGTCGTAGCGACGTGACGCCGTGGCAATGACGACTCCAGCCGTACTCTGCCCGGCCCTGCTGGGGATTTCCTTTCTTGCCGCCGGAATGGTTACCTATCGGCGCGACTTGGACGCCGCTCCCTCGCGCCAGACATTCGCGCTCGTCGCACTCGGCCCTACTTTCGTTGCGGCATCGCTCGCGGCGTTCGCGGGCGAGCACTTTACAGCCGCTGCGAGCCTTGCCCAGCTGGTTCCAAAGTGGCTGCCCGACCGACTGCTCATCGCGTATGTCGTGGGCGTGGCTCATCTGGCTGCCGCGTTGAGCTTCGTGGCGAGACGATACATCCGCTGGTCGTCGATTTCGCTCGCCATCATGTTCGCGCTCTTTGTGCTGCTGATGGATCTTCCGGGCGCAATCTCGCATCCCGCTACACGGATCTTTTGGAGCCTTGCAGCCCGCCAGGCGACCTTCGCGATCGGGGCGTTGGCTCTCTTTGCGAGCGAGATACGAATTGGCCGGCCGCGGCCCGCGCGGCGCATCGCTGCAGTCGCCAGGATCTGGACCGCGTGCGTTCTCGTGTTTTACGGTCTCGAGCACCTCCTCTACCCGCAGTTCGCGCCCGGCGTCCCGTCGATGGTGCCCACCGCGACATGGGTTCCGCTGCCGCAGGTGATTGCCTACGCGACCGGCGTACTCCTCATCGCATTCGGCGTCGCGATGTTCGTCGAGAAATACGCCAGCGTCGCCGCGGCGCTCTGCGGCCTGTTGATGACGCTGCTCACGCTCGCGCTCTACGTTCCGCAGTTCTTTCTCGCGCGCGGAGATCCAGAGCGGGTTACCGCGATCAACTTCGTCTTCGACACATTGCTCTTCGCCGGGATGCTGCTCGTAATAAGTCGAGCGATCTCGGAAACAGCGTCACGTCCGATTTCGGCGCTCGGGACGTTGCGGCCAGTAATTCCTGCCACGAGCGCCGGCCGCTGAAGGCAGAACGGAAACGCGAAAGCCCCGCAACCCGGTGCAGCGGTCGCGGGGCTTTCGTTGGAGTTCTACAGAGCGCTTACGCGTGCGCCGGTTGCCGTGCGAACTGCTCCATCCACTCCTTCTGACGCTGGTCCATTTCCTCAGGCGTCAGGTCCTCCTTGCGCGTCGCGATCGTCCACGAGTATCCCTCGGGGTCCGTGAACGTCCCGGACCGATCGCCCCAGAATTGATCGGTCATCTTTCCCATCGGGCTCTTGTCGGGCGTTGCGCCGGCGGCGATGGCGCCGTTGAACAGCGTATCGCAATCCTCGACGTACACCCAGAGCGATGCCGGCGAGCCGCCGAACGCTTTCGGCCCCTTGCCGCCCATCATCGCGTCGTGCAGCATGATGACCGAGTCGCCGATGCGAATCTCGGCGTGCATGATCTTGCCATCCGGCCCTGTGGCTCGCGATATCTCTTCTGCGCCCAGGGCTTTCTCGTACCATTCGATGCTGCGCGCGGCGTTGTCGAGGCTGAGCATGGGAGTCACTGTGTGAAGCCCTTCGGGTACTGCGCGCTTGGCTTTGGCCATCTCGACCTCCTGCGTTCCTGGAACGCAACCATGGGTTCACTGCCGTGCTGTCCGCCTGTGAATCGGCCCGGCATTCAACGACACGTCCGGCGCCGGCAATTCCCAAACCGCTCGGCTGTAGACGCTGGACCGACTCCACAGGCAGGACGCATACGATGCATCACTAGCGGCCCATTGTCACGCGCCCGCCACATCCACGCGTCACCTGCGCAACGGAGAATCACCAGCGGCGATGGACCAGACGACGGCGAGGATAGCCCGCGCGAGGCGAGAGGCAGTCGGTAGTCGGTAGTCGAGAGTAGCAGCGTCAAAACAGGAAGGGCTCGGCATGTCGGTCACTCATGCCGAGCCCTCCCCATTAACGCTCCTACTATCGACTACCGACT
>CAZICQ010000083.1:3360-5130 GCA_964537775.1 uncultured Gemmatimonadaceae bacterium | reverse complement strand
ATCGACTCTCGACTCCTCAGTGCACCCCTCGCAGCTTCCGCAGCATCGCCGGCGTGAACGGATTCCCGCCCGTGCGCAGGGTCGCGATCCATTGCCGCCGGAGATCGCAATCCAGGACGTCGACCGGTGCGACGCTGTTCGTGCACGCGGCGACGTACGCCTCGAAGTCCTTGATCGCGTCGGCGCCGCGACCCGTGCGGGACAGATACACGGCGTACGTGTCGCGGATGTTGGGGTCCTTCGGCGCGTGCGCGATGGCGCTGTCGCAGGCTGCGCGCAGGAAGGGGAGGTCCATCGAGTCCCGCTGCACGCCGTACCAGCACAGCTGGTTCCACTCCGTCTCGTCCATGCGATAGACGGAGTCGAGCGACGCCGCGCGGCGGAAGGCGTCCAGCGCCTGATTCACCTGGAGTGCCCCTACGAGCGCATTCGCCCAGACATAGCAACTCTTGGCCGTCCCGGCGCGGCACTCCTTCCGGACGCTCAATGAATCGAGATTCGGTTTGCGGGGGCTGCCTTCAGCGATGTGCGTCCAGCCGACGTACCGGCAGCCAGTGGTGTACCCTCCCGCGCAGCTCTTCTCGAACAGCGCAGTCGCGCGCTCCTTGTTCGCCGGCGTGGCGCGACCGTCCCAGTTCATGAGTCCAAGGGAGGCGCAGCCGGCGGTGAGCTTGTCATTGCACACCTTCTCATACATCGCGAGGGCCCGGGCGTCGTCGCGCGTGCCGGAACGACCGGCGTACAGATCGCCCGCCGCGACGCAGCCGAGCGGTGGTTGCCCCTCGCACGCCATCTGATAGTACCGCATCGCGGCGCTCATGTCCTTCACCGCCGACCCGTGGGCGTAATAATAGCCGCTGGAGCTGCACGCGCTCATGTGGCCTAACGAGCACGCCCGCACGAACCAGGTGAGCGCGGCGGCGGTGTCGGCGGGAACGCCGCGACCGTTGACATAGATCAGACCGAGGTTATTGCACGCCGTCTGATTGTCGTGGTTGCAGGCGAGCTGGTACAGCGACCGCGCCTGGGCGAGGTCCTTGGTCGTCCCCTGACCGAGCTCGTACCGGACACCAAGGGTATTGCAGCCGCCAAAGTTTCCGCTGTCACACGCCTGGCGATAGAAGCGGACCGCGGTGCTCTGATCCTTCGGCGTGCCGATGCCATTGTCATACGCATAGGCGAGCCCGTTGCACCAGCGCGCGGCGGCGGCTGTGCACCCTTTGGTGAACGCGGCAAAGGCGGCAGCGCTGTCCGGCGTCACGACCGTACTGTCGAGATAGAGGTAGCCGAGCTGCGTGCACGAGTATGGATGTCCCGATGCACAGTAACCGCGAAAGATGCCGAACGCCTTGAGACGGTCTTTGGGCACGCCCTGGCCCCACTCGTAGACGTAGGCGATGTTCTCGCAGCCGTCGACATCTCCGCCGCTGCACGCCTTCTGGTAGGCGGCCAGGGCGAGGTCGTAATTCTTCGGCACACCCTGACCGTCGTGGTACAGGACACCGAGATTGTTGCACGACGGCATGGAGCCGCCGTCGCAGCCGCGCCGGTAGTAGAGCGCCGCGCGCGCGAAATCCAGCGGCGCCTTCTCGCCATGCTCGTACGCCCAACCAGCCGTATGACAGCTGGCGGCCAGACCGTGATCGCATTGCTCCGCCGCCGTAACCACATCCTGTGATGCCTGCTGTACCTGCGCCGGCGACGAGCGCACGGTGGTGATCAGGGCGACGATCGCGATGCCGGCGAGCCGATTCACAAAGCGCATGTCCA
>CAZICQ010000083.1:0-3260 GCA_964537775.1 uncultured Gemmatimonadaceae bacterium | reverse complement strand
TACATCTCCACCTCGGCGCCCAGCTCGACGACCTGACCAGGGGGCAGACCGAAGTACGCCGGCGCGGGGGGCGAGTTTCGCATCATCACGGCGAACAGCCGCCCGCGCCACGACGCCATGCCCGGCTTCTCGCTCGGCACGATCGCCACCCGACCGAAAAAGTACGACGTCTCGTTAGGCCGGTACGGCAGTCCGGACAGGGCGGCCTGCTCCAGAATCGCCGTCAGCCGCGGCACCTCCATGTAGCCGTACCGGGCGACGACCGCCCAGAAGCCGTCGGCGAGCGGCGTCACGCGCGCACGCTCCGCGAGGTCGACGAAGGGCACCTCTTCCGTGAGGACCGTCACGAACACGACGCGCTCGTGCACCACCTTGTTGTGCTTCAGATTGTGCAGAAAGCTGACGGGGACGCCGTGCTCGAACCGGTGCATGTACACCGCGGTACCGCGCACCCGCACGGCATGGCCGTGCACGATCGACGCGATCACGGCGTGCAGCCCTTCCGCGGCCCCCCCAGCTCGCGCCTCCGCCAGTCGAAGCAGGATGCGTCCGCGGTGCCAGGTGGAGAGGATCACATAAATCGCGGCGCCGATCACGAGCGGAATCCAACCGCCGTTCGGGATCTTGAGCAGGTTGGCTACGAGAAAGGCGAGATCGATCAGGAGGAATACGCCGGCGACACCGGCAATGCGCGCCACCCCCCAGCGCCACCGCCACCGCGCGACCGCGATCAGGAGGATCGTCGTGATCGCCATCGTGCCCGACACCGCAAGGCCGTACGCTGCCGCCAGCCGAACGGACGAGCGGAAGCCGATCACGAGCGCAAGGCACGCGAGCATCAGCAGCCAGTTGAGCGCGGGCATGTAGATCTGGCCCACCGCCGCCGTGGAGGTGTGCACCACGCGCAGGCGTGGGCTGAGCTCGAGCCGGATCGCCTGATTGGTCATGGAGAAGACGGCCGAGATCAGCGCCTGCGATGCGATGATCGTGGCGATCGTCGCGAGCGCCACCAGCGGATAGAGCGACCACGCCGGGGTCGAACGGAAGAAGGGATTCTCACGCGCCGTGGGGTCCGTGAGCAGCACGGCGCCTTCTCCGAGGTAGCTGAGGAGCAGGCTGGGGAAGACCAGCGTGAACCAGGCGAAGCGGATCGGCCGCTTTCCGAAGTGGCCCATGTCGGCGTAGAGCGCCTCGGTTCCCGTGAGGCAGAGCACGACCGCGCCGAGGACGGGGATGCCGCGCCAGCCGTGCAGCGCGAAGAATCGAACCGCATAACGCGGATCGATCGCGGCGAGAATCGCCGGATCGCGCGCGATACCCCATACACCGATCGCCGCGATGACCACGAACCAGAGCGCGAGCACAGGTCCGAAGACGCGGCCGATGCGCCCGGAGCCGATGGGCTGCAGCGCGAACAGCCCGATCAGAATCGCGACGGTGAGCGGCACGACGTAGGGCTCGAATCGGAACGTCGCCACCGTCAGTCCTTCGACGGCGCTCAGCACGGAGATTGCGGGCGTGATGATGCCGTCGCCGTAGAGCAGCGCCGCTCCGGCGATGCCTAACGCGACGATCGCGGCGGCGAGCTGCCTGCCGCCACGGTGTTCACGCCGCCGCGCGCCGTCGCCGTTGACGTGGGCGGTCATCCGTGCGGCGCCGGTCAGCGCGAGGAGCGCGAAGATGCCCCCCTCTCCCCGGTTGTCGGCACGCATCAGCACCGTGAGGTACTTGACACTGACCACGATCACCAGCGACCAGACGAACAGCGACAGCACGCCGAGCACGTTGTCGCGCGTCACCGCCACGGCGTGCGAGCCGGCGAAGGTGTCGTGCAGCGCGTACAGCGGACTGGTACCGAGATCCCCAAATACGACCCCGAGCGCCATCAGGGCCATCGAGCCGAGTGGGCGTGCGGCTGGCTTGTGCGCGGCTGTCGCAGGGGCGCTGGTCATCCCCAAATCTCGCACGCTCTCGTTTTCGCGGTAGCGGAGTCCGCGACCCGCGTCTCGTTATGTCGCCGGCGCCAACTGCTCGGCCGCCAGCTCGCCGTGCGGCAGCTCGTCGTCGTCGCGCGCAAACAGGACGTACAGGTTGGGCAGAAGGAACACGCCGATGATGAGATCGAGCACGAGGCCACCCACGATCACGATGGCGAACGGCCGCTGCGAATCCGAGCCGATGTCGTGCGACATGGCCGCCGGGAGCAGACCGACAGTCGCCACGATCATCGTGAGCAGAATCGGGCGAAGACGCAGCTCCGCGCCTTCGATGGCGGCGTCGACGATGCTCCGGCCGCCGCCGCGCAGCTGATTGATGTACTCGACCATGATGACGCCGATCTGCACCGACACGCCGAACAGCGCGAGAAAGCCGATGCCGGACGAGACGCTGAAGTGCGTGCCGGTGGCGAGCAGGGCGAGGAAGCCGCCGAGGGGTGCCAGGGCGACCGCGAGCAGCACGAGCGCCGTCCACTTGAAGGAGCCGAACATCGAGTACAACAGCAGACAGATGAGCAGTACGGTGATCGGGATGATGATCTCCAGGCGCTTGCCGGCGCGTTGCTGGCTCTCGTATTCACCGGCCCAATCCAGATGATAGCCGGACGGCATCTTCACCTGCCGGTGCACGGCGTCCATCGCCTCACGCACGGTACTCCCCAGATCCCGCCCGCGCACGCTGTACTTGATCGCGATGTAGCGTGAGTTCCCCTCGCGGTAGATCATCGACGCGCCGTCCTCGATGCGTACGTCGCAGACCTGTCCAAGCGCGACGCGCTCGCCGTCGGGAGCGAGAATGCGGATATTCGCGATGTCGGCCGGCGTGCGGCGGAACGGCTCCTGATAACGCACCGTGACGTCGAATCGGCGCTCTCCATCGAGAATCTGAGTGACGGCCTTGCCGCCGGCGGCGGTCTCCACCGCGTCCTGAACGTCGCTGACGTTGATGCCGTAGCGATCCGCCTTCGCGCGATCGATCACGAGATCGACGTTAGGCTGGCCGAGCACGCGGAAGACGCCGAGGTCCTGAACGCCGCGCACTCTCCTCATGACGTTCACGATCGCATCCGCCGTTCGCTCCAGCGCGGCGAGACTGTCGCCGTACAGCTTCACCGACAGCTCGCCCTTCACGCCGCTCACCGCCTCCTCCACGTTGTCGGAGATGGGCTGCGAGAAATTCCAGAGCACGCCAGGCATGCGCTCCAGGCGCGCGTCCATCGCCGCGATGAGCGCATCCTTGCTGCCGTGAAACTCCGGTCGCCA
>CAZICQ010000082.1:5168-8595 GCA_964537775.1 uncultured Gemmatimonadaceae bacterium | reverse complement strand
CTATTGCGTCTCCCAGCGGGCGTTGTACTTTTCGGCGCGAAGGACGGTCGTTTTCATAGGGAAACTGACCTTCCTTCAGAGGGAGAACCCACACCATTCCATCTACCGGGAGAGAGAATGGCAGCGAAGAAAGGCGCGAAGAAGGGCGCGAAGAGGGCCGGCGCCAAGAAGGCCGCAAAGCGGCCCGCCAAGAAGGCCTCCGCGAGACGGTCGACCAAACGCGCCGCCAAGAAGGGTGGCGTGAAGCGGACGCCGAACGCCGCATTCATGCGGCCAATGACGCCCGACGCGGCGCTGGGCGCCGTCGTCGGCAACACCCCGATGCCGCGCACCGAGGTCACGAAGAAGCTCTGGAACTACATCAAGAAGAACGGTCTCCAGGATGCAAAGGAGCGCCGCATGATCAATGCGGATGACAAGCTCCGGGCCGTCTTCGGTGGCAAGAACAAGGTCTCGATGTTCGAGATGACAAAGCTCGTCAACAAGCACATGAAGGCCTGAGCTCCCGAGCGCTTCGGACACCCGAGGGGGCGTGCGTCGCACGCCCCCTCGTCGCGTATCGTCGAGAAACTCCGATCGCCCGCGTGCACGTACGGCGTATAGATTGCCGTCGTCGCCGAAGCCTCCCTGACGCGCAGCGCTCAACTCCCCTCGGATACCGACCTCGTGGCCGCCAAAAAACGTCCAGCCACTCCGTCACCCGCTTCTTCGCAGGCCAGATCGACAAACGTCGTTGCCCAGGCGCGCGGCAAAGGCAAGACGCGACAGCAGCGCGGCAGTTGGCTGTGGGAGAACTTCAAGTCGCTTGCCGGCGCGGTGGTGATCTACCTCGTCATCCGCACCTTTCTCATCGAGGCGTACCGCATTCCGTCGGGAAGCATGATTCCGACGCTGCTCGTCGGCGACTGGTTGTTCGTGAACAAGCTGGTGTACGGCCCGACGATTCCGTTCACGAGCGTTCACCTGCCCGGATACGCGGACCCGCATCGCTTCGACGTCGTTGTGTTCGAGTCGCCGCCGCAGCCGGATCTGGCGGCACAGGGTGAAGACCCGACACCGACGCTCGTCAAGCGACTCATCGGGATGCCAGGTGACACGATCTTCATGCGCAAGGGTGTCGTGTACGTCAACGGCATTCCGCAGCGCATCCCGTTTGCGTCGCCGCCGACGACGGACAGCTCGTTGGCGAAGGAGTACCTCCCGCTCATGGAATGGCAGCATCGCATCGAGCTGCCGAACACGCGATTCGGTCCTCCCCCGGCGCATCCAGTGCACGACAACTGGGGTCCGCTGCTCATCCCGAGCGGGTACTACTGGATGATGGGTGACAATCGCTACGAGTCGAAGGACAGCCGCTACTGGGGCGTGGTTCCGCACGGCAACGTTCGCGGGAAGCCGATGTTCGTCTATTACTCGTACAAACCGGGTGAGGAGAGCGATCGTCCTCTCCCCTGGCTCACCGACATACGCTGGGGCCGACTCGGCCACTGGATCCGGTGACGCCGCTGGTCTTCCCGTTCGATCCCGACATTCGCCGCGCGTCCACGCTCCCGGCGCGGCTGTACAACGACCCGGTCTATCTCGAGCTCGAGCGAGAGCGCGTGTTCGGCCGCATGTGGCAGTTGGTCGGGCGCCTCGACCAGCTGCGCGAGCACGGCCAGTACTTCACCGCAGCGATTGGTAACGATGCCCTCGTGGTGCTTCGTGACGGTGACCGGCTGCGGGGTTTTTACAACATCTGTCTCCATCGCGCCGGCCCCGTGGCGTATGGCTGCGGACAACGCAACACGCTGCAGTGCAAGTATCACGGCTGGACGTATCGTCTCGACGGCTCACTCCTGCGCGCGCCCGAGATGGAAGGCGTGGAGCGATGGAATCCCGACGAGATGCATCTGCTGCCGGTGCAGGTCGCGACGTGGGGACCGCTGGTATTCGCTTCACTCGACGCGAAGGTGCCGCCCCTCGCCGACGTACTGGAAGACATTCCCGCGCGGGTTGCCCCGTTCCACTGCGCCGACATGCGCTACGTCACGCGCAAGGAATGGGAGATCGCCTGCAACTGGAAGGTGTACGTGGACAACTATCTCGAGGGCTACCACGTGCCCGTCGTGCATCCGGAGCTCCACAAGGAGCTGGACTACGACCAGTATCGCGTCGAGCCCCATCGCTTCTACTCGCTCCAGCACGCCCCGCTTCGGCCAGTCAGCGCCGGGTCACGCGACGAGCGGCGATACGATCCCCAAGCAGCGGATGTCCCGGAGGCCGTCTACGTCTGGCTCTTCCCGAACGTGATGCTCAACGTCTACATGGGGCAGATGCAGACCAATCTGGTGGTACCAATCTCACACGACCGCACTCGCGTGGTGTTCGAGTGGTTTGCCACCGATCCTCCGCCCGATCCTGGCGCGGACCCGCAATGGACGAAACTTTTGGCGTTCAGCGACGAGATTCAGGAGGAGGACGTGGAGATCTGCGAGATCGTGCAACGCAATCTCCGATCGCGCGTCTATGATCGTGGGCGATACTCGGCCGCGCGCGAGAACGGCGTGCATCACTTTCACTCGTTGTTGCATGAGTTTCTCACCTGAACGGTGTCCGCGCGGGTGATCCGCCTCCCGCGAATCGGGACCTACCGCTGGATCGCGCTGTCGCAGCTCGCGTCGCTGGCGGTGTTCGGCGTGCTGCTCTTCCAGCGGTGGCCGCGTCACCCGACCGTGATCGATCTCCTGTCGATCGCCTGCTTCGCCGTGTTCGCGGCGGCGGCGACATCGGTGGCGCGGTCGTCACGCGGCGTCCACCGTACCGTGTTCGCGACCTTCGCTGCGTTGGCAGTCGTGACGTGCGCGACGATGCTGTACTTCTTCCTCGTGCCGTCGCTATCGCTGTTCGCGGCGTTGCAGACCGTCGGCGATGCCGAGATCGCGATCGTCATCGGCACGATGAACACGCTGCTCATCGTGTATGGCGGCTACGCCCTGTCGATGGAGCGGCTGGCGACCGCCGAGCTGGCGAAGAGCGTCGTCGCCGAGCGAGAGCTGAGCGCAACGCTCGAGATGGCGGTCGCCACGCGTACCGTCGAGCTCGAGGACGCGCAACGCGTGCTGCAACGCATGTGGCGTTTGGGACAGCAGATCGCGCTCGAGCTCAACCCGCAGCGCGTGCTCGACCGATTTCTGGAGGCGGTTGTGGACATCGTGCAGGCCACGGACGGCGCTGTCTTCCTCGCCAGCGACCACGCGACGCTGCGCTGCATGGCGGGCACCGGAGTGGGCGCTGCCCTCGTGGGCGGCCAGATGCCGACGAACGCCTCGAAGGTCGGGGCTGTGATTCTCAGCGGCGAACGCTGGAGCGTCTCCGACGTGCGCCGGCATGCGCACGAGTTGAACCCGGAGATGCTCGCACGCATCAGTCAAGCGATTCGCGCGAT
>CAZICQ010000082.1:0-5068 GCA_964537775.1 uncultured Gemmatimonadaceae bacterium | reverse complement strand
GAGCTCGTGGCCGGCGTCGCGCACGAGGTCAACAATCCGCTGAGCAGCATCAGCGCCTTCGCGCAGTTGCTCCTGCGCGACGGGGGCCTCACACAGGCGCAGCACGACTCCATCGAGGTGATCAAGAGCGAGACGCTGCGCGCGAGTCAGGTGGTAAAGGATCTCCTCGCGTTCGCGCGGCGCAGCGAGCCGCAGCGAGAAGCGCTCGATCTGAATGCGCTCGTGACGCGCACCTTGCGCATGCGCGGCTATCAGTTCAGCGCCAACAAAGTGCGCCCTGACCTCGTGCTGGCGACGGAGTTGCCGGCCGTCATCGGAGACGCGCGCCAGCTCCAGCAGGTCTGCCTCAACCTCGTCACCAACGCCATTCAGGCGATGGCGCCACTCGGTGGCGGCTCCCTCGTCGTCACGACGCGCGTGGTAGAGGGAGGGGAGTGCGTGGTCCTCGAGATGAGCGACACCGGGCCAGGCATACCGGACGGCGCGCGCGCTCACATCTTCGAGCCATTCTTCACCACGAAGAAGGAGGGGGAAGGGACTGGACTCGGCCTCAGCGTCAGCTACGGAATCATCTCCGCTCACGGTGGTACGATCGAGGTGGCCGAGAGCTCGCCCGCGGGAACGACTTTTCGCGTCGTGCTGCCCGCGGCGGCGGCGCAGGCCGCCGGTACGCGCGAGGTCGACTCACTGCCACGCGCACACCGGTCGCCATTGGCGGGGATCCGCCTGTTGTTCGTGGACGATGAGGCGTCGTTGCGCAACAGCATGGAAACATTTGCCAAGTTGCGCGGCTTCGCCGTGGTGACGGCGGCGGACGGTCTCCAGGCGCTGAGCGCAGTCAACACGACCAGCTTCGACGCGGTCGTCTGCGATCTCCGCATGCCGGGCCTGGACGGCTTTGGCTTTCACGAGCGGCTGCGGGCGGAGCGTCCGGGACTCGCGATGCGAACCATCTTCATCACGGGCGACGTCGTGAGCACGCAGGGGGGAGCGCGTTCGGCTGGCACGAAGCAGCCGGTGATCAGCAAGCCATTCGCTTTCGAGAAGCTCGAGGAGGCGCTCGTCGCGATCCTGAGAGGGTCGCCCCGCGCCGTGTCCCTGATCACGCCTTCGCGGGGCATGGAGCGGGTGACGTAGGCCACAATCCGACGTGGCCGCGCCCCCGGCCGTCGGTTGCCAGCCGCCGGTCCGGTCGTTTGTCTAAGAGGAGCGGTCGTATGACCGGCCATCACGCATGCCCTCGTATTTCCCCAAGCACACGGTGGAGCTCCGGTTCGAGGAGCCCCGGGCGTTCAGGCGACTGTCGTTCTCGCTCGTCGAGATGGCACTCGTGGCGGGCTTTCTGTTGCGCATCTTCCGCTCGTTCGCGCTGACGCACGGCTCCAACAGCTGGTGGTATCTCGGCGGCTCGTTCGCGGTGGCCTGCGTGCTGCTGCTCGGGATGGCTACGGCGCACCTGGCGAACTATCCGATGCACCAGTGGGTATGGCGCGCGCCCCTGTTCGCTGCGGTGGAAGCGGTGGGAGAGATGGCCACGAGCGCCATGCTGATCTGGGCGGGGCGTGAACCGAATGGCACGGTGCGAGCCGAGTGGTCGGACTGGCGGTCGATGGCTGCCGGCACGCTGCTGTCGCGCGCGATCGTGATCGTGCTCTGGGCGTCGCTGCTGGCCACGATCATCTTCCTCGTTAGGCGATCGGGTGTCGCCGAGGATGATGACGAGCCCGTGGTCCACGGCGCGGGATAGCCGCCGCCCGACCGGCCCCCGGCGCGCCACGCGCCGATTCGTTATCTTCAGCCATGCACAAAAACGAGAAGCAGCTCATCGTCGTCGGCGACCGCGTGCTGGTGAAGGTCGAGGATGGCGAGGAGCGCACGAATGTCGGGCTGTACCTGCCGCCCACGGCCGTCGACAACCAGGCGGTGCAGGGAGGGCGAATCGTGGCCACCGGGCCAGGGTTGCCCATGCCGGCGCCCGACGCTAATGCCGATGAGCCGTGGCGGACGCCGACGCGCGAGACGCGGTTTCTTCCCATGCAAGCCCGCACCGGCGACTACGCGCTGTTTTTTCGCAAGGCCGCGGTGGAGATCACCTTCGAGAGTGAGCGTTACCTCGTCGTGCCGCAGGCGGCGATTCTGGCGCTCGTGCGGGACGAGCTTTCCGACAACGATGTGTAGGAGCGTGGACGAACGATGCGCATGATGATGTACGACGAACGCCTGGTGGCGCCGATGCGCCAGGAGCTGACCCGCCTCGGCTTCGAGGAGCTGCGGACGCCCGACGAGGTCGACGCAAAGCTGAAGAACGCCCCCGGCACGACGCTGGTGGTCGTGAACTCCGTCTGCGGCTGCTCGGCGCGGAATGCCCGCCCCGCCGTCGCGATGGCGCTCTCCGAGTCGAAGGAGAAGCCGGAGCATCTGACCACGGTATTCGCGGGACAGGACGCGGAAGCCACCGACCGGGCCCGCAGCTATTTCACTGGCTACCCACCCTCATCTCCCTCCATCTCGCTGCTCAAAGACGGAAAGCTCGTTTTCATGCTGGAGCGGTGGCAGATCGAGGGTCGGCCGGCGCGCGAGATTGCGGAAGATCTGGCGGAGGCGTTCGCTAAATACTGTCGGGAGTCGATAGTCGATAGTCGAGAGTAACGCCGTTGGAAGGGAGGGCTCGTTATGCGGGTTACCCATGCCCAGCCCTCACCGGTTACACGTACTTACTATCGACTACCGTCTACCGTCTACCGACTGCGTTTCAGGACATCCTCCCGTCCCGCCCCTTGGACACCGCCGCCGCGGCCGAGCGCGCGTAAGTTCGTAAGGTACTGTCCCCATTGCGGTTGACGTGCGCGGTCCGTATGGCCGGTGCGTTGCCAGTCCTTGGGCGCGTACCCAAACGGAGCCTTACAATGCGCACCGTATCACATCTTGCCGGCGGCCTCGCGCTGTCGGCCGTCGTGGCCACGACCGTCGCAGCGCAAGCGGTGTCCGGGTTCGGGCCCTTCGTCGCCTATCCGACGGGAGGTCACTTTGACTCTCCCGCAAGCGCCGGCGCTTCCATGACCGTGTACAACGCCGGCATCTTCGGCCTCCGCGGCAGTGGCGCGATTCTACTCGACGGCGGACGCCTCGATGCGTCCGCGCCGCGCGGCTGGGACGTGGACGGCGATTTGCTGCTCCGGCTCGGCCGCGCCAGCAGCATCTCCTTCTCACTCGTCCCGTACGCCTTCGCCGGCCTCGGCGGCCGTTCGCGTCCCGTGCTCGGCGCGCCAAACGACTACTCCCACACCTGGAGCTACGGTGGCGGCGTGGCGCTCGCGCTGTCGAGAGCCCTGGAGATCACCGGCGAAGCACGCCAGCGCGCCATGCGCGAGACCGGCGAGACGAAGTGGCGCTCCGCGGGACCCACGGAGCTGCGGCTGGGGGCGGCATTCCGAATGTAGGCGATAGTCGGTGAACTTCAGTCGGTAGTCGGTAGTCGGTAGACGGTAGTTACGACGTTGAACAGGTGAGGGCTCGGCATACCGGTCACTCATGCCGAGCCTTCGCTTCCAACGCCGTTACTATCGACTACCGTCTATCGACTACCGACTACGGACTCCCGACTTCCGTGCGTCGCTTTCACGTATCGCGACCACCCCTGCCACCCGACATTCACGGGGACCACGTCCGGGAGGCACGTCATGAAGGTGCGAGCTGCATCTGCAGCAGCGCGTACGGTGGATGGCGTCGTGTTCGTGCACACGTGCGCACTCTGCGGCCAGCCGACGTCCCGCGACCCTGACGCCGTCGTGCATCTGTCGGCGATCAAGAGTCCGGAGGCCCACCCGCAGATGGCGCACTACTTCGCGCACGAAGAGTGTCTGCGGAAAGCGCTGCATCCGTCGGTGCGGCAGCCCTTTGAAACGCAGTCGGTAGTCGGTAGACGGTAGTCGGTAGTTACGCCGTTGGAAGTAGGGCTCGGCATGAGTGACCCTCACACCGAGTCCTCACCTGTTCAACGCCCCTACTATCGACTACCGACTACCGACTATCGACTCGCAGTTCCCCTTGCCCTCTCCGCCCTCAAGTATTATCACCCTGCATGATTGATCGCCGCCGATTCCTCGCCTCGCTCGGCGCCTCCGTTGCGGCGCTGGCGCACACTCCAGCCGCACTGCGCAACCTTCTTCGAGCGCGCAAGCTCGAGCGCATCGGACTGCAACTCTACACCGTTCGCGACGCGATGAAGCGCGACGTTGCCGGCACGCTCGCGCGTGTCGCGGCGATCGGCTATCGCGAAGTCGAATTCGCCGGATACTTCGGCAAGACGCCGGCGGAGATTCGCGCCCTCCTCTCGACGAACAATCTCACCGCTCCATCGACGCACGTCGGCTTCGAGACGATCGGCGCCGACTGGCGGCGCACCCTCGACGACGCGAAAGGTATCGGCGCACAGTGGGTGACCGTCGCCTGGATCCCCGAAAAGCAGCGCGGCGATCTCGACGAGTGGAAGCACATCGCGGCGAAATTCAACAAAGCGGGCGCAGAGGCGAAGAGCGCCGGCCTCCGCTTCGCCTACCACAACCACAACTTCGAGTTCAAGCGCATCGGCGCGAAGGGTCCGCTGCCCTATGACGTCCTGCTCGCGCACACGGATCCCGCGCACGTCGACTTCGAGATGGACCTCTACTGGGCCGTCATGGCCGGCGCCGATCCGCTCGCCTACTTCGCCAAGCATCCGGGACGGTTCAAGATGGTGCACGTGAAGGACTCCGCCGGCCCTCCCGAGCACAAGATGATGGACGTGGGGGGCGGCACGATCGACTTCAAGAACATCTTCGCCCACAGCGACCAAGCCGGCATCCGCCACTACTTCGTCGAGCACGACGAGCCCAAAGACCCATTCGCGTCGATCGAGGCGAGCTACAAATACCTGTCGCAGCTGGAGTTCTGAGGAAGTCCGGAGTGCGCAGTAAAGAGCTGCGGACGTCGGGCGCTGACCAACTGCGCACGAAGAGCTGCGGACTTCGCACTCTGACCAACTGCGCACTGCGGACTGCGAACGTACTGCGCACTGCGGGCTCGGATT
>CAZICQ010000081.1:0-8605 GCA_964537775.1 uncultured Gemmatimonadaceae bacterium | reverse complement strand
ATCCGACAGAACATGCGCAGCTTCGGCTGGGATCTCGCTCGGTGGGAGGCCGAGGGCACGTTCGCCTTCGTGGATGCGTCGCCCGATCCAGGCACGGAGATCATCGAGAGCGGCAGCTTCGATCTCGGCGCCCTCCTCGCCCGTGTAGAGAATGCCGTGAAGAAGGTTGCCGCAAAACGAGTCTCCGTTGACTCGCTTGGCGCCATCTTCAGCCAGTTCTCCGACCAATCGATGGTCCGTCGCGAGCTCTTTCGCATCGCCTCAGCGCTGAAGCAGATGGGGGTCACGGCCGTGCTGACGGCAGAGCGGACGGACGACTATGGGCCGATCGCGCGCTTTGGCGTCGAGGAGTTCATCGCAGATAACGTGATGGTCGTGCGTAATGTGCTGGAAGGGGAGGTCCGCCGGCGCACGATCGAAATCCTCAAATTCCGTGGCACCGATCACCAGAAGGGCGAGTTCCCCTTTTCGATCGTGAGCGGTTCGGGAGTCGTGGTGATCCCCCTCTCCGCGATCGCGCTGCGCCAAAAGAGTTCAAATGCGCGCATAACGTCGGGAAACTCCGACCTCGATCAGATGTGCGGCGGCGGATTTTTCCGTGATTCCATCATTCTGGTGTCGGGCGCCACGGGCACCGGCAAGACGCTCACCGTGACGCAATTTCTGAAGGGCGGCGGGGACAACGGCGAACGATGCCTCCTCCTCGCGTTCGAGGAGAGCCGCGAACAACTCTTTCGCAACGCCTCGGGCTGGGGCGTGGACTTCGAGCGGATGGAACGCGAGGGAATGCTGCGTGTGGTGTGCGACTATCCGGAGGTGCACGGGCTCGAGGACTGGCTGATCACGATTCAGAAGGCAATCGCGGAGTTCAAGCCGGCACGCGTGGTGGTCGATAGCTTGTCCGCACTCGAGCGGGTAGGCACGCCGAAAGCATTCCGCGAATTCGTGATTGGCGCAACCTCATTCATGAAGCAGCAGGAGATCACGGGGCTGTTTACCGCGACAACATTTACGTTGATGGGCGGACCTTCCATCACCGACGCGCACATCTCCACTCTCACCGACTCCATCATCCTGCTGCGGTACGTAGAGATGTTCGGCGAAATGAAACGTGGAATAACTGTCTTGAAGATGCGCGGCTCCGTGCACGACCGCGGCATTCGCGAATTCACGATTGATAAGACCGGCATGCACCTCGGCCGGCGTTTCCGCAACGTCACCGGCATCCTGGCTGGAACGCCCGTGCACTTGTCCCCCGCGGACGTGGAGCGGGTCTGGTCGGAGTTCGAGGCTGAGACGTCGACGCGGCGCCGCAGTTCAACCGCGCAGGAAGCGCCAGACGGGGAACGACGGCGCGGCATGGATCGCCGCCGGTCTTAGCACATGTGCACGACCATTGCTTAAAGGGAGGAAGGATCAGCGAACTGATCATCCGTTTGCGCACGTGAGCACCGGTCGTTGAGCTTGGTTCACAGAGAAGTCGAGAGCAGCGGCACACAACTACCCATGCGCGTTGAGCGACGGAAGGCGCGCCGCTCCGAGCAGGAGCGCTTGCGTGCGATTGTCGACCATCTGGCTGACGGCATCGTAATCGTCGGCGTGGATGGACATATTCGCTTCGTCAATCCGGCGGCCGAGCGGTTGTTCGGACGGAGTGCAACCGAACTCGAGGGACAGCTGCTCGGCTTCGCGATCGTCGCCGCGGAGAGCGCGGAGGTCGAGGTCGTGCGGCCACAGGGCGAGATCGTCACCGCCGAGCTACGCGTGGTCGACATTGATTGGCAAGGCGAGCCTGCGCGTCTCGTTTCCTTGCGTGACGTCACTGACCGCAAACGCGCCGAAGAACGCGCCTGGCAGTTGGAGCGGGAACGCGCCGCGCGTGCGGAGGCGGAGGCTGCCAACCTCGCCAAGAGCGAGTTCTTAGCGACGATGAGCCACGAGCTCCGCACGCCGCTCAATGCAGTCATCGGTTACTCGGAGCTCCTGGACCTTGGCGTCGCGGGCTCTCTGAACGAGGATCAGCGCGAGCAGGTGCAACGCATCCGCACGAGCGGCCGTCACCTACTGGCTCTGGTGAACGAGGTGCTCGACCTCGCCAAGATCGAAGCGGGCCGGCTTTCGGTACAGGTTGCCTACGCTCGTGCGCGCGCGACCATCGACGGCTCACTGGCCATCATTCAACACCAGGCGGAAGCGAAGGCCATCGCCTTCACCGCGCGCGCGGACGGCGACCCGGACGCAATGTACGAAGGGGACGAGGATCGAGTGCGGCAGATTCTCGTGAATCTGCTCTCGAACGCGGTGAAGTTTACCCCACCGGGCGGCGAGGTGCGGGTCGAGTACGGCGTGACCGCAACGGCAGATGCGGATGCGCGCCTGCACGGCGGAAAGCAGTGGGTATACGTGCGCGTGAGCGACAACGGCGTCGGTATTCCCTCCGATCAGCTTTCGTCGATCTTCGATCCATTCGTGCAGCTGTCGTCGGGCCACACGCGCGTTCAGGACGGGTCTGGATTGGGGCTCACCATCAGCCGTAAGCTCGCCCGCCTGATGCACGGCGATGTTACAGCGCACAGCAAGGCTGGC
This sequence comes from uncultured Gemmatimonadaceae bacterium, assembly GCA_964537775.1. Lineage (GTDB taxonomy): Bacteria > Gemmatimonadota > Gemmatimonadetes > Gemmatimonadales > Gemmatimonadaceae > CAMLIT01. The sequence goes on along the minus strand of CAZICQ010000081.1, from coordinate 6,019 downwards.
CAGGGGTCCAGCTTCACGCTGTGGTTGCCCATGGCGTCCGAGGGCGTGGCGAGGCCTAACACAGTGCAGACCGCATTCATGAAGACGCCCGAACAGCTTCGCGGGGTCGCGGATGTCGGGGAAAGGATTCTTTGCGAGATCGCCGCAGTGCTCGATGGCTTCGCCACGAGAGCTCGTGCCGAAGAACTGGTACCGGCGATCGCGTCACTCAAGTTCTCGCAGCTGGTGGATCATCTGCCCACGCACCTGGCCGACATTGGGGGCATGCTGATCGTGCTGGAGGAGATGGGCGGGCGCCCGTCCGCATTGTTCAGCGACGGCACCGAGATTCAGCGCATGGTGGCCGAGCGGCACGGGAGCCAGCGCGCCCGTCTCGGTTGGACTGAAGCTGCAGTGCGACGCGAATACGCCATACTGCGCGAAGAGATCGAACGGGTGTTGCGCAGGCATACGCGTGAGCTCGGCGCGACGGTGATAGACGAAGCTATGGTAGTCATCGCGCGCTTTCTCGAGCAGTCGGAGCAGCAGAGCAGCCGGGCATTCGCACGGGCAGCCCGAGCGCTCTGATCTGGCACGACCTCTGCCCTAATAAGTCGGTATCTCTTCGACTTCGAGGACCCGATGCGCCGATTTGGAATTCTTGCGGTCGCGCTGCTTGCGGCCGTGTCCGCGTGCAACCGCGGCAATGATAAAATGGACCAGCCTCTAAGTAACGATCTCAACCTCGCGGCCCAGCAGCGACCGGGTCAGGACACTATTTCCGCGGCAGAGCGAAATCTGGCGACACCCAACAGCGCCGCGAGCACGGTTGTGCGCCGCTCCACGGGCGAGGTCAGCACCGTGCGTCATCGTTCGACATCGACCGGCGGCTACACGGCAACAACGACGACTACGACGCATTCCACGGTTGTTCGGAATACGAAGCGTGACGCTGCGATTGGCGCGGCGGCTGGCGCGATCATCGGAGCTGCCAGTAGCAGGGACAAGCTCAAGGGAGGTCTCATCGGCGCCGCGGCGGGTGGCATTCTTGGCGGCGTAATCGGCAACAATGTCGACGTGAAAAAGAAGCCGTAACCACTTGCCTGTTGACGCGTTACTGGGCCACCACTAGAATTGGGAAGCGAAAATCGCATGTTTTTCATGCGACCAGTGGATCGAACGGGGATCTGGCTTTCGCTAGGCCCCGTTTTTCGTGACTGGGTTCGCAACCACGTGCGGCGAGGAGCGCCGTCGTGGACATAGGCACGTCGGCAGGCACGGCGAACACCCGGACTCCCGACGAACATTTACACCAGGAGTTTGGGAATGCGTACCACCGGCACGGTGAAGTGGTTCAACGACGCCAAGGGTTTCGGCTTCATCACGCCCGAAGGCGGGCAGAAAGACTGCTTCGTCCACCACTCGGCCATTCAGGGCAGTGGTTTCAAATCGCTCACTGAAGGTGAGAAGGTGGAGTTCACGATCGTGCAGGGGGCGAAAGGCCCCGCCGCCGAGAACGTCGTGAAGCTGGGTCGCTGAGGCGACGAAGACACGACAGCGACGGGGCCGCTCGACGGTGGGCGGCCCCGTTGTGTTTGCCTGAAGGGGTCGGGCTCGTCCGCTCCGCTTTTCATCACCGGCAGGGAGTTTCGATGATCGAGATCACGATAGAGGAAGGCGATCGACTGGATTGGGCGCTCAAGGCATTCAAGCGTCGTATTGCAAAGGCGGGCATCCTCAAGGATCTGCGTCGCCGGCGCCATTATGTGAAGCCCAGCGAGGCACGACAGCTGAAGGCCGCCGCCGCGCGCCGCCGCCGTCGCGACGCGCAGAGAGCGCGGTCGAAGTAACACCGAGCCAGGCGGCCATGGCCAAGGAAGAACCGATCCAGATGGAAGGCCAGGTGAACGAAGTGCTTCCGAACGCGACCTTTCGAGTGTCGCTGCCAAACGGGCACAGTGTACTTGCCACTCTGGGCGGTAACATGCGGCGGTTCAGGATCCGTGTGCTGCAAGGCGACCGCGTGACGATCGAGGTGTCACCGTACGATCTCACGCGCGGTCGGATCATTTTCAGACACAAGGCCTGAGCGATTGCCTCGTCAACGGTCGCGTGCCGGGTCGAGCGCTGACATTCGCCGGGTACCGGGATAGCGAACGTTCGGTTTGATGGCGCGCCACAAGATTCGATTGAACAGCTCGACATCCGCGACGTCCGCGGTGCGGAAATCGAGCTGTTTTGATTCCCGGGCGCCGACTCCTCTCTGCGGATTCATTTCTTCAAGTGATACTGTGGGCGCCCGCGACGTATAAGGACGCAGATCCGGCGCGTCGGCCCAGATGTCGCGAAGCGGGCGGCCATAGAAGTCGAAATGCGCCATGGACTCGAGGCCAAGGATCTCCTCGATCGTGCGCAGTACATCCGTCGTGTTGGCAAACCGGTGAATCGTGCCAGGCCGGTTGTATGGCGAGATCACGAAGAGCGGTGAGCGGTGGGAATCGAAGTGGTCGGGACCGTTCTGCGCGTCATCTTCGAGCACGAAGACGACGGTGCTCCGCCAGTATGGGCTGTGCGACAGCGCCTCAATGATCCTGCCTAATGCGAGATCGTTATCGGCCACGAGTGCGCGCGGCGTATGGCGGCCGGCCATCAGCGCAGCCGTGTGATCGTTGGGAAGCCGCACGATCTCGAGCGCCGGCATGTTCCCACGCCGAATGTATTCCTGCAGTTCGGCAATCCAGATGTCAGCGCGACGCTGATCCGGGATGGTCAGCTCGAAGCCGGGATAGAGTGGATTCGTGTGCGCGTACAGAAACGGCTTGTTGCCGCGGTAGCCGGCAGGAAGCGGGTCGTCGGGATCCTTCGGCGACGCCACCGCGAACTCGCCATAATTGCGAAACTCGATGCCTTTGCGTTCGGCAAGATTCCACAAATATCCGTTCGCCGGCTCATTCACGTCGTCTTCCGGAATATTTGCGTAGCCGAAGCCGCGGTTGGTCCCCTCATAATCGTAGGGCCAACGACGTGCGCTATACTGTGACTGCACCGTCTTTTCGACGTAGTCGCCTGCATAGGCGGCAGTAGACCAGTTGTGACCGTCACCGCTCACCTCCGCGTTGACGAAGAAGCGATCGAACAGGCCGAACCGCTCGGCGAGTGCGTGGTGATTCGGGGTCACGCCGCGCGGAAAGAAGACGAGACTCGTATCTCCATCACCCTGGCGCATGTCTCCGAGCATCTGATCGTACGTGCGATTTTCCTTGATGATGTAGACGACATGCTCGAAGGGCGGATAATGCCGCGCCCTGGGAGCGTCCAACCATCCATTCGCCTGTACCACGCGCCTCGTGAGGTGTGCCAGTTCGCCCCCGCTGGTGTGCGCGAGCGGTAGCGCAGTGAAAGAGCCGCGCAGTTGGCCCAGCGTGTAATTGGCGCCGCTGCTCGGCGGATGATCGGGTGATGGTATGGGGTTCGGCCCGTGCGGGTTGGAAGTTGTGCCACGTCCTTTTGCTGTCGCGATGAAGATCGTGTCTGCAGCGACGGCGACGGCGCTGGGATACCATCCGGTGGGAATCCGGCCCGCGAGACGGTCATTGCCGTGCGCGGCGGCAACGTTCGACGTTGCCGCCGTGAGATCGAAGACGGCGATCGCGTTGGCGTCGGCTTCGGCAACGAACAGGCGAGTGCCGTCGGGTGACAGCGCGAGCGCGTTTGGAGTTGTGCCCTCGTTTGGCCCGCCGGGAGGAGGATCGAGCAGGCGCGACACCACACGTCGGCGCCGCGTGTCGACGACCACCACCTGATCGGTGCTTGCCGATGCCACGAACAACCGCGTGCCATCCCGATTGAGCCGCAATGCTGATGGATGGCGTACGGCGCGCAGCCGTCCAAAATCAGAGAGGCGGCCCTCTGTGTCCGGTCCAAACATGGAGATCGTATAGCCGCCCCACGCGGACACATACACGGTTCCGTCCGGGCCTACCGCGACATCGTAGGGATAACGATCGGTGGCGAGACGCTGCACGATTCGACCGCTCGCAACGTCCACCACGGCCAAGGAATCAGCAAGATCTTCGGCGACGTACAGCATTCGGCCGTCGCGAGAGATACCAAGTCCGGCCGGGTAGTGCGTACCAGCGGCGCGCTGAGCTTTGCGCGCGATGACAAGACTATCGCGCAGAGTTGCATGGCCATCGTGCCAATCGTAACGGTACACCATGTCCGTGTTCCCGCCCGAGGCGTACAGAACGGTGCCGTCAGGAGAGAATGCGGCGCCGAGGAATGCCGCAGGCTGCAGAACTGTTTGCACGACGCGCCCTGTCTGTCGGTCCACCACCTGAAGACCCTGCTCGCGCCAACCGCTGAGCAGGAGAACAACGTGGGCGCTATCTGGCGCGAGGAGCATCGTCAGGGGGAAGCTTCCAATCTCGGTCCCTGGACTCGCGGGATCGAGCCGCACGCCCGTAGGTAAACGCGCCGCTTCGCCAGCGAAGGAGCCGGACGGGCGCGACGAAGAGCGTGGCGTCTGGGCGAAGTCAGCGGGTGGTGCTGCGATGAGCGCGAGCAGGACGGTGAGTATCGTACGATGCGTCATGGAAGGCGTCGGTGGTCGGAGCGGAGCACCATTACCCGCAACGAAATTAATCCCGCCGTGCGCTGCGCGCAGAGACTATTCCTGGTCGTCGACGACCACTCGCCTGAGGTCGCGACGAAACAGTGTGCGGACGCGCAGAAGAAGGAAAAGCGCTACGGCTCCCAGCGATGCGACGAATCCCCACCACAATCCCGCGGCGCGAAGTGATGTGTGGAGGCCGAGACCGATGCTCACGGGCAAGCCGATGAGCCAGTAGCCGCCGAGCATCGCGACCACTGGCGCGGTCGTGTCGCCCAGACCGCGGAGGACGCCGGCGCCGACAGCCTGCGCACCATCAAAGATCTGGAATATGCCGGCAATGGGAATGAGGGTACCGGCCATGGCGACCACGCGCACGTCGGCGCTGAACGCTCCGGCGAGCAGCCGTGGCACCGTGAGAAAGAGAATCGCGGTCACCGACATGAATCCGACGCCACAAATGTACGATGCTCGGGCCGCGGCGCGAGCTCGAGACACGTCGCGAGCTCCAACGGCGCGACCCACGCGCACGGCCGCAGCGGCGGACACGCCCAACGGGACCATGAAGGTGAATGCGGCGAGCGAGATCGCGATCTGATGCGCCGCCATTTCCACGGTCCCGAGAATGCCCATCAACAGCGCGACCGCGCCAAAGGCGCTGAGCTCGAGCAACTGCTGCGCGCCGATCGGCAGGCCGAGACGCAGCATCCGGGCGAGCGGAAGGAGCGCCCATGCGTCGCGGCGCACCGGTACGATGTACGGCCGGATGTCACGCCAGGCGACGATCAGCAACAAAACGATCATCACCCATCGGCTGACGAGCGTCGCAATCGCGCTGCCGCGCGCACCAAGCGGCGCGCTGCCAAGGTGCCCGTACACGAACACCCAATTCAGCGACGCGTTCAGTACATTCGCAGCGAGCATCGTCCACACGACGGGAGCAACCCGGTGGAGCGCTTGCAGCGCCTGCCGCATCAGGACAAACAGGAGATACGCCAATACGCCTGGTATCGAGATGCGGACATAGGCCGCGGTGTCGGAGATGATCGTCGCGGGTTGATGCAGTGCGACCAGCACGCGCCGAGTGGGCAGGAGCAGCAGGGCGGTGAAGACGCTCAATGCGACGCATAAGATGAGGCCGCGCTGGATTGCGCGGCTTACGGTGATCCCATCGTGGGCTCCGATCGCTTGCGACACGATCGGGTCGAGCGCCATCAGTGTGCCTTGGGCGAGCACGATCGCATTGATGAAGTAGACGTTCCCGAGCGCCACAGCGGCGAGGACGCTCGCGGAGACGTGCCCCACCATCAGCGTATCGATGAGACCCATTGCCATGGTGCCCACTTGCACGAGCACCACCGGTAGGGCAAGAATGACGGTGGCGCGCAGCTCGTCGCGCGCAGTGCGTTGCTCGATGTTCCGACTGCG
>CAZICQ010000080.1:0-8924 GCA_964537775.1 uncultured Gemmatimonadaceae bacterium | reverse complement strand
CGCGTCAGCGTCAGAATGGCCCGCCGCATGCTGTCGGTCGTGGCCTCGCCATTCGGCACACGGCCGGAACACGCCGTGGTGTGGCGAAGGCCAACGTCAGAGTCCGTGAGGAGGAGACAAGGTGCCCCGAGTGATCGTGTTCGATCTCAACGAGACCCTCATCGACATGAGCGGCCTCGATCCGGAGTTTGCGCGCGTCTTCGGGCGACCGGACATCAGAAAGGACTGGTTCCAGCAGGTCCTCCAGCTCTTCCTTACGGCGACCGTCGTCGATCGATACCGCAACTTCGAGACGCTTGCCGATTCGGCGCTGAAGATGGTCGGCGAGCAGCGGGGTACCGACGCGTCGATGCTCGATCGAAAAGCGATCCTGTCGGCGATGGCCGACCTCCGGGTATATCCGGATGCTCGGCCGGCGCTCGAGCGGTTGAAAGCGGCCGGGCGCCGGGTCGCAACACTTACCAATTCGACCGAGAGGTCGGCGCGCGCGCATCTCGAGCGGAACGACCTGAGCGACTTCTTCGACGCGATCCTGTCGGTCGACGCAGTCCAGCGCTTCAAGCCGGCGCGAGAGGCCTACGAGTACGCGGCGATGAAGCTCGATGTCGATCTTGGCGATATCCGCCTCGTCGCGGCGCACTCGTGGGATTGCGCCGGCGCGCTGGCGGCTGGCTGCAAGGCGGCATTCATCCGGCGGCCGGGAAAGGTGCTCGATCCCGACGCGGATCAGCCGGACATCATCGGTGATGATCTTGGGAAGCTCGTGGACGCCATCATCGAGAGAGACCGCTGACACTCACGCTTGCGGTTCACATACCACGTCATGGAAAAGATTCCCGTCGGTGATCGTTTTCCCGATATCGAGGCGCCCGCGGTCAATGGCGGCGTCCGGCGGCTGCCGAGCGAGTTGACGCGGCGCCGCACCGTGCTCGTGTTCTACCGAGGCCATTGGTGAAGCCACTGCCGTCAGCAGTTGGCTGACTTCCAGTTGCACAAGGCCGCGTTCGACGCGATTGACACGGAGATCATCGCGTTATCTGTGGATCGAGCCGACGACGCCCGTGCGCTTGCCGAGCAACTCGGTGTCGCGTTCAGCATGCTGCATGATGTGGATGCGGACGTGATGGCGCGCACGATCGGCACCTACACGGGTGTACGCAAGGGGCGTCATCACATGCAGCCGGCGGCGTTCGTGCTGAAGCGCGACGGCACCGTCGTTCACGCCGTATACTCGAGCGGAAAAGTCGGACGCCTCACATCGCACGACGTGCTGGCGCTACTCGCGGACCTGCGGGATTGAGAACGCGCTGAGCAGCTGGCGCAGCGCTGCGGTCGAGGCCTTGACTCTGACTGAGCTCCAAGGAGTACGGTACATCCGACGGAGTGAAGCAGCTTCGAACCCTATTAGATCGTCGCAACCGGACTCGAGGCGACGCAGCACATTGGCGCGCAGTATGCGCCTCGCCACGCACTCGCATGAGCGCGCACGAAGGTTGGAGAGCCGGCGTGAGATGATGATGCGAAGCGCTCCACTGCGGGGGCACGCGCCATGATGCACCCTGACGCGAGCGATGGTGAGCATGAGCAGACCGAATCAACGCGTCGTCCGCCGGCAGACACATCTAGTGTACGTGCCGACGATGGAGAACACAGGAACGTACAAGATCGGCCCGATTGCAGCTCAAGGAAGGACTGCGTAGTGGGGCGGCCGGTATGCCATGCGGCGACGGCCTCCACGTCTTCGCGCCCCCCTGAATAGCAAGTGAATCGTCAAGTCGCAGGAGCAGAGATGTCCAAGCAAACGTTGGCCGCGGATCTCATCGACGGCGCCATCGCTGGCGCGATCGCAACCTGGTTGATGGACTACGTCACGACCGCCATGTATGAACGGGAGAACAAGGCCATTCGGAAGCGCGAAGATGACGCGCGCCACGGCGACACGGCGTACGGCGTTGCAGCCGGCAAAGCGGCGGCGCGAGATGCTGGAGTACAACTATTGGTCCGGACTTGGCATGGTCGGTGAAGTGCTGCCGCAGCGAGCCAACCGCGTGGAGCTCTACTACGACGAGAGAGACCGCCACGGCCTGCCGATACCGCGCGTGGTGTTCGGCTACCACGCGAACGACCGCGAGATCGTCGACCACGCGGTGTCACAAATGACTCGCATTCTCGAGGCGGCCGGCGGCAGCGATGCATGGCATGCCGGCCGGACGGCGCATCTGCTTGGCGGCTGCCGCATGGGCGTTGATCCAGGCGACAGCGTCGTCGACGGCGATTGCCGCTCGCACGACGTACCGAACCTCTGGATCTGCGACGGCTCGGTCTTTCCGACCTCGACGGCGGTCAATCCATCGCTCACGATCCAGGCCATCGCATCGCGCACGGCCGCGCGGATCCGCGAGCTGGCATCGCGGCGGGAGCTCGCACGTGTTGCGCGCGTGTCGGAGGCGAACATGCCAGCCCGGGCACGGTCGACCTGACCGCGGTCGAGGGACTCATTGCCGGTTGGAGCGACCTCCCGAAGAAGGTCGCGCGCGCAGTGGCATTCATGACGGCGATGGCTCGTGCGTCCCGCGCGCCTTGCGCACGAGGGTCGGGACAAACGAGAGTGCGAGGAGGAGCCCGCCCGCGATGCTCACGTTGAGCAAGGCATGCCGGTTCGCACCAGCGGCGCCGCTCAGCAGACTGTCAGCGAAATACGTGTAGACAGCGGTGCCGGGAACAATTCCGATGGCCGTCGCGATGGCGTAGTCGCGAAACGTCACGCCCGCGAGCGCGGCACCGAAGTTGAGGAGATTGAATGGGACGAGAGGGATCAGGCGCAGCCTCAGCGTTGCCATGAGTCCGTGCGACCGAGCGGCGTGTTCCAACCGGCTGCTGTACCGACCGAGCAGCGAGCGGCACGCGTCCGTGCAGAGACGGTTGGCAAAGAGAAACGCCAGCGTCGCGCCCAAGGCGGCGCCGAGCCAATTGAGCAGAAGACCCCACCAGAAGCCAAAGATCGCACCTCCAGCGAGCGTGAATGCCGACGCCGGCAGCCCGAACATGACGGCAATCGCGTACGCCGCGACAAAGAGCGGCCCGGCGAGGGGCTGCGCTCGGACGGCGCGAACGGCCCGCGCAAGCGTCGCCGGATGCGTGAGCTGAAAGAAGCCGAGTCGCCACGCAACGATCGCCACAACGGCGAGAAGCAATACGAACACGCCGAGCTTGAGCGCTGGGGGCTTTGGCATTTGCGGCCTCAGGAATTGCAGGTAAGGACAGCCCGTCAAGTCCCGTGGGGGTCCCGGGGTTCCGCGGAAATCTGCACTCCGTGGGCGACGCGGTACGCCTTCTGCCCGCAATGTGGCCGTCCCGGCGCGAGGTGCCCACTGTGCGGTCCGACATCATTCGCGGAGCGAAGTTCGCCGATTATGAGCTCCCCGATCAGGACGGAAAGGTCTGCTCCCTGAGCACGCTTCAAGGGAATGATCCGAGGGTCCTCCTGCTCGCTCGTGGCGGCTGCTGCCCCAAGGAGCATGCACAGCATGAGTGGCTCGCCGACATGCGGGTCGAGATCGAGGTCGGATACGCGCGCGTCGTACAGCGCGGAGAACGCGGCAGCGTCTTCCCATATCGACCCGACCCAATGCCAGCGCCGCCCGAGTCGAAGCGCGCGCCAGCATCCGGCTGGTCGCGGAATGCGGCGCGGAACAGCGAGTCGTCATGAAAGCGCTGCGCGGCGTTGCCGTACTCGTTGGGTTCGCCGCGATCCTCATGCTCGTCATTGCGGGGCCGGGGACACGATTCGGTATGTGGAATTTCCGGATCGGGCTCGCCTTGCTGCGTTATGCCGCATACGTCGGCGCCGCGGCATTCGTGCTGTCGCTGATTGCGCTCGTCGTGAGCCGTCCCCGGGGCGGCGCGCTCGTGCTTCTCGTGGTGGCGTTGGCGTTCGGATGTACGGCGTTCGTGGTGCCGTGGAAGTTTCTCCAGCGAGCGAAACGGGTTCCGCCGATCCACGACATCACGACCGATACGCATGACCCGCCGCAATTCGTCGCGGTTCTACCACTTCGGGAGAACGCGATGAACTCTGCGACATACGGCGGTGATAGCGTCGCGACGCTACAGCGGAAGGCGTATCCCGATATCGGACCGCTCCAGCTCAGCATACCTCCAGGGCAGGCATTTGAACGCGCCGTAACAGCCGCGAAAGCCATGGGCTGGAGGATAGACGCCGCGGACTCGACGACGGGACGCATCGAGGCGACGGCGGCGACGCCGTGGTTCGGCTTCAAGGATGACGTCGTCGTGCGGATTCGTGCCGAGGGCAACGGGTCCCGGGTGGATGTTCGTTCGGTTTCGCGGGTCGGCAAGAGTGATCTCGGGACGAACGCCTCGCGCGTGCGCGCTTACCTCGCCCGGCTCGCCTCTTCGTGAGCGCCCGAGCTGCTGACAACCGGTTCCAACGCCGGCGAAACCCTTCCCCTTCCCGCGTGCTGGACGCGCCGGCGTATGGCACTTCCGAGGCGGGCGGTCTTGCTGTTGTTGACGGCAAGTCACGCGACGCTTACGGTGATGCGTTTGACGTCGCGCGAAGCACAGTCGGGACGATCGCCGCGACGCTCGCGTTTCTTCTTCCGATCGTCAGCACTATCTACCGCCTGCGATTGCAGGCACGACCCCGACATTCAGGAGGCGTTCGTGATGGGGATGCCGCGCCACCACGGTCAACGGTCCGCCGTGCATGTGCATCGTGGCCGGATTAGCCGCGGTGGGACCTGTTCAGCTTCACGGCGGCTCGAATGAGCGCCTTCAACGCTTTCTCGTCCACGCGGTCGCCCTCGCGAAAATCGATCGCACGCCTGGTCCGGCCCTCGAGGCTGGAGTTGAAGAGACCCGACGGGTCCTCCAGCGAGGCGCCCTTCGCGAACGTCATCTTCACGTGATTCTTGTAGGTCTCACCGGTGCAGATCAATCCATCGTGAGACCACACGGGGTTCTCCCACTTCCACTCCTCCACGACGTCGGGGTCGGCCTGCGTGATGAGTGTTCGCAGGTGGGCGAGCATGCGACCCCTCCAGTCTCCGAGTTCTTCGATCCTGGCATCGATCAACTCGGAAGCCGACTGGCCCTTCGCCTCCTTCCCGTTGCTCTTCTGCTTCATGGTCTCACCTCGGCGATCGGAGCTGGCGTCGCCCGCACGCGGCGCCAGGAGAAGTACGAGAGCTGCCACAGGACGGCGGTGCCCGCCGCCCATCCCCACCCTTCCGGCCCGTCGTCCACCGAAAGGCGCGCAACGAGCGCCGAGACGAGGGTGATGGCGAAGCCGGCATAGGCCCACTCCTCGAGCAGCGCCGGCGTCGGCGCGAGCAGCAGCACCACGCCGAGGAGCTTGGCCCACGAGAGCTCCACGCGGAAGTAGGATGGGAAGCCGAGGTGTGTGAGCACCTCCGCGACCTGCGGCAGGCGCAGTTGCGCCCAGGCGGTGAAGGCGATCTGCGGGCTGCGGCTCATGTTCGTTTCCGTTTCGAGGGCGCCTTTCTCTTCTTTCGTTTGACCGAGGGGACCTTGTCCATCGTGTGCAGGTGTCGACGGCCTGGCGCGACATGCTTCGACCAGAAGCGCCGGAAGGGGGCGAGCCAGGCGTCGAGCTCCATGAGAGGTTCCGGTCGCAATCGATAGAGGCGTCGCTGCGCTACGACGCGGGATTCGACGAATCCGGCGTCGCGCAGCACGCGCAGATGCTTGGAGACGGAGGGCTGCGACAGCCGCAGCTCGCGCTCGATCTCGCCCACGGAGCGCTCGGACGAGAGCAGCAAGCCGAGGATGGCCCGTCGACTGGGCTCGGCGACGATGGTGAACGAGGATTCCACGACGGGAATATGCCCTGTCGTTTATATTCCTGTCAAGGCATGCCAATCCGGACAGAGGCGGATCACGCCCACTGCTGCGCAGTGTCCGGTACCGGCGTGCAAGCGGTCCGGTACCGGCGTGCAAGCGGCGGTACGGCACGGGACTCAAGCCCCGGCGCGCCGGGACGATACTCTATGGCGGGCGGCGCGGAGCATTCCACGGGTGGGATCATGACTGAAATGGGCGGCGTGCCAGTCGGCGACCTGTTCGAGCTCTCGAGCGAGCTTCGATGTCAGACCGCGTTCGACCATCTCGCCGTCGGGTCGGCCATCACTGCCCCCGACGGCCGCTGGCTGCGCGTGAACTGCGCGCTGGCCGCATTGCTCGGCTATGCCGAAGCGGAGCTGGTGGGTCGCACCTTTCAGTCGTTGACGCACCCGGACGATGTCGCCGAGTGCATGGTGCAGCTCCGCCTCGCGCTCGCGGGCGGGCTCGACCGATATCGGATGGAGCAGCGTCTCCTACACGCGCATGGCCGCGCGATCTGGGCGCAGGTGACGGCGTCCGCCGTCAGGGACACGCGCGGGTTGGTGCGTTGCTTCGTCGCGCAGTATGAGGACCTCACCGAGCGGAAAGCCGCCGAAGCGCAGCTCGGCGAGAGCGAGCAGCGCTACCGGACCCTGGTGGAGACGGCACACGAGGGAATCTGCACGGTGGACGCCATCGGGCAGATCACGTACGTGAACCAGCGATTGGCCGGGATGCTCGGCTCTGCGAGCGATGAGCTGGTGGGCCAGCCGCTCTTCAACTTCATGGAGCCGGATTCGGCCTTCACGGCGCGCACTCGCTTCGCGCGGCAGCAGCTCGGGATCGCCGAGAGTGTCGAGCTGGCGTTTCTGCGCAAGGAGGGTACGACCCTCTGGACGCTGCAGTCGGCCAGCTCGCTCTTCGGCGCGGACGGCCAGTTCACGGGCGCCGTTTACCTGTTGACCGACGTCACGGAACGGCACGTCGCCGAAAAACGGCTGGCGGAGAGCGAGCGCTATTTCCGCGCCCTCGCCGAGCAGTCATCGGAGCTTGTCTGCGTGCTCGATGGCGACTGTATCATTCGGTACGCGAATGCCGGGTTCTCTCGGACCCTGGGCTATGAGCTCGACGAGGCCATCGGACACGCGGCCTTCGAGTTCATCCACGAGGATGATCTCCCACGCATCCGCGAGCTCTTTGTGGCATTGCTCCGGCGACCCCGCGGCTGCGTCGAGGCCCGGTACCACGTGCGGACCCGGCAAGGCACCCTCTGCCTGCTCACCGGTGTCGCGCAGAACCTCCTGGACGATCCCGCCGTCAACGGCATCGTGATCAACGCGCAGGACGTCACGGAACGCCGTCGCGCCGATGACGCGCTCCGCGAGAGCGAGGCGCGATTTCAGCATATCGTGAACAACGTCCCCGGGATGGTCTACCAGTGGATGTACCGGCCCGACGGGAGCGGCAGGTATACGTACGTCAGTGAAGGGGCACGCACGTTGTTCGGCGTGGCGCCAGACGATGCGCTGCGCGACCCCGAGGCACTGCTCGGTCTGTTGCCCCCCGAGGATCGCGAGCAGTTGCGTGCACAGGCTCGTGACGCCGCGGCGCGGCTCGTTCAGTTTCGGTGGGAGGGTCGCGCCGTACTCGCCTCTGGTGAGCAGCGCGTCATTCAGATCGCCGCGCACGGGCAGAGGCTCGCCGACGGCACGGTGCTGTCGGACGGCGTCGTCATCGACGTCACGGCGCAGCGAGAGCTCGAGCAGCAGTTGCGGCAGGCGCAGAAGATGGAAGCGGTCGGGCAGCTCGCGGGTGGCATCGCGCACGACTTCAACAACCTCTTGACCGTCATCTCGAGCTACACCACGATGGCGCTCGAATCACTCCCCTCCGGAACGCAGGTCGCGGCTGATCTGGATGAGGTGCGGAAGGCGGCAGACCGGGCCACGGGACTCACGCGCCAACTCCTCGCGTTCGGTCGGAAGCAGATGCTACAACTGCAGCGGCTCGACACCAATCGTGCGGTCACCGAAGTCGCCGGCATGCTGCGACGCCTCATCGCCGAGGACATCACGTTGCAGATGGAGCTCGGCCACGACCTCTGGCCGATCCTGGCCGATCCCGGTCAGTTGTCGCAGGTCCTGCTGAACCTGTCCGTCAATGCGCGCGACGCCATGCCGAGCGGTGGCACCCTGCGGGTGGTGACGGCAAATGCGAGCGTCGCGCCGGGGCGCGCGCCTGAACGTCCCTGGCTCGTGGCGGGGGATTATGTCACCATCGTGGTCGAGGATACGGGTATCGGCATCGATCCAGCCGTCATGCCGCACATCTTCGAGCCGTTCTTCACGACGAAGGGCGCGGGGGGCGGGACAGGACTCGGCCTCGCCACGGTGTACGGCATCGTCAAGCAGAGCGGGGGCTTCATCTACGCAGACAGTGTGGTCGGTAAGGGCACTCGATTCACCGTGCTGCTGCCTCGCGCCGACGACTCGCCCGTCGAGCCGTGCGATCAGCCGGAGCCTGTATTGCAAGGGGGGAGTGAAACGATCCTGCTCGTCGAGGACGAGCACGGCGTGCGCGGCGCCGTGTGCCGCATGCTCGGGTCGTTGGGCTATCGGGTCCTCGAGGCAGAGAGCGCGGCGGATGCACTGCGCGTCGTCGCCGACGCAGATGCTCAGGGTACGCCCGTTCACCTGGTGCTGACCGATGTCGTGATGCCGAACCAGGGAGGGAGGGCGTTGGGCGAACGTCTGGCGGCGTTCCGGCCGGAGATTCCCCTGGTGTACATGTCGGGCTACACGGACGACGAAATCCTCCGTCGCGGTCTCCACCAGGCTCCGTTTCTCAAGAAACCGTTCACGCGGGAGCAGCTCGCGCGGGCGGTCAGCCAAGCGCTCCAGTCTGGACGCGGTGGGGCAGTCGGACGGTCGGACAGTCCGACAGTTCGACGGTCGGACAGTCGGACAGTCGGACAGTGAACTACGAAGGGCACACCGGACCGAGCTCGGTGTGCCCTTCACCGTCCGACCGTCCGACCGTCCGACCGTCCGACCGTCCGA
>CAZICQ010000079.1:0-8961 GCA_964537775.1 uncultured Gemmatimonadaceae bacterium | reverse complement strand
GACCGCGTCGATACGCTGCTGAAAGGAGCGGGCGGAGATTATGAGATCGTTCTCAAGAACGGCGTGCACCTGCGCGTCAGTCGATCGCGCCAGGAATTGCTCGAGGACCGGCTGAGCGGCCGCGGTCGCACGAGCTGATCGCGTTGTTGTCGGGGGCGTTGCTCATACTGTTACGCGGCAACCCCTCGCGTCGCGAAACCCGATCGGCGAGATTTTGCGCGTGACCACCATCGAAGAGCCTATCGGCGACGAGCCTCTTCGGGATCTCGTCACAGCAGACGATCACCGCTCGCTGGCCGAACGACTCGGCCTTCATCGTCCGGAGCTCCGTGCCTGGGCGCTCTACGACACAGGAACAGCGGCGTTCAGCGCCGTGATCATCACGGCGATTTTTCCCATTTATTACGGCAGAGTCGCGTCGCGTGGTCTGCCGCCGGCCACGGCGACTTTGCGCTTCGGTATCGCGACGACAATCGCGCTCGCCGTCGTGGCGCTGTTGTCGCCGGTCCTCGGCGCCGTCGCCGATTTTCGGCCGCTCAAGAAGACGTTGCTCGGCATCTTCCTCGCTCTCGGCCTGGTCACGACCGCGGCGATGGTTCTCATCGGCCCGGGTGATTGGTGGATCGCGTCGTTGCTGTTCGTCGCCGCGAACATCGGCGCTGCCGGTGCGTTCGTGTTCTACGATGCGCTCCTCCCACACATCGCGGAGCCGGAGGAGGTAGACCGCGTTTCGACAGCTGGATATGCGCTGGGTTATCTCGGCAGTGGCCTCCTCCTCGGGCTCGACCTGCTGATCGTGCAGAAGCCTGCGTGGTTCGGCTTGGGAGGGGCGCCGCCAACCATTCCAGCCCGCATTGCGTTTCTCACCGTGGCGGTCTGGTGGGGTGTTCTCTCCATCCCACTGTTTCGCCGCGTGCCCGAGCCTCCACTCGGCCGCGGCGCGCGCGCCGATCACCAAGGCCTTTCCGCCCCACTCCGTGGGCTCGCCGAAACACTGCGGGAGCTCCGCACATATCGCAACGCCTTTCTCTTCCTGCTCGCATTCCTGATCTACAACGACGGTATCTCGACCATTATCCGCATGGCGGGCATTTACGGAAGCGAGATCGGCATCCGTCAGGGAGCACTGATCGGGTCGATTCTGCTCGTGCAGTTCATCGGTATTCCATGCGCGTTTCTCTTCGGCATGCTCGCCGACGTGATCGGCGCCAAACGTTCGATTCTGATCGGTCTGCTCGTGTACGGGGTGATCAGTGTCCTCGGCTACTACATGCGCACCGCATTCCATTTTTTCGTGCTGGCCTGCCTCGTCGGCATCGTGCAGGGGGGAACCCAAGCGCTGAGTCGCTCCCTGTTTGCGAGCATGATTCCTCGGCACAAGGCGGCCGAATTCTTCGGCTTCTTCAGCGTATTCGAGAAGTTTGCCGGGATTCTGGGACCCGCGGTGTTCGCCGCAACCGTCGCCCTGTCGGGGTCGAGCCGCAACGCCATTCTGTCGGTCATCCTCTTTTTCGTCGTCGGCGCAGCGATTCTGGGGATGGTCGACGTCGACGAAGGGCGCCGCCTCAGTCGCGAACGCGCGTCAGCTTGATCACGGCCGCTGGCTCCCGCCCGTCCAATTGATCCATCACCAGGATCAATCCGCGAAGTTGCTTCGTCGCGTTCAGGAGCTGGTAAATGACGACTCGACACTGAATCTGCTTTCCCCGCCGGTTGATTGCGTCCAGCGTGAACTCCGTGCCGGGGGCGAGCGCGCCCGCAAGCGATGCCATCATCGCTTGCTTCAGTCGCTCCACGGGCAATCCGATGTCCAGCGAGAGCAGGGGTTTACCGAGCGCCTCTTCCTCCCGCAGGCCCCACAACTCCTGCGCGCGCGTGCTCCACGCCAGCACGCGGAGATCGTTGTCCACCACCACGACCCCGCCGCGGAGACTCGTGAGAATGCTCTCCAGGAACGCGTTCACCTGATTGAGCTCGTCGCTGCGCACACGCAGCTCGTCGTTGATCGTCGTCAGCTCCTCATTCGTCGACTGGAGCTCTTCGTTCATGGTCTCCAGCTCTTCATTCGTCGACTGTAATTCTTCGTTCGTCGTCTCGAGCTCCTCGACGGTGGACTGCAGCTCTTCGTTCGTCGTCTCCAACTCCTCGTTCGTGGACTGCAGCTCCTCGTACGACGCTTCATGCGCCCGATTCGTGTGCTCGAGCTCGAGCTGGAGTCGTTTGGCGGCGGTGACGTCCATGAAGGAGATGGCAATGCCGAGCAGACCGTTCGACACGTCGAACATCGGGACCAGATGCACATCGAGCGATCGCGGTTCGCTGGTGATCGTCGTGAAGTCCACGTCCCGCACCAGCACGGAGCGCCGCTCGATCGCCACGCGATCGATGAGGGACCGCAGCTCCACGGGACGATACGACAGTTTGAGATCCTGCAGCGGACGGCCGACATCCTCCAGCGCGATCCCGAACAGGAGCCGGGCTCGCTCGTTCGCGAGGACTACGACGCCGGCGCCATCGACGACCACCTGCGCCACCGGCGCGGTGTCCATCGCGACCTCCCGCAGCCGGATCTGCTGCGAGATGCCGTTGCCGGCATCTTCCGTCCCGCTCTGCGACATCAGAAGCAGGCGCTCGCGAAAGGGGAGCCGTCCACGCGGCACTTTCGCGGAGATGCGCCGCTTCAGGTCGACCGGAGAGAACGTTGCCGCATGCGCCATCAGCGTTTCTGCTCGACCGAGGAGGAGAATGCCGTCGTCGTTGAGCGCGAAGTGAAAGCGCGCCAGGATGCGCGACTGCGTCTCGGCGTTGAAGTACATGAGCGTGTTCCGGCACGCCAGAACATCGATGCGCGAGATCGGCGAATCCTGGACGAGGTCGTGGCGGCCGAAGATGATCTGGCGCCGGAATTCCTTCTTGAAGACATACTGCCGCTCGTATTGGTCGAAGTACTTCTCGAGTAGCGGCTTCGGTACATCCTCCACCTCGGCTTCGGTGTACGCCGCCTGGCGTGCCTTTGCCAGCGCCTCCTCGTCGACGTCGGTCGCGTAGATCTTGACGCGTTCCTTGTACTCCTCGGGGCCTAGCGTTTCAGCGAGGATCATCGCGATGGTGTACGCCTCCTCGCCCGAGGCGCATCCCGCGCTCCAGGCGCGGACGCGCCCCTGCTGCCCCTTGCGCGCCAGTATCGGGGGCAGCACGTCCTTTTGCAGATACCCCCAGGCGCTGTCATCGCGAAAGAAGCGCGTGACGTTGATCAGGATTGTATTGAAGAGCTCCGCGAACTCCTCAGGATGTACCTCCAGATAGTCGACGTAATCGGAGTAGCCGGGAACTCCGATCACCTGCATCCGCTTCTGAATGCGTCGCGACAGGCTCGCGCGCTTGTAGCCAGTGAAATCGAAGCCACGGCTGCGTTTCAGGTAGTCCAGGAGGTACTCGAGATCTTGCTCGGACAGCCCAGCACTCATCGGCATTGTCGACAGGAATTGGCGGGGGGTGCGTATCGGAAGGTATCCTTTCGCACTCCCCGCCGCACGCTCGCCGCGCTACCGCTCGCTTTCGGCGAGGGACGTCTCGCGTTGCCGATCGTCCGCTTCGACGTCCCTGAACGTACGCCCACTCAGCAGCACCTGGCGCACGAGCGCAGCGCGCTGCCGTGCGGTGCGTGCGTTCTCCAGGTAGCGCTCGACGAGCGCCGCATTCCCGCGGCGTTCCAGCCGCTGCGCAAGTTGGTGGCTCAGAGCAGCACTCTCCTCCAGCGCCCGCAGCGCCGTCCACAGCGCGGCATCAAGCGTGTCGATCTGCTCGTTGGCCAGTCCGTCCGTGGTCCACCCGTGGCCAATACGGCAGCGATAACGCACGAGGTCACCGTCGTCGATTTGCCAGAGAACGCCACCGCAATCCGGACAGGAAAACGCCGAGGGCTGTCCCGGATGCTCCTCAGGGCTCTCGATCACGCGCAGATCCATCGCCGAATACGCGTTCTCCTGATTCTCCGATTTGGTCACGGGACCTGCCTCGCCTGCTGCCGTGGGCCTAACGACGAGCTGACACAGCAGCGACGGAAGCTCGTCGAGATTCACGATGTGATCTACGTCCACGTGCTCGAGAGCGCTCGCCGGCATGGCTGGGAACAGCGCATCAGCCGGATCTTGCACGATCGTGGTGCCACCCCGGCGTTTTATTGCCAGCAGCCCCGCCGTGCCATCGTCGAGGTTGCCAGTCAGCACAATGCCGATGACACGACTTCCGTATGCTACTGCCGCGCTGCGAAACATCGGATCGACCGCCGGCCGATTCCCGTTCTCCTTCGGACCGCGCACCACGCGCAGCACTCCTGGAAACAACAGGAGGTGATGATCCGGCGGTGCGACGTATACACGTCCGTGAACGATGCGTTGGTGGTCGGATGCGTGCTCGACCGGCAGGTTGCCCGCACGGCCGAGGATCGACGGTAGGACGCTGATGGCGTTCGCGGGAAAGTGCAGCGTGACGAATACTGCGGCCGGAAATCCGGATGGCAGCTGCTGTACAATCTGCGAGAGCGCTTCCACGCCGCCCGCGGACGCACCGATCACGACGATATCGTGCGCCGCTGCCATGCTGCTCCATGTGCGAGTGCCACTGACTTGTCCGGCTGAGCCCGGAACTTCATGAGAGATTATTGCGGTGCTGCAATTCATGTGCGCGAAGTTGCCGCACGGCCTTGCTGATTCGCCTGACGAGAGTCATGCTTAAGACTCACGCGCGTTCCGGGTCGGAATAGTGGAAAACAATCAACTGCGGGCGGACGACAGTTTCCTGGCCAGCTTTTCAGCCGAACGGCGGCGCATTGTGGGTCATGCGGCCAAAGTACTCGGCGCGGCGCCACCGCCGGAGGATCCGGCACAGCCGCTGTATGGGGTGCTCCTCGCCTCCCTCGAAGAGGTCAAGGTGGCGGAAGAGGAACTGATCAGGCAGAACCAATCGTTCGAGATGACGTGTGCCGATCTGACGGCGGACCGCGACCGCTTCCGCGCGTTGTTCGAGCACGCGCCGGCGGCGCTGCTGCTGACGGACACCACCGGCGGAATACGACAGGTGAATCGCGCCGCCAGCGCGTTGCTCGGCTCTGATCCGTACTATCTCGAGGGCAAACCCATCGCCGTCCTCGTGCCGCGGGTAGAACGGACGCTCTTTCGTGAAGCATTGTCGCGCCTGCCGATCGTGACGAACGTGACGAAGTGGCACTTCCACCTCGAGCGACGCGGGAACGACCCCGTCGGTGTCCGCGCCGCTGTGCACGTCATTTCCGATCGCCAACTCGGTTCGGCACTGTACTGGCATGTACAGGTGATCGATTCAGCGGACAACTGACCTCCGACAGTACCGTAGGCAGGGTTTCAGTGGCAACCATTCTCGTCGTCGCCGAGAGCCCGGATATCGAAGCGCTCCTAGGCGATCTGGTGATTTTCGCGGGCTACAATCCGGTGTTCGTGCGCGATGACGAGCGGCCGTGCGACACGATGAGGCGACGGCGCGTCGACGCACTGCTCTTCGATGCAGCCTTGCCAATACGGATGGACGAGGAGTGCTCCGTCACCGCTGAGGCCCAGGGCGCACCGATCGTGTATTGCGCCAGTACCATGAGCGCTGGTGAGTTGCGCGCCTTTGCCGAAATGCGCGGCGCCGCATATTTCCCCCTGCCCAATGGGCCGCGTCTGCTTGCCCGGGTGCTCGGCAGCGTGCTGAAGGACGGTGGGCGCTCGACCGATGCCACATTGCCCCCCAGCCAGATGATTGCCGCTATGCGCGCCGTGGCACGGGCGCGGCAACTGGGTGCGACGCTCAGTGTGTATCGAGAGGACAACCAGCGGCTACGCGACGACAGAGACGCGCTGCTGGCTGCTGCGCGTGCCAGCCGCGAGCTTCTTCACGCCGCGGTGCTGCAGTTCATCACGACGCTCCGAGCTGATGGCTTGCCCCGTGAGGATGCGATCGAGGTGGTGAACGCCGCCGTGCACGCCAGTGTCGAGGCGGCCGGCGCGCCGGAGCTGCTGATGTCAGCGATGCGGGATGCGGAGGAGTGGGTCGGCGAGGCGTATAGCGTCGCCTGAGACAGGGATTTACGCGGTAAGCTTTACGAGAACGCCGGCGATCCTGTCGAGCGGAAGGACGTAATCCACCATTCCGGTCGCGATCGCTGCGGTTGGCATTCCGGCGTGTTCGGCCGTTGCCGGATCTTGCGCGATCACCGAGCCGCCGGTCGCCCGCACAGCATGTACCCCATCGGCCGCGTCGCTCCCGCTGCCAGTCAACACCACAGCAATCAGCCGGCCGCCAAGCACCGCTGCCGCCGAATCGAGGAGCGGATTGGCGGACGAGTGTACGAAGTTTATCCGGCGGCCGTCGTGGAAATGGAGCGTCTCGTCCGCCGCTAGGCTCATATGAAGATCGGCTGGTGCTACGAATACCACCCCGGCTCGCAGCACCTCTCCCTCTTCAGCCAGCTTCACCGGCAGCTTGCAGTGCTGCGCAAGAATGCGCGGCAGCAGTTCGGGGACGCGTGCTCCCCGATGTAGAACCACGGCGACAGCCGCGGGAAAGTTCGCAGGCAACTTGGACAAAACCGCGTGGAGCGCCTGGATTCCGCCGGCCGATGCCGCGATCGCCACCAGGGCTATCATCTTCTCTTCTTGACACGGGCGCCTTGATTGACGCGCCGTCGAGAACAAGATACTCGGCCGGCGCTGCCCGGCTATGCCGTGGCGGCTCTTTGTTTCCACGATGGCTGTTCTGGCGCAGCTTCGGCTACCCCGTGTTCGGCCACGATTCGCGGCGCTGACTTCCCGCGTCGGCGCTGATCTCCGTCTACGAACGTGTCGCCTAACGACGCCAAGAATGGTGCAGGTTGGGCGCCTCTGGCCCTTTGACGGACCCGTCCGGAAGGAACGCCACAGATCCATGAGCACCGCATTTGCACGCTCACGGCCTCTTCGGAGACTACCATCCATTCAGGCGCGACGAGCTATGGCCCACCGGGTGTTCATCGATTCCGCGTTCCGTGAATGGAGTGTGTGGGACACAAATCCCAACAGTTTCCTGGAGTACGCCGCGCGGCCCGGCTTGCTCGTGGCGGAGGCAATGAGGAGTGGCTGGCTCACCTTTCAGAGCTCCGGCCCTGACGCCGAGAAGCGGCGCGTCGCTCCAATTCCTGATCGGTGGGATGAATTGTCCCTGGATGAGCTCGAGCTGCTCTGCCGCCGTGCGACTCTGGTGAGGGCAGCTCGGTAAGTCACACGTCTCCGACGCCGTTCACGCTCGCACGAGCTTCTTGTACACCACACGGTGCGGTTGATCGGCATCCGGACCTTTGCGTTTCTTCAGGTCTTCGATGTACGACTGGTAGTTCCCTTCATGCCACACGACCTCGCTGTTGCCCTCGAACGCGAGCATGTGCGACGCGATACGGTCCAGAAACCACCGATCGTGGGAGATCACCACGGCACACCCCGCAAAGTCGAGCAGCGCGTCCTCGAGCGCGCGGAGCGTGTCCACGTCCAGATCGTTCGTCGGCTCGTCGAGCATTAGCAGATTGCCGCCCGACATGAGCGTCTTCGCCAGATGCAGCCGGTTGCGCTCGCCGCCTGAAAGATTGCCGACTTTCTTCTGCTGATCGCTGCCACGGAAGTTGAAGCTCGAGAGGTACGCCCGGCTGTTCAATTCCTTGTTGCCGACCTGGATCATCTCGCGCCCACCGGAGATCTCCTCCCAGACGCTCTTCGTGCCGTCGAGCTCCCGCATCTGTCCTGCGTACGCGACCTGCACGGTGCTGCCGACCTCGAGGGATCCGGCGTCGGGCTGCTCGCTGCCCACGATCATGCGGAACAGCGTCGTCTTGCCCGCTCCGTTGGGACCGATGATGCCGACGATCCCGCCGCGCGGCAGCGAGAACGATAGGCCGTCGAACAGCAGCTTGTCGCCGAACGCCTTTCGCAGATTGTTCGCGAGCACGACGTCGTTGCCGAGCCGAGGCGGCGGCGGAATGACGATCTCGTGCTGGAGGATCTTCTCCGCCGTCTCCTGCTGCGCGAGCTGCTCGAATTGTTGGACGCGCGCCTTGCTCTTCGCCTGCCGTGCGCGCGGCGCCATGCGCACCCACTCGAGCTCGCGCTCGAGCGTGCGTTGGCGCGCCGACTCCTGCTTCTCCTCCTGTGCCAAACGAGAACGCTTCTGCTCGAGCCAGCCCGAGTAGTTGCCCTCGTATGGCACGCCGTAACCGCGATCGAGCTCCAGGATCCACTTCGCGACGTTGTCGAGGAAATAGCGGTCGTGCGTCACCGCCACGACCGTACCCTTGAACTCCTCCAGGTGCCGCTCGAGCCAGGCGACGCTCTCCGCATCCAGGTGGTTCGTGGGTTCATCCAGCAGCAGCATGTCCGGTTCTTCCAGCAGCACGCGGCATAGAGCCACGCGCCGCCGCTCCCCGCCCGATAAGGTGGCCACGTCGGCGTCGCCGGGTGGCAGCCGGAGCGCGTCCATGGCGATCTCGATCTTGCGATCGAGCTCCCACAGGTTGTGCGCGTCGATCTGTTCCTGCACGCGCGCCTGTTCGCCAAGCAGCCGTTCCATCTCGGCGTCGGTCATCGGCTCGGCGAAACGCATCGAGATGTCCTCGAACCGCTTCAGCAGACCGCGTTGTGTGCGCACTGCTTCTTCGACGTTGCCGCGCACGTCCTTGCTCGGATCGAGTTGCGGCTCCTGCACCAGATGGCCGACACGCATGCCATCGGCCAGCCACGCTTCGCCCTGATAATCCTGATCGACGCCCGCCATGATCCGGAGCAGCGAGGATTTGCCCGCGCCATTCGGCCCAAGTACGCCGATTTTCGCTCCGTAATAGAACGATAACCAGATGCCGCGCAGGATCTCCCGCGAAGGCGGGACGACCTTGCGCAGATCCTTCATGACGTAGATGAACTG
>CAZICQ010000078.1:0-9398 GCA_964537775.1 uncultured Gemmatimonadaceae bacterium | reverse complement strand
TGGCGCCGTTCACCTGCCCACACCGCGAGCTTATTCAGGATGGTGAACTCAAGGCCACAGCCGCAGTCCGAGACCGAGGATGAGAGTGGCCGCACTTCCGGTGGCCCTGCTACCAGTGAAGCCGTAGCCGGCAAATAGCGCCGCGCGGTCCAACACGCGCCGCACTCGAGAGCGCCGGGTTGGTCCACCTTCCGCACACAGCTCCGCCCCCTGCTCCACTCTCCCCAACCGCAGCTGCGCCCACACCGGCCCACTCACCGTCACCACGGCGGGCCGCACGCCGGCCATGGCCCGCTCGCCGCACGACAGCCGCACCTCCATCGGTATCGAGTCCAACGCGACCCGCAGCGTCATCGTCCCGCTGTCGGAAGGGGGGAGCGCCACATCCGCATGCACCGTGTATGGCGCCGATCGGACGTCGAAGGTCGCGTGGCGCACGCTGTCGCCGCGCGAGGGTGCCGCGATCGCGGCAAGTGAGCGTTGCAGCGGCGCCTCTTGCACGACCACCCGATCGCGCGCGATGTGCCGGACATGCAGCTCCCTGTCCAGCGCATCTCGCGCCTGCGCCACCTGTACGGCTCGACGCGCCACGACGTGCAACGATTCGCCCAGCGCGGCAACGGACACGCGTAGCGCACGGCTGCTGTCGCGCGACGCCATGAGCGTATCGGCAACGAGCGCGGCGCGAAACGCTATCTCGCGCGCCCCGCGCAGACGTACGCTGAGCAAGCCGATCGTCGCCGTGAGAGCCACCAGCGCCGCGAACATCCACCGGCGCACGATGAACGAGAGCAGCTCGAGGATGATCATACGGCGCCTTTGCGGTCGCCGAGCTGGCGGGCGACTCGTTGCCGAACCAGGTCGATGTCGATGATCCGCTTGCGGTCGGCACGCTGGCCGGTCGGGTCGACCTTTCGACCGGTCTTGCCCCACAACGCGCGATCACTCGTGTACGCCTTGGTCCAGATCGCCTGCGCATCATGGCCGACGATCCGCTCCGCAACGCTCGCGTCGCTCCACCCCTGCCGGATGAAGACGGCGACGCAGATGGTGACAATGGCATCGACCTGCTGCGGAGTGGCGAGTACGCTTCCGTTCGTCGCCGCCGCTATACCGTAGTAGGCCGAATTGGCGCACGGCGTCAGGCACGGGCCGGCGTGGGGCGTGCGCATCCCGGGGTCGGCGAGTTGCACGACGGCGCCGTCGTGCAGCACGAGCCAGGTGTAGCCGTTCTTGCAGCGCGGGTCATCGAACCACGCGACGGCCCAATCATCGCGTGACGAATCGTCGTAATGCAGCATCACGCCGCGGCGCGGCGCCGCGAGGGGCTGCTGGAGCACACGCGAATGGCGGTACGACGCCACCGGCACACCGGGGATAATGACCTCTCGTCCGTCAGTCATGAGACCTTCTCCCCTGCTCCGCCATCCTCGTCATCGCTGTCCTTGCGGTGATCGTCGTATTTCGAGGGCTCGACTGGATACACACTGCCGATCGCGCGCGTAGCACCCTGGCCGAAGCGCCCGAGCAGCGTACCGGCCAGGGCGAGGACGTCTCTGGCCTCCACGCGATCCAGCGCGCCCAGCACCGGTATCGCGAGCACGATTGCGATGGCAAGCGTTGCGTCGGGCCAGCCGGCAACGCCCGCACGCCAGATCTGATGCAGCATCGCGAGCGCGAAGGCGAGCACGATCAGGCGGGCCATCGAGAACACGATCGGCGCATCGATCGTGAGCGTCTTCAGCGGATTCTTCTCGAGCAGCGGCGTGACGGTCGCGACGAGCGCCGTGCGAGCGAGTAGAGCGAGTGAGCGCATGCTTGCTCCATGTTCGAGGACACCAGGCGACACAGGCTGCTCTCCTGGTTCGAGCTCCAGGGCGGACGAGAGCGGAGAAAGACGGACGCAGGGCAAGGAGACGAAGCTCCCTGCATCCGCCCTTCTCCCCAGTGACTCCTTCCTTTCTCCCGCGCCCTTACGCTGCCGGTGCGGTGGTCACAGTGGGTGAAGCGGGTGTGCTGCTGTTCACCGGCGACACCGGTGTGCTGGTGCTGCTAGGAGCCGCGGCGGCAGCGGCCACCGGTGTGCTCGTGCTCGCTGCGGCCGACACGGGCGGAATCGGATCGACTGCCGTGGTGCTGGCACCGTGTCCAAGTTTCCCCCCTGCCGACGCTCCCCTCGTGACCATCTTCCACTCGGCGAGAAGCTGTGGATCCTGCTTCAATGCCGGAGTGACGGCGCTGATCAGCAGCTTCACCGCGGCACGACCAGCCTGCACCGAGCTCTTGATGCCGGAGGTCGCACCCTTGCGGATGCGCTTTCCGGTCCTCCCGGCTTCGACGGCGGTCTCGACGGCCTGAGTCGCCGTCTGCAGCTGCGCGATGAAATCCGCGGGCCGCCCCTGTTGGATGAAGATCGCCGAGTACGGCTGCGCCGCGGCGGCCATGGCCTTCGCCGCCGTCACGAGCGTATCCGTGCTGACATTGTCCCGCGGGAGCTTGAACTCCGCCCTGGTATTGACGGTGTTCGGCAGGTGGTGCAGCGCGATCGCATTGATCTGCAACATGTTGTGATCGCGTAGCGCCACGCGCGTCGCGGTCAGCGTCCGTGTCTGCACTGCCTGCGTGCTTTTCGCCAGCTGATCGGCGGCGAATCCGTCGATCTGCTGCACCGCATCGTCGAGCAGCTTGCGCGGTGGCGCGACGGCCGAGTGGGTCAAAGCCGCCGCGTGGTCGTCCAGGAACTTCTGGATCGACCTGAACTTCTCCGTCACCTTCCGTTGTGCCGCCTCCATTGCGTACCTCCCTGTCGACGAGCTCCGGGCGCAGATTGCTACGACAACCGCCGCGCGCGCCCGACACGGCGTGAGAGTCCGTCTGCAACGGTCGACCGCCGCCGGCCATCGCGGCTGCTCCGCCAGGTCGCGCTGGGTGCCGGCGAAGCCCGCCCGAGCTGCAGTGCGCCATCCGTTTGTTTCGGCGCACTCCGGCCCTCTGCCGGCCGCGATGACCGCATCTCCGCGCTGCGCCTCGACACTGCAGACGTTCCCCCGCACCGCGTCGGGCGTGTGCAGTGTGGAAAAGATCGAGGAACGAGTCCGGTCGGCCGTGTCCATGGCTCGGTCGGACCGCAGCCCTTCGTTGTCGCTGGAGGTCAGGAAGTCGCCGAACTGCGTCACTTGACCGTCGACAGTCAACGTCATGCGGTCGAACCACGCCGCCTCGGGTACCGACATCGTTGTGCCACGCACCATGAGCGTCATCTCGGCGACGCGCGCGGTGCGCTGTGACTCGGAGCGCATTACTGCGCCGCCGGAATGCGCACTGCCGGCGTAGGAAGCCGTCGTGTCGAGCGCCGGCACCGTCACCTCGCCGCCGATTTGCGCCATCGCAGTGTCGGACACACACATGTTTGTCAGGTCGAGCTTCGCATCGCCACCCGAGCGCATCGCCTCGCGATCGGTGTGCGTCGGCGCGCCGCCGGCCAGCGCCGCGTACAGCAACCGGAGCTGCAGCCTCGAGTTCTCCACAGGCACCTCCCGGTAGGTCTGCGGCGCATCGGCGACGGTGTGCTCGCGTCGCCGCTCCTTCTAAACGCTCGCGAGTTGCGATCACTGCCCCTACTAGAAATACGGGTTCAAGCGGACAAAAACGCAGAAATGGTCGCCAAACGAATTCGCTGTGTAACGGTTTGCGTGTTTTGTCGCGTACTTTTGCGTTTTTCTCATATTGAACCCGTATTTCTAGTAGAGGGGCTCATCTCGACCTCGTGACGCTGTTGCCACGAGGAGGTGAGCACCACCGGGTATCACACAGCGCCAATTGTCCTCATGAGCGATTCAGTCGACCAACCGGACGACGGAGCTGAGGCCCATGCTGGACCAGGCGCAAAGTCCAAGGCGTGGTGGCAGTCCGCCGCTGACACGGTCACCGCGTATGCGGATCGCTATGGCGACTACGCGATGGGAAGCGAGGTGCGGCAGAACGCTTTGCTCAGGCTTCAGAAGCGTTTGATTCGGGAGCCGGAGCGCGTGTGGGGGGCGGGCGACCTCACTCGCTTTCTACGCGGTGGAATAAGAGATGAGCGCGCAGAGTACGAGCGTCAGCAGCGAATACTCGAGCAGCAGAGCGAGAAGGCCGCCGAGGAGCTCAGCCTGAAAATCGCTGCCGATTCCCTTCCGGACGCGCAGGTGATGCAGGATGACGCCCGACGCGCTGCGTTCCTGCTCTCCGAGCGACTCTCACCAATGACGCGCGACGTCTTCAGGCTGGTGAAGCTCGAAGGCCTGACCTGCGAGGAAGTGGCTGAGCGGCTGGGACGCAAGGTGCGCGCGGTCCAAATGCAGTTGCAATGCGCGTTGGCATTACTGGCCCCGGCCATGGCCGAGTATGCGGTCACGGGGCGCATCATGAAGGTCGAACAGCCCGACGGGCGCAGGAAGAAGCGCCAGCGCACCGGCCGTCCGCGGAAGAACGGGGAGGGGCTATGAAATTCTCATATACCAACGGCGAGGTCGGGCCACTCGATGACGCCATTAGCCCCGAGAAAGGTTTCCTGCATCCGGACGACTCGGCCATTCTCGATTATCTGATGGCGCTGTCGAGCGACGCCGATGCCGCGCTCGTCGAGAATCGTACCGCCGCGGATCCGGCGTTCGCCCGGCGCGCGCTGGCATTGCTCGTCGTCTGGTCGCTCCGGCTGCACGCGGAGGAGAAGGCGCGCGCCTCGAAGCTGACACGGCTCGTGGACGAGGCGCTGAAGACGAGCGCAGGCTCCGGACGCGAGCGGCAGGCAAAGAGGTCGTTCGTGAGGCGCGTCAGGCGTCACCCCGTTGGCAGCGCCATCTTCGCGACCGCCGCCGCATTGGTGCTGGCGTGGGCGGGTAGGGCATGCTTCCACGTGGAGCTCCCGGAGTCGCTGGCCGATCTGGAGTACCGGGACCCGATGCCGCCCAACGCCGAGACGATGCGCGTCGTCACCGGCGCCGGCGAGACGCGGCAATTTCGCTTCCCCAGCGGCACGACGGTGACGATTCTCCCCAACAGCTCCTTCACGACCGCCGTGATGTTCGCACGGCTGGTCGAACCGAAGTTCGGGGGCGTTGGCACCTTCACCGGAGACGTCGTGCTCGAGGTGCCACCGTGGCCGAACGGGCGGTGGCGGCCTAACGAGATGTACACGGATGCAGGCATGGCCTGGTTCCTTCCCGGCCGGTACACGCTGCACTACAGCCGCCATCCACGACCGACGATGGTCGTGTATACCCAGCACGGCACCGCGACGCTCAGACAGTACGCCGAGCGAGCGACGCACGGCCACTATGGGGGCGTGGAGCTAACCGACGGCATGACCGGCAGCATGACGTCCCCACGTCCTCCATTCGTGCGGACGGGCCCACATGCACAATGAGGCGTCACGATGATTGCTCTCGATCCCTTACGCCTGACGCGCTGCGCCGGCGATCTCCTGGCGTGGTCGGAACGCCACGGCGGCCCCGCGCTGATCGTGAACGCGATGCTCGAGGAGGTGGGAGCGCTGTCAGGCGCGCACTGGAGCGCCGCGTTCGTCCACCACGTCGGGTACTGGTCGCATTACGATTCGACGACCCGGAGCTCGACGTGGCCCCTGCCGGCGACGGCGAGCTGTGAGCAGCTCGCGCGCTTCGCGGCGAAGGCGGGCATGCTGCGAAAAACGCCGAGGGCTGGCGATGTCGTGCTCGTCTCCAGCGCGCTTCCCGGAGATTTCTTTCAGACGGGCGTGATCGTACGGGTGATCGGCGGAACGCGCAGTGATCGGCCTTTCCGGACGCTCTATCGCTGCGAGACGATCGAGGGCGATTCCCGCCTGAGCCGCCGCGCCCCGCACGGTACGCTGCGCCGTCGCCAGCGGGAGCTGTGCCCGCAAGAAGGCGACCGCACGATCCGGTGGTACGATGTCGAGGCACAGCACTCGCTCGTCGCGCCGGCGCCACCTACGACGCTGCCGCTCGCGCTGGCGTGATGGTCATTTCGCGCAGCGTGGCGCCAAACGAGCGCGCATCCACATCGCTTTCCCGCCGGTGACGCCGCGGAAGGCGTGCCAGCCGCCGGCCGCCACCACCGCGTCGCGGAGGTCGGTGACGGCCCTGGACGCGCTGCTGTCGGGGCGCACTTCCCCCACGGCCCCATCCTGCTCGATCCAGAACCAGACGCCGCGGCCGGCATCGGAGGGCGCGCCGCCAAACGTCGCCAGCCGCATCTCGATCTGCTCGCGGATGCGGTCCATCCACAGCGCCGCGGAATCGGCGGGCTCCAAACGGTCGGCGGCACGCGTGGCGACCGAGAGCTCGAGCACGCATGCCCCACCGGCAGGCAGCACGTGCGATCGGGCAGTACGCGCCGCGACGGCGATGTCGTCGAGCAGCTGCCTGGCTTCGCTCGGACCCACCACCACGGCGACCTTCACGGCCGAGCCCACGGCGATCGTGAACTGCTCGGCGTCGTTCGTCACTTCCCGATAGAGAAAGAGGTCAGGCGCCGACGACGCATACGTCCACTTCACGCCGCGCCGCCGCGGATCGTGTGCGGCGGTGACGACGAGCGCGATATCGAGCCAGGCGCGTACCTGGGGCACCGTCAGCACAGCCCGCGCCTCGAGGCGGTTGTGCAGCGCGAGCACGGCAACGCGACCGTCGGCTGTGGCGTCGAGGAACATCTGCGCCCCCCCCAGCTGCAACTGCGCCACGCGCTGCGTGGTCTGGGCGGCCGTGGTGGCCGTGGCCAGCGCCGATATCAGTGCGAAGGTCGCGAGCGCGGGACGGGGCATGTCGACCGGTGAGGTCAGGGGGGATGAACCGACCCATCTCGTTACACGACGCCGCGCGGGACGGTTCCGCCTGAAGGGCAGTCGGTAGTCGGTAGTCGGTAGTCGATAGCAACGCTGTTGGAAGTCAGGGCTCGTTATGAGGGGTACTCATGCCGAGCCCTTCCTATCACCGCTCCTACTATCGACTACCGACTACCGTCTACCGACTACCGTCTATCGACTACCGTCTATCGACTACCGTCTATCGACTACCGTCTATCGACTACCGACTCGCCTCAGGGTGGCGCCTCAGCGTCAGCGTAAACACCGATCCCTTCCCCAACTCGCTCGCCACCGTCACATCGCCACCCATGGCGCGCGCGAGCTCGCGCGAGATGGCGAGGCCGAGGCCCGAGCCGTGGCTGGTGCGCGTGAGCGCGGGCTCGCCCTGCACGAACGGCTCGAAGATGACGTCCAGCTTCGAGGCCACGATGCCGGAGCCGGTGTCGGCAACGCGAATGTGCACCTGGTCGGGCTCGACCTCCGCGCCGATTTCTATCTTGCCACGCTCGGTGAACTTGATCGCGTTGCCGACGAGATTCAGGAGGATCTGCTCGGCTTTGTCCGGATCCGCCCACACCGTGACGGAGTCGTCGACCGAGTGGCATTCGTACGACAGCCCCTTCTCCTCCAGCTGCGGGATCACCAGCGCTTCGAGCCCGCTCAGGAGCGCATTGACGCGCACGTTGTCCAGGCGGTACTGGAGCTTGCCCGACTCGAGGCGCGCGAAGTTGAGCAGGTCCTCGATGAGCCCGAGCAGCGTTTTTTGGCTGCGCTGCACGCGGCGCACGGCATCGCGTTGCGCGTCGGTGAGCGGGCCGTGCAGCCCCATCTCCAGCAGCTCGGCGTAGCCGGCGATCGCATTCAGCGGCGTGCGCAGCTCGTGACTCATTCGCGCGAGGAACTGTCCCTTGGCCTTGTTGGCCTCCTCCGCCTCGAAGCGCGCACTCTCGGCCGAGCGGAAGAGCCGCGCGTTGTCGACCGCGACGGCCGCCCGCTGCGCCAACGCCTCGGCAAGACGGCAGTCGGCCTCGTCGTAATGTCGCGCGGACTCGGCGTGCACGAGCGTCAACGCGCCCAACGTGAGGCCGCGCGCGATGAGGGGGACGGTAATTGCCGATGAGAAGCCGACCTGGCGCAACAAACGCAGCTCCTCCGGGTTGCGCGCAGCGGCGACGAGCAGGTCGTCGTCGATCCGGGGAAAAAACTCCGTTACCCCGTCCTTCAGGACGTGCGGCAAGCCGGTCGACGCGTTCCAATCCGTGGGAATCCTTTCGGCGAGCTCCACGCCCCAGCGCTGCTTCTCCGGATCCTGGTGCACGACCGCCAGACGCTCGACTTGCGGTGGCCACGCATGCGACTCCGGGTGCACGATCATGTCAACGGCGCACCAGTCGGCGAGGTGCGGCACTACCGATTGTGCCAGGCTCCGCAGCGTCTTCTCGTAATCGAGCGACTCGGACAGCGTGCGGCTCGCGTCGGCAAGAAAGGTCGTCGCGGAGAGCGACCGCTGCAGTGCTTCATTGGTCGCCTCGAGCTGTTCGTTGGCCTGTTCGAGATCCTCGGTCAGCGACTGCGCCTCCTCCGTCTGAGCCTCGAGCTCGACAGCCTGATTCTGAAGTTGCTCGTTGAGCGCCGACAGCTCGGCGCTGCGCTTTTCCGTCTCGGCGTGCGCAGCCTGTTCGGCCGCGAGGCGTCGCGCCTGTTCCTCCGCGTGGCGACGCGCCGTGAGATCGCGAGTAATCTTCGCAAAGCCGACCAGCTTTCCGGTCTTGTCGCGCAACGCGGTGATCACGACGTTCGCCCAGAAACGCGAACCGTCCTTTCGGAGGCGCCACCCCTCATCCTCGAAGCGACCTCGCTCGCTGGCGACCACGAGCTCGTAGTCCGGTTTGCCGGCGGCGAGATCCTCGGCGGGATAGAAAATCGAGAAGTGGCGTCCTATGATCTCGTCGGCCGTGTATCCCTTCAGCCGCTGCGCCCCTGGATTCCAACTCGCGATGTGGCCCGTGAAGTCGAGAACGAAGATCGCATAGTCGGTGACGCTCTCGACGAGAAGCCTATAGAGCTCCGTGACGTCACGTATCGACTCGCTGCCGCCATCGGACGTTCCGGCGCGGTCTGCCTGCTTCGATGGCGGTGGGGGAGAATCCAAACGAGCTCCGCTGGGCGGTGGTGGACGACGCGGACGCAGGGGCGTTGAAGCGGGTGAATAAGCGGATTGATGACGCGATGCAAGAAGCGGGCTGATGGTCGGAGGCCAAAACGCGAGGTAGTCAGCCTGCGGAGTCACTCGAGACACAGGCGACGGCACGGACTGTGAGGATGGCGATCGATTCATGACGCGCTCCCTGTGGATGCGACAGCCCGTGCCTTCCTTCGCGCCGCTGGCCGAATCGGCCGACGTGGAGGTGTGCGTCGTAGGCGCCGGCATCGCGGGATTGACCGCGGCATGGCATCTGGCCCGAGCGGGAAAGCGCGTGATCGTGCTCGATGACGGCAACGTGGGCTCGGGGGAGACCTGTCGCACGACGGCCCATCTCACCTGCGCCATGGA
>CAZICQ010000077.1:3507-10222 GCA_964537775.1 uncultured Gemmatimonadaceae bacterium | reverse complement strand
AGATGCAGGAGGAGATCAAATCGCAGGTGCAGGAAGAGCTCGGCGAGCGGCAGCGCGAGATGTACCTGCGCGAGCAGATGAAGGCGATCCAGAAGGAGCTCGGCGAGGACGACCAGAGCCGCGAGATCCAGGAGCTGCGAGAGAAGCTGTCGAAGCTCGAGCTGCCGAAGGAGGCGCGTGCCGAGGTTGAGCGCGAGCTCGGTAGGTTGGAGCGCGCCGGCCGCGAGTCCATGGAGGCACAGGTCATCCGCACGTATCTCGAGTGGGTGGCGGAGCTACCGTGGGGGAATCGCAGCGACGACAATCTCGACCTCCAGAACGCGCAGCACGTGCTGGACGAGGATCACTACGGCCTGAACGACGTGAAGGACCGGGTGCTGGAGTTTCTCGCCGTGCGCCAACTCCGCGCGCAGCAGATGGCGGACGAGCTCACGAAAACGGGCGAGATGCCCGTGGCGAAGCTCAAGCCGTCGCGCGAGGATGCCACCCCGCAGCTCGGCCAGACGGACGACAACCGCCCGATCACGGACGCCAAAGAGGCGAAGGCCCGCGCGATGGCCAAGGGCCCGATTCTGCTCTTTGTCGGCCCGCCGGGTGTCGGCAAGACGTCGATCGCGAAGTCGATCGCGCGCTCGCTCGGCCGCCAGTACGTGCGGGTCGCGTTAGGCGGCGCGCGCGACGAGGCGGACATCCGGGGGCACCGTCGGACGTACGTCGGCGCGATGCCGGGACGCGTCATTCAGGGGATGAAGCAGGCGGGAACGAAGAATCCCGTCTTCCTGCTCGACGAGGTGGACAAGCTCGGCGTGTCGTTCCAGGGGGATCCGGCGAGCGCGCTGCTCGAGGTGCTCGACCCGGCGCAGAACGACACCTTCACGGATCACTATCTCGGTGTGCCATTCGATCTCAGCGAGGTGTTGTTCATCGCGACGGCGAACTTCATCCAGAACATCCCCGGACCGCTGCTCGACCGGATGGAGGTCGTGGACTTCGCCGGCTACACGGAGCGTGAGAAGGCGGAGATCGCGAAGAAGTATCTGATCCCGCGCCAGATCGAGCAGTCGGGGCTCGGCGACAAGCACGTCGAGTTCACCGACGACGCCGTGATGGCGGTGATCAGCAAGTACACGCGCGAAAGCGGAGTGCGCCAACTGGAGCGTCAGATCGGCGCCGTGGCGCGGAAAGTCGCGCGTCGGCTGGCCGCCGGCAATTCGAACGCGCTTCAGAACGGGAAGATCGACGCGAGCGAGGTGCGCGAGCTACTCGGCCGCCCGAAGGTGCATCCCGAGCACGCGGCCGAGGAGAACGAGGTGGGCGTTGCCACCGGTATGTACTACACGCCCGCTGGTGGCGACATCATGTTCGTGGAAGCGGCGATCCGGCGGCTGTTCGGCTACGGCAACCGTGCCACGGACGACGAGAAGACGCAGGTGAGTGGATGGGGGAACGTCTCGCTCATTCTCACCGGCCAACTCGGGGACGTCATGAAGGAATCGGCGCGGGCGGCACTGACGTACGCCGCGACACACGCGTCGCGCCTGCGCATTCCCGAGGACCGTCTCGGCTCGATCGAGGTGCACGTGCACGTCCCCGCGGGAGCGATCCCGAAGGACGGGCCGTCGGCCGGTGTGACCATGGCCACCGCGCTCGTGAGCGCGATGTCGGGGCGGCCCGTACGGAAGGACGTCGCGATGACCGGGGAGATCACGCTGCGCGGGCGGGTGCTGCCGATCGGCGGTGTGAAGGAGAAGGTGCTCGGCGCACATCGGGCGGGGATCACGACCATCATCCTGCCGAAGGACAACGAGGCGGATATGGAGGACATCCCGGAGGATGTTCGCAATCAGCTCTCGTTCCATTGCGTGCAGACGCTCGACGAAGTGTTCGCCGTCGCCCTCATGCCGGCGAATCAGCCGGTGATCGAGCCGAAGACGATCATGGAGGAAGAGGAGGAGGCCGCCGGCGTTCGATAGTCGTCAGTGGACGACGATCGGGCTCCAGAGCGGAAATTTCCAGGGGTTGGTCGCCAACGCCGCCGGTTCGGCGCCGTCGAGGAAGTACTCGATGTAGCGCCGCTCCGGCGGCGTCGTCGTATCGGCGAACTGCCCGGTGGCGCGATCGACGGCGGCGTAAGTGAGGCCGGGCGGTGGCGGCGGGAACGCATCGCTCTTTCTGTTGGCGTACCAGCGGGCGACCATCTGACCCCAAATGGGAGCGGCCAGCGTGCCGCCCACGGCGCCGGGAGTGATCGTCTGCGGCCGGTCGAAGCCGAGCCAGACGCCCGCCACGAGCTCCGGTGTCATGCCCACGAACCAGACGTCGGTGTTGTCGTTCGTGGTGCCGGTCTTCCCCGCGATGGGAACTGTGGACGGGACCGCTCTCCGCGCGCTCGCGCCGGTTCCGTGATCGACGACGTCGCCCATCATGTCGCGCACGATGAACGCCACTCGCGGGTCGAGCACCTGCCGCGGAGTCGAGGGCGGCCGGGCGTAGATCACGCGTCCGGCGAGATCCTCCACGCGCGCGACGAAACGCGGCTCCACGACGCTCCCGCCATTGTCGAAGGCGGTGTACGCCGCGACGAGCTCGATCGGGCGCACGACCGACGCGCCAATCGCGCTGGAGGGGTACGGCGCGATCGGCGACTCGATGCCCATTCGTTTGGCAAGCGCGGCAACGGAGTCCATGCCGACGCGTAGCCCGAGCTGGATCGCCACGGAATTGCGCGACTCAGCGAGCGCCTCGCGGATGGTCATGGGACCGGCAAAGGTGCCCTCGAAATCCTCGGGCCTGTAGACGTCGCCGTTTGGCAGGGTGATCGCGAGCGCGGTGTCGGGGATGATTGCGTTTGCGGGGATGCTGTCCTCGATCGCCTTCGCGTACACGATCGGCTTGATCGCCGAACCA
This sequence comes from uncultured Gemmatimonadaceae bacterium, assembly GCA_964537775.1. Taxonomy (GTDB): domain Bacteria; phylum Gemmatimonadota; class Gemmatimonadetes; order Gemmatimonadales; family Gemmatimonadaceae; genus CAMLIT01. The sequence goes on along the minus strand of CAZICQ010000077.1, from coordinate 7,315 downwards.
GGTTGTCGTCTGGCGTTCACCGCTCTGTCGAAGGGTGCGAGCGCGTAGTTGCGGCCACCGACCAGGGCGCGGACGTCCCCCGTTTGGGGACTCATGGCGATCACCGCCCCTTGCAGCACGTCGTTCATCGCGTGACCGGGCGTGTATCTCGGATGCATATATCCCGGGCGGGACTCGACACGCGCCGTTCCGTCGACGAGCGCCTGCACGGCATCGCGCTGCAGCTCGGGATCGAGCACCGTGTACACCCGGAACCCGCCGTTCTGGACCGGAATGCCCGCACGCTCCAGCTGCTGCCGAACGACGTCGACGTAGTAGGACGAGGGCGCCGACATCCCTCCGTCGGGAACGGTGACCAGTGGCTCCGCCTTCGCGATCTTGGCCATTGCGGGGGTGATATACCCCTGCTCCGCCATGAGGCCGATGATCAGATCGCGTCGCCGCTTCGCGCGATCGGGATGGCGTGTCGGATCGTACTCACTCGGCGATTTGGGCATCGCGGCCAGCGTCGCCGCCTCGGCGATGGACAGCCGCGCGGCCGATTTACCAAAGAAGTGCCGCGCCGCCGATTCGACGCCGAACCAGTTGTGGCCGAAGTCGAGCTGGTTCAGGAACGCCTCGAGGATCTGCTCCTTGGTGTAATGTCGCTCCATCTCGAGCGCGGCTTCCTGCTCGCGCAGCTTGCGGCCGATGCTGCGATCGCGCCGGTCGATGATATCGGGGTGCATGTTGCCGACGAGCAGCTGCGTGATCGTGCTCGCCCCGCGCGCGTGTCCGGTGGCCGCATCTTTCAGCGCGCCGAGCACGCCGATAGGGTCCACTCCGTTGTGCTCGTAGAAGCGCTTGTCTTCCACGGCAATGAAGGCATCGGGCAGGTAGCCCGGCAGCGATCGGAGCGAGACACTGGTACGCCATTCCTTTCCGATCTCACCTATGAGGGAACCATCGGCGGCGAAGACGAGCGACGACTGCGCCGGCTGGACGAGGCGCCAGGGCTCCCCGGATTGCGCCATGGCGGCGCGCGGCGCGGCGCCTCCGATCGAGAGGCAGCCGAGCGCGCCGAACGCGACGATCAATAGCTTCGCTGTGCGAGCAGTCCTCATGGTCTGATAGTACTCCGCAGATGGATAAAGATGCGCGAGCGATCGGCGCAGTAACGCAGCTCGCGCCATCCCCGTCCCTCGTCTCGAAGGTCGACTCCCCTTATCGTTAAGCCATGCCCCCTCTCGTGCACCTGGCCGTGGTGCAGCTCAAGCCGCGGAAGGGCGACTACCGCGGCAATCTGCGGCGGCTGCACGATGTATTCGCGCAGCTCGACGCGCTGCAGCCGCGGCCGATGCTGGCGCTGTTCCCGGAGACGGCGCTGACCGGGTACTTCCTGGAGGGGGGTGTGCGGGAGGTGGCGGTCACGGCCGGCACGCTCGCCGCCGACCTCGACGCCGTCTATCGCGAAAGCGTCAGCGGACCTCGCCGGCTCGACGTCGCCATCGGCTTCTACGAGGTGTGGCGGAACAAACTGTACAACAGCGCGCTGTACGTGACGCTTGGCGGTGGAACATCGGAACCCGGGGGCGGGCCCGAGATCCGACACGTGCATCGCAAGATGTTCCTTCCCACGTACGGGCTGTTCGACGAGGAGCGGTTCGTCGAACGCGGGCTGGAGCTTCGCGCCTTCGATACGACATGGGGGCGGGCGGCGCTGCTGGTGTGCGAGGACGCCTGGCACTCGATGACGGCGACGATCGCGGCACTGGATGGCGCTCAGCTCCTGATCGTGCCGACCGCGCCACCCGCGCGAGGGGTGGCCCCGAAGCACGACGGCGTGCCGGGACCGGGGAGCGTGAGCCGGTGGGATCGTTTGGCGCGCGACATCGCGGACGAGCACGGCGTGTACGTTGCGCTGGCGAATCTGGTGGGGAGCGAAGGGGGAAAGACCTTCCCTGGGGGGTCGGTGGTGATGGGACCCAAAGGAGACGTGCTCGGCCGCGCTCCACTGTGGGACGAGGGGCTTCTTTCCATCACGATCGATCTCGCCGACGTGACGCGCGCGCGCGCCGACATGCCATTGATCGCCGATCTGGAAGCGATGATCCCGCACCTGGACAGCTCACTGCAGGCGGTGGGAACACGCACGCCGGCGGCGCTCGAGTACGATGGCCCTGTGTGTACCGACCACGCCCGCCGCACCGTGGGCGCGGACGATGGCGATGTCCGCACACCAGGCGCGCTGCACGTGGTGCGCGTGGCGCCCGAGGAGCGCCAGCCTCCCTCGAATCTGGCCATCGACGGCAAGCTCACGGAAGAATGGCTCGTCCATTTCATTCGCGAGGAGATGGGGCGCCGCAACTTCAGGAGGGCGGTGGTGGGCGTCTCGGGAGGCGTCGACTCTGCGGTAACGGCGTTCCTTGCCGCACGCGCACTCGGGCCGAAGAACGTCGTCGGTGTGCGGATGCCGTACCGGACGTCGAGCAAGGAGAGCCTCGAGCACGGTCAGCTCGTCATCGAGTCGTCAGGCATCCAGGGACGCACGGTCGACATCACGGCCGCAGTGGACGGCTATCTCGCGCACGAACCGGACGCCGACCCGGCGCGGCGCGGCAACGTCATGGCGCGCATGCGCATGATCGTGCTGTTCGATCTGTCGTCCAAGGAGCGCGGCGTACCGTTAGGCACTGGCAACAAGACCGAGCGTCTGTTCGGCTATTTCACCTGGCATGCCGACGACTCGCCGCCGATCAATCCGCTGGGCGATCTGTTCAAGACCCAGGTGTGGGAGCTCGCGCGCCATCTCGGCGTACCGGAGGTGATCGTGGGGAAACCGCCGACGGCCGACCTCGTGGTGGGCCAGACCGACGAAGGCGATTTCGGCATCAGCTACGAGCGCGCCGACACGATCCTGAACTGGATGCTGCACGGCTACACGCCCGACGAGCTCGTGGCCCACGGATTCCCGGAGGACGAGGTGGCACTCGTGAGGCGGCGGCTGGAGGGCACGCACTGGAAGCGCCGGCTGCCCACCGTCGCGATGGTCTCGGCCACCGCCATCGGCGAGAGCTATCTGCGCCCGGTGGACTACTGAGCTGCCCTGGTCACGCCGCCCGCGCGAACGCCAACGACACCGCGCGCCTGGCACAGCGCTTCAGGGCGCGATGGACCGCGCGGGCGTAGATGATGAAGTTCGCGCCGGCCCACGGATAGCGGGCGAAGAATTCGGTGGGAAGGAGGTCGCCCTTGAGCCGGTTACATCGCGAGCACGACGCCACGAGATTGCCGGGTGCGTGAGCGCCCCCTTTGGCGAGGGGATATACGTGGTCGAGGGTGGCGAGGTCGAACTCGAGGGGGGCTGCGCAGTACACACAGCGCCGGCCGCAGTCGCGCATCGCGGCGCGCTTGATAGATCGCTTATAGGATCCGGCGTGGGGGCGCCTGGCGCGGCGCGGAAGGTGAGGGGTTCGTGGAAGGGTAACGCGGTGACAATGTCGGGGACGGGACAAGTTCACCTCGCGGAAAAGGCAACACCCCGCGAAGGGAAAAACTCCCATCGCGGGGTGTTGCGCCGAGTCTCATGGATCGGCGGCGGAGGCTCGAGCTCACGCGCTCACTGGCGCGTGTCGCGGCTGAAAGGTTTCGGTGTCGACCGAGTGGACTCATTCGCCTCCGGCAAGGCCAAGCGGTTCTCGACCGCCTGCCGCCATATCAATGCAGCGCGACAGCTCGTCGCGCAAGAGTACACTGTGCAGCGGCAATCACGGATGCGTCACAACGCCGGCGTGCTCACGTCACAATCCAGCTCCAACGGAAGGGGGCC
>CAZICQ010000077.1:0-3407 GCA_964537775.1 uncultured Gemmatimonadaceae bacterium | reverse complement strand
GGCTGAATATCCATGAACGCCAGGGCGTCAGCGTCCTCGTAGCAGACGGACGCTTCGGCCGCGCCGTGGACGAGGTCACAGAAGGTGCAGTGGCCAGACATCAGGGCTTCCTGAACTGGACGTGGCAGCTAGGTGCAGGACAGATGCCAGGAAGCGACTGCGGACTACGGACTGCGGACTGCGGACGAACTGCGGACGTCGTCCTCGGCGCGTTAAATTGCAGGCGCTGTACTCAACCAGAGGGAGACACATGGCCACTCAGGCCCGGGCGGAGCGAAAGGCTGGCGGAGAGGGGGGCGGAGGCAAAGCAACCGGCGCGGGCCTCAGTCGCGAGCAGCTCGTCGCGGCGTATCGGACGATGCTGCTGTCCAGGCGCATCGACGACAAGGAGATCCAACTCAAAAGACAGAACAAGATCTTCTTTCAGATCAACAGCGCCGGCCATGAGGCGGTGACCGCGGCGGCCGGTCTGGTGCTGCGCGCGTCGTACGACTGGTTCTATCTCTACTATCGCGACCGCGCGCTCTGTCTGGTTCTGGGTGAGACACCGCGGGACATGTTGTTCTCCGCCGTCGGCGCTTCGACCGATCCGAACTCCGGCGGCCGGCAGATGCCGAGCCACTGGGGGATGAAAGAGCTCAACATCGTGTCGACCTCCTCGCCGGTGGGAACGCAGTTCCTGCAGGCGGTCGGCTCCGCCGAAGCGACGCTCCGTGCCAAACTGCTCGCCATCACCGATGGATTCGAGAAGGACGAGGTGGTGCTCTGCACGACGGGAGAGGGGACGACGAGCGAAGGCGAGTTCTGGGAGAGCCTCAACACCGCGTGCAACCTCAAGCTTCCGATCGTCTACCTCGTCGAGGACAACGGCTACGCGATCTCGGTGCCGGTCGAGGTGAACACGGCCGGCGGCAGCATCTCGAAGCTGGTCGACGGTTTTCCAGATCTGTACGTGCAGGAGATCGACGGCTGCGATTTCCTCGCCAGCTATGAGGCGATGAGAAAGGCGGTCGACTACGCGCGCAAGCGAAAGGGGCCGGCTCTCGTGCACGCACACGTCATCCGGCCGTACTCGCATTCGCTGTCCGACGACGAAACGATGTACCGCCCGCCCGCGGAGCGCGCCGCGGATGCGGCACGCGATCCAGTGACGCAGTTCCCGCGCTGGCTCGTCGCCGAAGGACATGCGACGGAGGCGGAGATCAAGCGAATCGAGGAAGAGGTGGACGCCGAGGTGCAGGCGGCAACAGATGAAGCGCTGGCGCAGGAGCAGCCGTCGCCCGAGAGCGTGTACGACTTCGTGTATTCGCCCGACGTGGATCCCACCAGCGAGCAGTTCGACACCGAAGACGATCCACAGTTCTCCGGCAACGAGACCACGATGGTCGACCTGCTCAACGCGTGCATGAAAGACGAGATGCGCCGTGACCAGAAGATCCTCGTGTTCGGCGAGGATGTCGCCGATGCCTCGCGCGAGCAGTACGTCGGCAAGGTCAAGGGAAAGGGCGGCGTGTTCAAGGTGACATGGGGGTTGCAGAAGGAGTTCGGCGGCGCGCGGGTGTACAACTCGCCGCTCGCGGAAGCTAACATCGTCGGGCGGGCGGTCGGTCTGGCGTTGCGCGGCTTCAAGCCGGTCGTGGAAATACAATTTTTCGACTACATCTGGCCGGCGTACCAGCAGCTGCGTGATGAGCTGGCAACGATGCGCTGGCGGTCGAACAACGCCTTCGCGGCGCCGGTGGTGGTCCGCGTGACGTATGGCGGGTACATCCGCGGCGCCGTGTACCATTCACAAACGGGTGCGTCGCTGTTCACGCACTGCCCGGGCCTGCGCGTCGTCTGTCCCGCGACTGCGCTCGATGCGAACGGACTCCTGCGCACCGCCATCCGCTGCGATGATCCGGTGATCTTCCTCGAGCACAAGCATCTGTACCGGCAGACGTACAACAAGGCCGCCTATCCCGGCCCGAACTTCATGATCCCGTTCGGGAAGGCCAAGCTCGTGCGCGAGGGAACGGATGTGACGGTGGTGACCTATGGCGCCACGGTCCAGCGGGCATTCACCGCCGCCAATCAGCTCGCCGAAGAGGGGATGTCCGTGGAGGTCATCGATCTGCGGTCGCTGTCGCCCTGGGATAAGGACGCCGTGTATCGCTCGGTGCAGAAGACGAATCGAGCCGTCGTGCTATATGAGGATGCGCTGTCGTGGGGGTACGGCGCCGAGATTGCCGCGCGCATCGCCGAGGATTGCTTTCCCTGGCTGGACGCGCCGGTGATGCGGGTCGGGTCCACGGATACATTCGTCGGCTACGCGCCGCGGCTGGAGGACTCGATCCTGCCGCAGGTGGAGGATGTGAAGGAGGCGTGCCGGAATGTCCTGAAGTTCTGAACGGCGATACGGCGGGATCGAGACGAAGCGGAGCCGATGGTTGGCTCCGCTTTTTTTTTGCATCCCGGTGTCCGGCGTCACGGCAAGGTCACGAACGGCCATATAACATGGGTGTCAGGCAGGAAAAATCACGTCATGCTTGACAGGTTGCTGCACCGGCTAAAAGCTATCCCGGCCACAATTCGTGGCTCGAGCGGCTCCCGAGGTCAGAAAGCTCCGGGAGCTTCGTCTTCTCCCGGTCCGCACCAATGAACCGCTCGCCGGTCCGAATCGCAGCTACGCTGCTGCTTGCAGTCGGCCTCGTCACCTGTACTGACGGGCCTACGACGCCCTCGCGTCGTGCCGGCGCGACACGGCTCAGTGTGGTTCCGAGCTTCACGCCGGCTGCGCAACGCGCTCTGACGGCACTCCACAACGCGGCAGTCGCCGTACGCTCGGTGCGTATCGTACTGCAACGGCCGCCGGCGCAAACCATAGTCGACACCACCGTTTCAATCGCTCCGGGCACCGACTCAGTGGTGATCGAGCTGTCCGTGCAGCTGCAGGCGCCGTCGGAGCAGCTGGCGGCGGACATGCAGCTCCTCGATAACAATGGCACGCTGCTGTTCGAGGGCACGAGCACGATCACCGCCGTGCAAGGCGCCGCTTCCTCGTCCGCACCGACATCGATTCCGCTCTCGTATGTCGGACCGGGGTCCACGGCCACGACGCTGACGATCGCGCCACACGACACCACGATCGTGGTTGGCCAGGGGCTGCAGTACACGTTCGCGGCGGCCGACGCTCATGGGACCTCCGTCGGCACGATCCCGCTCGCCTGGAGCTCATCGGACATATCCACGGTGAGCGTGGGCAGCTCCACCGGCGCTGCGTCCGGGCTCAAGATCGGTGCGGTGACTGTGACCGCGACGTCGCCCACTGGGCTTTCCGCGGCCGCAACGTTGCACGTCGTGAATCCCCCGGCGAAGCTGCAGCTCGTGGGCGGCGATGGTCAGAGTGGCGTCGTCGGCCGGGCCGC
>CAZICQ010000076.1:0-10929 GCA_964537775.1 uncultured Gemmatimonadaceae bacterium | reverse complement strand
CAGGACGTCCTTGCTCGGTCAGCAGGACCGGTTCGCGATCGCTATCGAGGTCGTCGTCGGTGCCGCTGGCGAAGTGGTTAGCTACGACGCCTACCGCGCCATCGTGCGGAACAAGGCCAAGCTCGCCTATGATCCCGTGGGGAGCTGGCTGGACGGCGGTGCCATGCCGCCGTCGATCAGCCAGGTGCCGGGTCTCGCGGAACAGCTGCAGCTGCAGCACGAGGCCGCCAAACGCCTGAAAGCGCAGCGCGAGCGCTCCGGCGCCCTGGACCTGGACACCATCGAGACGCGCCCGATCGTGCAAAACGGCAAAATCGTGGACCTGGCGGTGACGCGCGACAATCCGGCGCGCGATCTCATCGAAGACTTCATGATTGCCGCGAATGGCGCCATTGCTAGATTTCTCGAGGCGCACGGCTCGTCAGGCATCCGGCGCGTCGTTCGCGAGCCGGAGCGCTGGTCGCGCATCGTCGAGCTGGCGGGCGAGTACGGCGAAAGGCTACCGGAGGGTCCTGATTCAATCGCACTGTCACGCTTTCTCGCACAACGAAAAATTGCCGATCCGCTGCGCTTTCCCGATCTGTCGCTCGCGATCATCAAACTGCTCGGCCCCGGCGAGTACGCACTAGACCGACCCGGTCAGGATCCGGGCGGCCATTTCGGCCTGGCCGCGCACGACTACACGCATGCCACGGCGCCGAATCGGCGCTACGCGGACTTGGTGACGCAACGGCTCGTGAAGGCCGTGCTGGTGGGCGCCGCCCAGCCCTACAGCGATGACGAGCTCACGGCGATCGCCGCCCATTGCACCGAGCGGGAGGATGCGGCGCGCAAGGTTGAGCGCACGATGCGGAAGATCGCCGCGGCGCTGCTCCTGCGTGATCGCATCGGCCAGAACTTCGATGCTATCGTCACCGGCGTGACCCCAAAGGGGACGTTCGTGCGCGTCCTCACTCCTCCCGCCGAGGGACTGCTCCTGCGCGGCGATCAACATCCGGACGTCGGCGACCGCGTGCGGGTGAAGCTCGTCAGTGTCGATCCGCAGAAGGGCTACATCGACTTTCACAGTCTTGGCGTGAGCCGGCTGTCAAGCAATCGAGTGTCCTCGTGAGGGCTTGGGCGGCGGTGTTTCTCCACCTGCTCTGTGCCGCGGCCGCGCCCGTCGCTGCGCAGCCGTCGTTGCCGCGTGCCCCCGGTGCGTACGTCGTAGATGTTGCACCACCCGACGTTCGCGGCAGCGAGCCCGGCATCGCCATCGACACACACCATCCCAATCGGATCGTCGGTGTGTATCAAGGGCCGGCAGCGGCCGTCTACTCCACGGACTCCGGCCGGACGTTCACGCGAGCGGAGGGCACGGCGCCAAACGACTGGCGTTCGGCGGGGGATGTCAGCGTGGCCTTCGACGACAAAGGCAACGCGTACCTGTCCTATCTCGTCTTCGACAAGCTTGGCAGCGCGTCGTACTGGCGTCATGGAGCCGGCCGCAACGGCGTCTACATTCGTCGCTCGCACGATGGCGGTAGGACATGGGAGCGAGATGCCATTCCCGTCTACGTGTGGTACCGGGGTGACGAAGTCGGCATGCAGTTCGAGGACATGCCGCGCATCGTCGCCGACGTCGCTCCCGCGAGTCCATACGCGGGCAACCTTTACATGGGCTGGATCGAATGGCAGCTCGACAAGTCCGTCATCCTCTTCTCGCGCTCCGCGGATCAGGGGCGGAGCTGGTCGAAGCCGATACGCGTGAGCACGCAGGCAGGCTATCCGCGTGACGACAATGGCGACGTGGTCGGCTTCATCGCCACCGTTGGACCGGACGGTACCATTTACGCCGTGTGGAACTGGAAGTCGACGATCACGATGGCGGTGTCGCGCGACGGCGGCCGCAGCTTCAGTCCATCGCGCCCGATCGTCGACGTTGGCCCGCCGTATTTCGGCGGCACGGGTGCCGTGCCCGGACTGGGTCGCGTCTTCGGTTTTCCGCAGGTGGGCATCGATTGGCGTGGCGGCGCGCGTGGAGGAAACATCTACGTTTCGTGGTCCGATTTCCGCCACGGCGACATCGATGTCTTTGTCGCCAAATCGAGCGACCACGGAACGACGTGGTCGGCGCCCGTCCGCGTGAACGACGATCCGCTGCATGACGGCCGGGATCAGTTCCTTCAGTGGCTGGCGGTCGATCCGGTCACGGGCGACGTGTACGTCCAGTTCTTCGATCGACGTGCAGATCCGGACAACCGCCGCACCGGAATGACGCTGGCACGGTCCACGGATGGAGCGCGTTCGTTTGTGAATTATGCATGGACGGACAGCACCTTCGAAGGCCAGGGGGCTTTTCTCGGTGACTATACCTGGCTGACCGCGTACGATCGACGTGTGTACGGTATCTGGGCCGAGGGAGCGCCGGTGGAACCCGAGGCGACGGTGGCCGGTCTGCCGCAACGATTCATGCGACCAGGCACGCGGGTACGAGTCGGAACTGCCGATTTCAGAGGTGTGAAATGAGGTGCAAGCCGACGCTGCGTCAGCCTCGCCGGGTCTGTTCCTCCTGACGGCGAGCGGCGCCATGGCACCGCCACGCGATATCCCGGAGCATCGCAGGCGTCCGCGCTTTCGCATGGCGCGGGCGTACCTCGTGACGCTGCGCGTGCTGGCCAGCTACGCGTGGCTGCGCCTTTGGCGCCCTCTCCTCGGCCCCGATGCGTATGGCCGCCGAATGGTGGAGCGCCACCGCCGCAATGCGCGCCGCGTCGAGCGGACCATCCTCGAGTTGGACGGGCTGTTCATCAAGGTCGGGCAGCTCATCAGCATTCTCACGAATTTCCTGCCGGAGGAGTTTCGCCGCGAGCTCGAGGGCCTGCAGGACGCGATTCCCCCGCGCCCGTTAGGCGAGATTGTCGCGCGCATCGAGTCCGAGCTCGGCAAACCGCCGGCCGAGCTGTTCGCGTGGTTCAGTGCCGATGCGATTGCCAGCGCCTCGCTGGCGCAGGTGCACGAGGCACGGCTGCACGACGGCCGGCGCGTCGCCGTCAAGGTGCAGTACACGGATATCGAGGAGGTGGCGCGCCTCGATCTGCGCGCGACCCGCCGCATTCTCACTGCCGTGCAGCTGTTCACGCACCTGCGCGGCATCGAGTCGTACCACACCGAGTTCAAGGAGATGATCGAGGAGGAGCTCGATTTCGAGCGCGAAGCCGAGCACATCGCGTTGATTGCATCGCACTTCTCGGCGGATCCGATGGTGCAGTTCCCGGTGGTCGTGCGCGAGCTGTCCACTGCGCGCGTGCTGACGACGGAGTTCGTGGACGGCGCCAAGGTGACCGACATTGCCGCCCTCGAGGCACTCGGCGTCGATCGCACGGCGCTCGCCGAGCGTATCCTCCGCGCGTATTGCCGCATGATCTTCGTCGACGGTGTGTATCACGCCGATCCGCACCCGGGCAACATTCTGGTGCGGCCGAATGGCGCGATCGTCTTCATCGATGTCGGAGCAGTCGGCAGACTGTCGCCCGAGATGAAGGACGGCATTCCGATGTTTCTCGAGGGCGTCATCCGGCGTGATCCACAGCGCATCACGGCGGCACTGCGCCGAATGCGTTTCGTCGCCCACGACCGCGACCGCCGCGGCCGCAGCGACGTTGCCGAGCAGGTAATCGAGTATTTTCAGGAGCACTTTCTCGAGCAGCTTGCCGCCGAGTCGTGGAACCTTAGCCAACTGCAGGCGGACGTCGGGACAAAGCTCGAGGCCATTGCCGATCTGCGGAAGCTCGACATCTCCTTTCGTGAGCTGACGGCCACCTTCCAGGTACCGCGCGATTGGGTGCTGCTCGAGCGTACACTCCTTCTGCTGCTCGGCCTCTGCACCTATCTCGATCCGGCGATGAACCCGATGCGTACGGTGCGGCCGTACCTCGAGACGTTCGTGCTCGGCAAGGAGCGCCACTGGATGACGCTTCTGCGCTCGGCTGCCGCGGACGCCGTCGCCGCCACATTCTCGCTGCCACAGGATCTACGCCGTTTCCTCGGCCACGCCAACCGTGGGGAGATCGAAATCGCGATTCGCGATCTGCGGGAAAGTGCAAATCTCATTTATGCGTCGTCGCATCAAATCATGTATGTGGTGCTGGCGACGGGCTCCGCATTGATCGCGTATCTTGCCCGCGCGAACGGAGAACGCGGAGTCGCCGCCTCCGCGGCGACCCTGGTCGTACTGCTGCTGCTCGGGTTGGGGAGGTCGCTGCTGGCCGCTCGGCGCTCGAGAGACTGAGGGCGATGGCGCAGGCACGCTCTGGCGGACTTCCACCGCAGCCGTCATTCTGAAGGATGCATCGTCCAAAAGTCAGCTCACTCCTGGCGGGCGGCGCGATCGCCGCTCTCGCGGCCTGCGCCTCGGCGACTCACCGGGGATCGTCCGTTGCGCCATTGCCGTTCGATGTGGTCATCGAGAATGCGCGTGTCGTGGACGGAACCGGTGCGGCGTGGTTCTACGGCGACGTCGCCATCCGCGGTGACCGCATTGCGCGGATCGCGCCTCGTGGTCTCATGCGCGGCAGCCCGGCGCGCGAGCGCATCGACGCATCAGGACTGGTCGTCGCGCCGGGCTTCATCGACATTCAGGGTCAGTCGGGTCAGCTCTTTCTGTCCGGCGACGGGCGTGACGTCGGCAAGCTGACGCAGGGTGTCACGACGGAAATTTTGGGTGAGGGCACGACACCAGCGCCGGTCAACGCCGCACAACATCCGGGCGCGCCATTCACCGGCGCGCATGCCTTCGACGATTGGCTCCGGGCGATGGAGGCGCAGGGCATTTCGCCGAACGTGGGTTCGTTCGTCGGTGCGGGAACGATCCGCGAGTACGGCATGGCGATGGCGATGGGTGCTCCGGATCGCGCCACGATCGATTCCATGCAGGAAGCCGTGCGGCGCGCGATGCAGGACGGCGCGTTCGGGCTCGCCAGCGCACTGATCTACCCGCCCGGGAACTACGCCGCTACAGAAGAGCTGATCGCCGAGTCCAGGGCGATGGCGCCGTTTGGCGGCGTGTACATCACGCACATGCGCTCCGAAGCCGATCGCTTTCTCAAGGGCATCGATGAGACCCTGCGTATCGGCAAGGAGGGTGGGGTTCCAGTCGAGATCTATCATCTCAAGGCGGCAGGCGTGGCCAATTGGCCCAAGGCGGCGCGGGCGATCGCGAAGATCGACAGCGCGCGCGCGTCGGGACTCGACGTCCAGGCGAACATGTATCCGTACACTGCCGGCGGGACCGGTCTCTCCGCCTGCTTTCCACCCTGGGCGTCCGAAGGCGGAAGACTCTTCGACCGACTCGCCGATCCGCGCGAGCGCGCGCGCATCAGGGAGGAGGTGCTGCATCAAACCAGCGATTGGGAGAACCTCTGCGGCTTGGCGACGCCAAGAGGTGTGCTCCTCGTCGGCTTTCGCAGTCCGGACAGTCGTAAGTGGGCCGGCAAGCGTCTGTCCGACGTCGCTGACGCGATGGGCAAGGATTGGATCGACGCCGCCATGGATATCGTGCTTGCCGACCGGTCGCGGGTCGGCACGCTCTTCTTCCTGATGGATGAGGACAACATTCGTCTGCAGCTCCGTCAGCCGTGGATAAAGATCGGCACGGATGCGGCGGGTCCGGACCCGGACAGCCTCAAGGACCTCGCGCACCCCCGCTCGTTTGGCACGTATCCGCGAATTCTCGGGCGCTACGTCCGAGAGGAGCACGTCATTCCGCTCGAGGATGCCGTGCGGAAGATGACCTCAGCCGTGGCCACGCGTCTCTCGATTTCCGACCGTGGATTGCTGCGTGAGGGGATGTACGCCGACGTCGTCGCATTCGATCCCGCCACGATCATCGATCGCGCGACGTATGATGATCCGAAACAGCTCAGCGTCGGCGTTCGCTATGTATGGGTAAACGGCACGCTCGTTGTGCGCGATGGCCGTCACACCGGTGCGAAGCCCGGTCGCGCCTTGCGCGAACCCGGCTGGCGGAAGTCCTAGACGCAATCGTTAGGTGATCGCTCAGGGCAGCGCCTGGTTGGCTTCGTCCGCCAAACAGATCGCCGCGCGCGTACGTACACCGCCGAGGCCGACCCAACCTAACGGTGCGAGCCATCCCGGAACCGCGGTCTCGGAGCTGGCTCCTGTTGCCACAGTCTGCAGCCACCGCTCCGCGGCCATCACGAGTGTGTCTCCGCCACGAACGTCGTGCAGCATCTTTCGCGCGGTGCGGAGTGTGGTCTCGCGCCGGGGATCGATGCCAAAGAGCACCTCGCGCGGGTCGAGACAGTAGCCGCCGGGAATACCGCGCACCGCTAGCAGCACACGCACACTTGGCGGGAATCGCGTATCGCCGATGAATCCAAGACCGGGAGGCGCATCCGGGTCGGCCATCAGCGCGCGCGCGCCGGCGGCGGAGGGGTGCGCCTCACCGAGGTGTGGAATCACATTGCGCACGCGCAACGCATCGATCACTGCCTGATCGTCGCCCGAAGCCAGACCAGCCGCGCGAAGATGCCGCGCCGCCGACATGGCCAGCGCCTCACCCTGGCGCTCGTTGCGTGATGAGGCGTCGCGGAGGAGCCGGCGCGCGGTCTCGAGCTGATGCCGAGCGACGCGTTCACGGTAAGGCATGGCCCTGTGCCCACCGGCGGCGGCACGTGCCAGCACTGAATCGACGCGTTGGCTGGACAGACTGTCGTGGCGATACGACTCCACCCAGCCATATGCATCACGTTGAGCGTCGTGTAGCACATGGGTGATGTTCCCGAGAACGAACACCAGCGCCATGCAGGCGCCGGTCGCGGGTACGGCGATGATTGCGGTGATCAGCGTCAGACTCGCGAACAGTCCGTTGCCACGGCGCTCGGACGGCTGCCGGCGATCACCGGCCGCGCGGATCCAGCTCGAGATAACCTCAGGACGTGCCGAAACCGTGGACCGCCAGAGTGCACGTGGCGTGAGTGTCCACACGCGGCGCGACCGCAAGCGCTGCGACCACTCGCGCGAGCGTGCACTTGCGACGAGCGCGAACCCAGTGGAGACCGGCAACAGAGCAAAGAGCACTTCCCGGCCGGGGAATACGACCGTCGACATCTGCAGCCATCCGCCATACACGCGGGCGAGAAACAACCATGGTGTGAGCACGATCAACGCGAGAGTCAATGCGAGGCGCACCGCCGCCGCGCGGCGCCAACGCATCAGGTCCTCACAGCGTGCGCCGCCCAGTAGCGCGAACGGACCGGATTCGTTACGAAGTGCCCCGCCATCGGGCCACCAATCGAGTGCTACGTCGCGCGTGGTGTGCCAGGGATATCCCGCGCTCGAGGCATCACGCAATGCGAGGCCGCATCTCGCGGTGGTGATCAACAGTGCGACGAGCGAGAGCAGCGTGGCGACTGCGGCAACGGACAGGAGAAAGAACCAAATTACCGCCGAGTCGTTCTCACGCGATGCTGTGCGCGCTACACTGAAGGCGCCGGTACCGACGTGAGACCAGAAGGAGGACGCCTCTGGCGCGTCCCAACGACCGCTGTCCGTCGTCGGTTGAACGGCTAGGATGCCGAGGAAGATCGCCGCGGACATGGCGGCAAGAGACAACGCGCGCAGGACCAGGCGACCCCTACGCGCAAGCACGTCGAGGCCCGGTGGCGGCCACTCGAGTGCGCGCTGCGCGGCACCTTCTGGTATGAGAGCCCGAGCGACTTCCGCGGCCGACGGACGTGCCTCCGGCTCTTTGGCGAGGCACCGATCAACGATCGAGGCGAACGCGGGGGAAAGATCCGGACGCTGCGTCGCGACGTGCGGCGGTGCTTGCTCCAGATGAGCGTGCAGCATGGCGCTCACCGTCTTGGCGGTGAATGGCGGGGCACCGGTCAGGAGCTCGAACGCCATGACGCCGAGGCTATACACATCGCTCTTTCCGGTGATGCTTCCGCCGGCTGCCTGTTCAGGGCTCGTGTACGTGGGCGTGCCGAGATAGATGTCGCTGCGGTCGGCCCCGTCGGCGCGAGCTCCGCCCGGTCCGTCGCTTCCGCGGCGGGCGATCACCGCGCCGATGCCGAAATCCACGACCACCGCGCGGCCACTATCGCGTTCGATCAAGACGTTATGTGGCTTGATGTCTCGATGTACCAAGCCGCGCGCGTGCGCGGCGGCGAGTGCCGATGCGACTTCGCCGATGACACGCCGTGCCTGGAGCTCCGGCGTCACGCGAGCTTCCTCCAGGAGCGCGGCCAGGTCCACGCCGTCTACGAACTGCATCACGAAATAGGGCGCACCGGACACCGGCAGCACGCCGACGTCGTAGATTGCTACAACGTTGGGGTGCGCCACCGCAGCGACGAGCTCCGCTTCGCGCAGGAAGCGAGCACGCGCTGATTCTTCCGCGGCCATGCTCGGAAGCAGCACTTTCACCGCGACCGAGCGGCGGAGGAGGGGATCGGCGCCAAGGTACACCGCACCCATGCCACCAACGCCCAGCGGACGCGCAATCGTAAATCGTGGGGCGAGCGCCGTCCGCAGATCCTCGAGAAGCAGCCGTGCCTCGGGAGTTTCGAGCTCGCCCGTCTCCCCAGACAATCCGGAAGGTGAGCTGCCGCTGCGTATCAGCAGAGTCGCGGCAAGATCGTCCGTCGATTTCGGCGAGACAGGCACGGGTAGTCGGCGCTGGTCGAGAGCAGTGTTTCTGTTCCAAGACGGATTCGCCGGCAACCCGGCAACGCGTCTCAGTCCATGAAGATGGTACGCCTCGACTCCCCGCTGGTTCAGCAGCCCGGTCAGCGGTTGGCGACGCGGACAGCGACACGGTTCGGGGAATCCGCATGCGTGCTGTCTGCGAGAACCGCCCGTAACCAGATCACGTAACCGCCGTTTGGGAAGACGCGGAGACCACTCTGGACCGAGTCCGTCGGCCAACGAATGCTGATCGTCTGCAGGCCTGCGGGCCGAGGCGCCAGGAAGCGCGTCGCGAGGATGATCGCGGAACCTTGCGTGACGCCGGTCACCAGACCTGCAGAGTCGACTCTCGCTACAGCAGGAGCCGTCGACGACCACTCGACGCCATGGTGCGCAGCAGAATCGGCAGCGGCGCTCCGGCTATCCCTCAGGCGTCCGGGCGCTGCTCATTTGTGGCATCGTTCGGTTCGACGCCTTCCTCACGATCCGCCCGCAGCCGGCGCCGCAGCGACACCGCTTTCTTCGCGGTGTCCGCGGCGAGCGCGAGCGTCTCCTCGATCCGAATCAACTCGCCGGTGTCAACCTGGTCCGCGGGTCGCCCGTCGCAGACCTGCGCGAGCGTCTCCTCGAGGCGCTCCTGGACCCGCCGCAACTCGGGCTGAAGCTGCTCGCCTGAATGGCCCTCAGCGGCCGGCGCAATCTCCCGCGCTACTTCGGCGCGCCGGAGGGTCGCGTCGTCTACGTGATCGATCGCACGTCGACCGCGGCGTGGCGTCTGTGGCACTGCTTGCGCGCACATGGCCGCCAGCTCGGCGTCGGTTGCCGATTCCCAGCTCGGCGGCACCGGGGCCAGCCGGCGCTTCTCCAGCACCGACTCGAACACCAGCCAGCCGTCGCGGAACGCCTCAGGTAGATGATGATTGCGAGCGCTCGAGCTGGCGGAGCGCTCCGTCAACAGCACTTGCCACTCGACTCCCGCTTCATCGCGGAACCGTCGCACGGGTCTCTCCGTACTGATGGGTGCTGGATCGCACCCGTGCCTCGCATCTCACGGAAAAAGCGCGCCAGCCGATGTGAAAGTGAATGGCAACACGGCAACTGGCCGACGCCACGGCGTCCACCCCTCTCCCACGAGCTCTCGCATGCCTCTTCAACCCCTCCCCGACTTTACGGCCACCACGGCGACCGAGCTCGAAGGCTTCGACGTCGTCCAGACCTTCGGTGTTGTGCGCGGCATCGTTGTGCGCTCGCGGTCCATTTTCGGCACCTTCGGCGCGACGTTACAGGCGGTGCTCGGCGGCAACATCACCTTGCTCACCGACCTATGCGAGCGCACGCGCCAGGAAGCGTACGAGCGAATGGTCGCACACGCGCAGTCGCTCGGAGCCAACGCACTGATCGCAGTGCGGTACGACGCGACCGAGATCATGGCAGGCGTATCCGAAGTACTCTGCTATGGCACCGCGGTGCGCGTCGCGCCGCGGCTGAGGAGTGCGGACCGTTAGGCGCGGTGATGCACGTCACAGGTCCTTCCGCGACATTGCGTGACCGTGATTCTCCCCGGGCCGTCTATATTGCGTAGGCGCAGGTCGACAAATGGCACACCCGTCGTGAGGCGGGGCCGCAAAGCCAGGAATCTCCCGGTCTTCCGAGAGATCGTCCGGTTACCGAAGCTGCGACAGTGGCACAGACTGCCACCCGCCGATTCGCACCAGTGGCGACTCGGGCGCTTCGGGGCATTCCCGAATCGACCGCGTCCATGCCGTTGGTGCGTTTTTGTTTCTCACTCACGTCTCCTCACCTCTACCGACGTTGGTAGGGTATGAACGACTCTCCGAAGTTGCTTCTTCTCGCGTCGAGCGCCGGCATTGCTGTCCACATGGGCCAGTGCGCGCGCCACGTCGGTTTCATCGTCTTCCCCGGTCGGACGCAAGAGCTGGGGACGGACGCGCTGGAGCGCGTGCGTCCGCACGTGGCGCTCGTCGACATCGGACACGAGGCCGCCCAATCAGCGCGCTTCGCGGAGGTCGCTATGCGCTATGGCGTGCTTCTGGTCCTCTTCGCCAGCGACGACGTGGGTGGCCACGGCGCCCATGCGCGTGAGCGGTACGCGTCCGGTGCAGAGATCCAAGAGTCGGCGGCACACGGCTGGCGCGCCCTGCCTGTGTCGGACGCCGATACGTTGCAGCTCGGGTTGACGAAGCTGCTGCAAGACGTGCTCGCGAGCAGCTGACACGC
>CAZICQ010000075.1:0-11904 GCA_964537775.1 uncultured Gemmatimonadaceae bacterium | reverse complement strand
GCGACCTTCGCCGCGTTTGGCCTGTACAGCAGGTTGTGGCGCTACGCGAGCATCAGTGAGATGGAGCGCATCGTCACCGCGGGCGCGACGGCGTCGGCGCTTTCGTTCGTTCTCGGGGCGATCATCTTACCGAAGTTCCTCGTCACGCCGGCGCGTGTTCCGCTCTCCGTCCTCTTCTCGAACGCGCTCCTCACGATCTCCATCGCATCCGCGTCGCGGTTGCTCATTCGCGTGAGCGGGACGCAAGCGGGAAGACGTACGCTGACGCGCTCCGGTCAGCGCGTGCTCGTCGCCGGCGCCGGTGCGGCCGGTCACATGCTCGTGCGTGAGCTCCGAAATAATCCGCACCTCAACCTCTGCCCGGTCGGATTCGTCGATGATGATCCCACCAAGCACGGTCTGCGACTGTCGGACCTGCCCGTGCTTGGGCCGCTCAGCCGGACGGCAGAGATCATCGATCGGCACAGCATCGATCTCCTCGTCGTGGCGATGCCGACCGCGCCGGGCACGGTCGTGCGCCCGCTCGTCCAGGCTGCGCTCGACGCCGGCATCGAAACCCGCGCGGTGCCGGCGCTCTCCGAGATCATCGCCGGCCGCGTGTCGGTCAGCGCGCTACGCGAGGTCGAGATCCAGGACCTGCTCCGTAGGGAGCCAATCAAAACGGATCTGGCAGGCGTGAAGATGCTCGCGTCCGAACGAACGGTACTGGTCACGGGCGCCGGCGGCTCCATCGGCTCGGAGCTCTGCCGACAAATCGCGCAACTCGCGCCCGCGAAGCTGGTGCTCCTCGGCCACGGCGAGAATCCGATCTTCGAGGTGCTCCACGAGCTCCGGGCGCGCCATCCGCATCTTCAGATGGTGCCGGTGATTGCCGACATCCGCGATCGCCGCCGTCTGAACGGCATCTTCGAGCAACATCGTCCCTTCAGCGTGTTTCATGCGGCCGCGCACAAGCACGTGCCGCTCATGGAGGAAAACGTCATCGAGGCGGTCACGAACAACGTGATCGGCACGAAGAACATCGTCGAGGCGAGCCTCGCGTTTGGCGCCGAGCACTTCGTGTTCATCTCTACCGACAAAGCCGTGCGTCCCACCAATGTCATGGGCGCGACGAAGCGTGTCGCCGAGCACATCGTGCAGCAGACGGCGATCGCGCATCACAAGAACTTCGTCGCCGTGCGCTTCGGCAACGTGCTCGGAAGCCGCGGCAGCGTCGTCCCCACCTTCGTACGCCAGATAAAATCCGGCGGGCCGGTGACGGTGACGCATCCCGAGATGCGCCGCTACTTCATGACGATTCCGGAGGCCGTGCAGCTGGTGTTGCAGGCCGGTGCACTCGGCCGCGGCGGCGAGCTGTTCATGCTCGATATGGGCGATGCGGTTCGCGTGGTCGACCTCGCGCGTGACCTCATTCGATTGTCCGGACTCGAGGAAGGGCGCGACATCGAGATCCAGTTCAGTGGAGTACGGCCGGGCGAAAAGCTGTACGAGGAAATGTTCTTCAGCGACGAGGTGGCCGCGCCCACCGAGCATCCCAAGGTTTTACGAGCACGCCGTCGCAGTCTCGAGAATCACGGTACCGAGCTCATTTCCGCACTCATCGACGGCGCGCAGAGCGGCGCCGACGAACAATGTCTCCGTGAGATGCTTCGCAGCATCGTGCCGGATTTCGCGCCCCAGGATACGATCGGCACGCCGACTCCGTCGTTTGGCGTACCGCTGCCGCCGTCGCCCGAATCCCGCCTCGATCCTGTGGCCGCCAAGCAGCGCGTGGCACACGCGCGGTTGGAGCGGGACGATCATAATCGGCGCGTTCGACACAGCGGCGAGATGGCCACAGGCGTCGAGCCCTCCGCCAGCTGAAGTCACGGCCCGCGCCGGCTCGAGGCGCGAATCGCCGCTGTCTAGCGCCAGCTGATCGCCAATCCGGCGAGCGCCAGCTCGACGTTGTTCACGTCGACGTTCGTGTTGCTGGTTCCTCCACCGACGGTGTTCATCCACCTCGCGAACAGCGAAAAGCCGACGCTGTTGGCGACGGGTAGATCGTAACCGGCGCCGAATTTCAGGGCAGGACGGCTCGTGCGCGCCCCGCCGAAGGCGCCCGATCCCCAGCCCAGGCCCGCCATGATGTAGAAGGGCGCCGGTGTCGGATAGCCGCGCGCAACCGCGCTCGCGAAAAGCGCGTCGACAACGCGACGGCGCCAGTAATCCCCTTCCACGCCGATCGCGAGCCGCGAAGAGAGCGGCTGAAAGACGCCGCCATCGGCCGTGAGCCCGGCCGACTTGCCGCTCGGAAAGGTGTAGGTCTGACCCGAATAGCCGGCGAGTCCGGCACCGCCACCGAGCTCGATCCAGGAATGCCGCAACTGCTGTGCGGCCAGCGCTGCCGGCGTGAGAAAACAGAGACAGGTGACTGCATGAAGCGCGCGTCGCATTCGGAGTCCGTTTGTGTGGACCCGAAGATCGCCAGCATGGACGGCGAGCCGCAACCGCCGCGACTCAACTGCGGACGATATCGCGGGCGGTACTCGGATTCACGACGCGATAAGAGCCGCTCCCCAGCCTTCGCCCGAGCACCGGCGCCACCTCTCCAGCCTCCGCCGGAGGACAGCACAGGTATCCCTGCCACATCTCACACTGCTGCTGCCGCAGGAACTCGAGCTGGGTCGGGTTCTCCACACCTTCCGCGATCACCGACAGCCGCATCGCCTTGGCCAACCCGATCACGGCGCTGGCGATACCGGCGTCGGCGGAGTCGGTCATGAGGTCCCGTACGAACCGCGTGTCGATCTTGAGCGCATCCACCGGAAAACCCCGGAGCTTACCCAAGGAGGAGTAGCCGGTGCCGAAGTCGTCGATCGCCACGCGCACGCCGCGCTCGCGAAGCGCTCGCAGCGTCCCAACGATCTGCTCGTCGGCGCGCGCGGCGCTCGACTCCGGTACCTCGATGGACAGGGCATCGTGCGGCAGACGGTGCTCCGCCAGCACGCGGCCGATCTGCTCGACCAGCTCGGGTTGCCGGAGCTGCCGCGCCGACAGATTCACCGCCACCTGCAAGCGCGGGAGCTTTCGGCGCCACACGGCCAGCTGGCGACACGCCTCGCCCATCGCCCACTCTCCGATGGAAACGATCATGCCGGTGCTCTCGGCGAGCCCGAGGAACTGCTGCGGGCGCATCACGCCGAGCTCCGGATGCCGCCAGCGCAGCATCGCCTCGACGCACATGATTTCATTCGTCGACATGTCGACGATCGGCTGGTAAAACAGCTCGAACTCGCCGCGCGGCAGTGCGCGCCGCAACGCATTCTCGAGCGCGAGCTGCTCGACGGCCTGCGCGTTCATCTCCGGCGTGTAGAGCTGAAACGCATCCGCGCCCTGCGACTTGGCGCGGTACATCGCCGTATCGGCGTTCTTCAGCAACGTTTCACTACTCTCGCCGTCGTCGGGATAGACGCTCACGCCCACGCTGGCCGAGACGAACAGCTCACGACCATCGATGCGGATCGGGTGGCGGATCGCTTCGCGAATCTTCATCGCCACGTGCACGGCGTCGTCGACCCCGTGCACGACCGGCGCGATGATCGTGAACTCGTCGCCGCCCATCCGAGCGACGGTATCGTTGACGCGCAGCGTATTGGCGATGCGCTGCCCGATCGTCACGAGTACCTTGTCGCCCATGACGTGACCGAGCGAGTCGTTGATCACCTTGAAACGGTCGATGTCGAGGAAGAACAGCGCCAGCTTGTGCTGCTCGCGCCGGGCATGCGGGATCGCGACGTTGAGCCGGTCGAGGAAGAGGTGGCGGTTCGGGAGGCCGGTCAGTGGATCCCGGTATGCCAGCTCCTCGATCTGCATCGCGAAATGCTCCGCGGCGCGCTGTGCCTCCTCGAGCAGCCAGATCACGACGCCCAGCGCAACGGTCATCGTCATCGTGAAATCGCCGAAGCTCAGGTAGAGCGCGACGGTCGCACGGAATGTCGGGTTGGCGCTCGGAAGGCTGAGCCAGATCATGTTCAGTTGATCGGCGCCGTAGAGGAACAGGCCTGCCGCCACCATGCTCCGGCCGACCCGCCGCAACCCGGCGGCGCGCCAAACGACGATCGCCGCCGCGATGCAGGCGACACCGGTGACGAAGCCACGCACGCCCACGCGCACGAAAAAGCGCGCCGGGCTCGCGCCGACTACCCAGGAGAAGAGCAGGCTCGCGACGACGCCGGCGAGGAGCGCCGCCACGACGGCTCTCCGCTGCATCAGCGGCGTGGCCGAGCCTTCGCGGGTGACGTCCGCCGCGCCGAGCAGCAGGTAGGCGATTTGAACGTAAGCAGCGCAGCCGGTGACGAGCGACAGCAGGACGCGGGAAAGGTCCGTCGCAGGAACGTGCGCGATCATGAGCCAGAGGCTCAGGGCGGCACCGATGAGCATCACGCACAGCGCGGCCCAGCTTCGCGCCCAGAGGCGCAGGAAGCTCCGCCGATAGCTCTTGTAAACGCTACCGAAGATGACGGCGGTGAGCAGGGCGCCGAGCGCCTGCAGGAAATAGCTCGCGTACAGCGACGAAGACATCGAGAGTGCGCTGCCGGGTGACGTCAGGGGATAAACGTAAGACGACGCCCGTCAGAGCGCAGTCACGTCCCGCGGCAGGGTTCGCGGGAGAGCTCCGGCCTCGAGTTGCGCGACGAGATCCAGCAGTCCCGCGGCTTCCCACCACCTGTTCCGACTCCCTGAGGACAACGGGAGGAGCACACCGACCTTTACGAGCTGCTCGATCGCTTCGTAGATACGGCTCTTTGCGCGGTGGGTCAGGGCCGCAGCAATTGGCGCCGAGATCATCGGATGGCCGGGCAGCAGGTCGATGAGTGCCCACGCGGTGGCATCGGCGCGCGGGACTCTCTCAGCAGTACGGAGCTGCTCTCGCCATCGCTCCTGGAGATCGCGCACCATTTCGACGTATGCGCGAGCCAAGCGCGCGGCAGTGACCGTCGCGGCAGCGAAGTACCGAAGCCAGTCGTCAACGCCATCTGCTCGGAAAGTCATCAGACCGGCGATGTAGCGACTGCGCGCCCGACCGAGAACGACACTGATTGGCGGAACGAAGCGCGGCGCGACTCCTCGACGCCGCAGGACCACGTGCACGAGCGCGCGGCCGGTGCGGCCGTTGCCGTCGTGGAACGGGTGGATCGTCTCGAACTGCGCGTGAACGAGCGCCGCCTGAATCAGCGGCGATAGCGTGCGGTCATTTATCGCGCTGCAGAGGTCCTCGAGGAGCCGATGGACATCCTCCGGCGGGGGCGGTACAAAGTCAGCGCCGCAGGGATTGTAGTCGTTGCCGCCGATCCAATTCTGTTCGGTACGGATACGTCCCGCGATTCGCTTCGGCGCCGATCGCTCGAGGAGGCGCTGGTGGATTGAAACAATCTGAGGAATCCCAAAGGGATCGACCTCGGCGGCGTGTTCGACCGCCAGCACCATCGCGTCGATATTCGAGAGCAGCTCGAGCGCAGTTGGCCCGGGCGTAATTCCCGACTCCGCTTTCGCCTCGGCGCGCGCCAGCTCGCGAGCCCCGAGTTGCACTCCCTCGATCTTCGATGAGGCGATCGACTCGGTGCGCAACAGAAGGCGGGCCAGCGGTCCGAGGGAGACGACGACTTCCTCGTTGAGCTGGCGGATCGAGTGCTCCGCTTCCGAAACAAGGCCCGTGAGCTCGGCGTCCAACCGCAGAGCAATGGCCGACAGCTCATCTGGCACGAACGCGTCGTACTTGCAGGCGCGCCGGTAGGCCGCAGGGGCATCGACGGTCGGGTCGTATTTCCAGATTCGAGTAGCATATTGCCCAGGCATTCGGCCTTTGGCTAAACGGAACTAAGCGCCTCGTGTAGTACCGTTTAAAGACTAAACGGAACTAAAATGGAGCGCTATTCCTGGGTAATAAGCGATCAGCAGTCTGTCTTTCCCTGGCATTCACGACCTGCCGAACCCTTGCCGCAGCTCCTCCGGGGTGGTGAACTCGGGAATGCGGATGCCGAGATCGGGGAGCGCCTGCCGGATTACCCAGCCGCGAAAATACGGATTGTCGAAGACATAACCGCTCGGTGCGCTGTCGGACTTGACGATGCGCCGCTCGTCGATGAGCGCCGACACGGCTTTGGCGATCGACCCGCTCACGGGCAGCCCGAAGTCTCGGCGCGTCGTCGCGGTCGTGAGGCCCGTGCGCGATGCAGCGATGGCGCGCAGCACGTCGCGCTGGATCGCCGACGCATCGTCCCACTGCGCGCGCAGCGCATCGTCCATGTCGTCGATGAGCGACCCGAACGCCCCCTCCACGTCGGCGCGGCCGGCGGTCTTCTTCGACAGGCCCGACGTCTGATCGTAGACGTTGCGGGCAAGCTGCACGACGTCCCGCGTGCGGGGGCCGGCCAGCGCAACGCAGGCGGCGCCGACACCGTGGCCGCCCACCTTTCCGGCCCGCAATCGGCCGTCGATCCACCGGGCGAGGTGATCGCCCTCGATCGCCCCGAAGGCGAGCGTGTCGAGCATGCCATAGAAGGCGCGGCCGGGACCGATCATCTCCCGCAGCGTCGACGGCCGCGAGCCGGCGAGCACGTACGAGAGATGCTGGTGGTGCTGGATCACGCCGCGCAGATGCCACTCGGCCTGCTCGCCGCCTAACGCGTGAAGCTCCTGGACCTCGTCGAGCACGATCCCGATGGTGGTCGCCCGATCCGCGGCTATCGCCTCCAAGGCGTCGAGCAGCTGACCCACGGTACGCTGCTGCTCGGCCGGGTCGGCGCGCCGCGCCTCCACCTGCAAGGTGGGGACGAGCAATCCACTCACCGGATCCGCACGGACCGACAGCGCCGCCTTGACGTGTCGCGCGAACACCGCCGCCAGATCCTTCCATGTCTTGCCAAGACCGCGCGTGGCCGCGTCGAGCAGCCGCGTGGCGACGTCGGACATGGTCGTCGCGGTGGACAGATCGACCAGAATGGCCCGCCCACCCGCGCGCCGCGCGCGCTCCATGGCGGCGAGGAGCGTCGACGTCTTCCCCATCCGCCGCTCGCCGATCACGAGCAGTTTCGCGCCCGGTTCGGTCAGGGTGCGAACGATCGTGCGCACCTCGTCGGCGCGGTCGGTGAAAAATGGCCCGGTGACGGCGCCGTGAATGCGGAACGGATTTTGGCGGAATTGCATGTCGATGAGGTTTAACGGCGCTGACGCCCGAACGGCGCTGACGCCCTACGAGCGCTGACGGCGCAAATGCGATTCCGACAACCGTCCATGAAATCCGAGTTCGCAGTCCGCAGTACGTCCGAAGTACGCAGTGCGCAGTTGGTCCGAGTGCGAAGTCCGCAGCTCTTGGTGCGCAGTTGGTCAGTGTCCGAAGTCCGCAGTTAGTAGCCAAATGGATAGTAGCCGATTGGATACTAAAAGCTAGTTGGGAGTCGGGAGTCGGTAGTCGATAGTAGGGACGTGACGAGGAAAGGCTCGGCATGGGTGACCCGCATGCCCAGGCCTCAGCTCCAACGGGCGTTAACTACCGACTACCGACTCCCGACCGCGGATTGTGACCCACCGCATTGAATTTCCGTCTCCTCGGATGAAAACATGAGGCCTAACCGCCACCGGGGGACGCTCCCTGATGCGCTCCACTCCGTTCTGCGCCCGTTTCTGGCGCCCATTTGCCGCCGTGCTGGCTGCCGCGCTCCTGCTCGCGGCGTGCAGCGATTCCGCCGTCAACGTCAGGAGTCGGTTCCAACTCGCGCTCGCCCCACAGCTCGCGCCGGGCATGCCAAACGCCGCGCTGGGGCAGGTGGGCAGCGTGCATGTCGTCCTGCTGCGGGGTAGCACGGCGATCGTGGACACCACCGCGGCGCTCAACGGCGCCGATTCGGTGGCGCTGGTCCTCACGGTGAACCTCCTTGGACAGGAGGAGCACCTCACGGCGCACGTCGAGCTGCTGAGCGGCAGCACCGTGTTCTTCGCCGGTAGCCAGGACGTGGATGCACGCGCCGGCGGCAGCGCCACGTCGGGCATACCGGTGCAGCTGCGCTATGTCGGGCCCGGCGCGGGCACGGCCAAGATCTCGATCGCGCCGCGCGACACGACCGCCGCGGCGACGGCCGCATGGGACTTTCGGGTGAGCGCTGCGGATTCCGCCGGCGCTGCCACCAGCGTTCCCGTACAGTGGTCGGTGAGCGACGCGACGCTCGCCGCGATCAGCGGCACCGGACACCTGACGGCGAACGGCCGGCGGGGCGTCGTCGTCGTACGCGCCTCAACGCCGACCGGCGTTCAGGACTCGACGCACGTGACGCTACTGCCGGTACCGACTCGTTTGGCACTGATTACCGGGGACGCGCAGAGCTCCGGCGCGGGGACGACGTTGTCGGCGCCATTCACGGTGGAGATCGATGCGAGCGATGGACCGGTCGCGAACGTACCGGTGCATTTCAGCGCGCCGGCCGGCGCCAGCGTGTTACCGGCGGATGTCGCGACCGACGCATCCGGGCGCGCCTCCGCCCGGATCACGCTTGCGAATGCCAGTGGGAGGCAGAGCTTCAGCGCCTCGGCTGCCGGCCTGCAACCGGTGAGCATAACGGCGACCGCCACCGCGGCGCCGGCGGCACTCGCGGTCGTATCCGGAAACGCGCAGAGCGACACGGTCGGCCGCGCCCTCGCGCAGCCGTTCGTCGTGCACGCCTCCGACCAATTCGGCGCTCCAGCCCCGGGCGCGCGCGTCTCCTGGACGCGGCTGTCGGGCAACGGAATGGTGGGCGCGGACAGCTCCACCACGGACGGCCAGGGGAACGCACAGATCACCTATACGCTCGGCTCACACCCCGGTACCGACAGCATACGCGCGGCGCTCGCCGGCACCAGCGCGCAGGTGCTGTTCACGGCGACGGCGCTCCGCGGCGGCCCAAGCACGATGCAGCTGCTCGCGGGCGGCGGCCAGAGCAGCGCCGCCGGCGGACCGCTCGCCACGGCGCTCACGGTGAAGGTCGTGGACACGAAGGGCAACGGTGTGCCGGGGGTGGTGGTCTCTTTCAATGCCCTCACCACCGGCGCGTCGGTCAATCCCGCGTCCGCGAGCACCGATACCGGCGGGGTCGTGTCGTCGACGATGATCCTCGGCACGTCGGTGGGCGCCTACAGCTACAAGGCATCGTTAGGCGTGCTCTCCGTGACGGTGACCGAGGTCGCCGTCGCCGGCCCGGCAGCGATGCTCGGATACGTCTCGGGGAGTGGGCAGACAGGGTTTGTCGGCGATACGCTGAAGCAACCGCTCGTCGTGGCAGCCCACGACGCCTACGGCAACGCCGTGACCGGCGCGCAGGTGACCTGGGTGCGCACCTATCCGCCCAATGGCCCGTCCTTCACTGCCTACACGGATAGCAGCGGCCAGTCGCAGATCGGGTACATCCTCAGTCCGGTACCCGAGACCGACACCATCGCCGCCGTGCTCACCGGCACGGGATCCAAGGTGATATTCACTGAAACGGCGGTAGCGAAAGCCACAGCGCGCCTGGCGCCGCCGGGGATGGTGAGTGGGCGGCTGGTTGCCACGAGGGAGACGATCGACAAGAAAAAGTCGGTAGTCGGTAGACGGTAGTCGATAGTAACGCCGTTGGACGTGAGGGCTTGGCGTGCGGGTCATTCATGCCGAGCCCTTCCTGTTTGACGCTGCTACTATCGACTACCGACTATCGACTCTCGACTGCAGTTCTATCGACTACCGACTACCGACTCTCGTCTACCGACTACCGACTGCTCTTCCGCCACCAGCTTCTCGACATTCGCGACGATCGCATCCACCGTCAGCCCCAGCTCCTCGTAAATCTTCTCGTACGGCGCGGACGCGCCGAAGCGCTCCAGGCCCATCACGATGCCGTCGAGACCGACCCACCGGTACCACGAGACAGGGGATGCCGCCTCGATCGAGAGGCGTGGGACGTCGGGCAGGAGCACGCTGTCGCGGTAGTCGGCGTCCTGCCGCTCGAACAGCTCGTGGCTGGGCATGCTCACGACACGCGTGGGAATACCTTGCGCGGCCAGTCGCTTGTGCGCCTCGACGATGAGCGCGACCTCGGAGCCGCTGGACATCAGCAGCGCGCGGGGCTTGCCCTCCGGCGCGGGCGGGTCGGCAAGGACGTACGCCCCCTTCTCGAGACCGGACGCCGGCGCGTATTGCGTGCGGTCGATGAATCCGAGCTTCTGCCGGGTGAGCACGAGGCACACGGGACCGCCGCGGTGGGTGAGCGCCACCTTCCACGCCTCGGCGGTCTCGGTCGCATCGGCTGGGCGAATGAGCGTGATGTCCGGGATCGCACGGAGTGCCGCGAGCTGCTCGATCGGCTGGTGTGTGGGTCCGTCCTCGCCGAGTCCGATCGAGTCGTGCGTGTAGATGTAGATCACGGGCTGCCGCATCAGACACGAGAGCCGTACCGACGGCCGCATGTAGTCCGAGAAAATCAGGAAGGTGCCGCCAAAGGGACGTACGCCGCCGTGGAGGACCATGCCGTTCATGATCCCGGCCATCCCATGCTCGCGGATACCGAAATGGACATAGCGCCCGTCGTACGTCCCCGGCTCGAAGTTCTTCGCCCCCTTCAGCGCCGTGCCATTGGACGGCGTGAGGTCGGCTGAGCCGCCGAGCAGCTCCGGCACGTCCGCCAGGATGGCGTTCAGCACGGTGTTGGACGCGGCGCGGCTGGCAACGGTGCCGTTCTCTTTCGTGAACGTCGGAATCTTCGATTCCCAGCCCGGCTTCAGTTCGCGGCGCAGCCGGCGCTGCAGCTCGCTCGCGTCGCCGGGATATGCCTTGGCGTACGCGTCCCACCGGCTGTTCCATTCCGCGTGCGCTTTCGCTCCGCGTTCCTTCACCTTCCGCCATTCGGCGAGCGCCTGCGGGGGTACATAGAACGGCTCGAGGCTCGGGTAGCCGAGGTTCTTCTTCGTCAGGATCACCTCGTCCTTGCCTAACGGCTCGCCGTGCGCCTTCTCGCTGTCCTGCTTGTGCGGGCTGCCGAAGGCGATGTGCGTATCGGTCACGACCATCGTTGGCCGCGCCGTCTCGGCCTTCGCCTGCTCGACCGCACGGTCGATCTGATCGAGATCGTTGACGTCGGTGATGTGCAGCACGTGCCACCCGTACGCGTCGAATCGTTTGGCAGCATCGTCGGAGTACGTGAGGTCGGTCCTGCCGTCGATCGTGATGTGATTGTTGTCGTAGAAGCCGATCAGCTTCCCGAACGCGAAGTGGCCGGCGAACGACGACGCCTCGTGGGAGATCCCTTCCATGAGATCGCCGTCGCTGCAGATGAAATACGTGTAGTGGTCGACGATGGCGTGCCCAGGCTTGTTGAAGACCGCCTCGAGGTGCGCCGCGGCGGCGGCAAAGCCGACCGCGTTGGCGATCCCCTGGCCAAGTGGGCCGGTGGTCGTCTCCACGCCGGGTGCGTGTCCGTACTCGGGATGCCCGGGCGTGCGGCTCCCCCACTGCCGGAACTGCTTCAGGTCCTCGATCCCGAGATCGTAGCCGCTGAGATACAGGCAGGAGTACAGCAGCATCGACGCGTGGCCGCACGAGAGCACGAAGCGATCGCGGTCGAACCAATGCGGATCGCTCGGGTCGATGCGCATGTGCTTCGTGAACAGGCGATAACCGAGTGGCGCGAGCGCCATGGGAGTGCCGGGGTGTCCGGACTCCGCCTTCTGCACCGCATCCATCGCGAGCGCGCGGATGGTGTTGATGCAGAGGAGATCGAGGTCGTTGGCAGGCATGGGTAGGAAGTTACAACTGCAGTCGGTAGTCGGTAGAAGCGAGTCGGTAGTCGGTACAAGGGAGTCGGTAGTCGGTAGTCGGTAGTCGATAGTAGGAGCGTTGATAGGAAGGGCTCGGCATGA
>CAZICQ010000074.1:10329-12326 GCA_964537775.1 uncultured Gemmatimonadaceae bacterium | reverse complement strand
CGGAATATTGTCCCACGCGGGTGCGCGAGTACTTCAAGCCGGGAAGCGAGCCGACGGAGTACTGCAACGTGCATACGGCGCCGCAGATGGCGAACGACGGCGCGATCGACAACTCCATCCCGAATGCGGTGCAGCAGATGGGGAAGGGGATCGGCGGCCTGCTCCGGCGAATCTTCCGTTTCTGATCCGCCGCCCGCTCGCTGTCGCTCTACAACAGCCCCACCCATTTCGACTGGTCGGCCGCAAAACCGGGAAAGATCGTGTCGAGCTTCGCCGCGCCGAGGTGCTTCGCCACGACCTCCGAGAAAACGGAGCGGAAGTCCGTGGTGAGCGCCAGGTCGCGTCCCTCGTTGAGCTGCTCTGGCTCGAGACCGGGCCATTTGCCGTGGACCTTCTTGCCCTGCACGCCACCGCCGATCACGAACAGCGCACTGGCGTGACCGTGGTCGGTGCCGCCGTTGCCGTTCTGGCGCGCCGTGCGGCCGAACTCCGACATCGTCATGATGACGACGTCGTTCATCCGATCGCCGAGATCGGCGACGAGCGCCGCGATGGACTTCGCGAAGTCATCGAGTCGAGCGGCGAGTTGCCCCGTAGCGCCGCCCTGGTTGACGTGCGTGTCCCATCCGCCGACGTCGGCGAACGCGACCTCCAGTCCCACGTCTGCTTTGATGAGCTGAGCGATCTGACGCAGATGGTTACCGAAGGGCGAGCGCGGATAATCGGCGCCATGCTCCGCCTGATACTTTTGCGGGTTGGCGGCGCGGAGGATCTTCATCGCCTCGAACATCTCGCCACCGGCGGCATGCACGATATCGGCGCTACCTGTACGGTAGAGTGCCTCGATCCGATCGGCGTCGGTGCCGTTCGTGCGGATGGTGAACTCGTCGAGGCTGTTCATCGCGATCGACGCCGCGGGTCCCTCGAGAATCCGCGGCGTCTGCGGGGTCATCGACACGGCGCGAAATGGTGACTCGGGCTGTGCGCTCGTGCCCTGCTGCGCGGCCGCCTGCCCGGCGCTACGCGAGGCCGTCCCCATCAAGCACTCCTCGCACGTACCCTTGAGCGCCAGATAGCGGTTGAGCCATCCGTCGCGGGTGCTCTTGTCGTCGGGCGTGCCGCTCTCCATGTAGTCCTGCGCGTCGAAGTGCGAGCGCGTGCTGCTCGGACTCCCAACGGCGTGCACGGGTGCGAGCAGCCCCTGATTCCAGAGCGGCGCGAAGGGCGCCAGCGATGGATGCAGACCGAAGAAGCCGTCGAGATCGATCGCTGTTCCAGCCGCGTTGCCAGCCCCCGGCCGCGGCACGGCGATGTTCGGCCGCATTCTATAGTAGGCCTGCTCGCCGTGCGGCACGACGACGTTGAGCGCGTCGGCCGCGCCGCGCTGGAAGATGCAGATCAACACCTTGCCGCGCCGGTTGCCGTGCGACGCTGCTCCCTTGAGCAGCTGGCTCGCGAACACGCTGCGGCGGAGAAAGGTCGGGCTCAGGCCCATGGTGACCATGGCCGCGGCGCCGGACTTCATGAAGAGACGACGGTTCATTGTGCTCACCCCTGCTCGAATCAACGGCGCTGGAACTCCGGCGCACCCAAGGCCAACCCGATCACCTGCGACAATCCGTTCAGCTCGATCTGTCCGCGCACCACCGCCGGACGCGCGATTCCACGCAGCCCGCCACCAACTGCCGCCTGCGAGGGATTCATCATGCCCTGATCCACGTTGGACGGTGCTACCGTGGAATCCGTCGCCGTGGACGAATACTTCGTCAGAAGCGGATTGGCTCCCGATACCAGAACACTCCGCGTCTCCGGCGATACTTCGCCGCCGAGCAGCGTCTTCACGACGCCGTCGACCTGGGTCTCGCGGGGTGCCGCACGCAGCTCCGCGGCATAGGGCCACTGCTGCGGGGAGACGCCGGGAATGCGGCCACCAGCGACGGCCAGACCGAAGTTGATGCGGTTGAGAATGGCGCCGGTGTTCATCCATGCCTCGCCGC
>CAZICQ010000074.1:0-10229 GCA_964537775.1 uncultured Gemmatimonadaceae bacterium | reverse complement strand
AGACCGAAGTTGATGCGGTTGAGAATGGCGCCGGTGTTCATCCATGCCTCGCCGCGCTCCGGCCAGCCCTCGGGGGTCATGTGTCCAAAAATGGGCTCACCAAGACCGGCGACGAACTGCGCCGTGCGCGCCGTGGTATCGGGCGCGGCATTCATTGCCCGAAGCGCGCTGACCACGAGCTCGAATGGCGTCTTCACCTTGACGCGGTACGCGGCGCGGCTGAAGAACTCCGGGCTGGTGACGATCGTGCGCACGACCTCGCGGATGTCGCCGCCGGTGCGCATGTACGTCGCCGCGGCACGGTCCACCAGCGGCGGCGGCGCGGAGTCGCTCACGAAGCGGATGACGAGCTTCTTGGAGATGAAATGCGCCGTGACGGGACTGCGCGCCAGAATGTCGAGCACCTCCTCGCCGTCCTCGATGCCGCGTCCCGCGGGCAGGACGTGGCCGAGCACCACCTTCTCGCCCGCGTCGTGCAACTCGGGGCGGAAAACGAATTCGCCCGTGCGCGGCAGCATGCTCCATCCGGTGAGCGCGCGCGCGACCTCGATGACGTCGTGCTGCGTGTATCCGCCGTCGACGCCTAACGTGTGCAGCTCCATCAACTCGCGCGCGTAGTTCTCGTTCAGCCCTCGCGGTCCGCGCCGAGCTCCCAGCTGGAAACGCTGCTGCACCTGCCGGATAATGCGCTCGCGCTCCTCCGGCGTGTGCGCGTTCTGCCATTGCGCGCGAACGTCCGCCGGCAGCTGCCGCTCGATCGCCGGCGGGAGCTGCCCCGTTTCCAGGATCCGCGGCGGAATGGGCGCCGGGTTGCGTCGCTGGTTGGCACCCGCGCCGGCGTTCGCCACCAGCGTCGGATGCAGGCTGTCGGCGGCGCTCTGCCAATTGTCGAGGAAGAAGAGCATGGCGGGACTCTTCGCCACGGCGCCGAGGAGATCACGGAACTTCCCGAGAGCGTGCGGGCGAATGACGTCGCGGTCGTACGACGTCAGGAAGTAGCGCGTCTGCCCCTTGCCGACGAACACACTGAAATGGTTCTCCCAGAAGTCGACCATGACCTCCTGAAGCTGCCGATTGCTCGCGACGGCCCGCGCCACCTTGGCGGATTGCAGATCGCCGAAGGTGCGCTGTGCCTGACGGATCTTCGCGGCCAGCTCCGGATCGCTCATGACCTCCTGGCGCGCGTCGCGCCGGGCCATGCTGTCGCCCTGCGCCGCCAACTGCCGCTGGCGCTCCTGTTGAGCGCGTTGCGCCTCCGTATACAGCTGCACCAGGTCGGGCGTCGACATCGCGAGCGTCGGATAGCTGGCAAGGAGCTGGTCGGTCGCGCGGTCGTCGACGCGCTCGGGCGCGAGCTGAAGCCCGATCCAGCGGTCCACCCCCGTCGCTCGTACTTTCTCCACGTCGCCGGGACGCGGTCCGAAGGCGAGGCGGTTGAGAACTTGTTGGACCTGCTGTTCCGGCAGCAGCTCCCGCGGTTCCGTCGGCGGTACGATGACGAGCGGCGGCAGGGAAGAGGACGAGCCCTGATGCATGCAGCCGCTCAAAGCGACTGCCGTGCCGACCGCGATGTGACGAATGCGCATGCTCTGTCCTGAAGGTGATTGCGTTTGTGTGTCGGACGTCGCGGGTCGGGAGGCGTTAAGCGAGTGCTGCCTTTCACAAGCTTGCGTGGCGCCGTGCGCGGTCCTACGGTAACTGGGCCGCCCCTGGCCTGCCGATGTCCTGAGGATCCGTGATTCCGACGCCCCCCTCCACCCATCTCCTTCCCAGCCGCCTCTCGCACGACGCGTTCATGGACGCCGCGTCACGGGCGACTGCGTCCGCGACGCCGGCGTCGGCGGTGTCGCTGCTCATCGCGGACGTCGATCACTTCCGGCGGATCATCGATGCCAGCGGGGAGAGCGTAGCGCAGGGGGTGCTCGATCGCATCCAGGAGATCGTGGGCGTCGATCTCCGCGAAGAGGACCTCATCGCTGATCCTCAGGGCGATGAAATCATGATCCTCCTGCGGGCGCCGACGGCCGAAGCGCTGCAGGTAGCGCATCGGTTGTGCGGAGCGGTGCGGGGTCACGCGTTCGCCGGAGTGACAGCGCCACGCGCGGTGACGATCTCCGTTGGCGTTGCCGGCGCGCCCGAACACGGCAGCACCTTCCAGCAACTGCACGCCGCCGCCGACGGCGCGCGCATCCGTCTCAAGAGCCGCGGCCGCGACGGTGCCGCCTTGGCACCGCTCGCGCATCACGAGCCGCTGCATCGACCGCTGGACATCGACCGGTTCGCTGGCCGTCTCGAAGAGCTCCGCACCTTGCGCGGCCTGCTCGACGAGGCGGTCGCCGCTCATCCGCGGGTCGTCGCCGTGTCGGGTGAGGCTGGCACCGGCACCGCGCGCGTTCTGCGGCAGCTTGCTCCCGAAGCGCGCGTCCGCGGAGGAGCGTTCGTCGAGGCGCGCGCGGCTCGGGGGCCGATGCGCGAACCATACGGCGTATGGCTTCAGACGCTGGAAATGCTGCGTCGGCTGCCGGATGCGCCCAGCCGTTCCTGGCGCGAGCTGCCGAAGCTCGTTCCGGCGCTTGGAGATTCCACCACTGACGAGACGAGGGCGGGGAGCAAATACCTGCTGCACGAAGAGCTGATGGAATACCTGCGGCTCTCGGCGGCCGTGCGGCCACTCGTGATCGTACTCGAGCAGATGCAATGGGCGGAGGAGGAATCGTGGGAGGCGCTCGACTATGTCGTGCAGCAACTCGAGAACGAGCGGATCCTCCTCTGCCTGTCCATGCGCACCGACGCCGCATTCGCCGAGGCGGCCGAACGGCGGAATGCGCTGGCGCGCCACGACATCGTTCGTGAGATCGTTTTGTCGCGCCTAACGCGCGAGGACGTGAAGCGCTGGCTCGAGGCGGCGTTTCATCATCAGGACATCGGACGCGAGTTCCTCGCGTTCCTGTATCGGCATACCGAGGGCAACCCGCTGTTCATCGCCGAGCTGCTGCGGACGCTCACGGAAGAGGGAGCGGTGTGGTACAGCGGCGAACGTTGGGAGTGGAGTCCCGTCTCCGAGCTACGATTGCCGACGGGGCTTTCGGCGCTGATCACCCGACGGTTGCACCGCTTTCCCACGAGCACGCTCGCGGTGCTCAGCACCGCCGCGATCATCGGACACGAGTTCGACATCGGATTGGTCGTGGCCGCGGGCGCCGGCAGCGAGGGCGCGGTGCACCTGGCGTTGGCCGAGGCGCTCGGCGCCGGGATCATCAGCCGCACCTTCGAGCGCGGGGGCGGGCGTTTCACCTTTGCACACAGCCAGGTGACCGACGCGCTCGTGGAAATGGTGCCTCCCGACCAGCTCCGGCTCCTCCACGGTCGCATCGCCGCTGCGATGCGCCGTCGCGAGCAGCATCGCCCGGCGGAGATAGCGTTTCATTACGACCGGGCGGGAGCGCAGGAGCCGGCATACCGATACGCCCTCGAGGCGGCGCTGCGGTGCGAGCGGCTGAACGCGCACGCGGCGGCGGGGGAGTTTCTGCAGGGTGCAGCGCGCAACGCGACCACGCCCGGCGAGCTGGCCGAGGTCCGCATCCGACTTGCCAACCTCGCGGAAGCCGCCGGCCGTTACGACGAGGTGGAGGAGCTCTGCGATCTGGCGATCGAGTGGCTGGACGCGCAGGGTGAGAAGCGCCGGGCGATGCGAATGCGCCGGATACGCGAACGCGCACGCCGCGAGCTGGGGCAGCCCGCCCGCGTGACGCTCGACGCGCTGCTCGCCCTGGACGAGGAAGCGAAGGCCGAGGGATTCGAGGCCGAGCGAGTCTCGATTCTGATGATGATCTCGCAGACGTACAGCCGTATCGGCGATCCGGAAGCGGAGCAGCGCATTGCCGAGGAGTGCGTTCGGATGGCGGAAGGGTTGAACGATCCGACGCTGCTGGGGGAAGCCCTCGTGCGTCTCGGTCGCGCGGTGCAACGGAATCCGTCGCGCGACCAGTCGCCGGAGCGCGTGCGCGCCCTCTACCGCCGGGCCTTGGAGCTGTTCCGCCTAACGGGTGACGTGCGCAGCCAGGCGGGAACGCTCAACAACCTCGGCATCGTGGCGCAGCAGGAGAGCCGCTGGGAGGAGGGTCGCGAGGCGCTGTCGTCGTGCATCGCTCTGGCGCGGTCGGCGGGCGCACCGGATGTCTGGGCGTCGGGCGCGCTCGATCTTGGGGTGATGACCCAGATGCTTGGCGACTACGATCGAGCGCGAGAGCTGTTCGGCGAGGCGCTGGCACAGTGGGCGGCGATCAAGAGCACACACGGGCAGCTGATCGCGCTTTACAACATGGCCCACGTGGAGCGAGAGAGCGGGGCCGCGGCATCGGCGGCGGAGCTGTACGAGGCGACGATTTCGCTGGCCAAGCGAATCGGCTCCAACGAGATCGAGATCGGAGCGACGGCAGCGTCCGCCCTCTGCTATCTGGAGTCAGGGCGGCAAGAGGAGGCGCGCGCTGCAGCTGCCGAGGTGGAGGCGCGGATGCGGGTACGCTCCGGCTGGTTCCAGAACCGTGAGCTGGTAGAGGCGTTGCGCGTCCGTATGTCGTTGCTGGACGGTAATATCGCCGATGCGGTGACCCACTTCGAGGAGGCGATGCCCCTCGCCGACGCCTCCGATCTATACACGGCCGCCTGGCTGACCGCCGCATGCGCCCCGGGTCTGTTCGAATCGGAGCCGGTACTCGTCAAGAGATGGATCCGGCGTTACGCCGACCGGGTCGAATCGTTGGGATATACACAGATGTCTAAGCGGTACTTGGAGTTGCTCGCTCGGTGACGCACGGCACAGCATAACAGTCCTTGCTGGCGGATCATTCGCAGGCGACGTAGCTTTCGTGTGATCCAACCGACACGATATTAGGCGGAGTGCGCCCGCCAACCTGGCGGCGCATCCTTCACACCTTCGACAGGGTCGACGGCGATTTATGCGGCGACACAGTCTCCTCCACCTCGCGAGTGCTCTCGCGCTCCTCGGTGCTGCGGCGTGTAGTGACGTCCCGGCGGCGCCGCGCGCGGACGCCCGCAACGCGCTGACGTCGGCGCCCTCCTACAGCGTTTCCAAGGGGCGGTCCGTCAGCACGACGTTCACGATTCGGGCGAAGGGCGATGAGGTTCCCGTGTCGTTCTCGGAGTTCGGCGGCGAGCCGCTGTTCTCTCTGAAGTTCCCGGCGGACGCGGTTTGCGCGGACGATTCTCCGTCAGGTACGTGCGTGCCCGTGGGTCATTCGGTTCAGGTGACCGCGACGTTGTACACCAACGTGACCACCGGTCATCGCGGCGTTGTCTTCTCGCCGGAGCTCCGCTTCGATCCGAACAAGGTCGTGACGCTCAGCACACTGCGAGAGCGCCCGGCAGTGTTCGCGATGGAGCAGCTGCCGAAGGCGCAGCAGAACTGGGGCATCTTCGCGATCCTGTATACGCCCGACGAGGGCCTCACGGTATTGGACGACGCCGTGAACGACCCAGACGTGGCGACTCACGTCGATCTGTCGACCGGTCGTGTGTGGCGCCGGCTCAAGCATTTCAGCGGCTACAACTCCGGCTTCGGTCTGACCTGTGATCCGCAAGCGGATCCGAGGTGCGTGGCGGATGGATTGGGGGGGACAGTGGTGCTGCAGTAGTCGACAGTCGATAGTCGGTAGTCGGTAGTTACCGCGTTTAACAGGTGAGGGCTCGGCATGTGCTAAAGCATGCCGAGCCCTCAGCTCTTTCACGGAGTCGCTACCGACTACCGACTACCGACTACCGACCACCGACTACCGACTACCGACTGCCTTCAGGATATACCCAGCCCCGCGGACCGTGTGCAGCATCGGCGGCTCGCCACCGGCGGTGAGCTTCCGGCGCAGATACGCGACGTAGACGTCGACGACGTTCGTTCCGTCGGGGTCGACGGAGCTGTTGGTCCATACCTGCTGCGCGATCGCGGCGCGGGTGATGGTTTGTTCCGCGTTGCGCATGAGGTACTCCAGAAGGAGGAACTCGCGGGCACTGAGGGCAATGGGTCGGCCGGCGCGAGCGACCTCGCGCGTCACGGGATCGAGGGTGAGATCGCCGACGCGTAGCACCGTGGCGCGCCTGCGCAGTGCGGCGCGCCTCAGAAGTGCGCGCACACGCGCCACCAACTCGTCAGGATCGAAGGGCTTGGCCAGGTAGTCGTCGGCACCGGCGTCGAGACCCGCGATACGATCGCTCACCGCGCTGCGGGCGGTGAGCATGAGGACCGGTGCGGCGATCCCGCGCCGCCGCAGTTCCGCGGCAACCTCGAACCCGTTGCGGCCCGGCAGTCCCACGTCGAGGACCACGAGGTCGGGACGCTGCGTGGCCGCGCGCGCCAGCGCGGACTCCCCGTCAGCCGCGGTCATGGTGTCGTAGCCCTGCTCCCGCAGCACCCGCTCGAGCAGCGCGACGATGTCAGGGCTGTCTTCGACGATCAGGATTCTGGCAAGGTCGACGAGAGCATGCATCCCCTTGGCAAGATACGGGTGAATCGTTTGGCGGCAAGGCGCTGGCGGGTGGTGTGCCGCAAGTTGCGGCAGTCACCGCTCTTTGCCCCTTGAGCATGCCGTCGCGCGCTGTTTGCTTTGTGACGTGCGACGCTTCCGCGTGGTTCACGGGATCACCACGGGCGTCGTCGCGGCCGCGGCGACGACAGGAGCACTCGTCGGCTTTGGACTGCGCTTCGGTACGCCGGCGCGTCCCTTCAATGCGCTGGCAGCGATGGTGCTCGGCGTCCGCGCGCAGGGCGTCTGGCGCTTCGCGCTCGTCCCGACCATGGTCGGCCTCGTGGTGCACATCGCGATCATGACGCTGTGGGGCGTGCTGTTCGTCGTTCTCGTGGACACGAGCGGTGATCACGCTATGTGGTGGGGCATTCTCTTGTCTGCCGTGGCATTCGCGCTATCGTGGCTCGCTGCGATAGTGCTCGGCGTGGGCCTGGCGACGCTCCTGCCGGTGGGCGACCGCATCGTGCTCTTCATCGTGCTCGCCGCCGCGTTGCCCCTGGGCATGCGCTTTGCCCTTTCCCTGGTGCGAGCTGGATGAGCACGACGACAGATACGTGACGTACCTGTCGCCGAAGACATGGCGATGTGACGTAGATCGCTACGCACGTAGTTGTCAGAGGAACATCGCGTGCGCCGCTGGGGTTGTGAGAATCAGTCGCCACGTCTCCATGGATGCCGGTGAAACCCGGCTCGCAGAACGTTCGTTAAGAGGTGCGGGCGATGGTTCTTTTACAGGAGGGGGTTATGGACATCCTCGTAATGCTCGAGGAGAACCCCGATCACTCGCCGGTGCTGGCGCACGTGAACTCGATTCCATCGCCGCTGATCTCCGCGGAGCGGCCGTCCCGGGACATCGTGACGCTGTATGGAGTGCCGAGTGCGGAGCTGCTGGCGTTGGCTCTCGCCGCCGCGGTGGAGAGTCATCGCACGGGAGATCGGGAAGCGGTGGAAGCCATACGTCATCTCGGTGTATGGCCGGAGCGCGGCGCGATCGGCGATGCCGCATGGCGGGATACGAGCACAGGCGAGCTCGTGACGCGTGATCTCGAGATTCCACTGGAGATCCTGCACGCCACTGCGGGACGGTTGCTCGCCGATTGTGGGCAGTTGATTTCGCGGTTGATTGCAGGGTTGTCGATGCCTGATTGGCCAGAGGGAGCGCGGCGAGCCCTCTCGCTGTCGCTCGGCCCGGTGGTGGGACTCACCGCTCCCGTGTTTGCCCCGTTCGAAACGGTGCTGGAGCGGCTGAGAGAAGCGGATGGACTGGCTTTCGAAACGGAGGGAGAGTAACTCGAGACCTGATCTGTCAGACTGCAAGGCGGAGGGCGCGGCGAATGGCCGCGCCCTCTTTGCATTCAGGTTCACCCTTGACTCCCTCAGGGAGACGAGACAGGCTTTCCTGAACGCGGGGGACGCCATGCCGAAGCTGTCCACTCGAAGTACGACGAATCGCCCGTCCGGAGGCGAGCGGGTGTTCTCGGATGAATTGGGGCGCCTCTGGAGCGCCGCCAACACCGGGAACGCGGTGATCTTCACTTGCATCACCGATGGCAGGCAATCCGGACGGGCAATCGCGATCGACTATTCGATGATGGCGGACGACGTCGGCGATGAGACCCTCCGGGCGTGGCTGAGCGCGGCGCCACGAATCGGCAGACTCACTTGAAGCCGTAGGAGTCCACGAATGCGGGAGTATCGCGGTTCAGACATCCGCAACATTGCGGTGGTGGGTCACGGGGCGAGCGGGAAGACCAGTCTGGTCGACGCGCTCGCCTTCGTG
The DNA here is from genome assembly GCA_964537775.1 of uncultured Gemmatimonadaceae bacterium. Taxonomy (GTDB): domain Bacteria; phylum Gemmatimonadota; class Gemmatimonadetes; order Gemmatimonadales; family Gemmatimonadaceae; genus CAMLIT01. The sequence continues at coordinate 1,910 of CAZICQ010000074.1, read as the reverse complement.
TCAGGGAGCAGCAAGCGGCACGGCGCGGTGAAAGACGGCACTTCGTTAACCGACACGTCGCCGGAGGAAATCGAGCGTGGATTCTCCATCAACATCGGCGTGGCGTTCGCCGAGTGGATGGACACGAAGATCAATCTGATCGATACGCCGGGGTTTCTGGATTTTCAGGGCGAGTCGGTGGCAGGCGTCGCCGCGTCCGACGGCGTACTCTGCGTCGTGAGCGCGACAGCGGGAGTCGAGGTGGGTACGGAGCGCACCTTTCGCGAAGCGATGAAGCGGCGCGATCCGGTGCTGTTCGTCGTGTCGATGATGGATAAGGAGCACGCGGACTTCGACCGCATCTACCAGCAGATCAAGAATCGGCTGACGACGCGAGTGGTGCCGGTGGAAGTCCCCATCGGCGAGGGGTCCGAGTTCCACGGCGTGATCAACCTCTTCACGAGGAAGGCGCTCCTGTTCAAGAAGGGCGTGAAGACGGGTGAGTACCAGGAGGTGGACATTCCCGCCGACGTGAAGCCGCAGTTCGACCGCTATTACCAGGAGCTCATCGAGGCAATCTCCTCGACGGATGACACGCTGCTCGAGCGCTACCTGGATGGGGGCGAGATCACGCGTGAGGAGGCCATCCGCGGGATGAAGGAAGCGATGAAGCGGATGGAGCTCTTCCCCCTCTTCTGCGTCTCGAGCGAGTTGAACTACGGCGTTCAGGCGGTGCTGTCGACGATAGTGGAGCTCATGCCGAGCGCGTTCGAGATGGAGGAGGTACACGCGTTCAAGGGGGCCGAGGGGGACCACACCGTCGAGATCCACGCCAAGGACGACGCGCCGTTCACCGCGCTCGTGTTCAAGACGATGTCGGAGCCGCACGTTGGCGACGTCACCTTCTTCCGCATCTTTTCCGGCGCTGTCGCGAACGGCGATGAGCTGTATAATGCCACGCGCGACACGGCCGAGAAGCTTAACCACGTCTCGGTGGCGCAGGGGAAGGAGCGGATCGAGGTGCCGCGGCTGCACGCCGGCGACATCGGCTGCTGCGCCAAGCTGCGCAACACGCACACGAATGACACGCTGTCGACGCGCGAGCATCCTGTTCGTCTTCCGCAGATCGACTTTCCGGAGCCGCTGGTCGAGATGGCGGTTCACGCGACCGCACGTGCCGACGAGGAGAAGCTTCAGGCTGGATTGCATCGCCTGCACGAGGAGGACCCGAGCTTCCAGGTGCACTACAACCCGGAGACGCACGAGACGATCATCGCCGGGCAGGGCGAGCGTCACCTCGATATCGCGATGTCGAAACTGCGCCGGAAGTACAACGTCCAGTCGCAGCTCACGCGTCCGAAGATCGCCTATCGGGAAACGCTTAAGGGCCGAGCCGAAGGCCAGGGGCGGCACAAGAAGCAGTCGGGGGGCCGGGGCCAGTTCGGCGACTGTTGGGTGCGCATCATGCCCAATCAGCGCGGCGCCGGCTACGAGTTCGTGGACCGCATTGTGGGCGGTGTGATTCCGCGGCAGTACATACCTGCCGTGGACAAAGGACTGCAGGAGGCGTCGGTACGCGGCGTCCTGGCCGGCTACCCGGTCGTCGACTTCAAGGTGGAGCTGTACGACGGCTCATTCCACACGGTGGATTCCAACGAAGCCTCGTTCAAGATGGCGGGGATTCTCGCATTCAAGAACGTCGCGCCCAAGTGCAAGCCCGTGCTCCTCGAGCCGCTGGATTCCGTGGAGATCCTCACGCCCGACGAGTACATGGGCGATGTGCTCGGCGATCTGTCGTCACGGCGCGGTCAGATTCTTGGAACCGACGTGGTCGACGGGATCGGCACGAGAGTACGCGCGATCGTGCCCGAGTCCGAGCTACACGGCTACGCGAGCACGCTCCAATCGATGACACAGGGGCGGGCGACCTT
>CAZICQ010000073.1:10470-12589 GCA_964537775.1 uncultured Gemmatimonadaceae bacterium | reverse complement strand
TCCTGATCGAGCACGCGCACGCCACCACTGGCGAGTGCACCCATGGCCAGCTCTTCGTGCCACGGCAGGCCAAGCTTCCGAACGACGAAGACATCGAGGGGCACGTGCAGTGCCGTCGCTATCTCAAAGCCAACGGGTACACCGCCACGGGGGAGCGCCAGCACGATCACATCCGAGCGATCGGCGTACCGGCGCAGCTCGGCTGCCACCCGCCTCCCCGCATCTCGACGATTCCTGAAGCGCGTCATCATGGTGCGAAAAAGCGAGCAGGCACTGTGCCGTGTGCTCCAGGAAATCGAGGATCAGTACCGCAGCCCGAAGCCGAACGGGTACAGTGGATGAGGGCTGTCGTGCGGAAGTTCCGAGCGCTGCGCCACCACAGCCTGCGTGGATGACGGCAAGTCCAATGGCAGCCGACCCTCCGGTTGCGCGCGTCCGGTCAGCACGTCGAGAAGCGCCTCATCGCTCACGCCAAAGTTAGCGACAATGGCGCGCGCACGCTCCTTGATGGGAGCGAGAATGGCCGGACGGTCGAGGTACACCACCGCGACCGTCGGGACGTGCGCGCTCACTCGCTTAAAGAGCTCGTAGTCGGGATCACCGTCTCGGAAGGCCAGACTCCCCTCGTGGAAAAATGCACCGAACGGATAGCTTGGATGCAGCCGCTCGAATGGAGCCGTTAGGCGAACGATGGCGACGTCGGCCTGCGACGAATCGGCGACGATCTCCCAACCCTCGCGGCGACCGGCGCTCGGAGCGACGCCGTGCAGATAGACGCGCAGCGGCGCGCGTCCGGACCGGCGACGCAGCGGTAGCATGCCGGCCTTGTTCTCGAGCAGCACGAGGGCCCGGCGTTGCGCGTCGAGCCCGGCGGCGCGGAACGGCTCGGTCCCGACGCGCTGCGCCGCGGCCGGCGCGTCGACATACGGATCCTCGAACAGGCCGAGGGCGAACTTCAGCGCGAGTACCCGCACGACGGATGAGTCAAGGCGCGCTTCGGTGAGCTCGCCGGATCGCACGGCGTCGACGAGCAGATCACCCCGTTCGGTGCCGCCGAACTGATTGACGCCGGCACGCACGGCCTTCACCAATCGCGCGCGCATCGAGAGGTCCTCGACGCCCCACGGCATGCCGACCTCGGCAAACGACGGCCGCTGGCCGGCCGGAGCACCTTCGCGGCAGCGGACCGGGCAGTCGTTGGTGATCGCCCAGTCAGTGAGAATCACTCCGCGAAAGCCGTATCGGCCGCGAAGCATCTCAGTGAGCAGCTGCCGATTGAACCCCGCTCCAACGGCCTCGATCGGTCGCCCCTCCCAGGTGGCGCCCTGAAGAATCGAGTACGTCGGCATCACGCCGGCGGCGCCCGCAGCGAAGGCGGCCAGAAAGGGCCGGATATGATACTCGAGGCTGCTGCCGCCGCCGGCTACTGATCGAAAGCTCGCAAAACGACCGTAGTAATTGTGGCTGTCGTAGCCCTCCTGCGCCGCGCCGTAACCGACCCAGTGCTTGACGACGGTCGCCACTCCGGCGCTGTCGACGCCGCGGGCGCCGTGCTGGAATCCCTCGACGTACGCGCGCACCATTCGCTCGGCGAGCGCCGCGTCTTCACCGAACGTGCCGTTGATCCGGCTCCATCGCGGCTCGGTGGCGAGATCCGCCTGCGGCGAGAGGGCCATCTGGATGCCGACTGCGCGGTACTCGCGCCGCGCGATGTCGCCGAAGCGCCTAACGAGCGACGAGTCGCCGATCGCCGCGAGCCCGAGCGGCTCGGGCCACTGGGAGAAGCGGTTGGTCTGCACGCTGGCGCCAGGTACGTACTGGAAGTGGTGCCGCGGGTCCGTGCTGATCGTGAGCGGGATGCCGAGCCGCGTGCGTTCAGCGATCTCCTGAAGCGCATTGTTCTGGGCCGCGATCGACACCGGGTCGCCGTTCAGCCGCGTGATCAACGACGTGACCTTCGCGCTGTCGATGAGCGCGCGGTTCGCAACGCTATCGTATGCGCCGCCCATACCCGGGATTCCCACGCCGCCAGTGGTGCGCGCCGTGCCGTGCATCATCGTCCCGGCCTTTTCCTCGAGCGTCAGGCGCGCGACGAGGTCGCGCGCTCGCGCGTCCGGCG
>CAZICQ010000073.1:0-10370 GCA_964537775.1 uncultured Gemmatimonadaceae bacterium | reverse complement strand
ACCGACACGCCAAGGCGCGCGGCAATGGCGGTAGGACCGAGCCCTTCCCGCCAACGCAGCTCGCACGCCGCGCGACGGCGACTCGGCATCTCTGCGAGCATCTCGCTTACAAGCTCGAGCAGCAGCGCCGTCGAGTCGTGCTCGGCCGCATGAGCGTCGATCGCCTGCGCGCGCATGTCGCGGATCGCGGCCTCCTCCCATTGGCGGTGCAAGCTCTCGCGGCGCAACCAGTCGAGCGCGCGGTTGCGCGCGGCACGGCGAAGGTAGCTCTGCAGATTGCCATGCACCTCGAGCTCCGCGCGCCGGCTCCAGACTCGGAGAAACACGTCCTGCACGAGGTCCGCCGCGACCTGCGGCGAGTGGACGATGCGCGCCACGAAGCGGGTCAGCGGCTCGAAGTGCCGTTCGAACAGCAGGTTGTAATCGATGGACGATTGGCGATTGGCGACCGATGGCTGAACATCGGCGACAGGCGACTGACGGCGCGCCATCAGGCGATCCCGCCGTCGCTGTCCACGACCTTGGGCCGCACGAACGGCATCATGTTGCGAAGCCGCGCCCCGACCTGCTCGAGCTCGTGATTTCTGTCGCGCCGCCGCGCCGCCTCGAAGCGTTTTCGGCCGCCACGGTGCTCGCTCATCCACTCCTTGGCGAACGAGCCGTTGCGGATCTCCTCGAGCAGCTGCTGCATGGCGCGCTTGGTGTCGTCGGTCACTACGCGTGGTCCGCTCCGGTAATCGCCGTACTCCGCCGTGTCGCTCACCGAATAGCGCATGTAATTGAGCCCGCCTTGATACATGAGGTCCACGATGAGCTTGAGCTCGTGGAGACATTCGAAATACGCGAGCTCTGGCTGGTATCCCGCTTCGACCAGGGTCTCGAAGCCCGCCTTGACGAGATGTGACACACCGCCGCAGAGCACCGCCTGCTCGCCAAAGAGATCGGTCTCCGTCTCTTCGGCAAAGGTCGTTTCGATGACGCCGGCGCGCGTGCACCCGATAGCGCGCGCATAGGCGAGCGCATCCTCGAGCGCTCCGCCGGACGCGTCCTGCGCGACCGCAACGAGCGCGGGTGTCCCGGCGCCCTCCTGATACAGCTCGCGAACGCGGTGACCGGGCGACTTCGGCGCGACCATGCTCACGTCCACGCCGGCGGGTGGCGTGATGTAGCAGAAGTGGATGTTGAATCCATGCGCGAACATCAGCGTCTTTCCCGGGGTGAGCTCAGCGCGCAGCTCGCGGCCGAACAACTCCGATTGTGACGTGTCTGGTACGAGGACCATCACCACGCGGGCTTCGCGCGCGGCTTCCGCCGGCGTGACCACGCGGAGGCCGGCGTTCAGCGCCTTCCTTCTGCTACGCGACTCTGCCGGCAGTCCCACACGCACATCCAGCCCGCTGTCGCGGAGATTCAATGCGTGGGCGTGCCCTTGGCTGCCGTAACCGATGATGGCGATGGGCTTGTTGGCGAGTCGTTCGACCGACGCGTCCTGGTCGTAGTAAACGGTGGCGGTCATGCAGCCTCCCCCTCCTCCTCGCTTTCGTCCTCGTCGCAGATGCCATCCGCCTGGGTGCGAGATGACTCATACAACGGCGCAGCCGATTCCGGATAGCGCGTCAGGTCCCGCACCGCCAGCACGTCGACGAGCCGCTCGAGCTCCTTCGTGACGCGCGGCGATCCGGTTGGCGGCGCGTCGATCGTGACTGTCATACGGCTCACGCCGGCTGCTTCGGACCGCTCGACGTGCAGCGCGGCGATATTGCAGCCTCGCCGGCGAAAGAGAGAGATGGTCCGATGCAGGGCGCCGGGCTTGTCGCGCAGGAGTACGAACAGTGTTTGCTGCATATGCACGTGTTGGGGAGAAGGGAAACGGCTATTTCGCAGAACTGCAGTTGATCGGAGTCGCCCGACGGGCGGAGTCGGGCGGGGCGATCGCGGTATCGTTTGGCACGGCTGTTTCGCCGTTCAGCATCATCTCGCCGATCGACTTTCCCGCCGGCACCATCGGGAACACATTGGCTTCGCGCTCCACCTGGAAATCGATCAGCGTACTGCCGGGATGGCGCCACGCTTCCTCGATCACGCTGCTCGCGTCGGCAGCTTCGCGCACCGTGAAAGCGTGCAGGCCGTACGCCTCCGCGAGCCGTGAGAAATCGGGACCGCTGAGCGGCGTGCCGCTGTAGCGGCGATTCTCGAACAGCTCCTGCCACTGGCGCACCATCCCGAGATAGCCGTTGTTGATCACCGCGATCTTGACGTTGCGCACGCCTTCCTGCGCGATCGTCGCCAATTCCTGGTTGGTCATCTGGAACCCACCGTCGCCGGCCACGGCCCACACGGTCTCGTCGGGGCAGGCGATCGCCGCACCGAGTGCGGCGGGCACAGCGAACCCCATCGTGCCCGCGCCGCCGCTCGTGATGTGCGATCGCGGACGCCGCCACTCGAGCAACTGTGCGGCCCACATCTGATGCTGTCCGACGTCGGTGACGACGCGCCAGTCCGAACGCTGCTCGAACGATGCATTCAATGCGTCGTACACGTCGTGCGGCATCAGCGGCGCCGAGCGCTCGCGGCGCACGTACGCCTGCCGAGGCTTGTGTGTGGCTTTCAAGGCGGCAATCCACGCGAGCCACTCCGTCGTATCGAGACCCGCCGGCGAAACCGCGTCGTACAGCGCACAGAGCGCCTCGCGCGCGTCGCCGATCACCGCGACGTCGGCGCGAACGACCTTACCGATCTGCGCAGGATCGACGTCGACGTGAATGATCTGCGCCTGCGGCGCGAACGTCGCGGCTTTTCCCGTCACACGGTCGTCGAAGCGGCTGCCGATGTTGAGGAGCACGTCGCAGTGCTGGATCGCGCGGTTCACGTGGACCCAACCGTGCATTCCCGGCATCCCAAGCGCGAGCGGATGATCGAGCGGAAAGGCGCCAAGGCCGTGCAGGGTCGTGACCACAGGAATGCCCATCCGTTCGGCGAACAGCAACAGCTCGCAGCTCGCGCCGCTCTGGATGACGCCATGGCCAGCCAGAATGAGCGGCCGCTTCGCTCCGCAGAGCAAGGTCACGGCGTCGCGGACGGCGTCGGCTGAGAGTCGCGGCGACGCCGTGTATCCCGGCAGATCGAAGGGCGTGTCCCACACCGGATCGATGCTCGCGATCTGCGCGTCCTTCGTGACGTCGACGTGTACCGGCCCCGGACGTCCTGTCCGCGCGATGTGAAAGGCCTCGGCGAAAACACGCGGCAGATCTTCCGCGCGCGTGACGAGATAATTGTGCTTCGTGATGGGCACGGTAATGCCGGTGATGTCCACTTCCTGAAACGCGTCCGTGCCGAGCAACGCGCTGGACACCTGTCCCGTGATCGCGACGAGCGGCGTGCCGTCCATCCATGCGTCGGCGATCGGTGTGACGAGATTGGTGGCACCGGGCCCGCTCGTGCCGACGCAGACGCCCACCTCACCGCTCGCGCGCGCGTATCCCTCGGCGGCGTGACCCGCGCCCTGCTCGTGACGGCAGAGGACATGGTGCAAGCGGTCGCGGTACTCCCACAGCGCATGATAGAAGGGCATGATGGCGCCGCCGGGAATGCCGAAGATGACCCGCACGCGCTCGCGGACGAGCGCCTCGCACATGACCTGCGCACCGGTGCGCATCATGTCGCCACCTCGACGGGTGTATCGGACGCGTCGAGCACCGCACCGCGCGAGGCGTTCGTGACGAATCGTGTATAACGCGCCAGCCAACCACGGGTGAATCGCCGCGGCGGCGGCGCGTACGTGGCGCGCCGTGCCTCGAGCTCGTATTCACTCAGCTCGACGTGCAGTCGTCTGGCAGCGAGGTCGATGTCGATGACGTCGCCGTCACGCAGCAGGCCGATTGTGCCCCCCTCGACCGCTTCGGGGGATACGTGCCCGATGCACAGACCTCGTGTGCCGCCGGAGAAGCGCCCGTCGGTGATGAGCGCGACTGATTGGCCCAGCTCGCCGCCCTTCAGAAAGCTGGTGAGCGACAGCATCTCGCGCATTCCGGGGCCGCCCTTCGGGCCTTCGTTGCGGACGATGACCACCTCGCCGGCGGAGATCTCGTCCGCGGCAGCCGCCTCGAATGCCTCTTCCTCGTTCTCGAATACGCGCGCGGGCCCGCGGAAGCGCATCTGGTGCTGCTCCACAGCACCGACTTTCACGACCGCGCCTTCGGGAGCGAGATTGCCGAAGAGGATGCAGAGCGCGCCGCGTTTGGCGTGTGGATCGTCGATGCGACGAATGCACGCGCCATCGACTGGCGGCGCGCCGGCGAGGTTCTCGCCGAGCGTCGCGCCGGTCACCGTCAGAGCATCCAGCGCCAAGAGCGGGCGGTTGCCATCCTGAGCCGATGTCGCGAGCTCGGCGAGGATCGCTTGCACACCACCAGCGGCATGCACGTCCTGAATGTGCCACTGCTTGTTCCCATCCCACGCGGGAGAGACTTTCGCGAGGTGCGGAACGCGTTCAGCTACATCGTTGATGCGTTCGATGGGATAGTCCATGCCAGCTTCGCGCGCGAGGGCGAGCACATGCAACACGGTGTTGGTCGAACCACCCATCGCGACGTCGAGCGCCATGGCATTGTCGATCGCGCTGGCGGTCACCACGTCGAGAAAGCGCGTGTTGGAGGCGACGAGACGCATCAATTGCGTCGCCGCCCGCTGCGCGAGCACCGTCCGTTCGGCGGACGTTGCCAGCGCGGTGCCATTGCCGGGGAGGGCGATGCCCAGCGCCTCGCACAGGCAGTTCATCGAGTTGGCGGTGAACATGCCGCTGCAGGAGCCGCAGGTGGGGCAGGCGAGCGACTCCAGCTCGAGCAGTCGCGCGTCGTCGATCGTGCCGGCGGCGTGCTGACCGACTCCCTCGAAGACGGAGATCAGATCGATCTTCTGACCCGAGCGATCGACGCCGGCCGACATCGGGCCGCCGGAGACGAAGATCGTGGGCAGATTCACGCGCGCCGCGCCCATGAGCATGCCGGGCACGATCTTGTCGCAATTCGGGATGCAGATCAGCCCATCGAAGCAGTGGGCGGACACCATGGTTTCGACACAATCGGCGATGAGCTCGCGCGAGGGCAGGGAGAAGTGCATGCCCGCGTGACCCATCGCGATGCCGTCATCGACGCCGATCGTATTGAACTCGAAGGGAACGCCACCAGCGGCGCGGATGGCATCCTTCACGACGCGCGCGAACGCTTGCAGGTGCGTGTGTCCAGGCACGATGTCGACATACGAGTTGCACACCGCGATGAACGGTTTATCGAAGTCGCGGGGATCGTGGATCTGCCCGGTCGCGCGCAGCAGAGCGCGATGGGGGGCGCGCGCCGCGCCTCGCTTGATCGCGTCCGATCGTTGTGGAGAAGATGGTGGCATCGGAAAGTGGAGAGGCCCCTTCCGCCGGTGGCGGAAGGGGCCTCTCGGGCTTTCTCGAGGTTCGCTCCTCCCGCTTAGAGTCGGGAGGGGCGTTGAGTTCTGCTATGTCGCCATTCGCTCTCCCGGCATGCCAATAAGGCCCACGCTAATAAGCGCGAGGACCAGAAGGAGCAGGCTAAGGGAGAGGGAGGAGAGGCGTGCCATTTCTATGAGGACGATCGGGGCGATGAAAGAGAACAACGATACGATATGGTAGGCGGCCAGCTGCGCCGGGGATGCCTAACATAAGATCTCGTTGGGCAATGTCAATAGTGCAGTCGAGAGTCGGGAGTCGTCAGTCGACAGTCGTCAGTCGACAGTAGGTGCGTGACGCGGAAAGGCTCGGCATGAGCACCAGCGTGCCTGGCCCTCGGTCCAGTGGCGTCACTGGCGACTGACGACTGACGACTGTCGACTCGCTCAGGGGTTCCTGCGATCTCGTACGTCTAAGGAGAGCATGCCGAACACCACGAGCCTCCTCCTTACCCTTGCTCCAGACCTGCTTCCGGGCCTGGAGCTTTCACGCATGGGAGGAGGGTCGAGCTAGTCGCAGTTCGTCACGAGCAAAGACGGCCCCTCCAGCTTGACTGCGAGGGGCCGTTTTCGATTTCCACACCACCGACAACGCTCTTGGCCGTCCGGCCACCGTCTCGTGCCCTCACTTCTCTGGCCTATATGCCCCGTCACATCAAAATTTTCGATACGACACTCCGCGATGGCGAGCAGGCGCCCGGCTGCTCGATGGGGGTGCACGAGAAGCTCCAGGTCGCCCGGACGCTGGCTGCCCTCGGCGTCGATGTCATCGAAGCGGGCTTTCCGGCGTCATCCCAGGCGGAGGCTGATGCGGTGGCAGCAGTAGCGCGGGAGATCGGCACTGCATCTGGTCCGATCATCTGCGGGCTCGCTCGGGCCTCGCACGACGATATCGAGGCGTGCGCGCGTGCCCTCGACAGCGCGCATCGCAAACGCATCCACACGTTTCTCGCGACGTCCGATACGCACCTCGAGCACAAGCTCCGTCTCACGCGTAGCCAGGCGCTTCGGCGCGTTCGAGACGCGGTGTCGCATGCGCGGGCGCTCTGCGATGACGTCGAGTTCTCCGCCGAAGATGCGGCTCGATCCGACGTCGACTTTCTCTGCGAGGCGGTGCACGTCGCGATCGCCGCCGGTGCGACGACAATCAACATCCCGGACACCGTCGGCTACGCGCTACCCTGGGAGTACGAGCAGCTCATCGAACGCATCGTATCGCTCGCGAACGATGCCGTTGTCTCCGCTCACTGTCACGACGATCTCGGCCTTGCCGCAGCCAATTCCCTTGCCGCCGTACGTGCGGGCGCACGCCAGGTGGAGTGCACGATCAACGGCATCGGCGAGCGAGCTGGTAACGCGGCGCTCGAGGAAGTCGTGATGGCGCTCCACACGCGGCAGTCGGTGTTCGATGCAGTAACGCGCATCGTCACTACCGGGATTGCCGGTGCGTCGCGCGTCGTAGCCCAGTGCACCGGCATCAATCCGCCGCCCAACAAAGCGATTGTGGGTGACAACGCCTTTGCGCACGAGGCCGGGATCCACCAGGATGGCATCCTGAAGCACCGCTCGACGTACGAGATCATGTCAGCGGAATCCGTAGGGAGGACATCGCAGCTCGTGCTCGGAAAACACTCCGGACGTGGAGCGCTGCGTGAGCGCATGAACGGGCTCGGGGTTCATCTGGACGACGAGCAGCTCGGGCGTGTCTCTCGCCGCATGAAACAGGTCGCTGCGGGAGGAAAGGGGGGCGCGCTGAATGACGAAGAGCTGCGGCGCATCGCCCGACCGCGCACGCTGTTCGACAAGCTGTGGGACTCGCACGTCGTGACCGAGCAGACAGCAGCAACGCCGGCCGTACTGTATATCGATCTGCACCTGGTCCACGAAGTGACGTCGCCACAGGCGTTCGCGGAGCTGCGTGCGCGCGGACAGCGGGTACGACGCCCGGATCGGACGGTTGCGACGATGGACCACTCGACGCCGACAGATCGCACGCTGCCGATGCTGGATGATGCAGCCAGGACGCAACTGCGCACGCTGGCGGCAAACTGCAGCGACTTCGGCATAGCGCTCTATCAGCTTGGCGACGAACGCCAAGGCATCGTGCACGTCATCGGTCCCGAGCTCGGCCTCACCCGTCCCGGGATGACGATCGTCTGCGGCGACAGCCACACGAGTACGCATGGCGCATTTGGGGCCCTCGCCTTCGGCATCGGTACGTCGCAGGTCGCGCACGTGCTGGCGACCCAATGTCTGTTGCAGACGAAGCCCAAAACAATGCGCGTGACGATCGACGGCCGCCTTGGCAACTGTGTGACTGCAAAGGACGTCATTCTGGCGCTCATCGCGCAGATAGGCACGGCGGGCGCGGCGGAGCACGTCATCGAGTACTGCGGTTCCGTCATTGACGCGTTCTCAATGGAACAGCGGATGACGATCTGCAACATGTCCATCGAAGCAGGTGCGCGGGCGGGCATGATTGCGCCTGACGATGTCACCTTCCAGTACGTCGCTGCCCGCGCCGCGTCGTCCGGCGGTCGCGACGTCGATGGATGGGACGAACGGGTGCGGGGTTGGCGGGCTTTGCGGAGCGATGACGATGCGTGTTACGACGCGCATGTGACGCTCGACGCCAGCCGCATCCATCCGATGATCACGTACGGCACGAATCCGGGGATGGGCACGGCGGTCAGTGGGCGCGTACCAGATCCGGCAACCGTCGACGATGCGTCGGAACGCGACCGGTTGCGCAAGGCGCTCGACTACATGAGGCTCGTTCCGGGGCAACAGCTTGCTGGTACGCCGATCGACGTCGTGTTCGTCGGCAGCTGCACGAATTCTCGCCTGAACGATCTTCGCGAAGTGGCAGCGATCTTACGCGGCAAACGCGTGGCCGACGGTGTGCGTATGCTCGTGGTCCCCGGCTCGCAGCAAGTGAAGCGCGATGCTGAACGAGAAGGGATCGCGGAAATCATACGAACGGCCGGCGCCGAGTGGCGCGAGGCCGGCTGCTCCATGTGCATCGCGATGAACGGCGATGCACTGCAACCCGGACAACTGGCGGTATCGACCAGCAATCGCAACTTCGAGGGACGGCAGGGGAGGGGAGGACGCACGCTGCTCGCCAGTCCGATCACCGCAGCGGCGGCCGCGATCACGGGCCGCATCACGGACCCCCGCACTCTATGAGAGAACCGATCACGACATTCGAATCGCTCTACGTCGCGCTGCCTCGTGCCGATGTGGACACGGACCAGATCATTCCCGCGCGCTTTCTGACGACGACGCAGCGCTCCGGACTCGGCGAGCACCTGTTCCACGACTGGCGCCACCTGCCGGATGGGGGACTCGATCCCACGTTTCCGTTGAATCGTCCCGAGGCGCGTGGAGCCCGAATCCTCGTCGCGGGCCGCAATTTCGGCTGCGGCTCTTCGCGCGAACATGCAGTGTGGGCACTCATGAGCGCGGGGTTTTGCGCCGTCATAAGCGAAAGCTTCGGGGATATCTTTCGCGCCAATGCCCTTGGCAACGGATTGCTGCCGATCCAGCTCGAGCGGGATATCACCCAACGACTGCTCGCCGACACGCCAGCTGTGTTGGCCATCGACCTTGCCGAGCAAGCGGTGTTGCGGCAATCGGAAAACTATGCGCTGTTGGCACATTTCCCCATTGCACCGTTCGCGAAGCACTGCCTCATGCGCGGCATCGACGAGCTGGAATTTCTCCTTGCCGCCGAGCCGGCGATCGGCGACTACGAGTCGCGTGTATCCGCGGAGATCGTGGGTCGTACATGAAGAGCACGATCGCGGTTCTGGCGGGAGACGGCGTCGGGCCCGAGGTCTTGGCGGCGGCGCGCGTCGTTCTCGATGCCGTGGCTGTCGCTCATGGTCATGAGTTCGAGTACGAGGATGCACTGATCGGCGGCGCTGCCATCGATGCGACGGGCGACCCTCTGCCGCGAGCGACAGTCGAGATCTGCGGTGAGGCCGACGCCGTGCTGCTGGGCGCTGTCGGGGGACCGAAGTGGGACGAGCCGTCTGCGCGCGTGCGCCCGGAGCAAGGGCTGCTCGGTATTCGCAGAGCGCTCGGTCTGTATGCCAACATCCGACCGGTCCAGCCGTACGCGCAGCTCAACGCAAGCTCCCCGATCAAGGCTGAAGTCCTGCGCGGCGCCGACATGATCGTCGTCCGCGAGCTCACGGGCGGCATGTACTTTGGCGAGAAGGGACGACAGGAAGACGCCGGCGGCATCATCGCGCGCGATGTGTGCACGTACTCGGTCGCGGAAGTCGAGCGCGTCGCTCGTATTGCGTGCAGACTCGCGCAGTCGCGCCGCCGCCGCCTGACGTCGGTCGACAAGGCCAACGTGCTCGAGACATCGAGACTCTGGCGCGAGGTCGTCACGCGCATCGTGCGTGATGACTACCCGGATGTCGAGCTGGAACACATGCTGGTCGACGCCTGCGCAATGCATTTGATCACGCGTCCTGCGACGTTCGACGTGATCGTGACGGAGAACATGTTCGGAGACATTCTCACTGACGAAGCATCCGTGCTCGCCGGATCCATCGGCGTGCTCCCGTCGGCATCCATCGGGGACCTGCTCAATGCTGGAGGGCGTCCTGTTGGGTTGTACGAGCCGATCCATGGCTCCGCGCCGACGATCGCCGGGAAGGGAATCGCCAATCCCGTCGGTGCGATTCTGAGCGCCGCAATGTTGCTGCGCTTGTCGTTAGGCCTGGAGGCGGAGGCGCGTGCTGTTGAGCGTGCGGTGGAGGAGACGATCGACGAAGGGATCGTCACTCCGGACTTGGCAGCAGCGACGGAGCGGCCGGTGGAGACGATGAAGGTCGCCGAGGAGGTTGGCCTGAGAGCGCAACGGCTCGAGAGCGCTGACG
>CAZICQ010000072.1:0-12744 GCA_964537775.1 uncultured Gemmatimonadaceae bacterium | reverse complement strand
CTCACGGCGGAGGAGCGGGCGCGGTACACCGGCGTGTACGCGCTCAAGCTGCCGCAGCAGACGGCGGACTTTACCGTCACCGAGCGTGATGGAGAGCTGTACGGGCAGCTCGGGCCGCAGCAACCGACGCTGTTGATCCCGTACGGCAGTCACACCTTCGGCGTCGGCTTCGATCCGTCGGTGCGGATCGTCTTCACGGTGGAGAACGGGAGGGCGGCGAAGATGACGCTGATGCAAGGCGGGCAAAGCATGGAGGGAGCGAGAAAGTAAGCGACGACTGTCGGCAGCGATTCCCCTCTCGTCACCTCCGGCTGGACAACTCGACTGATCCGCCGAGTGATGCCGCTCAGATCACCTGGCGTGCAGGGCCGCGAAGACGATGGTGGCCGTCGTCGCCGTGGTGCCGAGCCAGAAGGTGAACATCCAGCGGATGAGGCGCACCTCGAGCTGAGCGAGACGCCGCTCCAGCTTCGCGTCGAATTCAGCAAAGCGCTGCTCCACCTTCGCGTCGAATCGCGCGAAGTTCAGCTCGTTGAGCTCGCGGAGATCGGAACGGTAGGTGGCGTCCACGGGATGAACCAGTCGACCAGCTCATTCGCAAGTTCGTCGCCAAACTGTTCATAGAAGCGCCGCGACAACTTTGCGGTAACGGGCATCAGATCCTCAGACAGTGGTGATCGGATGCTATGTCTAGTGGTGCGCTGGGCAGGGCACGTCATCGATCCTATCCACGAATCTCTATTCTAGCGCGCTGGGGCGATGCTGCGGACCGGCAGTGAGGTGCGTGTAGACGACAACGGGGCATCGTGGATCGTCGGCGTGATGGGTATGGAGAACAATCAGACGTTGTGGATCGGCAGCGACGCGCGTGTGGAGAACTCGTCGCCCGACCGCAGCGTCCGGTCGATGGCGCGCTCCGGCACCGAGGGGGCGCACCAGAATCCTGAGGTGAAGCACTCGGAGCGCGAGACAGCGGTGCAGTTTGTAAACGTGTGTGTGCCGGAGCGTGAAATGGCGCGGACATTCTGTCCGATGTCGCTGTCCGGCAGCGAGCGCCGTATGCCGGAGACGGACGCGGCGCTCGCCGGCACCCAGGGAGCGCCGAGAAATCGCGAGGCGACGCTGTCCGCAGTCGAGGTGGCGCTTAGGAACGGCGAGATAGCGGGCGCGGAGTTGGCGCTCTCGCTCTCCGCTCCGTTGCTGTCGGTCGCGGAGTCTGACATGTCGCCAGTATTCCAGTCGCTGTCGGTGAAAAGCAACGAGCTCTCGCACTCCGTTCGGCGAGCAGCGACGACGGAGTCCACACGCTCGTGGATGTTTTCCACACGAGGCCTGCCGGAACTGGAAGTAGGGACGCCCGGCAAGTCGATGAGGTCCGCCGGCACCGACGCGAGGGTGGCGGAGCGGAGCGCGGAAGCGGCGGAATAAACAAATGGTGTGAAAAACACGGGCGCGGTGGTGCTGGGCGCGTCGCGAGGGTGGACAAACCGACCGATATCGTCGCCGGAGGGAAGCAGCGGGCGGCGCGGAGCCGAACGGGACATCAACGGAGCCGAGAGGAGCCACGGCGCCACGGGCTGGTTATCGCCGGCGGGGTGCATCCCGACCGCGGAAATAACGGCGACGTCGACCGACGCGTGAGTAGCCGTGGCGAAATCAGCCGACTTGTCGCCGGAGGGGTGAATCACTCACGCGGAGCCGAACGCCGCGCTGAGCGGCGCGTGGATGGCCGTGGCCTCCTGGTGAATGCCGCCGCCGCGTCGGACTCACGACGACAGAGGAGCGGGCGGGGTACATCGTGTACGTGCTCGAGCTCGGGCGCAGAGCGCTCACTTCACAGTCACAGAGGGGAGTGAAGTTTTCGCACTAGCACTTCTGCTCCGTGACGATCGACGCTCCCTGTTTGGTCACAGTCGTGCCATCGGAGCACCGCCAGGTGACGGTATCAACAAACGAGATGCGTCCCTCATAGCATCCCCATCCAGATTGCGACGATGTGATCACGGCATCGTCGCATGGCGGATACCACGGGTACTTCTTCTTAAGAAATTCGACGATTTCTGTAATCAGCGAACCGTCGAGCAAGCCGAAATCGAGCAGAGAAACAGGCGAGTCGGCGACGGTTGGCATCGCTCTGCTTCTCTTCCGAGGTGGCGTTTTCTTGGGCATGACCCAATCAGTTCAGAGCGTGGCTGTGATCGCGCCAACCAAGGCTCCTATCAGGACTCCGATCAATACCAGAGGCCAGGTTACGGCGGCTGCGCCTATCAGCAACAAGAGAAGGAGCGCCGCCACAATTCCGCCGAACACGCCGCCGAGGATCATGCCGACTGCCGCGAGAGTGCCCGTCGGCGGATTGGGATACACGTCCGTTACGAGCTTCTTGGCAAGCTTGCCGCCGATGATTCCGCCGACGACGCCTCCGACAACCGCACAGCCCATCTCCAGGAGTGTACCTGGCGCCTTTTCCTTGATCGCTTCCCACCAGTCGTGCCAGCTCATCGGCACCTCCTCTGGACGGCAGGGCTGTGGTTCGAAGCCCACTTACTAGCTCGCGTTCAGAATGCGGCGGCCAGACGCCGCTCGCAAGTTCACGACGTGTCCGCGGCACTTTCTAAGAGTTATTTTATTTATCCGCGCCGACGACAATGCCCTCCACAGCGCGTCGAGTTCTTGGTTTCACCGGTCGTGCGCGAGTGGAGCGGCCCACCGCGTGAGCACCGGCGCCTTGCAGAGGAGTGCACCCCGTTCTCGGTGTTGAGCGCGGCAACGGCTATATAAAGGAAGGGCGAGTCGGTGCACGCACGCGGGCCATGCATGCGACTGCCGGCATCGTCAGTCGCAGCACGCGCGTCTTCGATCTACATTTAGGAGTCTTCGCTCGCAGCAAGCGCCTCTTCGATGCACATCGAGCGGTCGTGCATACGAGTACGGGGGTCATCGATGCAGACGAAGGCGTCGTGCGTGTGTACATGCCCGTCATCGATACAGATGCAGGCCTCGTGCGTGTGTACGTGCCCGTCATCGATCCATACAAAGGAATCGTCGACGCATACGCCGGCGTCATCGATGCATATGCGCCCGTCGTCGATCCAGACACCGGAATCGTGGGTCCATACGCCGGAATCGTGGCTCCAGACACCGGAATCATCGATCCATACACCGGAATCGTCGATCCATACACCGGCGTCGTCGATGCATACACCGGCGTCATCGATGCATACACCGGCGTCATCGATGCATACACCGGCGTCACACCATCTGTTTACGGCGCGGTCAGTGTCGATGACGGGCCCGTCGATGCATACACCGGCGTCGTCGATCGAGATCGCGGCGTCGTCGATGCATACACCGGCGACATCGAGGCATACACCGGCGTCACCGATGCACACACCGGCGTCGTGCGCGCATGACGCGGCGCGTCTGATGTGCACACCGGCGCGCCCGAGATCGATGACGGCGCGAGCAAGAGCTACACCGGCGTGCCGCGCGTATACAGCGGCGTGAGCGATGTCTACACCGGCGGCGTCTCGATACGACGCGGCGTCGACGAGAGCGACACCGGCACGCGCCGTATCGACGACGGCGTCCGCGATGCATACGCCGGCGCGGCACGTATCGACGACGGCGTTTGCGATGCCTACACCGGCGTCACACGTGTCTACACCGGGGCCTCTGATGTCTACACCGGCGCGTTGCATGTCTACACCGGCGACACACAAACGTTTAAAAACGTCCTATAGCGCTACACCGGCGCCACGTGTGGCGACACCGGCGTGCCGGATAGCGACGCCGGCATGAGCTCGAGCGACATCGGCGTGCGAGATACCTACACCGGCCTGAGGTCGAGCGACACCGGCGGCGTGGACAGCGACTCCGGCGCGTGGCGCACAGGTTTGAGGGCGGCGCCATCGACCGTGCCGTACCGGCCTGCGTTGTCGCGGGGTGGAGCGTCGGCCCGCGGCGACTCTGTGAGCTCACGTTGGATACTTGTACAGCAAGCGCTGAAGTTGGCCTCGATCCTCTCTCCACCCCTATAAAGACCCTTCGCGGCGAAAGCTGACATGATGTCCTCGGCTGGTGACGCGGGACGCGTTCCGCCGCGCCGTTAGACATCTCGAGAGCATTGTCGGAAGTTCGCGACATCGACCCCCTCATACAGACAAAGCCTTCCCGAGACGATTTATGCACTGACGACTTTGTCGGAGGCGGAGGCAAGGCCCTCGGCGCCAAATTTCGGTCCAGGCGACCGATATTCGCGATTTCTGCTGACCGGAAACTGAGCACGAGTGCATAAACCGCGTCGGCGGGGCTTTGTCTGTATGGAGGGGTCACGCACGCTCGGGCGACGACGCTCGTGGGAGACCTGAAGTGGTCCTCGCTCCGCTCTCCACTTGTATAAACACCCTTCGAGCCGAAAGCTGACATTTGTCCTCTGCTGGTGACGGCGCTCTCGCGGCACGACTGCTCCGCACTTCTGCGCATTCAGGCGGACCGTGGGCACCTCCGAGGTGAACCCCCCACGCCGCACCCCTTCCCCCCTCCCCCTTCCTCACATCACCTTTGCCCTGCCCCTCACCGAGGACTGACATGAAGCAAGGATTCACGGTCGCCGCCGGGCTGCTGCTCGCCAGCACCATGGCTTGTACCCGTGCCGTCCGCACCCGCACGGCGGGCGTGTCGGCGGAGATGCAGGCGGAAGGGTGGCGCGCGCTGTTCGACGGCAGAGATCTCACGGGCTTCCGCGGCTACCGAAACGAGGACATCTCCGGCTGGTTCGTCGACGACGGCGAGCTGCGCAAGACGGGACGCACCGGCGACCTGATCACGCGAGACCAGTTCGGCGACTTCGAGCTCACCTGGGACTGGAAGCTCGCCCCCGGCGGCAACTCGGGCGTCTTCTACCGCGGCACCGAAGAGTACGACCACATCTACTGGAGCGGACCGGAGTACCAGTTGCTCGACGACGCGCGGCACCCGGACGGCCAGTCGCGCCTCACGGCGGCGGGCGCCGCGTACGCGGTCTACCCCTCACCCGAGGGACACGTCAATCCCGCCGGTGAATGGAATCACTCGCGGCTCGTCGTGCGCGGGAACCACGTCGAGCATTGGATGAACGGAGCCAAGCTGCTCGAGTACGAGCTCGGCAGCCCCGATTGGCAGGCGCGCGTCGCGGCGAGCAAGTTCGCCGACTACCCGAATTACGGGAAAGCGCGGCGGGGACACATCGGCTTTCAGGGAGACCACGAAGGCGCGCTGGCGCTGCGTAACATCAGAATCCGGGAGCTGCCATGAGCCTCGTCCGCACCCGCCTGTCGGCCATGATGTTCGTGCAGTACTTCGTGTATGGCGCCTGGTTCGTCACCATGGCGACGTACCTCACGCAGTCGCTGAAGTTCAACGGGTCCGAGGTCGGGCTGATCTACGGCACGCCGGCGCTCGCGGCGATCGTCTCACCGTTTTTCGTCGGGATGATCGCCGACCGCTTCTTCGCCACCGAGCGCGTGCTCGCGGCGCTGCACCTGATCGGCGCCGCGCTGCTCTGGTACGCCTCCACCCAAGGCTCGTTTGGCGCGTTCTACGTCGCCATCCTCGCGTACACGCTCTGCTTCATGCCGACGCTGGCGCTCACCAACTCCATTTCCTTCGACCACATCCCCGACTCGGCCCGCGACTTTCCGAAAATCCGCGTGCTCGGCACCATCGGCTGGATCGTCGCCGGGATCGTCATCGGCCAACTGCATCTCGACGCCACCGCCGTGCCCCTCCGCATCGGCGCGGGCGCGTCGCTCGCGATGGCGATCTACTCGATGACGCTCCCCCACACGCCACCCCACGCGGCGGGGAAGCCGTTGAGCTCGCGCGACGTGCTCGGCCTGGATGCGCTGCAACTGTTGAAGGACCGGTCCTTTCTCGTATTCGTGCTCGGCTCCTTCCTCATCTGCATCCCGCTGCAGTTCTACTACACGTGGACCAATCCCTTCCTGAACGAGATCGGATTCCCCAGTCCGGCGTCGACGATGACGCTCGGCCAGTTCTGCGAGATCGGCTTCATGCTCCTGATGCCGTGGATGCTCGTGCGGCTCGGCGTCAAACGGATGCTGCTGCTCGGCATGGCCGCGTGGGCATTCCGGTACGTGATGTTCGCCTACGGCAACACGGGCCCGCTCGTCTGGATGCTGTACCTCGGCATCATCGTCCACGGGATCTGCTACGATTTCTTCTTCGTCACCGGGCAGATCTACGTCGACCAGCGCGCCGAGCTCAAGATCCGGGCGGCAGCGCAGGGCTTCATCGCCTTCGTGACGTTAGGCGCCGGCCAGTTCGTCGGCTCGCTCGTCGCCGGCCCGATCGCCCAGATGTACACGCGGACGAACGCCGCCGGCGCGCCGACGCACGACTGGACGTCGATCTGGCTCACACCGGCGGCAATGGCGGCGGTGGTGCTGGTGCTGTTCGCCATTCTCTTCCGGCCGGGCGCCCGGCCACTGCCGGCCGAGTCGGTACCGCAGCCGACGCCCGCAGTTCCTGCTGCATGAAGAACGAATGGCCGAATGGCCGGAACTGCGGTATGGCCGTATGGCCGAATGGCCGAAAACTGCAAACGACCAACGCACTTTTCGCACTACGGCCATTCGGCCATTCGGCCATACAGCAGTTGCGCCAAACAGATCTCTCCCAATGAATCGGAGTCACAATGACGGATAAGAAGCAGGACGAAAAGGAGATCACGCGCCGGGAGTTCGCCGTGGGCGCCGCCAAAGCCGTCGCGGCGATGGCGATCGCTCCGATGATCGTCCCGCGCCACGTGCTCGGACGCGGCTTCGTCGCGCCGAGCGACACGCTGAACATCGCCAGCTGCGGGATCGGGGGCATGGGGATGCAGAACGCGGCGGCGCTGCTCAGAGGCGGCCAGAACATCGTCGCGATCGCCGACATCGACTACGGCTATGTCGAGCGCTCGATCGAACGCCGCTTTCAGAACTGGGAGGGGAAGACAGCCGAGGAGGCCGCCGACGCCGAGCGGCTGCGCGCCGCGTACGGCAAGGCGACGAAGTACGCCGACTTCCGCGAGATGCTGCAGCGGCAGAAAGACATCGACGCGGTGGTCGTCGCCACGCCCGACCACATGCACGCGCAGATCGCGCACATGGCAATGGGAATGGGCAAGCACGTATACGTCCAGAAGCCGCTCACGTACTCCGTGTACGAGGCGCGCCTCCTCGCCAGGGACGCGAGAGAGCACAAGGTCGTGACGCAGATGGGGAACCAGGGTCATTCGATGGAGGGCACGCGCCGCATCAACGAGTGGATCGCCGCCGGCGTGATCGGGCCGGTGCGCGAGGTGCACGTGTGGACCGATCGGCCGTTGCGGTACTGGCCGCAGGGGGTGCCGCGCCCCGGCTCCCGCCACCCGGCGCCGCCGGCACCGATGCTCTCGTCGGCCACGCCGGTACCCCCGCCGCCCCCGCAGTGGAGCGTCCGCACCGTCGACAACGCGATCCTCGCGGCGATGGACGCAAACCCGCAGACGATCCCGCCGGGACTGCACTGGGACCTTTTCCTGGGCCCCGCGGGCGACATCCCCTATCACCCCGTCTACCATCCGTTCACCTGGCGCGGATGGATCGACTTCGGCGTCAGCGCGATCGGCGACATGGGCGCGCACCTGATGGACCAGCCCTTCTGGGCGCTCGGCCTCAGTTATCCGAGCACGGTCGTCTCCACGTCAACGCCGTGGGGGACACCGGCGCAGAAGGGCTCCTACCCGCTGGCGATGATGACGGAGTACGAATTCGCGGCGCGCGGCAGGCAGCATCCGGTGAAGCTGGTCTGGTACGACGGCAACTTCGTGCCGCCCATCTCGGCCGAGGTCCCGCGGCCCGGCGGCGACGGGGGCGGCGGCATCTTCGTGGGCGAGAAGGGCTACATCACCTACGAGACGTACGGCAACAACCCGAAGGTGTATCCGGAGTCGCTCGCGGCAGCCGCGGACGCGGTGCCGAAGACCTTCCCGCGCGTGGTCGGCTCGCACGAGATGAACTGGGTGGACGCCTGCAAGGGGAAGACGCAGGCCAGCTCGCCCTTCGAGTACGCGGCGAGGCTCACGGAAACGATGCTCCTGGGCATCGTGGCGCTGCGTGCGGGGAATGGGAAGAAGATCGAGTACGACGGTGAGGCGATGAAGGTGACGAACATTCCGGAGGCGAACGCCTACCTCACCCGGGAGTATCGCAAGGGGTGGGAGCTGTAGCGCCATCAGGAACTGCGGACTGGGGACGCGGACCAACTGCGGACTGCGAACTGCGGGCGTACTGCGGATTGCGGACGCAGATTTCAGTGGACGGTTGTCTTAATTAAAATGCCGCGCGGTCTGGACGATCGCGCGCAGGCGCGCGGGGCTCGTGAGGCGGGCGTGGACTTCGTCCACGCCCGCCGTCGCGAGAGCGGGGACGTCCTCGCCTTGAACACCGCCACCGGCGACCACCGTTAGGCGGCCGGCGGCGCGGCTCACGAGCGCAGTGAGGGCGGCGACACCATCGGCCGCCTTGCCGCTGCCGCCGGAGGTCAGCACTCGCTGCACGCCGGTGTCGAGCAGCGCGTCGAACGCTTCGGTGCGGTCGCCGGCGCGGTCGAACGCCATGTGAAAGGTGACGGGGAGCGGGTGCGCCGCATCCACCAGCGCGCGCGTGCGCTCCACGTCGATGCGGTCGTCATCCGTAAGGACGCCGAGCACGATGCCGTCGGCGCCGAGCTGTTTCGTCATGACGATGTCTCGCAGCATGACGTCGTATTCCAGCGTGGTCGCCGTGAAGCGGCCGCCGGGCACGCGAATCATCACGAACACGGGCACGGTCACCAGCTCGGCGGCGAGAGCGATGGTGCCGGCGCTCGGTGTGATGCCGCCGCACGACAGATCGGCGCAGAGCTCGATGCGGTCCGCGCCCAGTCGTTGGGCGTCGAGCGCTTCGTTCAGCGACTCGACGGCCGCTTCGACGAGCACGGGCGCGTCAGGGCTTCCATTCTCCGCGCGCGACCGCCGGCACGAACTTGTCCAGTCCGCGCGGTGGGAAGCTCAACGTCTTGCCCTGCTCGGCGCTCATGTACGCGGTCATGAGCAGCTGCACCACCTCGATGCCGTCGTCCCAGGTGAGCCGCGGCTGCTCCTTGCCGAGGAAGACGCGCACGAAGTGCCGATCCTCCGCCTCGTAGCCGTAGGCGACCGCTTCCTGTGCCACGACGGGCATGAGGCCGACCTCGGCGTTCTGCTTCTCCACCAGATCCTCACCCTGCTTCCCCTTCACCTCACGGCTGAAGAAGAGCTTCAGGCCGCTGTCGAGTGTATTCCAAGACATCGAATACTCCGGTCCGAGCAGCTCGGCCGACAATCGGAGGCCGGCGCCGACGAAGCTCCAGGAGGTGGTCGCTTCACCGAGCACCGTCTCGCCGTCGGACGTCTCGAACTCGATCGTGACCGCCGCGAAGTCCTCGGACGGCGCCCTGGTGTAGTCGATGTCGCCGCCCATCTGCTTGCGCAGTCGTTTGGCATACTCCGGGCGGGTCCACTTGAGGCTCCCGATGCGGCCGGTCACGTTCACCGGCTTCACGGTGGAGAGCGGGTCGCCCGGCCGCGTGAGCAGGTGCCGGACCACGAGCGCGGAGTGGCACATCATGTCGTTGAGCACACCTCCGCCCTGCAGCTTTCCCTGCCAGAACCACGGCATGTGCGGGCCCGCGTGCTCCTCGGCGGCGCGTGCCAGATACGGGCGCCCGGTCGTGGCGGCGCCGCGCGCCCAGAGCAGCTTGTGTCCCGCCTCGACCTGCGGCGCGAATACCTGGTTCTCCAGATAGCCGGTGGCCAGGCCGACGCGCCCCACCAGCTTCGCGATCTGCTTCGCTTCGGCGACGTTGCGCGCCAGCGGCTTCTCCGACGCGATGCCCTTGAGCGTCCCCCTGCCGCTCTCGATGGTGTGGACGATCTCCTCGACATTCTCGACGCGCGCGTGATTGGGGCCGGTGAGCCAGACCGCGTCGATGGTGGGATCGGCCACCATGTCCGAGATCGATTCGTAGGGTTTCGTGTCGCCGATGTCGAGCGACCGCGCGTACGCCGCGGCGGCCGCGGCATTCTTCCTGTTCGGGCTCCAGACGCCGAGCACGTCCGCGTCGCGGATGCCGGGCCAGGACTGCATATGAAACTTTGCATTGAAGCCGCTGCCGACGAAGCCGACGCCGAGGCGTGTGGCGGTCATTGTCCTCTGTGGGTAGCGAGGCTCGCTCTGAATTCCTCGTAGCTGACGCCGAGCTTCTTCAGCGCCGGCTCGGGACAGCCGTGCCAGTTCGGGTTGAAGACGTTGCCCTGGTATTGCAGGTCCTTCCAACCGATCTGGCTCGAATAGAATGCCGAGGCAACCGAGTCGCGGATGCGGTTGAAGGCGGTCACGCCGTGCTTCATCTCGGGACGCGCCAGTTTCGGAAAGGCGATGTCGTCGAGGATCGCGCGCCGCTGGTCCTCGCCGGCGGCGGCGAAGCCTTTGCCGTACCGGTGCGCGCACTCCCGATCGAGCCAGGCCAGCGCCCCGCGCATGTTCGTCCGCTGGGTGTCCGACGCATCGGGATCGGCGAGCATGAAGTCGATCCACTCCGGCGCCTTGGCATCGGTGGCGCTGCCGCTCTTCTCGTCGCGCGGAATGATCATGTCGGCAACCACACGAAGCGTGCGGAGCTCGTGCGCAGTGAAGAAGCGCGGCGCGGGAGGAGGCTCGGCGGGCGCTGCGGCGGGCGAGACATCGGAGGTCGGGCGCGGCATGCGCATGTGCTTCTGCAGGAGCGCCGGCCAGTCGAGGCCAGCCGCCAGCGCGGTGGCGCCGATCGTTTTCAGCGCATCGCGGCGGTCGGTCATAGCGCTCCTGCCTTTCGCTGCTGCGCGATGTAGTCGGCGGTTCGCCAGGCGAGCGCGAGAATCGTCCACGTCGGGTTCTTGTCGGCCTGGGTAACGAAGGGACCGCCGTCGGCGATGAACAGATTCTTGCAGTCGTGCGCCTGACAGTTGGCGTTGAGCACGGACGTTTTGGGATCGTTCCCCATCTGCACGCATCCTGTCTCGTGGATGATGCTGCCGCCGACGGAGATGCCGTAGCCGTCCGCCCTGGTGGGCATCGGAGAGGTCACCTCGCCGCCCATCTCGTGGATGAGCGCGCGGAAGGTCTCCTGCATGTGCTTCACCTGGTTGTACTCGTAATCCGTCCACTTCCAGTGGAAGCGCAGCACCGGAATCCCGTACCGGTCGACGACTGTCGGGTCGAGCTCGCAGTACGAGTCCTCGTTTGGCAGCATCTCGCCGCGCCCGGAGAAGCCGATCGTCGTCCCGTAGTACTTGCGGGCGGAACGCTTGAACGCGGCGCCGTAACCGCCGAAGTCGTCGTGGCGCTGCAACCCGGTCATGGCGCCGGCGCCGGGCGCGAACAGGCCGCCCCACGGCTCGATGTGGTAGCCGCGCGGGAAGTCGAGCTTGGAGTGATCGCCCCACCAGGGCATGTACACGTGCATCCCGCCCACGCCGTCCTCGTTATGCGGGATGTGGTCGGCCAGCGCGGGGACGTAGCCGCTGACGTCGGTACCGGTAGTGTCGGTGAGCCCCTTGCCGACCCGGCCGCTCGAGTTGCCGAGCCCCTGCGGGAACGCGCCGGAGCGGGAGTTGAGCAGGATGCGAGCGGACTCGCACGCGCTCGCCGCCAGCACCACGATGCGCGCCGCCACATGGCGATCGGTCTCCGTCGCCTTGTCGACGTAGGAGACGCCGTTCGCCAGACCGTCCTTGCCGACCGTGACCTCACGCGCCATCGCGCCGGTGACCAGCGTGAGGTTGCCGGTGCGAATCGCCGGCGCGATCAGTACGTCGGGGCTGGAGAAATTGGACTTCGTCCCGCAGCCCCGGTTGCACTGGCCGCAGTAGTGACAGGCGGGACGTCCGGGGAGCGGCTTCGTGATGATGGACAGCCGCGACGGCACGCACGTGATCCCGAGCTTGTCCGACGCCTTCTTGATCAGAAGCTCATAACAGCGTGGCGCCGGGGGCGGGAGAAATTTGCTGTCGGGATGGTTCTCCAGCCCTTCGTGGCTGCCGAAGACGCCGATCAGGTCATCGACCTTGTCGTAGTACGGTGCAACATCCTCGTACGAGATGGGCCAGTCGTCACCCAGTCCGTCCTTGGTCTTTCCCTTGAAGTCGTGCGGCCCGAAGCGGAGGGAGATGCGTCCCCAGTGATTGGTGCGGCCACCGAGCATGCGAGCACGCCACCAGCTGAACTGCGTGCCCGGTGCGCGCGTGAACGGCTCGCCCGCGATGTCCCACCCGCCATCGCAGGCGTCGAACTCGCCGAACGGGCGCTGCTTGGTCGACGCACCGCGCTTGGGTGACGCCCACGCGGGCACCAGCATCTTCGAGTCGCGCGACGCGTAGAACTCGCCGCCAGCCTCGAGCAGAACGACACGGGCGCCCGCTTTGGCGAGGACGTAGGCGGCCATGCCGCCACCCGCGCCGGAGCCTACGATGCAAACATCAAAAGGAGAGTCGAATGGCATTTCTATTGGTTTAACGGCGCAACGGCTTGACGGCGCTGACTCCCTAACGACGCTGACGTCCGAACTTCGCCAACGCCCTGAGAGCGCTGACGCCCTGACGGCGCTGACGCCCTGAGGGGGCGACGGCGCTGACGCCCTGACTGCGCGAACGTCCCGAGG
>CAZICQ010000071.1:0-13050 GCA_964537775.1 uncultured Gemmatimonadaceae bacterium | reverse complement strand
CGCCCTTGCATGTGTATGATCGGGAGCCCGCCACGCTTGCCGTCTTAACCCCTAACTCCTTCATCGGCGCGACCACGGTGAAGCAGCCGGACGGCTCGCAGCAGGCGACTGAGATCCACATCTTTCCCGAAGAATTGCGTGGGCTCGGCGAGGGCAGTCGCATGATGACGCAGACCGCCGGCGGCGCGAGCAACCGTATGACGAATGGTGCGGTGGCCGGATCGCGAATGACCAACGGCGCCGTGGCCGGATCCCGCATGACGAATGGCACGGCAGCACCGTCGAGCGCCAACGTCGGCACCGACCGCCTAACGTCACTCACCGTTCGGTATCCCGGAGGTGCACTCGAGGTCAGAGTCCCGCCCGACGTCCGAGTGACCATGATCAAACCGACGGGGAAGTCGCTCACACCCGGAGAACAGGTCGCCGTGCCGGCGACATGGACTGCCAGCGGAACGCTAACGGCGAACAAGGCGCTCATCGCTGCTAAGTAGAAGCTACGGTCCGCAGCCCACGTCTATTCGCCGCGCCCGGCGAACAGAACGAGGTTGCCGTCCGGGTCACGCACGATGAAGGTCTGTGCGCCCCACGGTTCGGTTCTCAGCGGTTGCACAAATTCGACGCCCGCGTTCTGATACTCGAGAAAGAGCGGCTTTGCGTCCGGCAGCGTGATCGACGCGGCGAGCAATTGCTCGGCGTCGCGGCGGATCGGATCAATGACGGGGTCTTTGACCCGCCGAAGATTCAATCGAGCGCCGTCGCGGACCACCTGGCAGTAGAACGGTGGCTCACCGTAGGTGAAGGCGACCGAGAAACCGAGCATCCTCGAGTAGAACTCGGACGAGGCGACAATGTCCCGGACGTAGAGCTGCGGTTCGGCTGCGATGAGTGTGGTCATGGCGAGGCAATCACGTCCGACTATCACGAATGCGAGAGTGGGAACAGCAGCTCATTCCCGTCCGGATCGTCGATCTGGATCACGTCGTAACCCCACCACGACTTCCTGCTCGGCACCGACCGCTCGCTGACTTCACGCCGAAGCTCGGCGATCCCCTCCGCCGTCAGCTCGATGAACAGGCGCCCTCTGTCTTTCCGGCTGGCGTCCTCGCAGAGAATGATCTCGCATTCCGCGTGGTAGACCTGGCACACGCCGCCCTTGCCATCGTCTTCGTGCCAGGCTTTCTCGAAGCCGAGCATGTCGACATAAAAGTGAAGTGCGCGCGTCACGTCGGCGACGAAGAGCACGGGCCGCGTGTACCACCTGTGCGTGACGTCCGATACTATAATCTCCGATGCCATCTTTGCCTCCTGTCGATCCGCCTGGAAGATATGACCGCTACCCCTGATGAACACGGACCCGGGTTGGAAATGCGCCCACGACATCCGCAGTCACGCCGCGGCCCGAAACACGGAGCTCCCGCAACGCGGGCAGCCGGGCGAGCTTGGCGACCCCTGTGTTCGTCAGGGCATGGCACGCATCGAACGTTACACGTTCCAGGGAGTCCATGCGGGCCAGTAACTCGGGCGTGCGATCCGTGATCGTCGTATAGCTGTTGAAGTAATAGTTGAGCTTTGATAAACCCGTGACCCGTTCCGTTGCGGCGTCCGTCGTGTGACGACAATACATGAGGATCAGCGACTCGAGTTGCGGGCACCGGCCGATGTGCTGGTATCCCGCGTCTGGAATGTCCATCGGCATGAGCTCCTTGAGCGCCGGAAAGCTCGGGAGCGCGGCAATACCGGAGTCGTCGACGTTCAGGCAGCTGACGGAGAGGCCACGCAACGCGGGCATGGCCGCGAGCGCCATGAACCCACGGCGGTGCAGGTTGTGGCAGCGACGACCCCAGATGTACTCCAGCGTTCGAGACTTGCTCAACGCAACGAATCCCTCGTCGCCGGCCACCGTATCCTGCGCGCGGAGATAACGCAACTGCGGCATCTCGGCGATCAGCGGCATCCAATCATCTTTCGCGTCCACGGCCAGCCAGCCGAGATTCGGGAGCGCAACGAGGGGCGGGAGTGCGGCGGCGGTGATCGCGAGATCCCTGTTGTCGAGGTCGAGGGCAAAGAGGCCGTCGAGCGCGCGCAGGTGAGTCATACCGCGATCGGTGAACGCACCGCGCAGCGACAGATAATTCGGCAATGACCGGCGACCCCCCATGAGCGCCACGCTCGTCTCCCCGCCTTGCCATCTTCGGAAGCGCGGCAGTTCGCTGAGGAGCGGAATACCCGCGTCGCTCACGTTGTCGCCGGTCATGAGCTCGTGCAGATCCGCCTTCCCCGCGAGAGACCTGATCGCCCCATCGCCGGTGCGCGTTCCCGACAGATCCACGCGCCGCAGCTCCTGGCAGGGTGCAAGGCTCGCGACCCCGGCATCGGAAATCCGCGTGTGCGCAAGAGAGATCGTCTCGAGGGCAGGCAGCTCGCCGAGCACGGCAACTCCGCGATCCGTGATCGCGGTGCCGCGAAGGTCGAGATGCCGAAGTCGCCGCAGCCGCGCGAGATGGCGCAGACCTTCGTCCGTCAACCGCTGCGAGCCGCCGAGGTCGAGTGCGGTAACGCAGTCGACGCGGCAGACGCGCTCCAGCACGTCATCCGTCATCTGTCCGTCAGCGCAGAGGCACGCGTCCGGATGTGCGGCGAGGACACCGATAATCCTGTTCCAGTCGCGGGAGTACGCGATGGGGGAGGGTACCGTATCGTCAGGCAGATTCGCGTGAACGAGCCGCACCGGTTTCACGGCGGTCACCGACCGGGCCGCACTCGACGCGACGAACGTCAACAGCGCATCCCAGCTCTCGTAGCCGTGCTCCACGGCAACGAGGTATCGCGCATCATCAAGCGTGATCTCGACGTCGTCGTCGGCACCCCTGGGCTGCTTGCCGAGGTCGAGCTGCACGTACGTGCGCATCGCCTTCCAGTTCCGCCGATGCCACGTGAAGCGGTAATGACGCTCCATCGCCTCCGGCGTGCCGCTGCGATACGCCTCGAGGAGCGCTTTAGCCATGATCTCATATCGTTCGCGCGTTGGCGCGCTCGTGAGCCGGCCCGCGCCGAGCGCCCCCTTGAGCTCCGCCCATCCGGCAAAGCCCTGCTCGCGCGCGAGCGCGTGTCGCACCTCGCGCAACGTCGGCGATGACGACGCGGGAAATTCGGGGAGCGTGCGCTGGAACCGTGCGCGCGCCTCCGGAACATCGTCGCGGAGCGCCGCGAACCAGCGCTTGGCTTCTTTCTTGAAGCTCTCGAGAGTGCGGCGCCCGGGAAATTCCTGGCTCATGAGACCTTCCTCCGTTACGCCCGGAATCCGCTGAGCACGGGCAGGAAGAAGGGTGCGACAGCCTGCCGGATACGACGACCTGGGTGGGAAGATTCCCTTGCCGCGGGCAGGAGGCGCCCCAACGCGTGCTTCCGAACTTTCGAGGAACAGGCAGCGTGCGTCAAGACATTTGCGGCGAGACTGGCTATCGCAGGAGCTCCGCCGCAGGTGGCCAGCTTCTCCCGTTGGTTTTCGGGGCCGACGCACCGTATCGCCGGAGCACGTCGTCGATCGCCGCGTGGCCGGTGGGGAAATTCACGACGCTGACGTCTGCACCGGCCGCGAGCAGCGTCTCGATGATTACCGGATAGTCCACGCCTTCGACGGGCATGTACAGCGCGAAGTGGAGCGTGGAGTTGAGCACAGTCCCGCCCCACGTGTTCACCGCCTCCAGCGGAGCGCGCTGCTTCAGAAGGAGCGCGACGATATCGGTCAATCCGTTCGCCGCGGCCCAGTGCAGAGCAGTCATGTCTTGACGGTCCTTGGCGGCCGGGTCCACGCCCGCGTTCAGGAGAAGCCGCGCCACCTCGGGTCGTCCGAACTTGCAGGCCCACGCCAGCGCGAATTCGGCTTGCCCGCGAGCATCCTTCGGCAGGCGAAGCCACGGCGGCCCTGCGAGCAGTGAACGCTCGCTGACGAGATTGTCTCCATCGATCAGATGCCTAACGATGTCCGCGCGGCCGAGTGCTGCCGCTGCGACAATGTGGTCCAGCCGGGCGCCGCGCCGAACGAGCGCCTCGGCCGCTCGCAGGTAGCCAAAGGCTAGCGCCGTGAACAGTGGCGAGCCGTTCTGCTCGAGGCCATCAACGGCGGCGCCGAAATCCAACAACGTGTCCACCAGCAGCACCTGAACACCGGCTTCGGCGGGATGGACGCTGGATACGAGGAGGTTCAGCGTCGTCTGATCCTTGTCCGTACCCCATCCGTCCTGATTGCCGCCGCCGTATGTGCTGGCGACGGCGTCCACGTCAGCGCCCTGCTCGAGCAGGAAGCGCGCGATTTCGGGCGCGTTCTGAGGAGAACGCTGGCGGAAGTCCTCCACACCGTTGGCCGCGACGTAGTGAAGCAGCGTGACGTGGTGCGACCGCCCGGACCGCGCGCGGATGAGGTTGGGATTGGCGCGAATCAGAGTCTCGAGCGCGGACAGGTCACCGCTGACGATCGCGTCGGCGGCCGACTCGAAGGTCATGCTGGAACCGTCGCGGCCGTGTGCTTCTACATGATGCGCGAAGTCGGCCCACCGGTCGAAGCCATGCGCCTGCGCGATCAGGAACTGTGCGTCGGCCAGCGTGCAGCCCTGCTTTCCTTTTTCCGTGTTCGTACTGCGGCCGTTGAGGCGAGCCTCGATCTCACGCGTCGCACGCGACATGCTGTCGCGGACGAATGGCGTGAGCGGCTCGTGTAGCTGACGTCTAAGGGCCTCAAGCCAATCGGCCGCCCAGCCACGCACGGCTTCCGGATCCTCGGACTCGCACGCTTTGACGAGATCTTTCGCGCGTTTCCGGTATTGCTCGAGACTCGGACGCGACGGCAGGGGGAGCGCATCCATACGAAGCTCCTTTCAGTGCTCGCCCGGAGTCCGCCGGTATCGGGCTGAAAAGAGGTTCGTGGACGTCGATTGTGTCGAGTGGGTGGGCACGGCCCTTTCCGCGGACTGGATGCGCCCCTGACGCTGAACAGCATGCTAAGAGCTGCCGCGTTCGGAGGCAAGCACACGGGTGCAGTCCGCAATCCAGATTGATTTCGTCGGGATTATAGACTAGCCTCCGCTCTCGACTTAGCCATTGCGCCTTGACTGTGACTCCTACTCCTACGTGCCACGCCATCCCTTGCCCGTAGCCCCTCGACGATCTCGCTTCCTTGTCCTTTTGGCGCCGGTTATTGGCCCAGTCGCGGTAGCCCACGCTCAGCGACTCCCCAAGCCTGACTCCAGCCACGCCCAGCGCCTGGAGCAAGTGCGCGTCACCGCGACTGCGGCGCCACGCACGGTCAGTTTTCTCCCGGATCGTGAGGGCGTCGTACTGCTGAGTGGCAAGAAGACCGAGGTCATTCTCGTCGACAGCGTCGCCGCCAATACCGCGCAGAACGTCGCTCGGCAGGTGCTAGGCCGGGTTCCGGGACTCGTCGTGTCCGAGACGGAGGGGAGCGGCTTTCCCGCGAACGGCATCGCCGTTCGGGGCTTGAATCCGACGCAATCAGTCGAGATGAACGTTCGGCAGAATGGCATCGGCATCGCTGCCGACCCGTTCGGCTATCCCGAGACGTACTACGTCCCGCCGCTGGAGGCGGTCGAGCGCGTGGAGATCATCCGCGGGGCAAGTGCGCTGCAGTTCGGCCCGCAGTTCGGCGGTGTCGTGAACTACATCATGCGGCACGGCGATCCCGACCATCCGGTGCGGCTCGACGCCCAACAGACGGTGGGCAGCTTCGGCCTCGACAATTCATATCTCTCGTTAGGTGGCGGCCGCGGACGATGGCGCTGGTTCAGCTACGCGCAGCGTCGCTCGATCGACGGCTGGCGTGCCAACTCCGACGTCTCGCAGTTCGCGACCTATGGCGCGCTCGAGATTCCCGTCGGGCCCACCGTGCTGCTCACGGTCGACTACTCCGGATTGCGCAACCGCATCCACATGCCCGGCGGTCTGTCAGACTCGCAATTCGCGGCCGGCAGTCGCCAATCGTTCCGCTCGCGCAACTGGCTGACGTCGCCCTGGAACGTCACGTCGGCCACCCTCGATTGGCGAGCAGCGAGAACGGTGCGCGTACAGAGCCAGACGTCGTACATGGCGAGCAGCCGGGCACTGGTGTGGCGAAACGAAGATGGCGGACCGGGTGCCATCGATACGATCGATTCGACGACCGGCCAGTACGTTCCGCGCGAAGTGGAGGACGAGGGCTTCCATAACGTGACCGAGGAGCTGCGCGTGACCGCGGACCACCGACTGTTCGGCGTGGCGAATACCCTGGCGACCGGCGCGCGGTACTTCACCGGCACGTTGCGCCGGCAGGGCGGCGGCGAGGGAACCACGGCGAGCGATTTCGATCTGTCGCTCGTGCCCGGCGCGAATTACGGCTATGACGTCCGCTATGGCACACGCAACGTGGCGGCGTGGATGGAGAACATGATACGTGCCGGGATGCGGCTGAGCCTAACGCCGGGTGTGCGACTCGAGTATCTGCGCTCGACCGCGAACGGGTACACCGACTCCACCTTCTCCCAGCAGAAAGAACGATGGATCCCGCTGCTCGGCGTCGGCGCGAGCTGGGTCGCGTCGGCCAACACCAACGTCTACGCGAACGTGAGCCAGGCATATCGGCCGCTCGACTACTCCTTCCTCACCCCTGTGGGCGGCGTGTCGCGCATCGATCCGCGCATGCACGACTCTCGCGGCGCCAGCGCGGATCTCGGCTGGCGCGGTAGCGCCGCAAATGACCGCCTGCGATTCGATGCCGGCGTGTTCCGGTTGGACTACCGCGACCGTGTGGGGCTTCGGACGCGGACCGACGCGAGTGGCCGCACGTACACCGAGCGCACGAATGTCGCGAACAGTGTGCATGAGGGGTTGGAGAGTTACGTCGAGTACACGCCGCTCACGTCAGCGTATGGCGTCGGCATGCTGTCGGTGTTCAACTCGTTGGCACTAACCGACGCACGTTACACCAGCGGCGAGCTGCGCGGGCATCGGGTGGAGTACGCGCCGCGCACCGTTGAACGCATCGGTAGCACGTACACGCGGCGCGGCGTATCGACGACGCTGCTGGTAACCAGCGTGAGCTCGGCGTTTGGCGATGCGGACAACACCGAGCGGAGCGACGACGCCGTCGTCGGCCGCATTCCGGGCTACACGGTCGTGGATTGGTCTGCGAGGGTGCACGTCGATCAGCGTTGGGCCTTGCAGCTCGGCGTAAACAACGTCGCCGACCGGCGATACTTCACGAAGCGCACGGACGAGTACCCCGGGCCTGGTATCATTCCAGCGATCGGACGAAGCGTGTATCTGTCGCTCCGGGTGATGCCGTAGAGGTCTTCAGGTGCCGTTAGGCGCCGGCTGGAGGGCGGCGAGTGTCTTGTCCGCGACCGTGCCGAACGCCAGGTGGCCGGCGAGGCCGCGCGCGTGCGTCTGCCATGGAAAAGCGGTCGGTCCCGGTGTGAGGCCCAATGCGGGTACGACCGTCTCGTCCATCAGCAGAAAGAAGGCGGCGCCGAAGAACAGGCCACCCGCCACCGATGCGGCGTCGAGCCGCGGCCTGAGGGCGCCGTACAGTGCGCCGGCGCCGATGCCCAGCGCCCAGTGGATCGCCTGTCCGGAGCGCTTCCGACCGTCCTCGGAGAGCTCTGATCCGACGAGCTTGGCCGCCTTCTCGGCCGCGACCTCGTAGGCGGTCGTCCCATGGCGTGCCTCGTCCTCGCGCTTTCGCGCCGCTTCGTCCTCGCGCTCGTAGAGCACGGTCGTGATCTTGTCCATCGCCCAGGTGGCGAGCGCACCCGCGATCGCCCCGTCGACGAGATCGGCAAGAAGCGGTTGTTTGGCCATGCGGTTAGCGCGCGGCGTGGGCGGCGTTGTCGACGATCTCCCCCGCCCCCTCGGCGTGCGCGCAATGCGCGCAGCAGTAGAACTTTCCGCTCGCCTCCACACCATGGCCGATCACCTTGCAGCCGCAGTGCTCACAGACGGGCGCCATACTGTTGATCGCACACTCGAAGCTGTCGAAGGTGTGCGTGCGGCCGGCGGCGGTCACCTGAAATGCCATCTCATAGTCGTTGCCGCACACTTCACATTTGGCCATCTGTGCCTCCCCTGCGGACGATTCCGTTATAGCCGGCGATTGAAGAACGACGCAGAAACAACCGCGTACGACGGCCCCTGGCGCACACCTGCCGTCCTTGTTTTATGACTTGCCGCACCAGTTGTGCCGCGACGTCGCTTTATCATTGCTTGTCGTGATCGGATAGTAGAATCGCATTCGCGATCAGGAGAATCGGGTCGCGAAAAGCGTGAACGCAACGAGGAACGCGACGCCGATGAGTACGAACAGGGCCGAGAAGAACAACCGCGTCGCCCGCTCACTGACGCGTCCGTGAAGCTGTGTGCCGAGCGCCGCGCCGATGATCGCGCCGGGGACACCCCACACAATCAGATTCCACGGGATCGTGCGAATGCCGCCTGTCAGCGTAAGCGCAATACCGTGTGCCAGGGCTGCGCCGAAGATGGTGCCGGCGACCACGACAGTGGACGTCGCCGCCGCCACAGGCACGGGAAGGCGCGAGCGCCGAACCAGCGTGGGCAGCGTGGCCTCACCGACACCGGTGGAGATCAGGCCGGCGAAAAGGGCACCGGCACCCGAGATCACGCGTTGACTGCGCAGGTGACGAGGGCACCAGCGGTAGCGGGTACCGTTCGCCGCGCGGAGCTCCCGGCGCTGCGTCGGCGGACAATCCTCGACGACGCACTCGGACTCACACACGATGCAGGGGCACGGCACCGTTGCGGGCTCCGTGCCGCTGGAGTCGCCGCCTGGGAAGAGTATCCACGCAACTCCGAGCATCGCGAGACCATACAGCAATCGGAGGAACGTCGCCGGCGCATGATGTGCGAGCACGGCGCCAACAACGGCCAGCGGTATTGTGACGATCATGAGCGAGCGCGCTTCTGCCGTATCAGCAAGTCGCATGCGCTGGTAGTGATACACACCGGCACCAAAGCCCGAGGTTTCGAGAAAGAGCGCGGCGCCGATCGCGGCGACCGTCGACAGACGCGGTACGCCCATCAACGGGAAACCGATCAGAAAAAAGGGTGTCATCAGCGCCGCACCGCTTATCCCACTGAACGTCGCCACGCCCGCGATCACGACGCAGGCTGGAAGCATGAACCAATAGACAAACCAATTCATGTGGAGAACGGTGCCAATGATGTCGCCGCGCTGCCATCCCTGGCTTCCGCGCGGTTCAGGTGGCGCAGCACGAAAGCTTGGATACGTCAGTCGTGAACGTCTGCGCCGCGAGCTTGAGCCCCTCAGCCAACGTGAGATAGGGATGAAACGCAGCCGTGATCTGGTCGATCGTTAGGCCCGCTCGTACGACCAGCCCGGCCTCGGCGATTAGCTCGCCCGCTTCGCCGGCGATGATCTGCGCGCCAAGAATTCTCTTCGTTTCCTGGTCCGCAACGAGGCGAATGAAACCACGGGTATCGTGGGCGGCGCGAGCACGCGGCACGTGCTCGAGCGACAGCTCCGCGACGACTGGGATCAATCGTCGCTGGCGAGCTGCTGCTTCCGTGAGGCCGACCGACGCGACGGCTGGATCGGTGAACGTCACGCTGGGCACGGCGGTGAGATCGTACGTGCGGCCGTTGCCGCTCAGCGCGTTTTCCGCCGCGACCGTTCCGGCGTAGGCGGCAACATAGACGAACATCGGATCACCGATGACATCGCCGGCCGCGTAAACGGCGGGCTTCGTGGTCTGCAGGAATTCGTTCACTATGATCTCACCGCGTGCTCCCACGGCGATCCCGGCGCGTGCGAGACCGAGACCGGCGGTGCTGGGCCGGCGACCGGTCGCAATCAGCAATTCATCCACCGTCACCGACTGCTCGCGCCCGGCCGTGCGGAACGCGATGTCGTGTCCGCCTCCCCCTCCGGAGGCGGCAATCCTCTGGACCTGCGCCTCAGTCAAAATCGTGAGCCCTTCAGTCCGGAGATAATTGACGAGGGTTTCCCCGAGCGACGGATCCTCCGAGGGAAGCACGTGCGGCAGCGCCTCGAGGACAGTCACCGACACGCCAAGGCGCCTGAACATCTGCGCCAACTCGAGTCCGACCGCGCCGGCGCCGATCACGGCCAACGATTCCGGCAAGCGCTCCAGCGCCATGGCCGTCGCATTGTCGAGCCATCGTGCTTCGCTGAGGCCTGCGAGCGGCGGTACCCACGGCGTCGACCCGGTCGCCAGGACAATCTTCTCGCCTGTCACCTGGCGGCCATCCTCGAGCTGGAGGACGCGGTCGCTCACGAGCTGCGCTCGCTGGCGGATCAACGACACAGATTCATACGAAGCGAGAACGTTCTCGTACTTCTCGCGACGAAGCGTTTTCACCAGGTCGTCCTTCTGCTCGCGCACGCGGTGCCAATCGACGCGCCCATCTGTGTTCGGCACACCCTCGAATGGGTGATGCGTGCGTCTATGATTGGCCTCGGCGGCACGGAGCAGTGTCTTCGAGGGAATGCAGCCGACGTTCACGCATGTGCCACCGAGCGTGCCTCCCTCGACGATCGCGACACGCGCGCCAAGGTCGGCGCCTTTGATCGCAGCGGCGAACCCCGCCGAGCCGCCACCGAGCACGAGCAGGTCGAAGGTCGCCATTGCACCGGGCGTCATATTCCCGATCCAGCCGAATAGGCGGCTGCTCCTCCCGATGTAGCATCCCGTTCCCGATTGATCCGCATCTATCCTCCTCGTCGCGCGCCCGCATCCTCGGCCACCGCTTGCAGCTCGGAGTTACCGGTGAGCTGCAGCGCGGCCACGGGGTCCATCGCGGCAACGACACTGCGACCGGGTACGTCGTCGGCATACACGATGACGTTGCACGGGAGCAGGAGTCCGATGTCGCGTTCCGCGGTGAGCGCGCGGTGGGCCAACGGCGGATTGCAGGCACCGAGAATCACGTATGGACGGAGGTCGACGTCGAGCTTCTTCTTCATCGTGGCGGCGACATCAATCTCCGACAGAATGCCGAACCCCTCCGCCGCGAGCGCCTCCTTGGGTGCGAGCGACGGCGCGCTCATAATCCAGGGGAACGCTCGTCCCGATGCCGTAACGCGTGGTGTGTGTGATCATGCGGCCGCGCTCCTCAGGTTCGGCGGAGGTGCTTTTAGCCTATTGAAGCGTACACCGGTGTCGGGCCGACCGACGTAGGTGATTCCCTGGCACGTCTACCTGCATCTTTCGAGCACCGATGACCTCAGGGGCGTTGGCTTTGCATACTCGTGAGCACCATAAGGAACACTTTCGTCGAGGTTGCGATCATGTCTGAGGTTCTGGTCCGATTCACTGACGCTGTGACTGGCAGCGATGGTGAGACCTACGTGCCGCAAGCCTGCGGCGCCCCTGCTTCGGACGGCACGGAGAATTGGATCGGGTGGATCGAGTTTCTGTCCGACAGCGGGGCCGTCCGTACAGGCCGGGAGACCACGCAGCCGAATCGGGACGATCTCATGTACTGGGCCGAGGGTTTGACCCACGCCTATCTCGAAGGCGCGATGACGCGGGCGCTCGGCGCGAAGCCGCCGCAGCTCGGAGCCCGGCGCGTGGCAGCCGAGCCGGCGTTCGAATCGCCGCGAGACGATCAGCCGGCACGAGGGTAGTCGCGTGCGTCACCGGGCGCCACAGGCACGCTAGCCAGCCGCACTCTCTGCCGCCGGCGCGCGCACGCCGACCGTTGGTATCTCGCCACTCTTCTGGAGGGCCCGGCGAAAAGCGATGGCGCCGACCGCCTCGTTTGCCGCGACGAGCGTCAGGAAGATGGTCCTGATCTCGCTGCCGCGGGCCGGATAGACGTCAGCGACCGTTGCGGCGAGCCCGATCGCCACGCCGGCCTGCGAGATCAAAGCGGTCCAGAGATAGCGGCGCACCACCGGTGCCTCGGCGCCGCGCGCGTTCGTCCACCGCGTACCGAGCCGGCATCCGGTCCAGATCGACGCAGCGCGTACGACCATCAGCGGGAGAACGAGCGGCCAGTATCGCGCGAGATCCGGAAGCACGATCTGCGCGCCGGAGAGCGCGAAGAAGACCACGAATACCGGCGCCGCTGCACGCTGCATGGCCGCACGAAGCGCCTGGCCGTGCTCCGCCATGGACACATTCTCGGCGACGAAGCCGGCGACGATCAGCGTCAGCAACGGCTCCACGTGGGCGAGCCGCGCGACCTCGGCGCCGAAAAACGCCACGAAAATCGCGAAAAGAAAGAGATCCCGGCGCGCCACCCGGAGATAGAGCGCGACGAGAGCGCCCAGCGCGGCGCCGACGATGACCGCGCCGATGATCTGCCATGCGACAGCAGCGAGTGGCGGGGGCGATGTGCCCGGGCCGCGGAGTGGCACCAGGAGGCGCGCCAGCGTGAGCGTCGCCGTGAGCAGGAACACGATCAAGACATTACTCAGCATGACGACGCCGAGCGCGGTGCGGGCCAGAGGGCCGCGCGCCCGCGTCTCGTTCAGGAGCGCCATGGTGACCGCGGGCGAATGCACCACGGCGATGCTGGCGAAGAGCAAGCTGAAGGCGAGTGTCTCCACCGGGCCGGCACCGGCGAGGAACGGCACATCGCGCGCGAGCGCCATGAGCACCACCGTGATCGCTACCAGCGTCAACGCGATCTCCACGCTGAGAATGCGAAGGATGCTCCATACACGCGAACGGATCTCGTCCACCCGCAGCTCCGATCCGGCGAGAAAGGCGATCAGCGCGATCGCCAGCGAGCTCACCGGCGCCAGGGCGGTAACGCTGTCCCCGCCCACCGTGCCAAGCGTCCACGGACCGAAGATGATGCCGGCACCGAGATACCCGACGAGCTTTGGAATGCCAACGCTCGCGGCGAGCTCGCCCGCAGCGTACGCGCCGAGGATCAGAAACCCGAATGTCAGCAGCGCGCGAGCACCGAACCCCGGCACGCCTAACGGTTGAATGAGCTGCATCCCGCCAAGCAGGAGCGCGAGCACGACAAGGCGGCGCATCGCTTATTTCG
>CAZICQ010000070.1:4801-13263 GCA_964537775.1 uncultured Gemmatimonadaceae bacterium | reverse complement strand
TACTGCCTCGGCGCTGGCGGCAGCTCGGCCAACCGCCGCTTCATCGCGTTGAAGTTCGCCGTGTTCGTCGTCAGGCGAGCGAGCTCGCCTTGCGGCACCTGGTTCAGCATGCGCTGAATGTCCGCGATGCGGTCCTGCGTGCCGGGATGGTCGGCGAACCAGGCCGACGCGCCGCTCTGGCCGCCGCCCGCCGCCTGCTCTTCCGCGAGCAGCTTCTGGAAGAAGGTCAGCATCCCCTCGGGGCTAATGCCCGCGTTCATCACGTTGCGGAAACCGCCCTCGTCCGCCTGCACCTCGTCGGTCCGGCTCATCTTCGCGAACACGGCGGCGCCGCCGACCTGCACCACGGCGCCCACTGCCTGATTGGCGCAGGTATTCGTGAGCGTGCAGAGGATCGCGAGCCCAGCGTTCGCGCCCTGCTGCTGCTGCATCTGCTGCACCGAGTGCCGCCTGACGACGTGCTCGATCTCGTGGCCCATTACGCCCGCGAGCTCGTCCATCCTGGCCGCGCGCTCGATGACGCCGCGATTGACGTAGATGATTCCTCCGGGCAGGGCGAAGGCGTTCACCACGTCGGTGTTTACCACGTAAAACGTCCACGGCAGATCGGCGCGTGCCGTGTGCGACGCGATCTCGTGTCCCAGGTTGTTGACGTACTGATTGACGACGGGATCCTGCAGCAGCGGGAGCTGTGAATTGATCTGCTGCGACTCCTGCTCCCCAAGCTGCACTTCCTGCTGCGTCGAGACGCCACAGCTCGCGAGGAGCGTGGATGCGCAGAGGCCGAGGACGATCAGCGGGTTGCGTTGCAAGCGAGACCTCTCAGCGAACGGTTGCCATGCTCTGTCGAGGCACTGCGCCAATGGTGAAGTCGATCGATTGGCCGGGCGCGACGATCAAGGCTCCGCTGCTCGCGCGTCCATTCCCACCGATCGGCACGCCGATGATGCGGAGATCGCCCGACGGGAAGAACGATGGATCAAGGGTGAAGGTATCCTTGCCGAGCCCGTTCACCGTGCCGATGCGCGTGGCGAGCCCTTCGCTGACGACATACAGGTCCATGTCGGCGT
This sequence comes from uncultured Gemmatimonadaceae bacterium, assembly GCA_964537775.1. Lineage (GTDB taxonomy): Bacteria > Gemmatimonadota > Gemmatimonadetes > Gemmatimonadales > Gemmatimonadaceae > CAMLIT01. The sequence continues at coordinate 12,193 of CAZICQ010000070.1, read as the reverse complement.
AGTTGTTGTTCTGGACCCGCAGCGTCACGGAACCGGAAGGTGCAGGTCCGGACGGCTGGAATGAGTTGCCGGAGCGGCAGGCGAGAACGGTGGCACAGAGCGCGCTCGCGACGATCCATTCTCGAATCCGCATGTCTACCTCCGTCACCTCGGCCGCGGTGGAAAAGCCCTCCCATTCCACCGCCGGCCGAAGTGCGGTTGCAGATTCGATGCCGAACGGTCCCTACGGCGAGGGCTTTGCCGAACCCGCCTGCGTTGCGCCGTCGTGGCGGACGGAGGCGTCGATGAAGCGCCGCAGATCCGTGCGCAGCTTCGTCATCGACGGGCCGTCGACGTACACCATGTGGCCGGCGGTGAAACGGTCCCGCGTAATGTTGGCGCGCACGTTTGGCGCGACGGCCATGTGCGCCAGCGTCCACTCCACCGCGTAATACGGTGTCGCCATGTCGTAATAGCCTTCAGCCACGTAGAGGCGCATGTCCGGATTCTTCGCGAACGCGCGCTCGAGCGACGGGACGACGTTCGCATACCCCTGCTGCTGCGGGTAGCGCCAGCGTCCGATGCCGCCGCCGAGGATGTAGTAGACGTCTTCGTTGCGATAGCCGAGCTCTCGCCGCACGTACTCGCTCAGCACCGGCGTGAAGGAATTTCGAATGCTCGCGTCGCTCGGATCGAACTCGCCCCGCTCGGATCCCGGATCGATCTCGAACGAGGTGAAGCGGCTGTCGAGGCGTCCCGTCGTCAGGCGTTGGTCGCGCAGCAGCTCCTGATTGAACCGCGACAGTGGTACGCGCAGATCGTTCGCTTCCACGAACGCCGGGGACAGGCCGGTGAGCCGCGCCAGTTGTTGCGCCACGGTCTGGCGCTCCGACGGCGTCAGACGCGTGCCCGCGTACAACGCTCTCGTATAGTCGCCACCGGCGAACTGCTCCGCCTGCGCCACGACTTGTTCGATCGGGAGCCGCTGCAGATCCGGCGCGAGCTTCTTGTGATACCACGCGGTGGCGGTGTACGACGGCAGGAAGTTGACGAAGCCGATATCGTTTCCCGTAGACGCTGCCGACGCACCGAAATTCAAGACTGTCGATATGAGCACGACGCCGTTGAGGGCGATGCCCCGGTCGGTGAGATAGCCTGATAGATGCGCCGCGCGCGTCGTGCCGTAGCTCTCGCCGGCGAGGAACTTCGGAGATCCCCAGCGCTCGTACCGCGTCAGATACAACCGCACGAACTCGCCCACGGCGTGCACGTCCTCGTCGAGTCCCCAGAACCTGGGCCCGAGCTCCGGACGCGTGGCGCGACTGAAGCCGGTGCCGACCGGATCGAGAAAGACGAGGTCCGTCTGATCGAGCAGCGTGTTGGGATTGTCCTCGTAGCTGTATGGCGGCGGCGGATTGGTGCCGTCGGGGTTGAGGCGTACCTTGCGCGGACCGAACGCGCCCATGTGCAGCCAAACCGTCGACGACCCCGGACCGCCGTTGAAGACGAAGCTGAGCGGCCGGGTGTCGGGATTCGCGCCGTCGCGCGTGTAGGCGACGTAGAAGATGCCCCCCTCGATCGCGCCGCTGGTGTCATTCCGGATCGGCAGCATCCCTGTGGTCGCCGTATACGCCACCGTCTCGCCGCCGAGCCGAATCGAGTGATGCGTCACGACGGGCGGCGCCTCGACCAGGGCCAGGAAGTCGCGGCCGCCGGTCGTAACGCGCACCGAATCGCGTGGCGCTGCACGCAGTGAGTCGGAGCGTCCGGCCAGGTCAGGCGGGCCAGGCTGGCGCTGCGCGTTGCGCGCCTGGGCGAGAAGAGAGAGGGGCGCGATGAGCGCGGCGGAGAGAAGAAGGCGCATGTCTGCGTGGGCTGAGGAGGGAGACATAAGATGCGGCGCGGACACGTTGGTGACCAGACCGCTTTCGGACTGCGGGAAGGCGCAACGGCTTGACGGCGCTGACGCCCTAACGGCGCTGACGTCCGAACTTCGCCAACGCCCTGAGAGCGCTGACGCCCTCAGAGCGCTGACGGCGGCACTTGCATTCGGACAACCGTCCATTGAAATCCGAGTCCGAAGTGCGCAGTACGTCCGCAGTTCGCAGTGCGCAGTTGGTCAGAGTGCGCAGTCCGCAGCTGTTGGTGCGCCGTTGGTCAGCGTCCGCAGTCCGCCGTAGCCAACCTCATCCCCCGCTGAGACTGAACAACAACAGCCCCAGCACGATGGCAGTGATGACCACGTACATCCGGTCCCGCTGCAACGCGAACGCGATGAGCGAGAATGCCACGCGCGCCACCGGCGTCGCGATCAGGGTCACCAGCCCGAGTTGGATAATAGAGGCGCCGTCGAGATGCAGCGCGCCGCCGATGATTCCCCTGATCGATCGCAGGCGCGCCGGCTCGCCGGCAAAGACGTGGTGGCCCGACGCGGCGCCGCCGTACTGCGCCACGAAGACGATGCCGCCGAGGAACACGATCGCCGCGGCGACCAGCACGCCGCCCCGGAGCAGGTTGCCGAGCAGTCGCTCGACGCGCGCGTCGCTCCACCGACGCGCGGCCGCCGGGGGGGTCGCCGCGTTCACAATCGTCCCGTGATCCCGCTGTACAACATCTCCACCGCCAGCACCACGACCACGCTGCTGAACAGCGTGCGCAGCACTCTCGTCTGCGCGCCGGCGAGCACGCGGGCGCCGGCCAGCGCACCACTGAGCACCCCGAGCATCACCGGCAGCGACAACGCCGGATCGATGTAGCCGCGGTTGAAGTAGACGCCGGCACTCGCTGCGGCGGTCACCCCGATCATGAAATTGCTCGTCGTTGTCGAGACCTTGAATGGCAGGCGCATCGCCTGATCCATCGCCAGCACCTTCACCGCGCCCGAGCCGATGCCGAGCAGCCCGGAGAGCACGCCCGCCACGAACATGAGGGAGAAGCCGGCGGGCACGCGCTGCACGGCGTACGGCTGCAGTCCGGCGGGAGTGGGGTACGTCGAGGCCAATCGCAGCCGGCGCGCCAGCGCGTCGGTGTGCTCGGCGCTGACGTGCTCCGGCAGCGGACGCACGGAGAGATAGGCGGAGTACAGCAGCACGAGCCCGAACACCGTCGCCAGCACGCTGATGGCCAGGATGCCGGCCAGCCACGCGCCGGCGAGCGCGCCGATCGTCGTCGCGATCTCGAGAAATATGCCCACGCGGACGTTCGTGAACCCCTCCTTCACGTACGCGGCCGCCGCGCCCGACGAGGTCGCGATCACCGACACGAGCGAAGCCCCGATCGCGTAGCGCATGTCGACGCCGAACACGATCGTGAGCAGGGGGACGATCACGATTCCTCCGCCGAGCCCTGTCAGTGCGCCGAGCATGCCGGCGGCAAAGCCACCGACGAGGACGAGCAGGGTGAAGCCGAGAACGGTCACCGCCGGCGGGCGCTCTCCTGCTTGTCCCGCAGCGCGCGCAGCTCGGCCATGCGCGCCTCCACCTCACTCACCAGCTTCGACATCGGATTGGCATCGAACAGGAGCGACGCGCCGGCAGCACGGTAGATCTCCGGCAGCGGCACGGTGCCGCCTAACGCGAGCGCCGCCTTGTACCGTCGCAGCGCCGCCGCCGCGTCACGCACGCTGTTGCGCCACACCTGCAGCGCGCCGAACTGGGCCAGGCCGTATTCGATGTAGTAGAACGGCGCCGTGAAGATGTGGCTCTGCCGATACCAGCGCGCGATGCGCTCGCGCTCCAGCCCCGACCAGTCCACCGTCGGCTCGAACCGCGCGCGGACCGCCAGCCATTCGCGGTCGCGCTCCTCGGCGCTCGCGTCCACGCCCTCCGTGTACAGCCAGTGCTGAAACGCGTCGACGCAGGCGATGTGCGGCAGCGCGCGCAGCACGTCTTCCAGATGCTCGAGCTGCGCGTCGGCGGCGTCGGGCGCGGAGTAGTAGCCGGTCGGCGCGGCGAGGTGCGGCGCGGCCAGCAGCTCCATCGACATCGACGCCAGCTCCGACGCTTCGTGTGTCGTGTCGCGCTGCCACACGTACGGGATCGCCGACGTCGCGAACGCGTGAAAGGCGTGACCCGACTCGTGCACGAGCGTGTTCACGTCGTCGTGCACCCCGACCGCGTTCATGAAGATGAACGGCCGGCCGCGAAAGGGCAGGCGGACGCAGTACCCACCGGGCGCCTTCCCCTGGCGGCTCTCGAGATCGAGCAGCTGCTCGTCGACCATTTCCTCGAACCGGGCGCCGAGCTCCGGATCGACGGACCGGAAGATTCGCTGCGCACCCGTCAGGAACTCGGCGGTCGTCTCGAACGGGACCAAACGAGTGTCGCGCTGCGGATGGACGGCGAGATCCCACGGGCGCAGCGTCTCCACGCCGAGGCGGCGCCGGCGGTCATCGTCCAGCCGCGCGATGGCGGGGAGCACCGCCGACTCGACGCTGCAGTGAAAGCGCAGGCAGTCGGCGGGCGTGTAGTCGAAGCGGTACTTCGCGACGAAGGCGTAGTCGCGATAGTTGTCGAACCCCGCGGCGCGAGCGAGGGCGTGTCGCGTCGCCACCATGTGCGCGAACAGATCGGCCAACTCGTCGCGGTGGGCGAGATAGGCGCCTGCGCCGGCGCGAAACGCGCGCTCGCGCACGCTGCGGTCGCGCTCGAGCAGGAAGGGTTGCAGCTCGGGAATGGTGCGGACCTCGCCGTCCCAGTTCACCGTGAGGCCGCCCGTGATCTTGTCGTAGGCGGCCTCCAACTCCTCCAGCTCCGCCATGCGCGGCAGGTTCTCTTCGCGAAAGATCTCGACGTCCGTGCGGATCTCGCGCAGCAGAATGCGGAGGTCGGGCAGCTCGCCGGAGAAGGGTAGAAGACGCCGGCCGAGCTTCACGCGCACCTCGTGCAGCTTCGGCGCGATCTCCGACGCCCAGCGCAGGTACGCCGCTTCGCGGTCGGGGTCGCTCGTGTTGCCGGTGTAGGCGATCATCGCCAGCGCGTACGCCTCGTCCACGCGCATGTCGAGTGACGACCAGTTGCCGAGCCACTCGCGCAGATTGTCGCTGCCGAGCTGTTCCTCGATCAGCGCCTGATAGTACGGCGCGATGTCGCTCCAGGTGGCGCTCGAAAGCAGGTCTGGTGTCGGCAGTCGGTTGTCGGCAGTCTGCATCGTATCGAAGAGAACGCAGATGAGGTCCGGAACGCCAGCGGCGGGTGCACCGCACCCGCGCGCGTCAGCCGCTGATCCCCTGCTGCACCAGCGACTGCTCGATGGCCGTGGTGAGCTCTCCGTCGCGCCAGGAGCCGTCGAAGCGGTCGCCGTTGATGAAGAACGTCGGCGTACCATTCACCCCGCTGCGAATGCCGCTCATGAAGTCCTCGCGGACGCGTGCCGCGAAGCTGTGCGCGCGCATGAGACCGGCGAATCGATCCACGTTGAGATCGAGCGCTTCGGCGTAGATCAGGAGTGACTGATCGTCGAGGGCATCCTGATGCGTGAACAGCGTGTCGTGCATGCCCCAATAGTCGCCGAGGTTTCCCGCGGTCTCCGCCGCCTCGGCCGCGTGCTGCGCGTGAGGATGCGACTGCGTAAGCGGAAAATTGCGGAAGACGAAGCGGAGGTTGTGGCCGAACTGTTGGCAGAGCGCGCGCAGGATCGGAAAGGCGGCGCCGCAATGCGGGCACTCGAAGTCACCGTATTCGACCAGCGTCACCGGCGCGTCCGGCGGACCATCGCTGTGGTCGCGCTCCGACACGGGCGGAACGAGCGGGCTCATGGCGACCCTTCCGCCCGTTGCTCACCGTCTGCTCGCGCCCCGGGCGACGGACGTCCGTCGCCGCGATTCTCTTCACGCTCGAGCCGCTCGAGCGCATCGAGAATGCCGTCAGCGCCCGGATTCACGCCCACCGGTGAGCAGTAGCTCCAGCGAATCGTCCCATCGCGATCGATGACGAACAGTGCGCGTTCGGCGAATCCGTCGCTCTCGCGATAGGCACCATACCGCCGCGCGACCTCCCCCTTGGGCTCGAAGTCGCTGAGCAGCGGCATCTGCAGATTCTTCGCCTCGGCGTAGGCCTTGTGACACCAAGCGCCGTCGACGGATATGCCCAGCAGCTCGGCGTCACGGTCGCGAAATTCGGTGAGGATCTCGTTGTAGAGGGCGAGCTCGTCGCCGCAGACCGGGCTCCAGTCGGCCGGATAGAAGGCCAGCACGACGCGCTTGCCGCGATAGTCTTTGAGTGAGATCGTGCGGTCGGGGGAGGATTTGAGGGTAAAGTCCGGCGCCGTGGTGCCGGCGGGCAGGACATTGTTCTTGGTCATGGATGGCTCCGGTGGTGAACACAAAACAGCCTGCAAGAACGGGGCTGAGGACAGTCGTTAGTCGACAGTCGTCAGTCGCCAGGAACTGCAGTCGATAGTCGAGAGTCGATAGTCGAGAGTAAGAGCGTTCATAGGAAGGGCTCGGCAGGAGTCTCCCTCATAACGAGCCCTCACATCCAACGGCGTTGCTGACGACTGTCGACTGACGACTGCCGACTCAACCCACGAGAGATGCGCTATGAAAAACGAAGCCACACTACCGCCGGTCGTCGACCGGGCCACCTTTCAGGCGGAGCTGGATGCGCTGCGCGTGCGCGAGAAGGCGCACACGCACGAGGGTGACGCCATCGCCGCGGCGCGGCGGCGTCTGCCGATGGTCGAGGTAGACGCCAACATCGCGCTGATCGGGCCAGACGGGCCGCTCACGCTGCTCGACGCATTCGACGGGCGGCGACAGCTCATCGCCTACTATTTCATGTGGCACCCGGGGCGACCCGCCGCCGAGCAGTGCGAGGGCTGCACGTGGGTCACAACGCAGGTCGCGGAGCTGTGCTATCTGCACTCTCGCGACATCACCTACGCGGTCCTCTGTCAGGGTCCGTACGACGAGAGCATCCGCTACCACGACTTCATGGGCTGGAAGCAGCCGTGGTACTCGGCGCAGGCTTCACTCGACAAGCTGCTCGTTGGGCGGCGGATCGGGATGATGCACCTCGTGTGCTATGTCCGGAACGGCGACCGCGTCTTCGAGACCTACTGGACGACACGTCGCGGCGTAGAGGCAATGGACTACAACTACGCGCTGATGGATCTCACCGTGTACGGGCGGCAGGAGAAGTGGGAAGACTCGCCCGCCGGCTGGCCGCAGACGGACATCATGGAGACCCTTCGCGCCAACGGACGCCCGAGGGCGCAGTGGTCGCGTATCGAGGCGGGACGGTCGGATGAACTGCAAACTGCAGTCGGTAGTCGGTAGTCGACAGTTACGGCGTTTACCCGGTGAGGGCTCGGCATGAGTGATCCTGATAACGAGCCCTCACCTCCAACGGCGTCTCTATCGACTACCGACTACCGACTACCGACTGCAGTTTCGCCTGGCTCACCCCTTGCCAC
>CAZICQ010000070.1:0-4701 GCA_964537775.1 uncultured Gemmatimonadaceae bacterium | reverse complement strand
CGACTACCGACTACCGACTACCGACTGCAGTTTCGCCTGGCTCACCCCTTGCCACGTGATCGGCCGGAGAGTCACGGAGCCCTCATGGCGAACTCGATGATGCAGGAGGCGCAGCTGGTCGCGGAGCTCGACGATCTGCTGCAGCTCGACCACGACGCCGTCGCGGCGTACGATCTCGCGATTCGCTCGCTCGAGACCGAGGCGTACCGCGAGGCGATTCGGGAGTTCAGGGGCGATCATCAGCGGCACATCGACGAGCTCACCCGACTGGTCCGCGAGCACGGCGGCGTGCCGGTGCAGATGCCGCATCTGCCGACGAGCGTCTTCAAGCTGCTGGTGCAAGCCGTGGGCGCGTTTGGCAGCGATGGAGATGCGTCCGTGCTCCTCGCATTCAAGACCAACGAGCGGCAGAGTCGTGACAAGTACCGCCGCGCCGCCGAGCAACTCCTCGGCGACGCGAGCATCACCGCCGTGCTGGCCCGCGCCGCCGCCGACGAGGCGCGTCACTACGCGTGGGCGCTGCAGACGCTCGACGAGCTCGGCGTCGGGCCCGAGACCACCGCCCGCCGCGTCGAGAATGTCGTCGAGGTCGCGCACGCACGGATGGGAGACGCGATCGAATCCGTGGAGCGGCAGGGGATGACCGCCGCTGAAGCCGTCCGCCGATCCGTGCGACGTAACGACGCGCCGCTCGCGATTGCCCTTGCGGCCGTCGGGTTGGGCTTCGTGGCGTCGAGGATCTTTGGGAGCAAGGAATAGTCGACAGTCGGTAGACGTCAGTCGTCAGTCGTCAGTCGTCAGTTACAGCGTTTGAGCAGTAAGGCTCGGCATGAGTGACCCTCATAACGAGCCCGCACTTCCAACGGCGTTACTGTCGACTGTCGACTGACGACTGACCACTGCGTTCGACTGTAGTCCTGAGCTCCACCCACCCATCCACCTGGTAATACTGCACCCGGACGCGGTGCCGCCCTGGCGCAATCGCCGCGCTGTCCACCGCCGACTCGTGGGGCACCCAGCGATCGATCGCCAGTGTGCCGTCGATCCACACACGCACGGCGTCGTCGCTGATCGTGTGCAGCTCGTACCGCCCGGGCGGCAGGTTCACGGTGGTGGACGCGTCGAGCGCCCAGTGCTCGAGCGGGAGTTGCGGAATCAGCGGGCGATACCACTCGTAATCGAGACGCGTCTCGCTGCGCTCGAGGAGGGGCGCGCGGTCGAGCAGCGCGGCGAAGGCGGCGGGGCGGGTGCGCGGATCGGTGCTGTCGCTCCAGACGAAGAACTTCGCGTCCCACCGCATCGGCGGCTCGAAGCGCCCGAACGAGAAGCGGTAGGGTGCGCCGGCCGGTCTGCGGCGGCCGCGCGGCGACAGCGTCGCCTCGCCGCGGTACTCCAGCGTGAGGCGCCACTCACCTAACGAGTGCGGCGCCGGCGTCACGACGATCGTGTCGCCGATCCTACCTGCCAAACGAGACACGCGTTGGACGCCGGGCCGTGCGACGACGCGCCACCGGCCTCGCGGTCCGAGGGTGCGCAGGCGAAGCGGAACGGCGTGCGTGCTGTCGGCGGGCCAGAGCTTGGGCGAGCGGTAGTCGAACGGGCCCCACCCGTCGACGACGATGGCGCCGCGGGGAAGACGCGCCGCCGCGCTGCCGACGTTCATGGCGCCCGGCAGCGGATGCGGCAGCCGCCGAGCGAGGCTATCCGGCAACGCGACCGCGAACGGCACCGCCCGGGCGCTGATGCTGTTCTGTTCGATCACCGCCTGCGCGGAGTCGGCGATGACGAACGGCGTGTCGACGGCGCTGATGGTGTTCGCGCGTACGGCGAGCGCGCGTGTGTCGCGCGCGCGCACGGCGACGCGTTCATGAGCGAACGAGTTGCCGCCAATCCTGTAATCGCGGCTGCGCGTGTCATGATGCTTCGGGTACCCCCAGTCGGACGGCTCGATGCGATCGGCCCATACGCTGACGCCGGTGGAATCGTCGGCGAATTCGTTGCGCTCGATGATCCAATCCTGTCCGTGCTCGATGCCGATGCCGATACGATCGTGCACGAACGTGTTCGCGACCACGCGCGAATCGTGGCTGTAGCCGCCCCATAGCCCGTACTCGCTCCAGCTGGCTCCGTTGTTGACGAAGACGTTCCGACTGAACGTCGCCTCGATCGCGTTCGCCGGCGCAAAGTTGAAGTCGTTTCGATAGACGAGGTTGTCGTTCGCGCCTCCCTCTCCGCTGTCCATCGTCTGCTGCCCGGCCCAGAGAAAGAAGCCGTCGCCGCCGTGCGTGGCCGAGTTGAAGGCGATGACGTTCTGCGAGCTCTGCTCGTAGACGAGAATCCCCGCCGAATCCTGGCCGCGCCGATAAAAACCCTCGCTGTAGCCGCGGACGTCGAAGTCGATTTGGTTGTGCAGGATCGAATTATTGCTGGAGCGATAGAGTCCGACGCCGAGCCCTGAGTTGAACGACAGCACGTTGTTCCAGACACGCACGTGGTCGCTGCGCACGAGCATCAGTCCGTTCATCCCCTGTTCGGCGCGGTTGCCACGAACCTCGCCGCCGCTCACGTCCTCCAGGTACATCGCGGCACCGTAGCGCAGCCATTCGTTCTTCTCGTTGTGGTGAAAGGAGAGCCAGTCGACGAGACTCTCGTGCTCGACGAGGCTGTATAGCCGCGGCTTCCAGTTGTAGCTCAGATCATTGTCCGCCAGCGTGAGACCCTTCGTCCCCCGAGCCAGCACCGCCACCTTGTAGCCGCGGATGTGCGCGTTGCGCAGCACGATGTTGCGCCCGCCCTCGATTCGCACGGCGACACCCGCCGCCCGATCCGGATTCGCGTCCTCCGGCGTGCCGACCAGCCGCGCGCCACCGAAGTCCACCGTCACATCGTCACCGCGAATGACGACGACGCTCGAATCCAGCGATGCCGGCGCGGCGAAACGGTACGTGCCCGGCCGAATGCGCATGGATCGGGTGATGACCATGCCGGGGCGCAGGACAGTCGCCAGTCGTCTGTCGTCGGTCGACAGAACTGCAGTCGAGGGTTGCCGAAGCGCAGTCGGGCGTCGTCCGCCATCCGTCGACACTGGGGCAGACGCCGGGCGCCAATCAGTGGCCGACAGAAGACCCATAACAAGCAGAACAACTTGGCGTATGCTCATCGTCCTTGGAGCGTTCGGGAATCGCCACCAGAGTAACTGGCGACTGGCGACTGGCGACTGGCGACTGACGACTGCCGACTGCCGACTGGCGACTGACGACTGACGACTGACGACTTATCTTCCACACTACCACAACGGGGAGCTCGATGACGGAAACGATGGTGGCGCCGGCGGGCGCAACCGGGGGCGGGGAAAGGGAGCGGGAGGGAACGGCCAGCGAAAAGCGGCTTTCCGCGCTCGCGCGCGAGCTGCAGGGAAGTGAGATCCTGCGCATCGCGACCGAGGTTCGGCGCCTGATCGCAGCGGGAGCGGAGGTGTGCAACCTCACCGTTGGCGACTTCAGTCCGTCGGAGTTCCGCATACCGCCGCGCCTCGAGGAGGGAATCGTCGACGCGCTGCGGCGCGGGGAATCCAACTACCCGCCGTCGTACGGCATCGATCCGCTGCGCAAGAGCATTCGTGATTTCATCGCGCGGCGGCTCGGGCTCGAGTACCGCGTCCCCGAGGTGCTCGTCACCTCCGGCGCACGTCCCGCCATCTACACCGTCTACCGCGCTATCGTCGACCGCGGCGACCGCGTGGTCTATGCGGTGCCGTCGTGGAACAACAACTACTACACCGAGATGGTCGGCGGCGTGAGTGTGCCCGTCGTCTGTGGGCCGGACACGAACTTCCAGCCCACGGCTGATACGCTGCGTGACGCCGTGCGCGGTGCGCGGCTGCTCGCCCTGTGCTCGCCGCAGAATCCCACCGGCACCATCTTCGACGCCGACACGTTAGTCGACATCTGCGACCTCGTGCTCGAGGAGAATGCGCGCCGCGGCGCGTCGGAGCGGCCGCTGTATCTCATGTACGACCAGGTCTACTGGATGCTGACGTTTGGCGGCGCCGAGCACGTGAATCCGGTCGCGCTGCGTCCGGCGATGGCGCCGTACACGATCCAGGTCGACGCGATCTCGAAAGCGTTCGCCGCTACCGGCCTGCGGGTGGGTTGGGCGTTCGGTCCCGAAGATGTCATCACCAAGATGGGCGACATCATCACCCACGTCGGCGCCTGGGCGCCGAAGCCCGAGCAGGTCGCGACAGCCGCGCTGCTCGCCGACGACGCCTCCGTCGACGAGTTCATCGCCCGCATGCGCCGCGAGGTGCGCAGCCGCCTCGACCTGCTCGCTCGAGGGCTGCGCGAGCTGGCGAGCGAGGGCTTCCCCGTGGAGAGTACCGAGCCCCAGGGCGCCATTTACCTGAGCGCCCGCTTGGCGCTCCACGGCTGGCGCACGCCCGAGGGCACTCGCCTAACGACGAACGCCGCGATCGCGTCGTACCTGCTGAACACCGCCGGCTTTGCGATGGTGCCCTTCCAGGCATTCGCCGCGCGGGAGGAGACAGGATGGTTCCGTCTGTCCGCCGGCGCCATTTCGGAGGCGACAGTCAGTAAGGCGCTGCCTCGGCTCAGGAGCGCGTTGGCGGAGCTTCGAAGTGACGGCGCAAGGGCTTGAGGGCGCTGACGTCCGAACTTCGCCAACGCCCGAACTTCGCTGACG
>CAZICQ010000069.1:0-13407 GCA_964537775.1 uncultured Gemmatimonadaceae bacterium | reverse complement strand
GACCGTCAGACCGTCAGACCGTCAGACCGTCAGACCGTCAGACCGTCAGACCGTCACGGCGACGGCTTCAGCGACAGGAAGTATGCCGTGTGGTCGAAGCCGACCGGATCCAGCTCGAGGTAGCGATTGTCCGTGAATCGGCCCGTCGTGGGGAAGTACGGCGGCGGGTTCACGACGGCGCAGCGGTCATACGAGTAGCGCTTGGTGTAGCCCGAGCCGGTGCTGGTACCGACCGCACCACGGGCCTGCTGGATGATGCCGCCCGAGAGGTAGATACAACCGCGGCCGTTCACGACGAGACCGGACGCGGTCTGGCAATCGTTCACCGCGGTCGGACCCGTGTTGTAGTTCTCCACGCGGAAGGACGTGTTGAGCGCCATCATGATCGCGTGGATGTACATGTCCTTCGTATCGTCCAGCGAGTAGTACTTCGCCGTCGCTGACGCAGGATCGACGGGCGGCGGGCTGTTGATCGCGTTGTCGGCGATGACAATGTCGTTGTCGCTGATCAGGCCGAGGATGTCCGCACACACGCCGCGCACCGGGTCGTTGGCGTAGCGCAGATCGTCGAGCAGGATGATCGAGCCGTGGCCGTAGAGCGTGACCCGGCCGTTCACGACACCGCTCACGCCAAGGTTTCCCGACGCGTAGATGACGCCGCGCGCCGCACTGTTGAACATGCGGTCGATCGGGAACAGGTACTTGCCATCCCACGGCCGCAGCGGTCGATACGAGGTATCCGCGTTCGCTGCCGCCGTGTACTGCTTCCACGATCCATAGAAGCCGTTGGGCGTGAACGTGGTGTCCGTGCCACCCTTCTGGATCGATGCCAGCGTGTAGTTGAGGTTCGTGAGCGGATCGACATTGGTCGTCACGCGGTCCACAGCCACGAGGTGCGGATCGCCGGCGAGGTAGCAGCGCGAGCCCGGGTTGTCGAGGACCTGCTTGAGCGTGAGCTTGGATTCGGCGGTCGCGCTGTCCGTCGCCCGCTGCGCCGGCCAGCCATAGTGATCGGTGTAACCCTGCTTGAGGTCGGCCTGAAACCAAGCGGCCGAGTGGACGCTTGCCGGATAGAACTTGAGGTGGGACAGATTGTCGCCCGGCGCGACGGAGTCGCGGCTGGCCCAGTGGAAGTCGCCGCAGAGGGTCACGGCACTGATGGCCGGCGCCGTGGTCGGCGTTCCCGGCCAATCGCCGCGCAGGAATTTCTGGTTGCCGGCCTTCGCGGAGTAGACGCGGAAGAATCCTTCGTTGCTCTGCAGCGAATCGCCGTTCTTGTTCAGATCGAACGCGATGAACTCGACGCGATCGAGCACGCTGGTTTCCGTCTTGCTCGCCACCGATTGGCTGGTGAACGCGTACGGACCGGCGATCGTCTGGAGGTTGTTCAGGACGGCCGTGCTCGGGAGGTTGATCTTCTTCTGGTTCTCGAAGACCCCCTTGATGAACGTCCCGTAGGTCTTCCCGCTTACGATCGCGGCGGTGCCGACATCGTCGTGGAAGGTGGCGCCGCCGGCCCCGATGCGGATCGTGTCGTTCGTCCACACCGGTCCCCACAGCTCGTCACCGTTGTTGAAGTAGATGGGCGTTCCGCTGTTCGTCTCACTGTTCGACCAGTAAGCAAACTTGGCAAAGCTCTCCTGCGTCAGCTCGAGGCGGCGGATATAACTGTTGTTGCGCGAGTCGGTCGCCTGGGCGACGATGCTCGAGAAGCGCCCGAACTGGCCGCTGGTGGAACCGGTCGGGCCGATCCAGATGTTGACCGAGATGCCGGGGAGGGCAGCGTTCGAGGCATCGTAGATCGTTGCGTTGCCGAGAATCAGCGTGTCGATCTGCCCGGCTTTGAGCTGGAGCAGGGTGGCGTCCGAATTGACCCGAGCCTTCCCGATGGCCAGCGCCGCCTCGGCGGCGTACTTGAGATCGCGCTCCCGATCGTACGACTTCGCGTAGAGCGTGGAGTTGGAGGCCATGAAGATCGAGCCCATCGCGAGCGCGGCCATCGCGACCACGAAGACGAGCACGAACAGGAGCGCCGCGCCGCGGCGCGGCGTGTCTCCGCCGGCGTGCGGCCTCCGAGTGGCGATATGGTTCCGAGCGAACATGGTCGGCTCCTTTGCTCATTGTGGAACTGTGACAGGCGCGGCAGCGGGCGTGAGCCCGGACATCTTCGGCGTGCAGTCCTGCGCCGCGACGGCGTAGACGTAGGCGGTGTTCGGGATGAGCCCGGCGTCGGTGTAGGCGTAGCTCGCCTTTGCCGCGGCCGGGATGCTCGAGATCGGGTCACCGAACGTCGCATCGGTCGACACCTTCCGGAAAATCGCGTAGCGCTCGATGTCCTTCTCGCCGCCGCCATCGTCGATCGACGGAGTCCACGTCACCGTCACCGTCTTGACCGCGGCGCCCGCGGCCGACGGCGTCTCGGTTGGGATGCCCGGCGGAAGCGGCGGGTTACCGCAGCTCGAGTACTTCAGCAGCCCGGAGTTCATGAGCCGCACGAAGGTCTCGACCGTACGGAACGTGTCCGTACCCGTGCGCGGATCGCGCGCCGCCGTCAGGAAGTGAAGACGTACGATCCGGATGCTGTCCGTGAGCCCGGAGGAGCCGGTGTCCGCGGGCACACCGTGGAGCATGACGTGATACAGCGGATACCTCGACGTGGGGACCGCGCGCGGGCGCCCGAGCGTATCCTGCGTGTAGTACGTGAACATCGGCACCGAGTCCGATCTGTCCTTCACGATGCCGCGCACCACGATCGTCGGCGGCAGCGCGTTGACGCGCCGAAACAGCGCGTATCGGTTCGGATACTTCGATGACGAGTCGGAACGGAGCCAGTACGAGATCGTCTCGGCACCGCTCACCAGGCCCTTGCCGGCAAGATACGTCGTATCGGGATAGTAGGTTGCCGGATTGCTGTTGGGGAGCGGCAGCGCTTCGGATTTGTACATGGCCCGCACGCCGGCTGGATTGGCGTCAGGAATCCGATAGACCGCGCGCACATCGCCCGTGTCGATCGAGACGATGTTCGCGTTGAACGTCATCGCTTCGGAGTCGAGCTGCACGAGCATCGGCTGCACGTCTGCCACGCCCGCGCCCGCCTCACGGAGCTCACGCTCGATCTGCGCGGCAGCGAAGCTGGCGTTCTGGAGCGCGTCCATGCGCGCCGTCTGCGACGTCAGCATATCCGTCTGCTTGCGCATGTATTGGACAGTGACCGCCATCACGAAGAGGAGAATCGTGATGGAGATCATCATTTCGATCATCGTGAAGCCGCGTCGGTTGCGCATCAGAACGCCGCCATTATCGTGGTTTTGGACACGACTTTCTTCATCGCGCGCTGCGTGACGGTGACCGTGATGGTCTTGTAGTCCACCGTGTCCGTCGCGCTGCCCGTACGCCGAAGGCTCGTCGTCACGACGTATGTCAATCCATCGGCGCGCGTCCAGGGCGACACGCTGTCGGTACCGGCCAGCGTGTCGAGCGACGCATAGGTGGGTTGCTGCCGGATTGCGTCGAGCCGCCTCGCCGCCATCTCGTTCGCGTTCACGACCATGTGCGTCTGGCTCGACGATGCGGCGAACTTCGCGGTGAAGCCGCCCAGTGCAAGCAGCACACCCGTCATGATGAAGAGGGCGACGACGACCTCGATGAGCGTGAATCCCGCTCGCTCAGCGCGCATCGCCGCCGGACGGCGACGCCGGTGCCGGAGGGCTCGCATGGTCATTGGCTCTGCGTCAGCCAGGCGTACGCGCCGTTACCCGCGCGGCTCAATCGGTAGTACTCGGTCCGGCCGGTCGCGCGCGTCAGCGTGATCGCGCGCCAATCCGAGCGGCGGCCATACGTGCTGTTGATGTAGATCTCGGCGTCGGAGCTCGTGGAGCCGTCACGGTGAAAGGTGATGCTCGGCATCGATGCGATGTTGAAGAGGAGCGGCCCGACGACGGATGCGGTGACCGGGCCGTTCACGCCGAGAGGCGGCACGCCGAATCGGTTCCCTTCGCCGGGCGGCCGCCAGAACTTCCACTCACCCGGATCGATGCTGTGGTTGTTGTTCTTGTCTTCGGCGATGCGCAACTCGTTCTTCGCCGTATCGATCGTCACGATGAGGTCGTACTGGCGCGTGAGCGAGGTGCGCTGCGCCGTCAGGAGGACCGAGCGTACCTGCTGCGCCGCCGCGTCCGCACGGTAACTGGAAACGTTGACGTGTGGGATGGCCATCGCGCCGATGACGCCGATGATCATCAACACCATCACCAGCTCGACGAGCGTGAACGCCGCTCGTCCGGTCACCATTCGTTCGCGATTCTTCATGACGCGCTCCGGAGCAGTGGGCACCCGACGGAAATCCGGTCGTCTCATGTCTCGACGACACAGATTAGAGCGGCGGCACCGCCCGACTATCACGTTGCGCGCCCAAACCGTCACGGTGTGAGACCGACACCTCTGCCCGTAACGTGATCAGCCGTCTACCTTAGCTCGGCAGCTCGGCGACGTTGCCGGCCGGGATACTGCCGCCCACCAACCGATGAGCATCATCGCGACGCTCCTTCCCCAGTCCGTACACGTCCAGCGACTGCGCACGGCCATTCGCGACCGGCACGAGGTGCGCGAGTGCGAGGATTGGCTCGCGCTGTCGCGCACCTGCGAGCGCGAACCTGTACGGATGGCGATCGTCGATCTATTCGGCCCGGCAGAACCCAATTTCGAGTCGATTCGGCAGCTCAAGCAGCGATTGCCACGACTCGCGATCCTGGCCTATGTCACGATGAGCCTCGACCGCGGACATGCGCTCTTCGACGCGGGACGCGCGGGCGTCGATGGCCTCGTGCTGTCGGGTGAGGACGATGCCCCGCGTGCCCTGCTGGCGCAGCTCGAGCGCGCCGAGGCGCGCAGCCTGGCGGGCAGCGTTCGCCGATCACTGGACGGCATCGACGCGCTCGTCGTCGACGCCGTGCTGCTCGCCATTACGCGCGCGCACGAGAGGCTCACGCCGAGCGCGCTCGCACGGCTCCTCGCGCAGCCGCCGCGCGCCGTAGCACACCGTCTCGCGGCGGAGGGATTCCCGACGCCACAGCGCTTGTTGACGTGGGGCCGTCTCATCAGCGCTGCACACCTGCTCGAAGATGAGCATCGCAGCGCCGATCGCGTGGCCGCCGTGCTCGAATTTCCGTCCGGTAGTGCCTTCCGGAATATCTGTCAGCGGTACCTGCATGCAACGCCCGGAGAGATTCGCGAGCGTGGTGGTGCGTCGTACGTCGTACGCGCGATGCTGCGCCAGGTGCGCCATCGCATGTCGAGCCGGCAGGCGCCGCGGCGGTCCTCCGCGACTCGAATGCCTACCGTCGCAATCTGACCCCATCCGCATGCGGATCGTCGTGAAGTCGCAACGTCAGGTCGGATATCCTCTCCCTTCAGCCCATCAACTCATGCTCCGCCCCATCGTTCGCCACACGATCGTTGTAACGGTCCTTCTTGGATTGGTCGGCGGCTGTCATGACGCCGATGTGACGCCGCCGCGCACCGCTGCGCCGGCTACCGCGTCGCGGGACGTCGACACGGACCACCGCGGCGGGGGCGGCGGCGTCTCGCCAATCTCCTGCACGCCGCACCCACGGATTGTCGGCTCCGGCACGTTCGGGCCGAGCGGTGGCACGCTCGCCGTCGGCGAAGCCCGGCTTTTCATCCCTGGCGGAGCGCTTCGAGACACGGTGACCATCACCGGCACGTGGGTGGGCGACGGCACCTCCACGGTGAGGTTCTCGCCCCATGGCCTCCGGTTTCATAGAGCGGTGGGCCTCTCGTTGAGCACCAGCGGATGCTCGGTCCCATCAGAGGGCGAAGCGAGCATCGTATACCTCGACGACGAGGGTGCCATTCTCGAGCAGATCGAGGCGGTGTATATGCCCCGCTTCAAGTCGGTCGCGGCACCGATCTGGCACTTCTCGGGATACGCCATCGCCTTCTAGCACTGATCACCGTGGCAGGGCCAGAAGAGTTTGCGGCAGGAGAGCTGGCGGAGGCGGCGGGTGATTACGCCGCAGCCGTAGCTGCGTTCCGCGCACTCGTGACGTCGGAGCATCGCGCCACGGCAGCGCAGGCGCGATTTCACCTCGGGCGCGTGACCTGGCGACAGGGACGGTTCGACGCGGCGCTCGCGGAGTTCGAGCAGGCCCTGACTCTGGCTGACGCCGCGGGTGAACGCGAGCTGTGGGCGCGGGCGATGAACGGGATCGGCGCCGTCCACTATGCCCGCGGCGATTACGCCGCAGCACGCGAGGCGTACGCGGCGGCGGACGCGGCGACCGCGGATGTAGCGATGCGCGGCAAGATCATCCTCAACCTCGGCGTCATCGCGAACATCGAGGGCGATCACCCAGCGGCCCAAGCTCAGTATGAGCGAGCCTATCGTCTATTCCAGGACAGCGGCGACGCCGCCAGCGCGATGCTGGCGGTGCACAATCGAGGGATGGTGGAAGCCGACCTCGGGCGATGGGACGCGGCAGACCAGTCCTTCCGCGAGGCGCTTGCGCTGGCAAAACGCCTCGGCGCGGTGGAGATGACAGCCAAGGCGCTGGTGAATCGCTCGGAGGTGCTCGTGCAGTGGGGCGCACACGCAGAGGCGGCGGATCACTGCGACCGCGCGCTCCGCATCTACGCGGACATCGGCGACGAGATCGGACGTGGCGAGGCCCTGCGGTGGCGTGCGCATGCACTCGGGCGTAGCGGCGACATTGTCGAGGCCGAGCGCAATGCGGCGGAGGCATTCCGGATCGCCGTCCGCGCCGGGGCCCGCCTGCTGGAGGCCGAGACAGCACGTGATCTCGGCGTCCTGCGCGGGCAGCTCGGCGACCCCGAGGGCGCTGGCAAGCTGCTCAAGCGCGCCCTCGCGATGTTCACAGAGCTGGGTGCACGCGCCGCCGCGGCGGAGGTGAATGCGCTCCTCGTCCGGCCGACAGCCGCGCGCTCGCTCGCACCGATCGAGGATGAAGAGGCCTGACTAGGACGTCACGAAGTTGTCCATCCACGCGTTCGGAAGCATCATGGATCTCTCCGGTTCTTGAAGAAGACGCCGGTCACGAGCGCCTGATAGGCCAATCGTTGATCCTGCGCCACGCGGTGGGAATGCCGCGATCCGCGGTTGGATCCATCTATTCGTACGGCCGTACGATCTCAGTATCTGGAGCGAAGTGGATGACTCTACTCGCTGTCGCGGGTGTGATCGGATATTCTGACGACTCATCATCTGAACCGTCGTACAACGAAACACGAAGGGCACACCGATCATTCCGGTGTGCCCTTCCTGGTTTCACTGCTTTTCAGTGATTTACCGCTTCACTGCTTCACCGCTTCACCGCCAGACACGCATCAGTAGGTGACGAAATTGTCCATCCACGCATTCGGGTACACCGAGTACGACGCAACACCAGAGGCGGCCTTGGCCACCTCACACGAATCGTACTGGAAGGTTTTCGTCCCATTGGCCAGCGCACTGGCCGGCGTGTTACTGATGACCGAGCCGGGCGCGAGCGCCTGTGCCGAGTCGCGCTGGGCGTTGGTGAGCAGCCAGTTCAGACCACTGATGACCGCCCCGAGCAGCGTCTGGTTGCCGTTCGAGACCATCTGCCCGCCGACGAGCACGATTCCTTGCCACTGGTTGTTGCCGTTGAGAGTGAGATTGCCGGTGACGATGAGCGTGCCGTGGCCGGAATTCGTCGAGGAAAGGTTGAGGTCACCGTCGACCCGAATCACCGGGTACGACGACCCGGGTATGGTCGGCCACTGAGAATTCGCCTGCGTGCTCGAGGTGAACGCGTAGTCCGGCTGGATACGGCTACCGTTCACGATGCCGTCCCAGTCGATCTTGATGGACGCGTTCGTCTGGGCCTGGGTACCGAGCATCTGCACGGGCGGGTTGCCCTGCGGCGTGAAGTTACCCGTGCTGCTGTAGTCGCCGGTCGGCACGGCGATGCCGGCCACCGTGGGCTGCGTGCCGGGGCAGTTCGAGCTGGTGCCGTTGTTGTTGTCCACGCCGCTGATCGTGCCCGACGAACCGGTCTTGTTCAGCCCACTCGCGCTCGTCCAGCCGGACAGCACCTGCACCTGATTCACGTTCCAGTACACGAGCTGCGCCACGGTCCGTTCTCCGCGGATCAGGCTCGCGCTGCTACTGGCGATCGAGGTGCGCGAGGTGTCCACCCCGCGAGAGCGCATCAGGTAGATCGCCGGTCGCGTGTTGGTGGCGACACGGACTCGGCGCAGCGTGATCTCCGCATATCCCCCGGGCAGCGTGACCGTCGTGCTCTCGGTGACCACCTTCGGGGGGAAGCCGCAAGGCGCCGTGGTCTGGCCGGTACGTGGTGTCGTCGGGCAGAAGCCGTTCTCGTTGCGGCGGGCGAGGAAGCTCTCCATCCCTGCCTGCGCGATCATGTAGGCCCTGCTCTCCCCGCGCTGCGCCGAATTCGTCGTGATCTCCGACGACGTGGCCGAGTAGGCCGCGGCGATCGTCACGGTGAGGAACGCGATGACGAGGATGGTCATCGGCAGCGCGAAGCCCTTGCGCTCGGAGCGGGTGCGAGGCTCCGGTGTGCCGTCGGACGCGATGCGGGAGCGCCTGAAGGTGGGAAGCATCATGGATCTCTCCGATTCTTGAAGAAGACGCCGGTCACGAGCGCCTGATATGCCAATTTTTGGTCCTGCGTCATGCGCGGGCTGCTGCCGGCCAGCACCAGCTCCAACCCCCGCACCGTGTTCAGGTCGACCGGGGGCGCGTCCTGCGCCACGTCCCCGTTCAGCACGATGTAGCGGAACCGCGCCGTGGAGTCGAACGGCGCAACGATCTCGTCGACGATCGGCGCACTGGGATTCGCGGTCTTCACCTTCCGGAACAACCCCCGCCGCCCCGGATAGGCGGTCGACGGCGCGAACTGGTAGGTGATCACCTGATAGGTGAACACCGGCCAGCCGGGGCTCGGCGTGCCGGTGGGGGCATCCGTCACCGTGACCTCACGCGTCGTGCGGCTGCCCCACGTGACCGGGAGGATGCCGGGACCGGTGACGGAGTCCTCGCACACGGCGGCCGACGCCAGCGGTAACGAGGCGGAGCTCGCCGGCGTCGCCGCGTCCTTGTAGTTGTAGATTCCCGTCGACGAATCACGGTATGCCCACCCGGCATACTGCCCGAGAGCGATCATCGCCGAGTCGACAGGGACGAGCGACATCGTCGTGCCACCGGTTGTGGAGCAGAGCAGGCCAAAGGCGACCGGTACGCGTGTCGTGACGGAGTCACCCGCGGCGGCGATCAGGCCCCCGTTGTCCTGCACCATGCGCAGGTCGGTGAGCATGATGTTGAGCGCGTTGCGCGAGACGGTGCGGGCGTTGCGCAGCCCCATCTGACGCTCGGTGAACCGCGCCTGGGACGTGATGACCCGGATGAAGCCCACCCCGATGATCCCGAGCAGGACGAGTGCGGTCAGGATCTCGACGAGCGTGAAGCCGGGGCGACGGGTGCGAGAGCGCGCGCTCATATGAACAGGGGGCTGCGGGCGTACGTCTTGGCGCGCTGGAACACCAACGAGTCGGGGTGTGTCGGATCGTTGAGCGGGACAAGCTTCACGATCACCGTGCGATACTCTGCGCCCGTGGTCCCCTGGATGTAGCGCAAAGTGCGCTGGTAGCTGAAGCGGCCGGCCACGATCGTATCGACGCGCGGCGGCGCGTAGACCGGGATCGAGTCGTATGGCAGCGACGAGAAACGGTTCGACTGCTGCATCAGCACGAACGTGCGCGCGGATGCCATGTCGAGATCGCGCGATCGTTTGACCGTGCGCGTCGTGAGTACGCTGAGCGCACCGAGCACGACGACGAGCAGAGTCAGCGCGACCAGGATCTCGACGAGCGAGATCCCGCGCCGGAGTCCGCGCATGCGCCGTGCACGAGGAGCGAGCGTCGGACGGCGCGCGCCGGACAGAGGGAGCATCAAGCGGGTTGACATGGGACGGAGGGGGAAGGCCTGTTCGAGCACACCTGAACCAGGCCGCCGCGCAGCATGCGTATGCGGCGATAGGCGCCCTGGCGCGAGATGACGACGCTCAGCGAGTCCGCCGCCAATCCGGGAGGGTACACCTCGACCGAGAGGCGCGAGAAGGTGAAATCGCTCGGCGTGAAGTTGTACGCGGAGGTCGGGCCGAAATTGCGGCGCCGATAGACCACATTGTTACGGTCGACGAGCTTCAGCTCCATCGCCGTGCTGTCGAAGGTGATGGTCACCGGCTTGCGGTTGCGGCCGACGAGAGCGAAGGCAGCCTGCAGCTCTTCGCCGAATGCCTGGGAGGCGCGGTTGACCCGCCATCCGGCCATCGTCGTCCCGGCCTTGCCAACGGAGAGCAGCGCGACGAGGCCGATCATCACCACCACGATGAGCAGCTCGAGGAGTGTGAAGGCCGAACGACGACGATGTACGAGCACAAAAGCCCCGGTAGGAAGGGAGGCGGCACTGCGACAAGTCCTCACAGCGCGCGTCTGGACCGTCACAACGTGCGATAGAAGCTCACCAATTATGACGAGTCAGGCGGTGATGTGGAACACAATCGTAAGTCATTTAGTGTCAACCTATTAGACAATCGACCCCAACTGTGTGCGCCCTCGCCGGTCGAATGGCCTCAATACGGTCTGGCGTGGGCCAGCTCGAGGAACTCCTCGCGGGTGCGGGCGTCGTCGCGAAACACGCCGCGCAAGGCCGAGGTGATCGTGCGGGAGTTTTGCTTCTCCACGCCGCGCATCATCATGCAAAGGTGATACGCCTCGATCACCACGCCGACGCCCAGGGGGCGGAGTACATCCTCGACGGCGCCGGCGATCTGCTCGGTGAGCCGCTCCTGGACCTGGAGACGCCGCGCGAAGTGGTCCACGAGGCGCGGGAGCTTGGAGAGTCCCACGATGCGTCCGTCGGGGATATAGGCGACGTGCGCCTTCCCGAAGAAGGGAAGCAGATGGTGCTCGCACAGCGAGTACAGCTCGATGTCGCGCACCATGATCATGTTGCGGTGCTCCTCGGCGAAGATGGCGTCCCCCACGATCGCGGGCAGCGGCTCGCGATATCCGCGCGTGAGGAAGGCCATCGCTTTGGCGACGCGGGCGGGGGTCTTGAGGAGTCCCTCGCGGTTGGGGCTCTCGCCGAGCAGCTCGAGCTGCTCGCGGACCAGGGCGGCGTAGGCCGCTTCCTCGGCGTCAGCGGGCGCCCCCGCTTCGTCCTCCAACTGCTGCTCGATCGTCACGTCGCGCCCCACTTGTTTGGTGGATGGCCAGACGCAGGCGCGAATCTCGCGCCGGGGACGCGGCCGGCGGCCGTCTTGCCGCGTCCAGACGCCGATCCTACCTTGCCGAGCTGCGACGTCCTTCACCCCGACCGGACCATGCTGCTCGTCGGCCTTACGGGAAACATTGGCAGCGGCAAGTCGACCGTCGCCCAGCTCCTCAGCGAGCGTGGAGCCACGATCATCGACGCCGACGTGCTGGCGCGCCGCGCCGTCGAGCAGGGGACGGCGGCGTATGCCGCGATCGTGGAGCGCTGGGGGACGTCGATCCTCGCCCCCGACGGCCAGATCGACCGCGGGGCGCTGCGGCGGATCGTGTTCAGCGACCAGCAGGAGCTGGAACAGTTGAACGCGATCGTGCACCCGGAGGTCGAGCGTATGCGTGGCGCGCTCGTGGCGCAGGCACGGCAGCGTGGCGATCGACTCGTCGTCTGCGACATCCCGCTCCTGTTCGAGCGCCGCATGACGGAAAGGTTCGACCGGATCGTGCTCGTCGACGCACCGCGTCCCGTGCGGCTCGAGCGGCTCGTGCGCGAGCGCGGGCTCAAGGAAACCGAAGCGATGGACATGATCGTCGCGCAGATGCCCGCCGAGCTGAAGCGCGCGCGCGCGGATTTCGTCATCGACAACGTCGGCACGCTCACCCAACTCGATCAGCGCGTAAGCGAGGTCTGGTCGGCGTTGCTGGCGGCCGCCGAGGCGGCCGAAGCCGCCGGTGTGTCCTGAGCGTGCGGCGCCGTCCCGTCGCTCGCGCTTGACACTGCGCTTCGGGGCCGGATAGACTCCGCGCTCATCCCATTCCCTGACTGGCGGAGCGCATCGTGTCCGAAATTCCCAAGGACCTGCTGTATACGGAGGACCACGAGTACATCAAGCCCGCCGGCGAGCCGGGGGTCGTCTACGTCGGCGTCACCGATTTCGCCCAGGGCGAGCTCGGCGACATCGTGTTCGTGGAGCTGCCGAAGGTCGGTGCGTCGTACAGGAAGCACGACGTCTTCGGCACGATCGAGGCGGTGAAGGCGGTGTCGGAGCTCTACTCGCCGGTGAGCGGCGAGGTGCTCGAGGTCAACAAGCGTCTCGACGGCGAGCCCGCGCTGGTGAACAGCAGCCCGTACGGCGACGGCTGGATGATCAAGATGCGACTTGCCGACGAGAAGGAGAAATCGGGGCTGTTGGATGCGGGGGCGTACGCGAAGAAGATCGGATAGCGGCAGTTTACGGTTGACGGTTCGCGGTCTTCGGATAGGGGCAGTTTACGGTTCACAGTTCACGGTCTTCGGAAGGCGCACGGGCTGATTTCCGTGTGCCTTTCGCTTGCCGATAAACCGCAAACCGTAAACCGTGAACCGTGAACGTTAGGTCCCAGTCACGTCTTCGGCGTACGCGTCCGTGGGCAAGCACGAGCACACGAGATGCCGATCCCCGTAGGCGCTCTCGATGCGCGACACCGAGGGCCAGAATTTCCGCTCGCGCGTCCACGGCGCGGGGAACGCCGCCTCCTCACGGCCGTACTTGTGCTCCCACACATCGCTGATCACCGCGCGCATCGTGTGCGGGGCGTGCTTGAGCGGATTGTCGTCACGGTCGGCCGTGCCTCGTTCGATCGCGCGGATCTCTTCGCGAATCGAGATCAGCGCGTCGCAGAACCGGTCGAGCTCCGCCTTCGGCTCGCTCTCCGTCGGCTCGATCATCAGCGTCCCCGCGACCGGGAAGCTCACCGTCGGCGCATGGAAGCCATAGTCCATCAGCCGCTTCGTGATGTCCTCCACGTCGATCCCCGCGCCAGCTTTCAGGCCGCGCGGATCCACGATGCACTCGTGCGCCACACGCCCGTTGGCGCCCTTGTACAGCACCGGGTAGTGCGGCTCGAGTCGCGCTGCGATGTAGTTGGCGTTGAGGATCGCCACCTTGGTCGCGTGCGTGAGTTCGTCGCCCCCCATCATGTCGATGTACATCATCGAGATGGGGAGGATGCTGGCGCTCCCCCATGGTGCCGCGCTCACCGCGCCGACCGACTGCGGACCACCGGGGTTCACGACCGGATTCCCGGGCAGGAACGGCGCGAGCTGCTCGGCCACGCCGATCGGCCCCATGCCCG
>CAZICQ010000068.1:0-13791 GCA_964537775.1 uncultured Gemmatimonadaceae bacterium | reverse complement strand
ACCGCGACGAGTCGCGATGGGGCGCTTCCTTCTGCCGCTCCTTCTCGAAGCTTCCTATTCGAGTCCACCAACCACTACGTGTCGCTGCCCCCACTACGTGTCGCGGCCGGTTAATCCGCGATCACGGTATAATTGAAGCTCAACGAGTACGTACCCGGCGTGTCCGTCGCGTAGCTGAGGAGCATCTGATAATTGATCGTGGCCGAGCTGGTGCCGCGGGCGTGCTGGTTGATCACCTTGCCACCATTCGACGAGCTGCCGCTCGCGACGAGGCCCGTGTATGCACCACCGTTCGACCACTGGAAGTCACTCACCGCCTTGGCGGCGTTGACGGCGTCCGGGGCGGCACCACCACCAGAGCCGGTCATGGTCGCCGCACCCGTCCAAATGACGACGGAGTGGCGGACGTTACCAGCGGCCGAGATCGAGGAGGTCGTGCTGCTCGCCTCGAGGCCGGCATTGAACTGGACGTTCGTCGGACTCGCGAAGGCAACGGTGGTGTTGGTGACGTTCAGAGAGAGCACCGTGCCGATCGTCATCGATGTGCTTGCGGCGACCGTCACCTGCGCACCGGCTACGCCCGCCAGCAGCGACAGGCATCCCAGGACCGTTGCTATTTTCTTCATCATCAGCTCCGTACGAGTAGTTGGCGGAATGCCAGTTTTCATTCTGGTGGCCTCTGCGACTTTGGAGGAGCGGGCGTCGCAACGGCGCGTCGTATTCAGTCATTTCAAGGACGACTGAGCGGGACGACTGTTTCGGGTTTTTGCAGTGTATGAATAGTGTACATGATATGGCGACCCATATGGATCATCAATGGTCACCCTCGCATATGATTGGAGCGCATACGAGGACGCGAGCGGCGCTGTGCTGACGCGCCCTCGCCGACAACGGCACCGTGTCGGGGGAGCCCACCACCACGAGCTGCGTTAAATTGTGGATTGCCCCGATGGCTCTGGACGCCGATGTCGTTGGGATCCATCGGAAAGCAACGCGACGGCAGCCGTCAGCCGTTGCGGCGACCGGAGCGACGACTGCGCCAATCGAGCGCTTCTTGCATCAGTAAACCCAGTGTCAGAACCGAGCACAATGGCGGAAACGACGCGGCGGACGGTGCTGGTGGTGGAGGACGACGAGGACAGCCGGATCATCCTGTCGATCATGTTGTCGCATTCAGGCTTCGACGTGCTGGAGGCGACCGACGGAGCGCAGGGTATCGCGAGGGCACGGGAGAAGCGGCCGGATGCCATCGTCATGGACATCTCGCTTCCGAACCTGGATGGCTACGAGGCCACGCGCGTTCTGAAAGCGGATCGGGTGACCTCCGAGATACCTGTCGTAGTTTTGACGGCGAACGCGTTGCCGTCGGACCGCGAGCGCGCGCTCCTGGCCGGCGCCGATGCCTTCATGATGAAGCCGGCCGAGCCGAAACACGTGGTCGCGCAAATTCAGGAGCTACTCGACGTGGGCGCCGCCTGACGCGACGACCCGCCTCGCTCACGCCTTCGGCGCCGAGTCGAGATCGCCGTCCTGGTGCGGGGTATCGCCTGCGGAAGGCGCAGAGTCGCCACCCATGACATGCTCGTCCGAGGGCACTGCCTGCGCGAGGTGCTCGGCGAAGAGTACCGGGTTCAACTCGCCAGCCTCGTTTGGCCGAAGCGCGTAAAGTCGGCGCTCGCCGTCGCGCGCGGTGAACACCACCGCTTCAGCCGCGGCACTTCCACGACCGACCGGGACCAGCTTTCCACCGACTCGTTTGCAGTGCTGCACGTCCCAGTGCACACCATTGGTCGTAACGAGCTCGAGGGAATTGGCCTTGAGGATCAATCTCGGCTGTGAGCGCTGCCGCACGGTTATCGTTACGCCTCGAGCTGAACGGCCTGTAGCCGCTGAGGGACTGAAGGCCGCGGTCGCGCCGAAGATACCGCCCGATCGTGCTCTGCCGGCCTAAATCCTGGGACATCTGCAAGAAGCGCGACTCAGCGACTCTCGAAGCAATGCAGTCGTGTACAGACGACTCTGGTTCTGCCGGGGCTTGGTAAGGGACTTGATGGAAGATTCACAACACGCTGGAGCGTACGACGGGTACACGCATGTCGTCCCGAAGCGTCTCGCGCCCATGAAGTAATCGCGCTTGCGCCTCAACTCAACGAAAACGCGTGCATCGCCAGGACGACGCTCAGCCCCACCAGCGCCACGGTCATCTCCATCACACTCCACGTGGCGAGCGTCTCCGAGATGGTGAGGTTGAAGTACTCCTTGAACATCCAAAAGCCGGTGTCGTTGAAGTGCGAGAACATCAGGCTGCCGGCACCCGTGGCGAGCACCATCAGCTCCGGACTCACTCCGCTTCCGGCGATCATCGGCGCCACGAGACTTGCGGCGGTCATCCCGGCGACCGTCGCCGAACCGACGGCGAGGCGCAGCAGCGACGCAACGCCAAACGCGAGCAGCAGCGGGTTCAGTCGCAGGCTGGCCGCGCGCTCGGCGACGTACGCGCCGACGCCGGCGTCGCGGAGCACCTGTGAGAACGCGCCGCCCGCCGCGATGAGGAGCAGGATCATCGCGATGCCGGCGACGCTGACGCGCAGGCTCTGCATGAGCGACGACATCGCGCGCCCGCGGCGAAGGCCGAGCGTGTACAGCGCGACGAATACGGCGACCAGCAGCGCAATGTTCGCGTTGCCGAGGAATTTCATCGTGAGGACAACGGCGCGAACGGAGCGGTCCGGGACGGCGGCGGAAAGAGCGGTACGAAAGTCCACGTCGGGACGAAACGGGTCGATCCCCGCGGTTGCCGTCACCGCATCGGTGAGCGCGCCGGCGAGCATGAGGATCACCGGCACGAGCATCGTCGCCACACTGATGCCGACGCCAGGCAAGACGGCCGGTTCGGCGCCCACGGTCTCTCGCAATCCTTCCGGCGGCTGGACGTCGCGCATCGGCAACCGCGCAAGCATGCGCGGGAGCCAGATGCCGCCGGCGAGACACGCCGGCAGGGCCGCGACCAGGCCGAGGGCGAGCGTGCGGTTCAGGTTCGCACCGAAGACAAACGCCATGTACGTCGGCGCCGGATGCGGCGGCAGAAAGCCGTGCGTGACGGAGAGCGCAGCCGCAAGCGGCAATCCAAGATAGATGAGTGGAAGACGCGTCGTCGCGGCGAGTCCGTAGACGAGCGGAATGAGCACGAGAAAGCCGGCGTTGTACAGCATCGGCAGACCGACGAGCAGACCCGTGGCCGCCATCGCGAACTGCACGCCGCCGCGCCCCCGGCCCGAGCGCTCGACGAGCCACGCCGCGGTCGCGCGCGCGGCACCGCTCTCGCCAACGAGCTTGCCCAGCATGGCGCCGAAGACGAGAATGAGGGCGATGCTGCTCATGGTCGCGCCAATGCCGGCGAGCAGCGACTGCAGGATCGCCAGCAGGTCCATCCCGTTCACAAGGCCAACGACGAACGCCGCGAAAATGAGAGCAAGGAACGCGTCGAGCTTCACCACGAGCACGAGCGCGAGCACGAGAATGATCGCGGCGAAGACCGAGACGAGAGGCATCGGGAGCGGAGACGTGGTCGGCGGATGAGCGGAGCCGAAGGTGGATGAAGGTCCGCGACCGCGAGCCGTTGGGCAAGCGCCGCCCGTCGTCATCGTCATCATGGGCGTCGCCGGCGCCGGCAAGACCGCGGTGGGCAGCGCGCTCGCCGCATTGCTGGGCTGGGAATTTTTCGACGCGGATGACTTCCATTCGCCCGAGAACGTGGCGAAGATGCGCAGCGGCATCCCGCTCACTGACGCTGATCGAGAACCCTGGCTCGCAACGCTACGCGGGGTCGTGGCGCAGCGCCTCTCGAACAACTCGCCCGCGGTGCTCGCCTGCTCGGCGCTGCGCAGATCGTATCGCTCGGCACTGCTGCCGGCCAACGCACCCGAACACAGCGTCGCGTTCGTGCATCTCGACATCACGCCGGAGCTGGCCGAACAGCGCCTGAAGTCACGGCCGCGACACTATATGCCTCCATCGCTCGTCGCCAGCCAGTTCGCCGCGCTGGAGGAGCCTAACGAGACCGAGGCGGTGCGGCTGGATGGCTCGCGGCCGACCGACGAGTTGGTGGCGCAGATACGCGCCGCGTATGCTCTGAGTCGCTGACTAGCGAGAGAGTGGACGTCGGGACAGATCGCGGACGTGGGAACTGTCTTTGTGTCATCCGGTATCACGATGAAGACGGCGTTCAGGCGCAGGGCCGGTCGCCGCATGATCAAGGAGAAGAGGACAATGCCTTTGAGAGCAAAGCTGGCCGGTGTCACCGTCACGGCCATTATCGCCGCCGTCGCCGCAACGGCGAACGTGTCACCGGCGCAGACGCCGAAGCCGAAGGTCAAGCTGAGCGCGGATTCCGCTCGCGTGATCGCGCAGGCGCAGGTGCGCAACGGAAAAATCCAGTCGAGTGAGCTCGAGCACGAGAAGGGTCGGTGGATTTACTCCTTCGACATCAAGGTTGCCGGCAAGCCAGGTATCGAAGAGATCAACGTAGATGCGAATACCGGAGCGGTCGTCGCGCACGAGCACGAGGGTGCGAAGGCTGAGGCAAGGGAGCGTAAGGCAGAAGCGAAGACCGGCGCCAAACCGTAGCTCCGAACTATCCTCGCCGAGTCGTCGCCCGATCGTTACGCGGCGCTGACGATACGACGGGAGAACGTTGATGCTCGGCCGGTAAACTCGCGGCTGTCGTGCCTGCTGCTCCAGAGGTCGAATGCAGGCTTCTCCCCCAGCTGCGGCGATGCCGACTCCCATCTCCCGAAGCGATGAGTTCCGCGCGCATGACCTTGATTTTCATGCGGTCCGGCTGATCGGCGGCCACACCGTCTTGGCCGCCGAAGCCAGGGGACGGGCCGCGGCCGGGGCGCCGCGATAAGCATGGGCGCCTCGACCGCGGCGATTCGGGCGCCGGCCGATGCCGGTCCGCGACCGCTGACCGTCCTCGACATCACGGAGTGGTTCGGTGAGACTAGCGGCGGCGTGCGAACATACTTGCAGCAGAAGGGAGAGTACGTCCAGCGGCACCCCGGGCTGCGCCAAGTCCTCGTCGTTCCCGGTGCGGAAGACGTGATGCTCGAGGATGGCCCGGTTAGGCGTTACGAGCTACGTGGTCCGCGGATCCCGACGCAGCAACAATATCGGTTCCTGCTCGCCACGCGCACGCTGCGTCGCATCGTGTGTACGGAACGGCCGGATGTGATAGAGGTCGGCAGTCAGATGCTCAGCCCGTGGCTGACACGCCTCGCCGCGCGCGGTGAGCGGATTCCGATGGTCGCGTTCTATCACACGAATCTCGAGCGCCTTCTCGCCGGCACGGACGGCGCGCCGCTCTGGCGCACGGCGGCGCGCGCTCCCGTTCGCGCATACATGCGTCAGCTCGACGCGCTCTTCGACGCTCGCATCGCCGCGTCGGAGTCGGTCGAGCGCGATCTGCGCCAGGCGGGCATCGGGCAGATCACGCGCATTCCGCTCGGGGTGGACCTGGCGCTCTTCCATCCGAAGCGGCGTGCGGCGGCGGCGCATGTGCGTTCGCGCGTGGGCGTGCCCGCCGATGCACCGCTCGTGCTCTATCTCGGCCGTTTGGCTCGCGAGAAGGAGCTCACCTTGCTACTCGCCGCCTGGCGTCAGGTCGAATGCGCGTCGAACGCGTGGCTCGTGCTGGTGGGCGATGGACCGTTGGGCCCAGTGCTTCGAGCGCGGGCCCGCGGCGCACGGGTGCTTTTTCTGCCATTCGAGAACGACCGTTGTCGTGTCGCCGAGCTGCTCGCGAGCGCGGCTCTGTTCGTAGCGCCTGGTCGCAGCGAGACGTTCGGGTTGGCGCCGCTCGAAGCCATGGCGTGCGGAACGCCCGTCCTTGGCGCCGACCAGGGTGCGGTGGCCGAGCTGATCACGCAGTCCAGAGGAGGCGTGACCTTTCGTGCCGGCAATAGGGAGTCGCTCGCCGCGGCCATGCGCCTCCTGCTTGGTGGTAATTCCGCGGCGCTCGGCACATGGGGGCGGCGATACGCGGAGCGAGAGCACGCGTGGGACACGTCGTTCGACCGGGTATTCGATCTCTATCGCCAGCTGAGGCGCTCATGAAAGTTCTCGTATCTGTCCACGACGTCACGCCGGCATTCGAGAGCGAGATCCGGGCACTGTGGACGATCTGCGCGTCACGAGGCGTGTCGCCGGCGTTGCTGGTCGTTCCGGACTGGCATGGCGAATGGCCGCTCGAGGAACATCGGCGGTTCGTCGAGTGGCTGCGCGCGCGCGCGCGTGATGGCGCCGAAGTGCTGCTGCACGGGATGCGTCACGACGAGTGGGAGCTGCCGCGCAGCTGGCTCGACGAGTGCCGCGCATTCGGGCGCACCGATCGCGAGGGGGAGTTCCTCACGTTGCGAATGGAGTCGGCTCGGGCGCGCATCACGCACGGTGCGGGGCGCCTTCACGCGCTCGGGCTGGAGCCGGTCGGCTTCGTGGCGCCCGCCTGGCTCTGGCGCAACGACGCGCGGGGCGCGGTGGCCGCGGCGGGATTGAGCGTGAGCGAAGACGAGCATGCGATCTATCTCCATCAGCGCGCTACCCGGTTGTCATCGCCGGTGTTTCGCTGGAGCGCTCGCACGCCCGCCCGCGCCTGGGTGTCGGCGGGTGTCGCCGAGGCCAACTCCTGGCGCCATCGCGACCACTGGCTCGTACGCATCGCATTTCATCCGAGGGATCTCACGCATCCGGCAACGGAGCGCTCGGTGCGCCGGACGCTGGACCGCTGGCTCGCGTTGCGTCATCCGTGGCGCTACACGAGTCTCTGAACGAGGACCGCACATGAACATCGTCGTCGCGCATCTGCTCTGCTTCGTGCTCGCGACGACCGACGTCGTCGCTCGCGCGGTTCGCTACCGGTTGCTGCTCGGCGGCTTGCGCCAGCAGATGCGAGTCGCCGATGCGCTCGTGCTGACGGTGTTCGGAGACGCGATGGCGGCACTGACGCCGCTGCGCAGCGGCGGTGAGCCCGCACGCGTCGTGGCGGCGACGCGCAGCGGCGTGTCGGTCGCGCCGGCGATTCTCGCGCTGGCCGTCGAGAACGCGCTGACCTACGCGATCGCGCTACCGGCGGGTGTCGCGCTCGCCGTGGCGTACGGCGGTGATTGGTGGCGCCAGGTCGGCGGTCACTCGACCGCGATCGCTCTGCCGCTGCTCCTCGGCATGGTCGCCCTGGTGGCGCTGGTCGGATTGGTCGTCGGCACGTCGACCTGGGTGCGCGTGCGGCTCGCGCGCGCGCTCCGGCACCTGTGGATCCTGCTCGGCGATCTGTCCCGGATGCCGATACGCACCGCGGCCGCGAGCATCGGATTGAGCGTCGTCAGCCTCGTCGCGCGCGTCGCCATCTTTCCGGTGATCGCGCTCGCCACGCCTGCGCCGCCGCCATTGGGGGTCGCCGTGCTCGCCTCGTTTGGCCTGCTGTACGGTCAACTCGCGGTGCCTACGCCGTCAGGAGCCGGCCCTGTCGACGTCGCCGTGCTGAAAGGAGCGGCCGGTGTCACGGCGGGAGCCGGATTCGTGCTGGCAACCTGGCGTCTTTATACGACCATCCTTGTGGCGGCCGTCGGCACCGTTCTCGGCGTGGTGATCTATGGACGCGGAATGCTCTCATTCTTTCGCCTTCGGCAACCGCTATGACATCCACCACCGAGAGGCTCGGCTCGACCAGGCCGCCGGATGCGCCGCTTCGCGTCGCGATCTGCACCGATACCTACCCACCGCAGGTGAACGGCGTCGCGCGCACGCTGGCGCGTCTCGCCGAAGCGTTGCGGGCGCAGGGACACGAGGCACGCATCTTTACGACGAGCGATGCCCGCGCGGCCGATGAGGGCGATGTCCGCCGCTACGCGGGGACGCCGTTCTGGGGCTATCCCGAACTGCAGATTGCTCTGCCCGGCACTGCTGTCGTCAGGCGCGACCTCCAGGAGTGGGGGCCGACGCTGGTCCACATCGCGACGCCATTTGGCGTCGGCCTTGCCGCCCGCGCGGCGGCGCGCTCGCTGGGCTTGCCGCTCGTGTCGTCATACCACACGAGTCTGAGCACCTACGCGCATTTCTATGGCCTCGGCATGCTGGCCGAGCCGGGCTGGACCTATCTGAGATGGTTTCATAACGGCGGCGCGCGCACCTACGTCCCAACGGCCGCGATCCAGCGGGAGCTCCGTGCGCGCGCTTTTGCAAATACCACGATCTGGAGCCGCGGCGTGGACACGTCGCTGTTCAACCCGGCGTGGCGCGACACCGGGCTGCGCGCGTCGCTGGGCGCCTTGGAGGATACGGTGGTCGTCGCGTACGTCGGGCGGCTGGCACGCGAGAAGGGTCTCGACCTCGCGCTCGGCGCCATGCACATCCTGAGGCGCCGCTACGACGACCGCCGCGTCCGTTTCGCTGTCGTCGGCGACGGCCCTTACGAGGCGCAGTGCCGCGCCGGCGCGCCGGAGGGCACGATCTTCCTCGGCCGCCTAACGGGACACGCCCTGAGCGCCTTTTACGCCTCGGCCGACGTCCAGCTCTTCCCCTCCACCACAGATACCTTCGGCAACGTGCTGCTCGAGGGGCTCGCGTCAGGGCTCACCATCGTTGCCGCTGCCGCCGCCACCACGCAAGAGATCCTGCTGCCCGATCGCGGCGTGGTGGTCGAGCGGCCCGGCGTCGAGGCATTCGCTCGTGCCGTGGCCGCGGTGGTGGATGCCCCGGCACGACGAGAGGCGCTCGCGCGTGCCGGCCGCGCTCACGCACAGCGTCAGGGATGGCCGGCGTTGTTCGAGCGCCTGTTCGACGACTACCGACAGGTGATCAATGCCCACTCCCACTCCGGCCATGACGGCACTCCGGCTCGTCGTGATGGTCGCCAGCCTGAGTATGTGGATCAGCCTTCCGATCGCGCGCTGGCGCCGGCTGCCGCCGGAAGCGTGAAGGAAAACGTGCTGCCGACACCGAGACTGCTCGACACCCAGATTTCGCCTTGCTGCGCTTCCACGAGTCCCTTCGCTATGGCCAGCCCGAGTCCCACGCCGCGGTTGTCGCCGCGGCGAGCCTGTCAGAAGTCTTGAAAGATCTTATCGAGATCTCCGGGAGCGATTCCCGCGCCGGTGTCCGCGACCTGAAAGACGACGCGCTGCCTCTCCGGTTGCACGCGGAGTGTCACCGCGCCATGCGCGGGCGTGAACTTGAGCGAGTTGCCGATCAGGTTCCCCAGTACTTGCGCAACGCGTCCCGCATCCGCCCGCACCGCGCCGGGCTCGCGCGGGCACTCGACGTTGAACGCGACATGCTGCGCATCCGCGAGAGGACGGAAGGTGTACTCGGCCTGTTGCACGACGTCAGTGACAGGCACGTCCTCGACGTTCAACGACAGTCGCCGACTCTGCAGCCGCACGGTATCAAGAAGATCGGCGATGAGGCGGTTCATCTGCTTCACGGCACGCAGGCAGATGGCACACATCCGCGCCCGATCGGCGGACCCGAGGCCGTCCTCCTGGAGCAGCTGCGTGGTGGTGCCGATCAGATTGAGCGGATTGCGTACATCGTGCGCCACGATCCCGAGCACTTCTTCCCGAGCGTGGGCGAGGAGCTCGGCATCGCGCCGCCGCGCGCGTTCCGTGTCATAACGGAAAGCGCGGTGCAGCGCCGCGGCGGCGGCCTGCGCGAGCACCCGGGTGAACGCCTCGTCGACGATGCCTAACGCCGCGGGGGCTCCGAAGCTGAGCGAGATCGCCCCGACGGTCTCGTTCTGGTACGTGAGCGGCACGGCGGCGAAGCCATACACGGCGCCCTGCGGATCCAGCTTCTCCATGAGGCGCGGAAAGCGTTGCCGAGGTTCGTCGGGTGAGCGAAGCCAGATCGCTTCGCTGTTGCGAAGAGCGGCAATCGCTGGGCGGTCGGTGTCGCCGTCATCGATCATTTTCCGCACGACCGTCTCCGCCGTCGGCACGTAGCCGCGGATGCCCAGCAGCTCGACGCGATCGCCGTCGCCGCGCACCAGCAGACCGCGTGTCGCTTCCAGAGCGGAAAGTCCGGTGGTCAGCACCACAGTGGTCACCTCTTCGGCGGTGGTCGCCTCCGACAGAGCGCCTGTGACCTCCTGCAGCTTTGCAGCTCGCGCCGCCACCGCCCCCAGCTCGGCGGCGCGCTGCTCCGCGAGCCGATTGGCATTTCGAAGGGCTTCGATCGTTCCGATGATCGCCGCAGTGATCATGAGAAACGCGAGCATGTCCAGCACGCCGGCGGAGCCACCGAGCTTGAGCGAGCCTGCCGGCGCGAGGAAGAACCAATCGATGAGGAAGAGCGACAGCGCGGCGGAAAGGATCGTCGGCAGCCGGCCACAGCGCCACGCCGCTACGGCGATCGCCGGCACGAACAGCATGAAGCTCGGCGAGTTCCAATGCCGCTTCATCGCCGCCGTGATCGTGAACGCCGCGAGCACGAGTACCACGGCGAGGGCGTAGCAAATCAACTCCGCGCGCCCAAAGCGCCGTCTCTGAGCCTCAGCCATGGCACCGCATCAAGTGCGTAGTGAGAGCGACCGGCGACGACCGCCCTCTATCTTATCCGCCAGGCACGCGAGCGCGAGGGCGCCCTCAATGCTTCGTGATGATCCCGATCACCCCCGCCATGTTCCCGCGGCCAAACTTGTACTGCGCCTCCGGACCCTGATAGAACGTGATCGTCTCGATGGAGTTCGCCGCGATGCCGCGCAGCGTGCTCAGGTCGCCGTAGAACTGGTTGTCGACGTACACGTTCGGGAGCGACGGGGGCGCCTTCGGATCGAGGCTCATCCGCCCACGCCCGTCCAGGAAGCGGCGGCGCAGCTTGTAGATCGCATCGTACGCGTTGAACGCATGCACCGAGTCGATCTCATCGGCGGTGATCACGGACGTGTCGGTCGGGCCTTCCACATCCGCGCGATGCATGCGGCAGGACAACGACGCAAGGATGGCGGCAGCGACCAGCAGCGCGTGTACGGGGTGGACCCTGTACACCGAGAACGGCCGTTCCATGCGTCCCTCCGCGTAATGCGATCCCCTTATAAACGTACGCGGCGGCCCGAGCATTTGCTCGGGCCGCCGCGATACGGCTACCGGTGCCGTGTACGATGGCGCCTTTAGGGCTGTGGCGTGATGTTGCCGTTCCGCGCCGCCGCCTCGTTGGCCGGAATCGGCAACGTGGTCTGCAGCGGGTCTGTGGAATGCGTCGGATCTGAGGAGACGGATGGCATCCCCGGCTGCGTCACATATGCCTTGGTGATCACGCCGTACTGCCGGGCTGTCACCAGGTAGTACGGTCCCTCGTAAATGAAGGAGTAGCGGTACTCGTAGAGGATGGCCTGACGCGCTTGAGCGAGCGACGTGAAGACCGGGTACGGCGCCAGTCCTCCTTCGCCCACGTGCACCGCATTCACATCCGCCGTCGCCGCGGCCAGGTTGCCCGACTCCGCTTCCGCCTGCGCCCTCAGCAGGAAGAACAGAGCGTTACGAACGATCGGTATCGGACGGGTGAGGTTGCTCGAGATCGACGGGTCCGTGATCGGATCACGATAGGTCAACTGGATTCCGCTCACGTTCGACGACGGCGCCGCCGATTTCACGATCTTGGATGACCGCGCGTCCCCCGGCATGATCGACTGCACGAAGTTGTTCGTCAGGTAGATGTGATTATCCACCAAGGGACTGGTGAACGACTCCGGCGCGCTCGGGTTGTATTGGTAGTACGGCCCGATCGCGAGGTCGGCCGCGGACGGCGTCGCCGACACGCCGCTCAACGCGGCGTTCAGCGCCGTGATCGCCGTGGCAAAGCAGGTCGCGCACGGGTTCGCGTGGTCGAGGCCACGGTATACCTCGACCATGCCCTTGAGACCGCGGTTCATCGCCGACAGGTTCGCGGTGCTCGTGTAGTCGCCCTTGAGCGTGAAGCCACTCGGGAGCGTAAACGGCACGTTGGCGCTGACGCCACTCGCCGTGAGCTGGGTGTTGGCCGAGTCGAGCAGCGCCGAGATGTACGCCAGCACGGCTGTCTTCGTTCGGAGCGGATCCGGCTGGGCAGTTTGATCGGTCTGGATGGCGATGCCGAGCGAGTCACGCAGCTGAATGAGGCGAATGTAGTCCAGTGCCTTCATTGTCTGCACGAATCCGAGCGTCGCCGCGAGGTCACCGGGCGCGATGCCGGTGAGCGACGGACTCTTGAGGAGCTGGTTCGCGGCACGGATCTCGGCGTAGAAACCCGTCCACCCGGAATTACCCAGAAAATCGCTCGGATCGATCGGCACGCCGATCAGCTCATTGATGAATCTCGGCTCGTTCGGGTCCACGCGAAGCGTGTTGCGCGCTTCGGTTTCGGGATACAGCAGGTAGCCGAAGGTGCTCGTGGATGCGCGGTCCTGGGCCACGACGCCGGTGACGAGATTCTGCAGCGGCTGCGCGCTGCCGGCGACGATCGCGTCCTGACTCGGCGCATTCAGCGAGTCCTTGCACGCGCCGCACAGGGCGAGTGCCCCGATCAGCGCAACGATGGTCTTTGTCATATGTGTGCGGGGAGCTCGATGTTAGAAGTTGGCGTCGACAGACAGGAAGAACTGGCGACTCGGCGGATATGGCGCGAGATCCCACATACGGTTGATCGGAGCATTACCGAAGTTCGACACTTCGGGATCGAGGCCGCGATACTTCGTCCACGTCTTGAGATTCCGGCCACTCAGCTCGAGCCGTACGTCGTGCGTGCCGCCTCTGAATAGCGTGTTCACCACGCGCGGAGCGAGCGAATAGCTCAGCGTCACCTCGCGCAGCTTCGCGAAGCTGGCGTGCTCGAGGAAGGCCGGCATACCGGATTTGTAGAGGGCCTGATCGGCGTTGTTCATCAGGGTATCGGCGAAGTTGCCGCCGGCGATACCACTCTGGCCGTTCACGCCATATTCGAGATACGTCTGACTCAGGTCGGCGAGATAGCCGCCATGCCGCCAGTCGATCAACGTCGACAGCCGCACCGGCCCGACAGAGAAATCGTTGCCAAAGCCCATCGTGAAGTCCGGGCTCGCCGCGCCATAGAACGCCTCGTGGCGGGAACGGTCAGGATTGAAGCCGGTGTACGCCACCACCTCGTCGACGGGATAGCCGACCTGCACCTTGGTGCGCGCCGTGCGCTCGCCGAAGCCATTGCCGGTGTAGAAGGCCGGGACCGGCAGCGACTGCACCAACGTGCGATTTCGTGCATACGTGGTATGCGACTGCCAGGTGAACAGGCGGCCCTGAACCGGGAGCAGGTTCAACCCGATCTCGGTACCGTTGTTGGCAAGCGTGCCGCCGTTGATGACCGCGGCGGTAAAGCCGGTCGACGGCGCCCGCGCGGCGATGAGCGCAAGGCCTGTGGTGCGCTTGTGGTACACCGTGAACTCCGCCTGCGCGCGACCCCTGAGGAATTGCGCGTCGAAGCCGCCCTCCGTCTCGGTCGTGACCTCGGGCCGGACATTCGCAAGGCCGATCGTCGCCGATGGGCGCAGCCCGACGATGCCGTTCTCGGTGAGCTGCTGCAGGAAGGTGTACTTATAGTTCACCGGCACGCGGTTGCCGGCCTGTCCATACGCCAGGCGGAGCTTCAGATTGTCCACGCCGCTGGGCAGGAGCGGGAAGTTGTACGACGCCGAGTACTTGGGGAACAGGTAGAACTTGGCGGTGTCGCCGTTCGTGCTCGACCGCTCCGCGTTCACGGCGGCGGTGAGCAGGAGCCGCTCGCTCAGCGTGAGGA
>CAZICQ010000067.1:0-14554 GCA_964537775.1 uncultured Gemmatimonadaceae bacterium | reverse complement strand
GCGGCAGCTTGAGCGCGTACACGCCGGTGTACCGCGCCCGCTCCTCCGCCGTGAGTGCCACGCGCGGCGGCGGGCGGAGGAGTGGAACGCCTAACGCGGCGCGGGCGAGCTGCGCCATGAGCTGATCGGCGCGTGCGGCGCCGGAGTTGGTGAGTACGGTCACCGAGAGCTGCGCGTCGGGGAACCAGCTGTTGCTGGAGATGAAGCCGTTGATCCCGCCGCCGTGGCTGATCGCCGTCCGGCCGGCGAGGGTGTCGCGCCCGAGCCCAAAGCCATAATGGCTCTTGACCGCGGCGCCTTCAGGCGTGGTCATCATCGCGTATGACGCGGCGCTCACGACCTGGCCGCTCCCGAGTGCCCGATTCCAGCGGGCGAGGTCGCCGGCACTCGAGCACATCGCGCCGGCGGCGTACGGCTGGCTCATCGCGAGGTAAACGGCGTTCTGCCATCCGCCGTCAGGCGCGGGTGCGTAGCCGTGCGCGCGGCGCGGGATGATCGGCGCGGTGGGACAGTTGCGCGTGTCGCCGAGGCCGAGGGGTTTCGCCAGGCGCTCGTCGACGGCCGTTGCCCAGGGCTGGCCAGTGACCTTCTCCACGAGCATCCCGAGCACGACGTAGCCGCTGTTGTCGTAGTGCCATTTGCTGCCGGGCGCGAACCACATGGTGTCTTGCGCGGTCAACGCCACCAGCGTGTCGGGCGTCATCTCCTCCCCCCAGCGGCGCACCCACCGCTGGCCGATGTCGGTGTAGCTGGGGATGCCGGAGGTGTGGTTCAGGAGCTGCCGCACGGTGACGGCGTGCCACGCGGCGGGAAGCGAGGGCAGATATGTCGCGATCGAGTCGTCGAGCCGCACCTTGCCCTCCTGCACGAGCTGCATAACGAGCGACGACGTGAACTGCTTGGTGATCGACCCGATGCGATACACGGACCGCGCCGTCGCGGCCACGTCGTTCTCGAGGTCCGCCTTGCCCCAGCCGCCGAGGACGAGTGTGTCGCGACCGCGTACGACGGCGATGGACACACCGGGCGAGCCGCGCATGGCGTTGGCGACGAAGTCCCTGGCCAACGAGTCGGCGATCCGCGCGACCTCGGCCTTGGACGGCCACGATTGGGCGGGTGCCTGTTCGGCGGCGACAACGGAAAGCGCGAGGGCGAGATGGACACCGAGTGAGAATCGCATATGCGGCGAAGGAGCAGGGTCCGGGATGAGGACGCCTCGAAGGTACGGCGGTAAGGCGGCCGAAGGATAGAGCGGCAGGTCGGGGCCGCGCGCCGCCACAGTTGGTTGCGATGCGAAGACGCCGCCGGCATGGGATTGATGACGCGCTTCGCCGAGCGTACGCTTAACACTGGCATCGGATCACCACTTTCGAGGATGCGATGCCCGTCACCGCAAAGTTGTCGCGGCGCTTTTATGAGCAGTTTGGCGACGAACTTGCCAACGAGTTGGTCGACTGGTTCAACACCTTGGACGCGACGTACCGCTCCGATCTCCGTGAGCTGAATGAGCTGAACTTCGCTCGCTTCGACGCGAAGCTCGAGCAGCGCTTTGCCCAGCAGGACGCGAAGTGGGAAGCGCGATTCGCCCAACTCGACACGAAGTGGGAGCGGCGCCTGGTCGAGCTGGACGCGAAATGGGAGCGGCGACTCGCGCAATTCGAGGTGCGCATCATCCGCTGGATGTTCACCTTCTGGCTCGGCACGTCGGCGACGGTAGCTGCCGCCATTTTCGCGGCGCTGCATGCGAAGTGATCTGCTTCAGCGCGCTTCCGTTCGCTCCGCGCTCGTCCCGATCTCCTTCAGCTCGAGAACCAACGTGCCAAACGGCAGCCCGGACGTCAGCTTCAACACCGCCCGTGTGCTGTCGTCGGCGAGCCAGATCTCGGCGTGGCCGCCCTCCGAAAACAGTCCCTTCGTCTTGATCGTCGGCCGCAGCACGATCGCGTCGAATTCGCCCGCGGGCACCTCGACGTGATCGCGCCGAACGACGTCGATACGTACGGGGTTCGCCCGCGGATCGAAGTAGCGATTGAGCTCGTAGCTCTTGCCGACCTCGAGGTCCATCGTGCGCACGTAATAGATGAACGACGCGTCGTCG
Source organism: uncultured Gemmatimonadaceae bacterium (assembly GCA_964537775.1). Lineage (GTDB taxonomy): Bacteria > Gemmatimonadota > Gemmatimonadetes > Gemmatimonadales > Gemmatimonadaceae > CAMLIT01. Next base: position 12,456 of record CAZICQ010000067.1, on the reverse strand, counting down.
AGCGCATACGGCACGCTGGGCTGCTCGCCCGGCGTCTCGTCGTCGCTGAAGGTGGCGCGCTCGGGGAAGAACTCGTAATCGCGCTGTTTGCGATAGCCGCCCTCGTGGATGCGCTGCACGTACCGCAGAGAGCCATGGGTCAGCGTGTCGATCCAGCTCGCGTAATGATCGTCGACGCCGAAGAAGAGCATCCGGCCGTGCACGTTGAACACGGTATGGAAGGTGACGTGCCCGCGCACCGTGTCGAGTCCCTCCACCGTCATCGTGCCGGAGCCGACGTGCAGGAAGTTGACTTTGGCGTTGTACTCCAGCCGCTCACCCAACCGGTACGGACGGGGCGCGATAGCCGGCCGGCGGGGACGCCTAACGTGCGGCGTCACCCCCTGTGTGGACGCGAGGAGCAGCGCCAGAAGAAAGGCGCGCACCATCACAAGCCGCCCGAGCCCGACGCCGCGGGCTTCGGGATCTGATCCTTCGGTGAGGCAGGTACCGGCAGGAAGTCCTCGCCTGGATTGATGAACCGGTCTCGCTCCACGCCGTACTGGCGCTCGTACAGCTGGCGATAGCGGCCGCCGCGCGCCAGCAGCTCGTGATGCGTGCCGCGCTCGATGATCCGCCCGCCGTCGAGGACCAGAATCTGGTCGGCGCTCTCGATCGTCGACAGGCGATGCGCGATCACGAACGTCGTCCGGCCCCGGCGCAGCGACTGCAGGCCGTCGCGGATCAACGCTTCGCTCTCGCTGTCGAGGCTCGACGTCGCCTCGTCGAGGATCAGAATGCGCGGGTCGGCCAGGATCGCGCGCGCGATGGCAACGCGCTGCCGCTGCCCGCCGGACAGCTTCACGCCGCGTTCGCCGACGATCGTCTCGTATCGGTGCTCGAAGCGATCCACGAACTCGTCGACGTGGGCGATGTGGCTCACCGTGCGGATCTCTTCGTCGGTCGCCCCCGGCTTGCTGAAAGCGATGTTCTCGCGAATGGTGCCGTCGAACAGAAAGTTGTCCTGCATGACGACACCGATCAACGACCGGTAGTCGCGGAGCTTCACACTCTCCAGATCCTCGCCATCCACGAGGATGCGCCCACTCTTCGGATGGTTGAACGCCATCACGAGGTTCACCAGCGTGCTCTTGCCCGACCCGCTCGGCCCGACCAGCGCGGTGGTGGAGCCGGCGCGCGCGTGGAACGAGATATCCTTGAGCACCGGCGTGTTCGGCTCGTACTCGAACCAGACGTCGCGGAACTCGACCTCGCCGACGATGTCGGCGAGCGCCCGCTTGCCGGCGTCGGCCTGATCCTCGGTCGGAAGGTCCATGATCTCGCGGATGCGGTCGAGCCCCGCGAAGGCCTCCGTGATCTGCGTGCCGATCGACGCGATCTGCACCAGCGGCGCCGCCAGGAGGCCGATGAAGAAGATGTACATCACCAGGTCGCCTAACGTCATCGCGCCGGCGAGGATCGAGCGGCCGCCGATCACGATCAACAGCACGCCGATCACGCCCACGATCGCGGTGGTCAATGCGCCGACGGCCGACGTCCCGGTGATGGTGGAGGCGACGTTGCGGAAGAGCCTGTGCACGCCCCGCGCGAAGACGAGCCGCTCGCGCCGTTCGGCCACGTACACCTTCACCAGTCGGACGCCGCCTAACGACTCGGCGAGCCGGCCGGTGACGTCGGCGTTGATCACCTGCCGCTCGCGAAAGATCGGCCGCAGCTTGCGGAACGCCACGGCCATCATGGCCCCGAACGCGCCGAGCATGAGGATCGACGCGGTCGTCAGCTTCCAGTTGAGGTAGAACAGCACGCCGAGCGCGATCGTTGCGGTCACGAAGCCGCCGACGAGCTGGATGATGCCGGTGCCGACGAGGTTGCGTATGCCTTCCGCGTCGGACATGACGCGCGAGATGAGGACCCCCGTCTTGGTGGAATCGTAATAGGACACAGGGAGCCGGAGGACGTGGGCCTGGACGTTCTTGCGCATGCGCGTGATCGCGCGCTGGCCGGCGACGCTCACCACCTGTGACAGCGAGAAGCCCGTGGCCGCCTGAATGAGCGTGGCGATCCCCACGCCGAGCGCGAGCGGCAGCAGCAGATCGGCGCGGTGTTTCCCGATGACGCTGTCGATCAGGAATTTGGACGACCAGGGAAGTACGAGACCGGCGGCGCGGTTGACGAGCATGAGGGCCATGCCGATCGTCAGCGACGTGCGGTGCTGTCGCAGGAGCGAGCGCGCCTCGCCCCACGCGCGCTCGCTTCGGGCGGCGCTCTTCTTCTTGGTCCGGGGCGCAGTCGCGCCGACGATCGTGGCTGAGCTCGTGGCCATGGCTCGGAATATAGTCGCGACGCGCCCTTCCGGCGCAGGCTGAGCCGCCCTCGATCTCTTGATTCCATCAACTGTTGATGGTATGGTGCGTTCATGGACACCAGTGAGCTCGACCTCCTCCAGGGCACGCTGGACGTGCTCATTCTGCGCGCACTCTCGTGGGGCCAGATGCACGGCTATGCCATCGCGCGCTTCATCCGCGACGGCTCCGATGGGAGCTTCCGGATTCTGGATGGCGCTCTGTACACCGCTCTCCACCGGATGGAAGAACGCGGCTGGGTGGAGGCGGAGTGGGGCACCTCGGAGAAGGGGAAGCGCGCCAAGTTCTACCGCCTGACGAGCGCCGGCCGGCGCGCGCTGAAGACCGAGACGGCGAGCTGGAATCACTATGTCGCCGCAGTCGGGCGTGTCATGGCCGCGCGGCCGGAGCCGGCGTGATGCGCATTCCGGCATGGCGGCGGTACCTCCGCTTCTGGCGGCCGGACGTGGCCGCCGATGTCGACGACGAGCTGCGCTTTCACCTCGAGGAGCGCATCGACGATCTCATGGCGCTCGGTCGCACTCGCGAAGAAGCGCGGACGGAAGCGCTGTCCGAGTTTGGAGACGTGGCCGACGTCGGCAGAGAATTACGCGAAATCGACGGACGCATCGAGCAACAGCGCCGGCGCGCGGGCGTGTTGGACGCGCTACGGCAGGATGTGCGCTACGCGGCGCGCAGCATCGCCCGGACGCCCACGCTGGCCGCAATGGTGGTCGTGACGCTCGCGCTCGGGATCGGCGTGAACCTGGCCATGTTCTCCTTTCTCGAGCAGATCTTCATCCGGCCGCCGGCGGGGGTTCGCGCGTCTGCCGAATTGCGGCGACTTTGGGTGATTCATCGCTACATCGCGAACGGGCAGGCACCGTTCGCAGCGCCAAACGTCACCTACCCGCAGTATCGGGCCGTGGCGGCAGCTATCGGCCCACTGGCGCGCCTCGCGCCGTACTCACTCGACACCGATGTTCCGCTCGGTCGGGGAGATGACGCGCCGAAGGGGAATGTCGGCTATGCCAGTGCCGATTTCCTGCCTTTGCTCGGCGTTCGTCCCATGCTGGGGCGATTCTTTGCCGCCGACGAAGACCGCCCTGGTCACGGCGTGCGTGTCGCGGTGCTGAGCCATGCGTTTTGGCGGGACCATTTTGGAGCCGACACGTCAGCGATAGGACGTACCCTCGCCGTTGGCGGAGAACGGTACACCATCGTCGGCGTGGCACAGCCCGACTTCACGGGCGTTGATCTCGACGCGACCGACATCTGGGTGCCGCTGGCGACCATACCCGGCCTCTGGTGGGAGAAGGTGCCGTGGTACGAAAGCCACAACTTTTACGCGATCGAGTGCGTACTGCGACCCTCCCCGGGGGCAGACACCCGCGCCATTCGTGCGCGTGCTGAACAGGTACTGCGGCGGGCAGAAATCGGAGCTCGGGAGGATACTGCTGCGACCGTGCAGCTCGGCTCGATAATTCTGGCGCGCGGTCCTGGCGCGGAAACACCGGAAGTGAAGATCGCCACCCGACTCGCCGGCGTCGCACTGATGGTACTGCTGATCGCGTGCGCGAATGTGACGAACCTCTTGCTCGCCCGTGCGATGCAGCGGCGGCGGGAGATCGCCGTACGGATGGCCCTGGGCATCTCGCGTATTCGCCTCGTGATCCTGCTCGTGCTCGAGTCGCTGCTGCTGACCGGGGTCGGTGCCATGGTCGCGCTGATGGCGGCCATCTGGGGCGGAGCCGTACTGCGGGCGCTGTTACGACCGAACACGCATTGGGCGACAACGATCGTCGATTGGCGCGTGGGTCTGGTCACGGGTGCGGCAGCTGTACTCTGCGGCATCGCGATTGGGATCGCGCCCGCTCTCCAGTCGAGTCGCGCCGACGTGACCGTTTCGCTCAAGGCCGGCACCCGCGAGGGCACGTATCAGCGCTCACGCATGCGAAGTGCTCTGTTGGTCTGGCAGGCAGCACTCTCGTTGCTGCTGCTCGTGGGGGCCGCCGGCTTCGTGCGCAGTCTGCGGAATGTCGAGCGGCTCGACATCGGTTATGATGCGCCGAAGCTGTTGCTCGCCAGTGCGCTGCTGGATGCGGGGACACAGCGGGAGCGAGCGACTACAGACAGCGTGAAGTTGCCCGAGCTCGCGGCGCGCGTGGCGCGCATTCCCGGTGTCGAGCACGTGGCCCTGGCGAACAGCACACCTATCCGGAGCGTCAGCTTCGCGACGCTGTCGGTGCCGGGTGTGGACTCCGTCACACTGAGGAGCCTCGCCGCGAGCATTCTGGTCGTCTCGCCGGAGTTTTTTGCGACCACCGGACTGCGCATCCTCCGCGGTCGTGTATTCAGCGACGCCGACAACAGGGGCACCGCACCGGTCGTAATCGTGAACGCGACAATGGCTCGGGAGCTCTGGCCACACGAGGATGCGCTCGGTCGCTGTCTGATCGTTGGGAAGGTGGACAGGCCGTGCAGCACCGTCGTGGGTGTCGCTCAGGATGCCCGGCGTATGAAGCTCCTGGAGAAGCCCTCTCCGCAATACTTCCTTCCGCTCGCGCAGGCCTCTGGTCCTTTCGGTCCGAGCGTGATCATCGTTCGGGTCGCGCCGGAACGGGCATCGATGGTAACGGCCGAAACACGGCGCGCGCTCCAGGAGTCGTTTCCCGGCGGCGTTCCGAGACTGCAGTGGATGTCAGACATCCTCGCTCCGCAATACCGCCCGTGGCAGCTGGGCGCGAGGCTGTTCTCGGCATTTGGCCTTCTCGCGCTCCTCATCGCGGCGATCGGGGTCTACAGCACGCTCGCCTACACCTTCAGCCAGCGGACGCACGAGATCGGCGTGCGTATCGCGTTAGGCGCGCGCACGGGCGACATCGTTCGGCTCGTCCTGCGCGACGGGATGCGAGTCGTCGTCGCCGGCGTCGCGATCGGCATCGCGCTGGCGTTTGTCCTCGGCCGCCTCGTCGAGTCGCTCCTGTACGGCGTCTCGGCACACGATCCTCTCACCATCTCGCTCACCGCGACGATGCTCCTCGGCGTTGCCGCGCTGGCGGCGGTGATTCCGGCACGGCGGGCGACGCGGGTGGATCCCGCCTCGGCGCTGCGCGCCGAGTGAGACGTTGCACGCGGCTAAGTGAGAGCGGCCGCACTCGATTGATGACGGCTGGCGCCGGGCGTACTCTTAGATCTGGCATCCGACCACCCCCGGGGAGGATCCGATGCCGGTCACCGCGAAACTGTCGCGGCGGTTTTATGAGCAGTTTGGCGATGAACTTGCCAATGAGCTAGTTGACTGGTTCAACAGTGTGGACGCCACTTACCGTTCCGATCTCCGCGAGCTCAACGAGCTGAACTTCGGTCGCTTCGACGCGAAGTTTGAGCAGCGTTTTGCTCAGCAGGACGCCCGCTGGGAGCGGCGCTTCGCCGAGCAGGATGCGAAATGGGAGCGTCGATTCGCCGAGTTGCGTGTGGAGATCGCGCGATCGCGCGAGGAGCTCTCGCAACGCCTCGCAACGTTCGAGGTTCGCATCTTCCGTTGGACCTTGACCCTCTGGATCGGTACGACGCTGACGCTCGCGAGTCTGATCGTCGCGATGCTCCACGCGAAATGACGGACAGGATCCGAGCTGGGCTGTCCTGACCTCCCTCTAGTCCCCACGGCCGAACGGGAGTAGTATTCGATCAGCCGCCAGGGGTATCCACGTGCACTGCACGCGGATTGAGAAAGTCCCTTGGAACCTGATCCGGATCACACCGGCGTAGGGAGCGCGGCGTGTCGCGACCGTCGTGTCGTTCCGTCGGCCTCGCGCGCCACTCACGGTGGTGCGCTTTTTTTTTCGGCGCACCGCCGGCTGCTCCCGTTCGGATCTCGACCGCCGCGCACGCGGGTGGGGAGAGGGAGACAACGCATGGCCACGCTCGTCCGGGAGGGGGAGACCGACAGCTCGTACGCGACCGCCGACTACGGCGACGCATTTCCCAACTCGCGTAAGGTGTACGTCGAAGGAGAGGGGAGCGGAGGCGTACGCGTTCCCTTCCGGGAGATCGCCCTGTCCGGAGGCGAGCCGCCGCTGCGCGTCTACGACACGAGTGGGCCGCGCGGCTACGACGTCCGCGAAGGACTGCCGCCACTGCGCGCCGACTGGATCCGCGCCCGCGGCGATATAGAGGAAGTCGAATACAGCCACGTGTCGGGCCCACGAGCCGCGCTGGTGGACCTGCCCCGCACGCTCGAGCGGCGCGCCCTGCGCGGCACGGCGTGCGTGACGCAGATGCACTACGCGCGCCGCGGCGAGATCACGCCGGAGATGGAGTTCGTCGCCCTGCGCGAAGGTGTAGCGGCGGAGCTGGTGCGCAGCGAGGTTGCGCGGGGACGGGCGATCATTCCGGCAAACATCAATCACCCGGAGCTCGAGCCGATGATCATCGGTCGTGCGTTCAAGGTGAAGATCAATGCCAATATCGGAAACTCCGCCGTCAGCAGCTCGATCGACGAGGAGGTGGAGAAGCTGCGCTGGGCGACGCTGTGGGGCGCAGATACCGTGATGGATCTGTCGACCGGGAAACACATTCACGAAACGCGTGAGTGGATCGTCCGCAATGCCGCGGTGCCGATCGGCACGGTGCCGATCTATCAGGCGCTGGAGAAGGTCGGCGGCGTGCCCGAGGAGCTCACATGGGAGATCTACCGCGACACGCTGATCGAGCGGGCGGAGCAGGGTGTGGACTACTTCACGGTGCACGCCGGAGTGCTGCTGCGCTACATCCCGCTCACCGCGAACCGCATGACGGGCATCGTGTCCCGTGGCGGATCGATCATCGCCAAGTGGTGCCTCGCGCATCACCAGGAGAGCTTCCTGTACACGCGCTTCCGTGAGATCTGCGAGATCATGCGCGCGTACGACGTCTCGTTCTCACTCGGCGACGGTTTACGTCCGGGATCGATCCGCGACGCGAACGACGAAGCGCAATTCGCGGAGCTCGCCACGCAGGGTGAGCTCAACCGGATCGCCTGGGAATACGACGTCCAGACGATGAACGAAGGGCCGGGCCACATCCCGATGCACCTCATCAAGGAAAACATGGACAAGCAGCTCGAGTGGTGCCGCGAGGCGCCCTTTTACACGCTCGGGCCGCTCACCACGGACATCGCGCCGGGCTACGACCACATCACGAGTGCGATCGGCGCGGCGCAGATCGGCTGGTATGTCACGGCCATGCTCTGCTACGTCACGCCGAAAGAACACCTCGGCCTGCCCGATCGCGACGACGTCAAGGCTGGCGTGATCGCCTATCGCATCGCCGCGCACGCCGCCGATCTGGCGAAAGGTCACCCGCGCGCGCAGGAATGGGACGACGCGCTGTCGAAGGCACGTTTCGAGTTCCGCTGGCGGGACCAATTCAACCTCGCGCTCGATCCGGTGACGGCGCTCGCGTATCATGACGAGACGCTGCCGGCGGAAGGCGCGAAGGTCGCGCACTTCTGCTCGATGTGTGGGCCGAAGTTCTGCTCGATGCGGATAACGCAGGACGTACGCGACTACGCGGCACAGCATGGCGTGACGACCACGGCCGCGCTGGGCGCCGGCATGCAGGAGAAGGCGGACGAGTTCCGCCATACCGGTGGCGAGATCTACGTCCCGGCGCCCCGCGCGCCGGCAACGCCGGTGACATCATGATGCCTAACGTGACGCGAGTGCCGAACGTGCTCAGCATCGCCGGGTCCGATCCCAGCGGGGGCGCCGGCGTACAGGCAGACCTCAAGACCTTCGCCGCGCTGGGGACCTACGGCATGGCAGTGATCACGGCGCTGACGGCGCAGAACACGCGCGGCATCCGCAGCGTGCACCTGGCGCCGGCGGAGTGCGTCATCGAGCAGACGGACGCGATCTTCGACGACGTCCGCGTGGATGCCGTGAAGGTCGGCATGGTCGGCGGCGTCGAAACAGCGCGCGCAATCGCCGACGTGCTGGAGCGGCGAGGCGCGCGCAATGTCGTGATCGATCCGGTGATGGCGGCCAAGGGTGGACACGTGCTTCTCGAGCACGGCGCCGTCGATGTGATACGCGATCGGCTGCTGCCGCTGGCGGCCGTCGTGACGCCGAACCTGCCGGAAGCGGGAGCGCTGCTCGACGAGAACGCACCGTCGACGGTGGCGGAAATGCGCGAGGCCGCGCAGGCGCTGCATGCCCGCGGCGCGCGCGCCGTGTATCTCAAGGGAGGTCACCTGGCGGGCGACCGCTGCGTGGACGTGTTCTTCGATGGCGAGGCGCTGCACGAGCTGCCGGAAGTGCGCATCGGGACGCAGAACTCGCACGGCACGGGGTGCACGCTCTCCTCGGCGATCGCCGCATTTCTCGCGCGCGGCGCAACGCTGCCGGAAGCGGCCGGCGCGGCCAAGGCCTACGTGACGGCGGCGCTCGCCATGAACGGTGAACTGTCGGTGGGCGGCGGACATGGACCCCTGCACCACTTTTACGCGCTCTGGCGCGACGACGTGCCAGGAGGAGTGACACTCCCGACCGGATCGATCCGCACGACGGAGCGGGGGCTCACGCTGGAGCCGGCACCATGACCGGGACGGGAACGTTCACGGCGCGCTCGCTTGGCATGCTGTATCTGGTGGCCACGCCGCGACCGCACATGCCGGAGGCGGAGCTGCTGGATCGCATTCGCGCCGCGCTCGACGGGGGCGTCGACGTGCTGCAGCTGCGGTGCAAGGAGATGGAGGCGCTGCCGTACATCCGCCTCGCCGAACGGGTCGGCCGTCTCGCGCGCGATGCCGGCGTGCCGTTCGTGGTCAACGATCGTGTGGACGTGGCGCTGGCATCGGACGCCGATGGCGTGCACCTGGGCCAGCAGGACCTGCCGGTCGCACTCGCGCGTCGTTTGGCGCCGTCGCTGCTGATCGGCCGCTCCAGCCACGAGCCGGCACACGCGAAGGCAGCGGTGGTGGAGCGGGCGAGCTACTTCGCCGTGGGACCGGTGTGGGAGACGCCGACGAAGCCGGGGCGGCCGGCGGCCGGCCTGTCGTACGTGCGCGACGTCGCGGCGCGGTCGATCGCCATCCCGTGGTTCGCCATCGGCGGCATCACACTGGACAACGTGGACGAGGTGCTCGCGGCGGGCGCGACACGCGTGGCCCTCGTGCGCGCGGTGCTCGACGCCCCCGATCCCGGCGATGCCGCCGCCCGATTCATCCGGATCATGCGCCAGCGGTTGGAGGCAGCAGAAGACCGAGCGAGCAGGGTGGTGGCCGTATGACCGTCAACGGAGCGCCATACGAGCACCGCGGCGGTCTGACGCTGCACGCGCTGCTGGCCGAACTGGAAGTCGATCCACGGCTCGTCGTGGTCATGCAGGGAGAGGAGATCTACCGCCCGGGGCGGATCCCCGACGCGCCGGTGGAGCCGAAGGACGTGATCGAAATCGTCACCATGATGCAGGGAGGTTGACCGATGTACACGCCAGCGACCGAAGACCGCGCGGATCGCCTCGTCATTGCCGGCAGAGCATTTCGTTCGCGGCTACTCGTGGGGACGGGGAAGTACAAGGATTTCGCGATCATGCGTGACGCGATCGCCGCGAGCGGCGCCGAGATCGTGACGGTCTCGATCCGGCGCGTCGAGCTCGGCGCACCGGGGCACGTCGGCATTCTCGACGCGATCGATCTGTCCGCGTATCACCTGCTGCCGAACACCGCCGGATGCCGCACGGCCGAGGAGGCGGTGCGGGTGGCGAAGCTCGGCCGCGCGATGGCGGAGACGGACTGGGTGAAGCTGGAGGTCATCCCGGACGCGAAGTATCTCCTCCCCGATCCGGTGGAGACGCTGCGGGCTGCGGCGATGCTCGTCGACGACGGATTCGTCGTGCTGCCGTACATGAATGCCGACGCCGTGCTGGCGCGTCGTTTGGCAGATGCCGGGTGCGCCACGGTGATGCCGCTTGCGTCGCCGATCGGTTCGGGGCGCGGCATCCTGACGCATGCGACGCTGGAGATCATCGTCGAAGAGGCGACGGTGCCGGTGGTCGTTGACGCCGGACTCGGCGTGCCGAGCGAGGCCGCGGCGGCGATGGAGCTCGGAGCGGACGCCGTGCTCGTCAACACGGCGCTCGCCGAGGCGCGCGATCCCGTGCGCATGGCGAGCGCTTTCGCGCGGGCGGTCGAGGCGGGACGGGATGCGTTCCTCGCCGGACGCATGCCGGTGCGCGCGCACGCGAGTCCGAGCAGCCCGACCATCGGCGTGGTGCGGTTGCCGCAACCGGAAGTGCCGGCCTAACTACCATCGAGAGCGCCGCGACGAGAGCTTTCGTCATGCGACTACGACGGCTGCTCTCTCTCGCGGCGCCGACCTGTCTTGCCGCCGCGCCGCTGCACGCGCAAGCGCGGGCCGCTCTGCGTTCGCCAATCCCGGCCGTTCCGCCGGTCCGCCGCGAGTTCCGCGCCGCGTGGGTCGCCACGGTGTCCAACATCGACTGGCCGTCCCGACCCGGCCTGTCGACGTGGGAGCAGCAGCAGGAGCTGCTCGCGATCCTCAACAAGTGTGTCGCGCTCCACCTCAACGCGGTGATCCTGCAGATCCGCCCCGGCACCGACGCGTTGTACGCGTCGAGGATAGAACCCTGGAGCGAGTATCTCACCGGACGCATGGGGCGCGAGCCGGAGCCGGCCTGGGATCCGCTCGCCTTCGCCGTGGCCGCGGCGCACCAACGCGGTCTCGAGCTGCACGCGTGGTTCAATCCGTATCGTGCTCGTTATGCGCGGCCGATCAGCGAGACGGCGGCGACGCACGTGAGCAGAACCCATCCGGAGCTGGTGCGGAAATACGGCTCCTTCCTGTGGATGGATCCCGGCCTGCCGGCGGTGCGCCGGCGCGCCGTGCGGGTGATGCTCGACGTCGTGAGGCGCTACGACATCGACGGCGTGCACGTCGACGACTACTTCTATCCGTACCGGGAGCGGGACTCGTCAGGCGCGCTGATCGACTTCCCCGATTCGGCGAGCTACTCCCGCTATCGCCACGCCGGCGGGACGCTGGGAAAGGACGACTGGCGCCGGCACAATGTCGATCTCCTGATCCGTGATCTGTACCGAGGCATCAAAGCGACGAAGCCGTGGGTGCAGTTCGGGATCAGCCCGATCTCGGGGTGGCGCGCCAACAATCCGCCGGGCATCCGCGTCTTCGACGCCTACAACGAGATCTACGCCGACACGAGAAAGTGGCTGGTCGAAGGGTGGTGCGACTACTTCGTGCCGCAGCTGTACACGGCCATCGAGTCGCCGACGCCCTATGGCGCGATGCTCACCTGGTGGTCGGAGCAGAACCCGAAGGGGCGGCACCTCTACATCGGCAACGGACTGCACCGCGTGGGCACGACCACCGTCGTGGGCGCGAGCGGCAATCGTGCGCTCGGCTGGAGAGCGGACGAGATCGTGAGGCAGGTGCAGCTCACGCGCGAGACACCCGGTGCCGAAGGCAACGTGTTCTTCAGCATGAAAGGGTTGATGCAGGACGCCGATTCGATCGACGAGAAGCTGGCGCCGCTCTATGCCGAGCCGGCTCTAGTGCCGGCATCGCCGTGGCTGCACCAGAGCGCGCCCGCGCGGCTGTCGGCTGTCCTCGTCGCCGACACGGCCACCGGCGAGCCGTATGTGAGGCTCGGGCCGGCGAAGGGGCACTCGCCATGGCTGTGGATCGTGCAGAGTCGAACGGCCGGCGGCTGGTCGACCGAGGTGCTGCCGGGCACAGAGCGGCAGCACCGTTTGGCGGCTCGCAGCGACAGCGTGTATGTCAGCGTGGTCGATCGTTTCGGCAATCAGAGCCGGGTTGTGAGGGCGCAACGGCTTAGGAGCGCTGACGTCCGAACTTCGCCAACGCCCGAACTTCGCTGACGCCCTAAGTTCGCGGACGCCCTGACGGCGCCGACGCCCTGACGGCGCGAACGCGCGAACGCCCTGACTACGCAGACGCCCTCAGAGCGCTGATTCCCTCAGAGCGCTGACGGCGGCATCGCCATTCCGACAACCGTCCGCTGAAATCCGAGTCCGCGGTCCGCAGTACGTCCGCAGTACGCAGTGCGCAGTTGGTCAGCGTCCGAAGTCCGC
>CAZICQ010000066.1:0-14756 GCA_964537775.1 uncultured Gemmatimonadaceae bacterium | reverse complement strand
CCCTAGAGCAGGTGATCGCCAATCATGCGGTGCGGGCGGTCTACGTGACCCCTCACCACCAGTTCCCCACCACCGTCACACTGACGGCGGGCAGGCGCATCCGGTTGCTGGATCTCGCACGCGCACACCGGTTTGTGATCATCGAGGATGATTACGATCACGAATTTCACTACGACGGCCGTCCCGTCCTTCCACTCGCGAGCGCGGACACGGCCGGCGTCGTGGCCTATATAGGTTCTCTATCCAAGGTAGTTGCTCCCGGGCTGCGCGTCGGTTACGTCGTCGCCCCCGCTCCCCTGATCGAGCAGGTCGCCGCCCACCGCTCGTACATCGACACCCAGGGCGATCAGGTGCTCGAGTACGCGCTCGCCGATCTGCTCGAGGAGGGCGCCATCCAGCGCCACATCCGCCGCATGCGGCGCGAATACAGCGCGCGGCGCGACACGCTGGTCGCACTATTGCGCGAGCACCTCGGCGACCACCTCACGTTCGACGTTCCGGCCGGGGGCATTGCCCTCTGGGTGAAGGCCAAACGAGGGCTCGATGTCGATGTGTGGGCCCGCACGGCGAAGGACCACGGCGCGATCATCGTCACCGCGGCGGCCTTTACGCTGGACGGAAAGGCAAAGCCATTCGCGCGCCTCGGATTCGCATCATTGAACGCGCAAGAGCTGCACGAGGGCGTGCGCCGGCTCGCTGCCGTCTTGACAGACGTTGGTCCGACCCGCACATAATGGCACTCGCGGCTGTCGATCTCGCGCCCTCCCCTGCCCGGGCGAGAGCATACCTCATCGAGAGAATCCAAGCGTGACGGACGTCATCGGGCAGCACGATCTTGCGGTACCTGCCCCGCCGAACACGATTACGGAACTGCTCAACACCCGTTGGCACGAGCGCGCGCTGCAGCTGTTCGCCGGCATCGTGCTCTTCCACTGGGTGGAGCACATCGTGCAGGCCTATCAGGCGTTCGTGCTGCACTGGCCCCGGGCCATGGCCATGGGATGGGTCGGCATGTACTACCCGTGGCTGATGAAGACCGAGCTCCTGCACTACGGCTTTGCGCTCGTGATGCTCGTTGGCCTCTGGGTGCTTCGCAAAGGCTTCACCGGCCGGTCGCACACGTGGTGGATGGTCGCGTTCTGGATCCAATTCTGGCATCACATCGAGCACGGATTGCTGTTCTACCAGGCGCTGACCCACCGCTATCTGTTCGGCGGCACGGTGCCGACGAGCATCGGCCAGATCTGGGTACCGCGCATCGAGCTGCATCTGGTCTACAACTTCATCGTGTTCACCCCGATGGTGATCGCGATGGTGTACCACATGTACCCGCCGGCGTCGGAAGTGCCGAGCCTCGCCTGCACCTGCGCGCGGCATCGGCACCGGGCGATGGCCGCCGCTGCCTAACGCTCAGCATCGCGCTCCCACAACCTGGCGCCTCCGACCACCGCCGCCGTGTTGTCGATCCGAATGCGCCGCGGCCCGAAGCGGAGGCGCAGTTCCGACGCATTCCCGCCCCCGACATAGCACCGGTCGTAATTCGTCAGTCGACGCAGGATCGTCAGGAGACCGCCGACCTGGCGGCTCCAGACAGTGATTCCGAGCCGCTCGAGCGCGGCATCACCGTACGGACCGCCCGGCGGCTCCGGCTGGCCGGGTGTCGGAATGAACTCCAGCCGCGCGCCTAACGACCCGTGGAAGAAGAGGGCCGTTCCCAGGCCGGTGCCGAGCGTGAGCACGAGCTCGACACCACGCGACTGAATCGCCCCCAGGCCGTGCATCTCGGCGTCGTTGATCACTCGGGCCGGGCGGCGCAATCGCTGCTCGAGCGTGCGCGCGAGCGCGAAGCCGCGAATCTCGCGGCTGCCGAGGACGGGCAGCGAGTAGACGACGCCGTCCTGCACGATGCCGGGCAGGCCAACGGAGATGCGATCGACGTCCGGGAGAGCGTGCGCCACGTCGATGAGCGCATTCAAGAGCCGCGCTCGGGTCAACCGGCGGGGCGTGTCTACCTTGAGATTGAGCTCGGGAACTGCCTGCCCGTCGCGGTCGACGACGGCCGCCTTGATGTGGCTGCTGCCAACGTCTATCGAGAGGGTGAGTGCGGAGCGCGTGGCCACTCGGTCAGCGGTCGAAGTGTAGAAGCTCTGGCCATCTCGCCGTCACTGCGGAGGACGATCGTCAGTCCGCGATGACCAACGTACGTCGGCGCGCGGCCCGGGCGCGAGCGGTGTTTCGTCACCAATGGGTAACGACTCTGAGCGCGTTCACATCCATTCGCGGTCGCCGTCTGCTTCCGCAGCGGTGCGGACCACCTGAGCCTCCGCGAGTCCGGCTGGGGTGCCGTCGAACGAGATTCGCGCCGGGGCTCGCCGCGAAGTTGTCGGAGCTGTATAAAGTGGCTAATTTGTACGGATCAGCCGACGGATCGCCAGTATGGCCAAAGGAACTGGCCGGCCCGGACGCGTTCGGAGCCGGAAAAAGACTCTACTTCTCGATCAGGATCTGCTCGATCAGGCACGGCAGGCGCTGGGCACGCGCACCGAGACAGACACGGTTATACGGGCACTGGAGGACGCCGTCCGGCGGCGCGTGCAGATCGAAGGCATCCGGGCTCTTGCCCGATTGGGGCCGATCGACCCAACGCGCATCGGCTGAGCCGCATCCGCATGCCGGTGTCGTTCTTTATTGCAGACACCAATATCTACGTCAGCGCGGCAAATGACGTAACTTTCCGCGCCAGATTCGAGGCGTTCATAGAGCGCGAGGGCCCCTTATTCATCAGCGCTGTCGTTGCCGCTGAGGTCCTGATCGGAATTCCCGATCTCACTCGCCACAATCGTGCTCTCAGCGCGGTCACCGCCGGCGGTGGACTGTTGACCCCGGAATCAGAAGATTGGACCATGGCTGCCGCGGCTGTGGTTCGGCTTGGAGGCGAGGCCGTTACGAAGACCCGCTCATTCTGGAACGATGCGCTACTTGCTGCACAGTGCGCCCGCTTGAATGCGGGTCTCCTGACGTTGAACGCCGCTGATTTTCGACGCCTCGGCCGCGTCCTGCCGCTGGAGGTGCATCGCCCCTTCCCTTCATCGAGCCAAGAGCAGCCGTGAGAGCGGGTACTGCAGGGGTTGGAGCAGCGCGTCCGAAAGCCTGCTCCCTTTACTGCAATCCGTACACGACCACCTGCCCGTTGAACGTGGGCAGGTAGACATGCCCGTTGGCAATCGTCGGTGCGGCGAATTTTGCGTAACTGCCCGAGCCGTCGCGCGAAAAATTCTGGTGGTTGTTCCAGAGCTCTTTGCTTACGTCATTGGCATCGAACGCCCGCAGAATGCCAGGCGTCACCCCATGCTCGGCGTCACCAGTGAATGCGTACGATGCCCAGACAATGCTCGTGCCGTCCGTGGCGCCATTGGATGACACCGACAACACCGCCCCACTCTGCCCTGTCGGCGCACCGGCGACTGAAATCGTCTCGCCACTTAAATCCAGCACGCCGCTGGCGTGGTCAAAGGGAATCGCGCGCAAGGGATCGTTCTCCGACCAGACGTAGACGAATTCCTTCGCACTGCCTTTGTAGTATGCGGCCTGGCAGTGCATGTTCGCGCTCGGGCTGAGCTGGATCATCTGGTGCGCGCGATCGCTGGACGCGAACCCGCCCATGTCATCCTTGTTCAACAGATACAGGACGCCGGCCTTGGCTCCGGTGAAGTAATAGGCGGAGTTCGGAATCAGGAGCGCACCCATACCGCCGTAGTCCAGGTCATTGTCGTTGAGAAACTGGTAATCGCTAGGCGTGAAGTAGCTCGCCACCTGCAGCGTCGAGCCGGAGGGCGTGAGCTTCAGCGCGCTTTCACCACGATTCGTCGCGTCGGCTGGATCGCCGCTGACCCCCACCGTCCCGTTGCCCGTCACGACGTACAGGTTGCCCTGCCCGTCGGCCGCCATGCCGGTGCCGCTCTCCCACATGCCGCCGGCGGAACCGTTAGGCGTCGTGTTGTAGACGACGCGCTGCTGCAGCGTCGCCGCATCGTATCCCAGAATCCATCCGTGAAAGGGCCCCCAGTCGCAGTGGGAGGCGAACGTCGCGTACACCACGCCATTCACGAGCGACAGACCCTGACGCTGGTTCTGCCGTTGGGCATCGAAGGCGATCACGTTGTTCACGCTGCCGTCGCCGGAGCCGGCGTAGGTGGCGGTGATTGCCACCGGGCTTCCGGGCCGTTCGGTGCCGCCGACGATGTCCACGGCATGCAGATGCTCCACGAACGTGCTCCCGTTCGTGCTGCGAGACACGAAGTAGATGGTGGTCTTCGCCGCATCGATCACCGGCGTGCCGACGACCCCGATGTTGCCGCTGAAGTCCATGTACGGGGTGCACGTTGGCGGCGCCATGTCCGAATTCCTCGGCGGTCGCATACCGGGCGCCGTGAAGTTCTTCTGCCAGTACAGCCGGCCGTTGTCTCCGTCGTAGGCATACAGCGTGTTGTTGGCCGTGGCAATGTAGACCACGTTATGCACGCCGTTGCCAATGTGGATCTTGCCGGCGACCAGCGGCTGCGCAAAGACCTCGTCGTCCACCGCCAGTGCGAACTGCTTGCCGAAGTGCTGCACGTCGACATTGCTCGTGGTGAGCAGCGTTTCGTTGTCATTCCAGCCCGTGCGGCTGTTGTCGTTATGCTGGGTGAGCACGGACACCCCCTGCGGATTCGACGTGCTGCTGCTGTCGATCGCCGTGCTGTCGGTGGGGCGGTTGTCGGTGACGGGCTCCTTGCAAGCGGCAGCCAGAAGAAGGAGGAGTAGGAGTCCACTGTTGGCCATGAATGGTACGGGGGGAAGGCGGCAGGGGATATCGCGGTAATCGGATCTCGAGAAGTAAACGCCGCTGCTCATTTGTGCGAGTCGATTCGCCCAGGCGGGCGGAGATCCTCGTGTATATTCTCGATCTTCACCTCGTCGCATCGATCAACGGACAATTCGGATGACAGTCGTGTGGGGACTTGGGCATGCCGTGTGGCTCGCGTTCGCCATGTTCTGGGCGATTCTCTGGCCGCTGGTACTCGGCTTCACGCTCTCCGGCGTCATTCAAGCCGTCGTCGCCAAGCAACAGATGGCTCGTGTGCTGGGAGATGATCGTCCCGCAACCCTCGTGAAAGCGTGTGGTCTGGGGGCGGCATCGAGCTCGTGTTCCTATGCCGCCGTCGCGATCGCGCGCTCGGTGTTCCGCAAAGGGGCGAATTTCACTGCGGCCATGGCATTCGAGCTCGCGTCCACCAATCTCGTGCTCGAGCTCACGATCATCATGATCGTGTTCCTCGGCTGGCAATTCGCCCTTGCGGAGTTTGCCGGTGCGCCACTGATGGTCGCCATGCTCGCGGTGCTCTTTCGCCGATTCCTGCCGCATCGTCTCGTCGACCAGGCAAAGGCGCAGGCCGATCGCGGCATGGCCGGCAAAATGGAAGGACACGCCGAGATGCACATGGAGTTGACGGAAGGCTCTCTCTGGCAGCGGATCTGGTCCGACAAGGGCCGCACCTACATCAGTCACTACTTCGTCATGGACTGGGTGTCGGTGTGGAAGGACATCGTCGGCGGCCTGCTCGTTGCCGGCGCGCTCGCGGCGTGGGTGCCGATCGACTGGTGGCCGAACGTCTTTCTGACGTCGCACCCGCTGTGGGCGAAGTTCTGGGGACCAGTCATCGCTCCGATCATCGCGATGCTCTCGTTCGTCTGCTCCGTCGGCAACATCCCGCTCGCCGCGGTGCTGTGGAACGGCGGCATCAGCTTCGGCGGCGTGATCGCGTTCATCTTCGCCGATCTGATCGTGCTGCCGATCCTCGACATTTACCGCAAATACTATGGCGCGTGCATGATGTGGTTCATTCTCGCGACGTTCTACGTCTCGATGGCGGTCGCCGCGCTCATCGTGGAATTCGCGTTTCAGTGGATTGGCCTCATTCCGCGACATGGCGGCGCGCGTGTGTCGGAGCTAAGTGTCGCGTTCAACTACACGACGGTGCTCAACATCATCTTCCTGGCGCTCGCCGCCTCGCTCGTATGCCGTTTCATGCGGACGGGCGGGCCTCGGATGCTCCGCATGATGAACATGTCGCCCGAGGAGATGAAGCATGCGCGCGGCAGCGTTTAGGCTGCCCTGTCGTCCACCCATGCTTTCTCGCCGCATGCAACGACGCCTCGCACGGCATCATTTGCCGCTTGCGCTGGCGACAACGGCAGCACTGGGGGTCACATACCTACTGGTACCGTCCAATAATCCTGTCTTTCGATGGAGCATGGCTGCGGCCTACACTATTCGCTCCGCCGCTTCGGCTCCGCACGATGGAAGCGCCTCCAGCGGTGGAATTATGTGTTCTTCGGACTCGTGCTCGTGCACGCTATTGCCTATCAAGTCATCGAGAAGCGACAGGTGCCATTCGTCATCGCGCTGTCCGTTCTTGTCCTGGGCGCGCTGACTCTGCAGCTCCAGGGCTACAGGCGCGGAAGCGCGAATGAGGTTCGCGATGGCGCCGTTGGCCGCGCCGATTGCTCCTGACGAGCTATCGATCTGCTCCAGCTGGGTTCTGGTCGCGGCCGCGCCGCCAAACGACTTGCGATGCGGTGGCGAGCTTCGCGCGGCACTCCGCCGCGACGAGACAGCGCTGGTACCGTGCCGGTGTGATTCCAGTGTACCGCCTGAACTGGGTGGTCAAATGACTTTGATCAGCGAACCCGGTCATGGCGGCGACGAGCGATGGCGGTGTTCGGACGGCGAGCAGCTCGCGCGCCCGGCGAACACGTATCTGAAGCAAGTATTCATGCGGTGACACGCCGGTGGCGCGCGTGAAGGCCCGAACGACATAACACGGCGATACCCGCGCCTCCGCGGCGAGAGCCGAGAGGCGAGTGCGCGCGGGCTCGTCGTAGCAATCGTGGAGGATCTCCCGCACGGTGCGGACCACGTGCGGCTCGACAGGCAGCTCGGAGTCGGGCGGCCACGTTCGAGTGCGCCCTTGGCGACGTACGAGCGTAGCCATCGCGACGCTGAGGACCTCCTCGGCCGCAAACGCATTCGTCTGATCCGCACCAGCACGAACGGCCAGCGGCGACGACGCCCGGGGGTGAAGCAGATCACCGAGTCTCCGCAGGGCCGCGGCCACTGGAGCATCCTCGAACACTGGTGCTCTGAACTCCGGAAGCCGACCGCCACCTATTCCTTCGGCCTCTGCGGATTCGGCGAGTATCTCCGGCGGTACATACACCGCCAGATACGAGAGTACCGTCGCCCGAGGGCCGACGCCGCCGGTGTGCACTTCTCCCGGTGGAATGACCACCACATCGTCGCGGTGGCGAATGTAATTGGTGCCGTGGTACCAGAGCATTCCAATCCCGCGCAAGCCCACGCCGACAGTGAACAAGTCATGGGTATGACGCGGGAATTGCTGTGTCGCGTAATGCGTCCACATCACCTCGACGCGCCGCCCGGATCCGCCGTCGACGAACATGACGTCGGCATGATCCTCGGCCCGGCGGCCCTTCGAGCGATCGTGATGAGTCCGGCCTGGGCGCTGGCTCACGGCTGGTCAAGAATCTACAAGACAGAGATACACGGCCGGCTTAAATGAATGATATCGGCCGCTTCACACAAGTCGTGCCGTGACTGCTTCGAGGAGGATCGAAATGCCACGTGAAACGCCAGCCGTCTGCGCTTTCATGCACCTTCGCCGCCCCGGCGCTGTCGCAGCATTTGTGCTCATGCTCGCGAGCGGCTTTGCATGCCGTCACCTCAGCACCGCGGGAGCACCTGAGAATCCCGCGGTGCGCGCGGAGCGGGTGTCGACGAAAGATGCCATCAACACGAATGGCGCGTCGATGCTCGAGGAAGGCCGCAGTGTCTTCCGCCATGAGACATTCGGCGACGAATATTTCTGGAGCGATACGTTGCAACTCCACCTCGCCATCGCGGGCGAGCGGCACGGTGGGGTCGGACCCGGCCTGACGCCGAGGCAAGCGCTCGCCCTCGGCCTCAAGGTGGACGTGAGTCATCTGCCGCGCATCATGGCTGAGGCGATTCGCGGCGGTTCGGTGAACCTCGACGACGTGCAGACGACGCTCGAGCTGCTTCGGGCCGACGCGGTCGTCGGGGTGAAGGCCTTCTACGAGAGCGGCCAACTGCGGCCGGCGCGCATCGGGATCACGTGCGCGCTCTGTCACTCGACGGTCAACGATGCGCTCACCAAAGGAATAGGAAACCGCCTCGACGGCTGGCCGAATCGGGATCTCAACGTCGGCGCGATCGTCGCCCTGTCGCCAAACCTCAGGCCATTCGAGGCGGCGCTTCAACTCGACGCCGAAACCATACGAAAAGTCTTGCGCAGTTGGGGGCCCGGGAAGTATGACGCGGAGCTGATCCACGACGGCAAAGCCTTTCGGCCAGACGGCAAGTCCGCGGCCACGCTGCTGCCGGCAGCGTTTGGATTGGCTGGAATCAACCTGCACACGTACACGGGCTGGGGGTCAGTGACGCACTGGAACGCGTATGTCGCCGTCACGCAGATGCACGGCCGTGGCAGATTCTTCGACCCGCGGCTAAACAATCCCGCCAAGTATCCGGTCGCGCAGCGCACGCATATGTACGACGTGCGGTACGACTCGGACCAAGTGACGCCGCATCTCGCCGCGTTGCACTACTACCAGCTGTCCATTCCGGCGCCGCACCCGCCATCGAACAGCTACGACCATGATGCGGCTGATCGAGGCCGGGCGCTATTCATGGGCCAGGCGAAATGCGCCACCTGTCACGTGCCGCCACTGTTCGCCGAGCCGGGGTGGCCGATGCACACGGCTGAGGAGATCGGAATCGACGATTTCCAAGCGAAGCGCTCACCGGACGAACGCTATCGAACGACTCCGCTGAAGGGTCTGTTCGTGCGCGAAAAGGGCGGATTCTATCACGACGGTCGATTCGCGACGCTCGACGACGTCGTGAACCACTACGATCGCCATTTGCGCCTCGGCCTCACACCGCAGCAGCAACACGACCTCGTGGAGTACCTGAAGTCGCTTTAGGCGGGGCGCTCCACGATACCGCGCCGAGTACGCCTAGTGATGCCGCAGACTGCGGAGAACAGCCGTCAGGCGATCCAAAGCCGTAGCGTGGAGGGATTCGATCGGTGGCTGGTGGAGCAGGTGGAGCGTACCCTGCAGCTCCACGATCTCCGCGTGCGCGCCGCCCTCCTCGCTTCGGGTGAAATGAATCGTCGCCCTCGCATCGCCAACGCGAAGATGCCGGATCGTGACCTCCGGCAGCCACGCTGGCAGCACCGGATCGACCACCAGCGTGTGCAATGGCGCCACGGGCTGGATGCCTAACAAGGCTTGGAGAATCATGACATAGGCGCTCTGGTTCCAGAGCTGCAGCGGGTTCGCGCGCGGGTACGCGCCTGGCTCCGGAAATTCCGTGCGTGCGTAGCCGCCGACACATTCCGGCGTGCGGCCCAATTCATAGAGCTGGCCGAGATCGAACAGTCCTCCCGCCAGCGCCGCGGCCCGCTCGTCGAATCCGTACCGTCGCAGACCGAAGAGGATGCTCGCGTTCTCGACGGGCCAGACGCTGCCGAGGTGATAGCTGAGCGGACTGTAGGAGGGGTGCGTCGCAGCCAACGTGCGGACGGCCCAACCGCTGAACATGTCGGGCGCAAAAAGTCGCTCCACGACCCGCGGCACGTGCTCGTCGTCGATGATGCCGGTCGCGAGACAGTGGCCGACGTTGGACGTAATGCTGCGCGCTAATCGTTTCTTCGCGTCGAGTGCCAGCGCAAAGAAGCCTTCGTCCTCCATCCACCAGTCGCGATTGAACCGCCGCTTGAGCTCGAGCGATGATTCCCAGAGCGCCGCCGCATCGTCGTGCTTGCCCAGAACCCAGTTGACTGCGGCCATGATCTGTTGCGCGGCGAACCAGTATCCTTGCAGCTCACAGGTGCCCAGAGGATCCGGCACCGTGGCACCGTCCTCGTACACGATGGCGTTGCCACTGTCCTTCCAGCCCTGGTTCTTCGTGCCGGCCTTCGAGCGCGTCTGATACTCGAGAAAGCCGTCGCCATCCATGTCCCCATAGTCGCGCGCCCAATCGAGGATCCGACAGGCGACGTCCCAGTGGCGCGTCAGTAAGCTCGTACTTCCCGACCATGCAAAGGCATGGCCGAGCGCGATGATGTACATGAACGGACTCGCGAAGTCCGCGTAATACGCGCTGTACGGATTGATGTTCAGCCGCGCGAGAGGGCCGCGTCGCACCTGATAGGGCACGCGACCCGGCTGTTCGTCGCGCCAATCGTCCACGCGATCACTCTGCATCGCCCCGACACGGGTCAGCGCCGCGTCGGTGAGTCGACCGGCGTCGAGCATCGCCGCCTGCCAACCCGCGGTGAACGCGTCGCGGCCGAACAGCGCCGGATAGAGCGGAATGCCGGCTTGCGGTGTCAGCCACTCCTCCTCTCTGCCGTCGAGCAGGGCGAGCGCACCAATGTCGGCGGCCGCGTTCCGCAGGAGGCGTTCTATGTCTCCGTTGCGCGGGATCTCGATCTCCGCCAGGGAGGCGCGCCACGCCTGGAGCGTTCGCGCGCGATGTGCCTCGGCCGTCGCATCGGCCGGTCCATCGCCGTCGACCGCGGTGATCACGAGCGCGGTTTCGAGCGACGTGCGCGGCTCGAGCCGCACGCGCCCGACGAGATGCTCGTCTGTCAGCGTCCACTCGATTGGACCAACGGTGGTGATCGTCGTCGCAAGCGGAAGCTGAGGATGGCCGTAGCGCAGGCGGCAGCCGCGCTCCATCGGCTCGCGCGTGACCGGCGCGTTCTGCTGGCGTGATCCGCCGACGGCCTCCTGGATATCGGCGAAATCGGCGCACATGGTCCACGCAATCTCGAGATCAGCAGCTTGGGCCGAGCGATTCGCGATGATGAGCGCCACGTCGAGACCGTCGAAACGCACGCGCTCTCGAACTCGCACATCGATCGCCCGCTGTATCACACCATGCGGGTCGGTCCAGGTCGAATCGTCCGCGACGTCGGTTCCGCCCCCACCGAAGTGCGTGAGCTCCGGATACACATACACGAAGTCGAGTTGCCGCTGCGACGTGACGCCGTCAGCGCACAACCACGGCGTCGTGCCATTCAACGCGAGGCGAAGGCGCGAGAGATGCCGCGCCTCGCGGAAGTAGTAGCCCGTAATGCCACGGCGCTCGTCGCACTCGCCGCGCGTCGTCGTGATCAGCATCGACGGCCCGTACCAAGCGTAACGCACGTCCGCGAGTACGTGCGCGATCGGTGAGGTCATCTGGTACGACCTCGCCGGCGCGATGCGCGAACACCGCGCCGGCTCGTCCCGCCCATCCTAACGCGGTGGCACGTTCGGCGTCTTCAGTGAGCTCGGCGCATTGGGATTCGCGCCCGCGTCCACGCCGATCCCCAGTCGTTCGACCAACTCGCCTCCAAGCCAGCCGGTGACGAGGCCGATCGCGCCGCCAATCAGAATGAGGACGAACGCCAGACCGGGAGGATGCTCCGGATCGGGGCGCCGCAGGAACCAGCTGGCGGCAAAGCATGCGACGACGACGACGTTGCCCACTCCGTGCCAAACGCCAATGCGACGCGCCCGAGAATCGCTCGTGAGCCCGAGCCAGTCGATGAGCCCAAAGATGGCGGCGAGGAGTCCGCCGATGATGCCGGCGCCGATCATCAGATACGTGGCGTCACCCCAGACAGGCGTCCCGACGATGAGCCGGATGATGTCGAAGATCAACGCCGTGACGAAGAGTCCGAGCGGAAACACGATCAACATCGGATGGATGTAGTGACCGAATAGCTTGGCTTCCATAGGGGTCTCCACTCGCTGTCGATGAGGGTTCAGTGCCGCCGCAACTTCTGATCCACGCGGGTTCTCGCGATCGTCTACGCGGTGCCGCCCAACTTCTTCTGAATCTCCTTGGCGCGATCGAGATGTTTCTGCAGCACCGGCGCCGCTTTCTGAATGAGAGCCTTGAGCTCCGGATTCTGTGCCGCACCGAGTGCCTTGGTGGCCGTCTCGATCACCTGCTGGTGATAGTCCACCTCGTGGTCGATGTACGCCTTGTCGAAGTCGGCACCGGTCTTCTTCTCGAGATCACTCATCGCGCTACGCTGTTTGTCGGGCAGATCGAAATTCGGCGGCAGCACCGGCGTCACATTGAGTTTCTTGACCAGCTGCTGCCCCTGCTGACGCAGCGCGTGGTGCTCGCCCATCATCAGACGTCCAAATTGTTTGACGTCGGCGCTTTTCCCCTTTTTCACCGCCATGGCGCCGAACGCGCTATCGGATTCATTCGCGGCGTCGAGAATGGCGGCGATATTCGCGTCGGTGAGTCCTCCGCCCGCCGGCGTTGGCGCCGGTGCGGCAGCGGCGGCCGTCGTCGCACCCTTCGTTGCTGTTGCTGCTCCGGTCGTGTCAGCTGTGCCGTAGCTCTCGTTCTTGCTCTTACAGGCGCCGAGGACAACGACAGCTCCACAGACGATCACCACGGATACTCTGCGACTCATGTCGTTCATTTCGATTTCTCCTGAGGAAGAGGCGTGAGGTCCTGGCGTGCGTACGGAATGTCCCGTGCAGATCTCCGAAACAGGCCGGCTAAGATAGTGAAGGAAATTTTGCAAGAACTATTCCCTGCCCTAGTGCGTGAGGACGAAAACCCGAACGACCCATGACGTTTTCTTTTAGACCCGGCGCCCCGCCCCGACGCGGCACGCGTGGAAGCATCGTCGAGCTGCTGCGGCGCTCCGCGCTGAGCGCGAACGACATCGCTGCACAGTTGGATCTGACGCACAACGCCGTGCGCAGCCATCTCGCTGATCTCATCCGAACTGGCCTCGTGCGCGAGGCCGGCCTCAGAAAGGGCGCCAGCCGCCCATCAGTTCTTTATGAGCTCGTGCCCCGGGCGGAGTCAGCGTTCTCCGGGGCCTACGTGCCATTCGTCGCGCATCTCCTCCGCGCGCTCGGCGAGCGCATGTCGACCGCTGAACTGGATGACCTGATGTGGTCCGTCGGTCGCAGCCTCGCCGCGGAATGGCCGCGACTCCGCGGGCGTCTGCCGCAACGGGTGACCGCCGCGAACGCCCTGCTCGAGCAGCTCGGCGCCCTCACCGAGGTCGAGCGCGTCGATGACGGCTTCGTGATCCGCGGGCACGGGTGCCTGTTGGCGGAAGCGGTACATGGCCGCCCGGAGGTCTGCCATGCGATCGAGCGCATGCTCGCCGAGCTGCTGGAGGTGCGGGTCGAGGAGTGCTGCGAGCGCGGGGGAGAGCGGCCCCGCTGCTGCTTCAGGATTGCCGGCAGTGCGGCACATCCGGGCCGCTGACGGACCGTGACTGGCGTTTGGCACTTTGCCGGCGATGTGCGGTGGTCCACCGCCCGCCATAACGAACGACGTGCTCAGGGTGCCAAGACGCGGAGAACAGGGCGCCCGTTCACGTTCTCGAGCGGCAGATACACGCGGTGCGTGCGCGGATCGACAGCCACGGTATGAGCGTGCGGTGCCCGCAGTTCGTCGGCGCGGCGAAGGACGGCGCCGTCGGCGACGAAGGTACTCACCACACCCGACTCCGAAGCGACATAGAGTCGGCGCCATGCGCCGTCCCATGCGAGAACGTCCGGATCGTCCCCGACGGCATGCGTCGCGACCACTCTCATGGTTCGCAGATCGACGACGAGGAGCTTTGCATTCCCCTCGCACGAGATGAACGCGAGACGCCCCGGCTCGTCAATCGCGAAGCCGTGCGGATGATCCGATCCCGGCAGGTCGTAGCGCGCGACGATCCGCTCGCTGGCCGGGTCGATCGCAACCAGCTGATTGCGTGTCTGTATGGCCACGACGATGCAGTGCGACACGGAATCGTAGTGCGTGTTGCCCGCCTCCCCGCCTAGCGCAATCGCGGCGCGTTTCGCGTTGGTCCGCGCATCGATCACCACGTCGGCCCCACCCGACTCGTCCGAGACGAAGACCTTCTGTTCCACCGGCGCATATGCAATGCCGTCGGGAAAGCGGATGCCGCCGATCGTCGCGACGATTTTTAGCGTTTGCTCATGGATAGCGACCACCGCATGATCGCCGGCAGCCGATGCATAGATCATGTGATGCTGGGGCACCGCCCAGATGCCGGTCACCCGGGGCGTTCCCGGCACCTCGGCCACCACGCGCGACGAGTCTAGATCGAAGACGAGGACGCGGCCGGCGTTCATGTGACTGATGTACAGCCGGCCTCTCGCGGGATCGATGCTCTGATAATCGAACCGATTCGCAGGACCGGGGAGCGGAATGTCCCGCACAACCCGCAGCGGCCCGCGCGCGGCGCCGGCGACGGCTACGGCCGGCGCCGACCAGCCACCAGGCGTCAGCGAGTTTGCTGTCGCTGCGCAGGTCCTGCCCTGTCCGCGGAGCTGCGCGGGAACGATGCACGCAACACCGGCAGACGCGATCACCAGTCGCCGAATGGTGCGGCTAGTCATAGCGAGCTGCCCTGGTCGAGCGCCGCCGCGCGTGCGAGCTCCGTCGCGGTCAGCGCGTAGAGCTCATCGAACAGCGCTGCCCCGCGCTCGAGACGCGATGGGTCATCGGCGTGCGCCGCCGCGATGCCGGCGAGCACGCGTTCGATGCCGAGTGCATCCGCGCGCCCGAACCTGTCGTCGCGCAGGTCGATCTCATGAACGATCTCGGCGATCTCCGCAAG
>CAZICQ010000065.1:0-14825 GCA_964537775.1 uncultured Gemmatimonadaceae bacterium | reverse complement strand
CCGGCGGCACCGCGCTCGGCGAGCTTGCCGACTTCCGAGGCGACCTGCTGCTCCTGGCGCTGCAGCTCGCGCGTGCGCTGCAGCGCGTCGTTCATCTCGCGATCCAGCTCACCCGCGCGTTGTTCGGCGAGCAAACGGCGGGCGCTCTCCAAACGCTCGACCGCGGCCTGACCGGTAGCCTGCGACCGACCATCACTCTGCGCGGCGGCGCGCCGCATCTCGTCGGCTGCGTCCTGCAGCCGACGAGCAGCGGCGGCAAGCGCTTGTGACGATTGCTCGCGCGCCAGGCGCTCGAGCCGCCGCGCCGTCTCCTCCGCCTGTTGCGCGAGCTGCCGTTGGCTGTCGCCGCCGCCACGTCCGGGACTGCCGAGCCGCAGACTGTCCATCTTGCGCTGCGCGCGCGCGTTCTCCTGCTCCTGTCGTGCGGCGAGACGGCGCAGCTTCTCCATCGTCTCGTCGATCTGGTTTAGTGCGCTCTGTTGGCCCTCGCCCGCGGCGCCGCCCCGGTTGGCGGACTCGTACTGATTGCGCAGCTTGTCCTTGTTCATCTCGAAGATGTCGGCGAGGTCCTCGGCGCGCTGCTGGGCTCCAGCGCCGCTACCGCCGGCACCGCCACCCATTGCAACGCGCACGTTTCGGAACACCGCTTCCGCTTGCAACAGGTGCTGCAATGCGCGCTGTTCGGGCGCGAGCGCGGCCTCCGGGGTCACGGCGGCCAGACGCGCCTCCGCACTGTCCATCTGTGTGGCAGCCTGCGGGAGAAGCTCGGCGATCTTTCTGTAGTTGCTGTCCTGGCCGGCGATGCCGCGCTGGATCAATCGTTTTGCGAGCTGTTGTACCTGTTCACGCAGCTTCTGCTGCGCGAGACGAACAGTCGCGACGTTTTCGGCGAACTCCTTCGGCTCCGTCGTCGCACGGTCGCGCTGTGACTTGAATGTCGCGGCGATGATGTCGCGCTGCATCTGCGTCAGTCGGCCCGCTGCATCCTGCTGGCCACCGCCCCCGCCCCCTCCGCCGCTCTGGTCCTGACGGTAGTCCTGAGCGTACGGGCGCACCTGCAGGAAATAGATGTCGGTGGTCGCGGTGTGCGCGCCGTCGACGGCGTCGTTGTCGGTTGCACGAGCGTAATACGACACGACGTCGCCTGGCTGGAGCTTGAAATCCTCCAGCGGCAGCGTGTATCCCGCCGAAACGTCGGGCGAGCGCCGGCCGCCGGTATCGAAGATCGGCAAACGACGCTCCGGACCGCCGTTGACCGAATAGCGCAGCTCCACACCCTGGATGCCATAATCGTCTTCGGCGTGCACCTGCAGATACACCTCATCGACGGCGAGGACCCGTGTGTCGGCGCCGGGCTTCGTGAAGACGACGGTGGGCGGCCGGTCGGCTAGCGCATCGATCGCGTAATTCAACGATGCATCCAGCATGCGGCCGTCAACGGCCTGCAATTGCACTTTGTAGAAGCCCGGCCGCTCGACACGCAGCACGCCCAGCAGCGAGCCGTCGGCTGAACGTGCGAGCCGCAGCGTATCGCCATCATCGAGCACGAGCCGACCCTCGGCCGCGGCGAGCGTCGGGTGCACGTGAACGCGCACGAGCGTTCCCTTCGGCGCGGCGATGTCGCCGCCGCCGGGAACGATTTGTGGCGCAAGCCCGGTGTACGCCGGGAAGCGATACTCGAGCGTCATCTGCTTCACGAACGGGAGCTCGGCCACGCGAATGCGGAAGACGCGCGAGCGCACGCCGTTCGACACGACGGCATACTCGAGCGGCTTCGCGACGTTGATCAGCCGGAAGGTGAACAGGCCGTTCTGGTGCGCCTCGTTCCCCCCGGCCTGCATCCGCAACCGCGTGAACTCCGCCGAATCGGCGGGGCGTACGAGCAGCTCCGCGATGTCGGCCTGAAAGCCGCTCAGGCGGGCGGTGACCAGCTGATCTCCGCCGCGTGCAATCGTCGTGTCACCCGGCGATACGGACACGGCGTACAGGCTGAGGGGCTGCGAGGAATCCCACGGTGTGAGGAGCAGCCGGACGCCGTGCGTGAGCAGCGCCGGCCCCAACGTCAACAGTGCGATCGTCACCGTCATCATCGCGGCAAAGATGATACTCGTTTGGCGGAGCGCCCGTTGGTCGACTCGGCGGCCGTCGTCGATATCGCGCGCGCGGTCGAGCGCGGATTGCAGCAGTCGCCACGCGAGGGCCGGTGACAGCAGGGGCGAACCACGCCGCGCCGTGGAGTCGACGTCGACGGCGGTGATGAGCGACGCCTCGAGTGAAGGCTCGCGCTCCTCCAGGTACAGCGCGACACGATCGCCGGCGAGCGGCGCGATCGCGGGGCGGAGCACGAAGCGAAGAAAGAGCGCGACGATGCCGGCCGCGGCAACGACGCGGAGGAGGAGCACGGCGCTCTCGTCGTACCGCACGACATTCAACGCCAGCGCAGCGGCGATCAGGAGGGCGGCGCTTCCCGTCACCATGATCGTGGCGCCGAGCAGGACGCGCCGGAGACGCACGCGCAGTCGCACGCCTCGAACGACATCGAGCAGCCGTGCGCGTTCCGCGGATCCCAAGCTGTGTGTCTGCTCCATGATCCGATTCCCCCCCTCCTCAACCGGCTCGCGACAGCCGGTTCGACATGACCGTTTCCGCCGCCAAAAGCATCATGGCTCCGAGCAACAGGTACCACCAGAGCGTTTGCGAGCGCTCCTCCTCGGCGAAATCGCCAGTTGCCGTTCCGCCGCGCGTCACCGCGGGCGGATTGCGAGGGGCGACGGCGGCGAACAGCTCCTTCGGATCCATGTGCGCGAGGTCGGCTTCACGCGGGTCGACGTTCACCGCGATGATCGCGCCGGCGCCCGGCGCTGCGCCCGCGCGGCGTATCTCGTAGAAGCCCTGTTCGTTCAACGTGATGAGCGAGCGGCCGCTGTCGCCGGCGACGCGCCTCCGCGTGCCATCGGGCGCCAGCAGCTCCGATGCCGAGTCGCGACCGAGATCGGCCACGTCACCGACGGTGTACGCCTCACGAGCGTTCTCGAATGCTCCGAGGTGCTTCGCGAGCTGGTCGACGAAGGGGAGGAAGACCGGCTGCAACGGGAGATCGTTCCAGTATGCGTCCAGCGTGGACGCCCATATCGCGATACGGCCCCTGCCCACGGACCGCTCGACGAGCGCCGGCGAACCATCGTCGAAACGCGCGCTGACGACACCCTCGGCGTGCGGGCGCAGCGTGCGGTAGCGAAGAAAGCGCGCCGCCGAGAAATCGCCGGAGTGCGGGGCGGCAAAGCGCTCGAATACCGGCTGTGCGTAATCGATCGTGGCGAGCGTGGCTCCCCCTCCCGCACGGCTAGCATCATTGCGATCGATCACCGGCCCGATGTCCGCTGGCAGCACGGCGCGCCATCGGCCGTCGGCCGGAGGAGCGGCTGCCGCACCGGCGACGACGAGTAGCCCCGCCCCGCTGCCATCGGCGACGAGAGAGCGCAGTCGCGCGCCCACAGCACCCGAGGGAAAGGAGGCTTCGTCGAGAATCACCAGGGCGCGGCCGTCGAGCTGCGCCGCAGTCAGGGCGTCTGAGCGCTTCACGTCGACGTGGAAAGCCGGACGTTCGGCGAGGGCGAGCGCGCGGGAGAGAAAGAGGCTCTGGTCGGGGCGCGCGTTCGCCGGTTCGATCACGAGCACCGGGCGCGCGGCATCGGGCGCGATGATGAAGCGGTAGGCGTCGTCTTTCGGCTGGGCGTCGGCGGGCGGGCCGAGCTGCACGACACCGCGCCCGATGCCGTTGGGCACCGCGGCCGGCGCGAAGACAATCTGCGTCGATCCCGCAGCGGGAATCGTCACGGTCTTTCGCTGGACTTCCCGCCCGTCGAGCTGCAAGGCGACGGGGCGGGAGACAGGTGCAGGCGCGGTGTTCGTGAGCCGCGCAACCACCGTGAGCACGGGTCGATCGCGCGCCGAGTCACGCGTCGTCGTGACCGATGTGACGGCGGCGTCGCCCGATTCGCGTCCGCTGACGTCGACAGCACGCGTGTGCACGGAGGCAGGCAGGGCGATCTCTTCGGGACGCTCCCAGCCGCGCCGCTGGAAATCGCTGATGACGACCAGGTCTTTCCGCGGCAGCGTCGACGCAGCGAGAATGCCTTCGGCCAGTCGGAGAGCCGGAGCGTAGCGTGTGCCGCCGTCGCCTGGGCGGAGGGATACCAAACGAGAAGTCAACTGTCGTACGTCGGCGCCCGGTGCGGCGGCGACCTCGGCGCTCTCGTCGAAGGTGATCAGCGACGCCTGGTCGCCGCGCCCGACACCGCTCACCGCCTGGCGGACCGCATCGGTCGCGCGCGCCCAGCGGTCGCCATACGCCATGCTGTACGAACGGTCGAGGAGCACCACGACCTCGCGGCGGCCGGCGGCAGCGCTCACGAGCGCGGAGCGACGGAAGAATGGCCGCGCGAATGCCGCGACGATGATCGCGACGGCGAGACAGCGCATCGCGAGCAGGACTAGATGGCGCAGCTTCTGACGTCGAACCGACCGATACGAGATCTTCTGCAGGAACATGAGCGACGGGAATGGCACGACCTCGCGGCGCTCCCGGTTCACGAGATGGATCGCGACCGGAATGGCGAGCGCGGAAAGCGCGGCAAGGAACGCCGGGGCGAGAAAGTTCATCAGCGGGTACGGCGCAGCCGCTCGCGCGTGGAGAGGTACGAGAAGAGCGCGCGGTCGAGTGGTTGCGACGTATCGAAGAACGTGTAGTCGATCCGCTGCTCTCCGAGCGTGCGGCCGAGCGAATCGATGTGCCGCGCGACGAGTTGCCGGTATTGATCGCGCAGGTACTCGGGCACGACCGGCATGCGATTGCCAGTCTCGAGATCGACGAAATTCGTCGCTCCCAGGAAAGGGAAGTCACGCTCCGCCGGATCGAGCAGGTGGAACACGATGAGATCGTTCCCCTTGCCACGCAGGTAAGCGATCGCATCGCGAACGTCCGCGGGTTCGTCGTACAGGTCGGAGATGACAATGATCATGCTGCGCCGGCGAAAGTGCTCGGAGAGGGTACGCAGCGCGGAAAGGCTGCGGCGCTCGGGGCGCGGTCTGCGCGGCGGGTGGAGCGCGTCGGGCGCGGGGTTGGCGAGGCGATCGAGCGAATGCAGCACGACCTGGAGATGCTTCGCCGCCGGCGGCACGAAGTCGGTGATGCCCTCGTCGAAGGTGATCAGGCCCACGCGATCGCGCTGCAGGCTCGAGAAGTAGGCGAGGCAGGCCGCGAGGTAGCAGCCGTAGCCGATTTTCGACATGCCGGCGGCGTGTCCGTACGACATCGAGGGCGAGACATCGAGGAGTACCACGAAATTCGTGTTGGTATCGGCCTCGAATTCCTCGACGTAGTAGCGATCGCTGCGGGCGTAGAGCCGCCAATCGATACGGCGGATGTCATCGCCGGGCATGTATGGGCGGTGCTCGGCGAAGTCCATCGACGTGCCGAGGTGCGGCGACCGGTGCAGTCCATTGATGACGCCTTCCACGACGAGGCGCGCCACGAGCTCGAGATTGCCGATCCGCGCGAGAACGGCCGGATCGAGCAGCGACGTGCCGGCAACCGCTGCCGTGGAGGTCATCGCGCTCACCGGATCCGTTCGCCCAAGCCGCGCAGGATCACAGCCCTGACCGGGGCAGCGCCACCGCCTCGAGCAGCTTCTCGACGATGTGGTCAGTGGTGACGCGCTCGGACTGCGCGTGGAAGTTGGGCAGGATGCGGTGGCGGAGGACGGGTTTCGCGAGCGCGCGAATATCGTCGAAGCTGACGTGATAGCGGCCGTGCATGAGCGCCCGCGCCTTGCCTCCGAGGATGAGGTGCTGTGGCGCGCGCACGCTTGCCCCATAGGACACCCATTTCCTGATGAACTCCGGAGCCTTGGGACCAGGCCGGCTCGCACGCGCGAGCTGCACCGCATAACGAGCGACGGCGTCGGCAACGGGAACGCGGCGCACCAGCTGCTGGAACGCCACGATGTCGCGACCCGTGACGGCGTGCTGGAAGTGGTGGCTCTGCACCGAGGTCGTGAACTGGACCACCGAGACCTCCTCTTCCTCGTCGAGGTACTCGATCACGATCTCGAACATGAAGCGATCGAGCTGCGCCTCCGGCAGCGGATACGTGCCCTCGAGCTCGATCGGATTCTGCGTCGCGAACACGAAGAACGGCTCATCCAGCGTGTAGCTCTTCCCCTGCACCGTGACACGATGCTCCTGCATCGCTTCCAGCAGCGCCGACTGC
The DNA here is from genome assembly GCA_964537775.1 of uncultured Gemmatimonadaceae bacterium. GTDB lineage: Bacteria > Gemmatimonadota > Gemmatimonadetes > Gemmatimonadales > Gemmatimonadaceae > CAMLIT01. The sequence goes on along the minus strand of CAZICQ010000065.1, from coordinate 8,554 downwards.
GTCTTGGGCGGCGTGCGGTTGATCTCGTCGGCGAGGATGATGTTGCTGAAGATGGGACCCGGCGTGAACACCATGCGGCGGCGGCCGGTCTCCGCGTCATCCTGGATGATGTCGGTACCGGTGATGTCGGAGGGCATCAGGTCCGGCGTGAACTGGATCCGAGAAAACTTCAGATCCAGCACCTGGGCCATGGTGTGCACGAGAAGCGTTTTCGCGAGACCGGGCACGCCGACGATCAGGCTGTTGCCACCGGTGAACAGCGACAGCAGCACCAGCTCGATCGCGTCACCCTGGCCGACGATGAGCTTGCGCAGCTCGGCGACGATGAGATCGCGGCCTGCTTTGAGGCGGTCCGCGAGCGCGAGGTCGTCGGTCGCCGTCAGCATCGGGTTCGCAAGAGTGGTCACGTGTGTTGCCTCAGCGGTGGTCTTTCGAGGTATCGGGCGGCGTTCCATGCAATGCGAGGAGCAGGGCCTGGGCGTCGGCATAGTTTGGCGCCTCCTCCAATGCTCGCAGAACGGTGTGTCGCGCGTCGGCGCGGTCACCGGCGTCGCGGTAAGCCACCGCCAAACGATAGAGCGCCTCGGCGCGGTCGGTCGGCGCGAGGGCAACGATTGCCTGGCGCTCGCGCACGACGGTCGCCTTATCGCCCGTGCGCTCCGCCAGCTCGGCCAGATTCGCATGCACGGGCACCTCGTACGGGTCGACGTACAGCGCCAGATTCAGCGCCGCTGCCGCAGCCACGTTGTCGCCGAGCTGCTCGAGAAAGGAGGCGCGCTCCACCGCGGCCGCGTAGTTCGTCTCGTCGCGCGCAACGAGAGCGGCCAGCTCGTCGGCCGCCTGGCGGATCTCGCCTCTCGTTTTGTGTATGGTGGCGAGCAGGCGGTACGGACTGTCATCGCCCCCGTACTCGGGAAAGAGCCGTTTGGCAGCCTCGACGTGCGCGATCGCGTCGTCGGTGCGTCCTGCCGCGAGCGCCGCCTTTCCTGCCGCCATCTCGCCGGGAAAGTCGGGCAGACCGCGAAGCGCGACGGCGAAGCGGTCGCGCAGGTACGCGTCGAAGCGACGGTCGAACGCCCCCGGCGTCTCGCCGAGCACGCGCTGAAAGACCTCGTCCGTGCCGAGACCCGACTTGTAGGCGAGCAGCATGCGCCGGAAGATGCTGTCGCCCCACTGCCGCGCGATGAGATCGCACACCAGCGACGCCTCATAGTACGAGTACTGCACCTGCTGCGGATACTGCGGGTGCATGAAGCCGTCGTTCAGCCGACTCGGCGGCGCGAGCCTGCCGTCGAGAAAGGCCTGGAGGAAGCCCGGCGTTACGCCGAATCCCCAGCCGGAACGCGCATGATGTTCCTCGAACACTGACAGGCCCTCGGACAACCAGCGCGGCACGCGGTGGTCGCTGACGCCGAGCGTGAAGGTGTGCGCCAGCTCGTGCCAGACGGTGGAGCCCCAGTTGAACGGTCCGGCGTCCTTCGCCGCCGGCGAATCGAACGCGAGCGTGGTGCCGAAGCTGACGCCTAACGCTCCAAGCCCGGCCAGGCCGACGGTCCGAACGGAGAAGTCGGCGTGGCTGCGGTACACCTCGACGCGGATCGGCGGCGCCGGCGTATAGCCATATCGCTTGGCGAAAGTAGCATAGGCGGCCTCGCCAAGCTCCCGCAGGTACGGGACGAGGAGGTCGGCCTCGCTCGTGTCGACCACGAATAGAAAGTGGTCAGTGCGCACCTCGGCGTAGCCCTTGAATGTGTCGAGCAGATCCAACGTGTTCTTCACGCGCACGTTGTATGGATCGCCGGAGAACGCGGTCTCGAGGCTGCGGCGCCCGCCGGCAATGTCGCCGAGGCGGAGCTGGTTCATCCCGAGGATGCTCCAACCCTGCCAATCTTTTGCGTCCTGTGCCACCGCCTGCGTGGCGAGATCGGCGGCATCCCGGTACCGGCGCACGCGCTCCGCCGCTTCCGCGACGACGTCATACAGCTCGACGCCGCTGGAATCGACGGCCAGCGAGCGTCGTTTGGCGTCGGCGAAGCCCCGTGCGTCATCCTGCAGGTACCGCGTGGCGGCGACAGCGGCGAGGGCGGAGCCGGACGCCGGGTCGACGGCCAGTGCGCGATCGAGCTCCCGCAGCGCGCCGGCGTAGTTCTCGAGATCGATCAGCAGGCCGGCACGAAAGACATGCGCCTCGGTGAAGTTCGGGTTGACGGCGATGGCGAGCCGCGACAACGAGTCGGCTCCGGGCTCGTCGTCGACGTAGGCGCGCCGCGCGGCGGCGAGGAGCGCGCGCGGCTCACGTCCGTTCACGCGCAGCACTTCCTCGAGCTGCGCCTGCGCATCAGCGCCATTGTACTTCTCCAGGAACAGCTCGCCCACGCGGATCTTCGGCTCCAGCGCGCCGGCGTCGCGCGACGCTGCCTGATCGAAGGCCTTGAGCGCATCCTTGAACAGCTGCGGGTCGCGCGCCCCGAGATAGCGGCAGGCGGTGCCGACGGCCAGCAGCTCGTCGGCCGTGAGCGTCGCCGCATGCGTGTTGTAGACATCGATGAAGCGGTCGAACTCGTGGAGGGCGCGCGTGCGCTGCCCACGGTCATAGTGGAGCACCGCCAGATCCAGCGCGGCCGTCAGGCTGTCCGGCGCATGTGCGGCGATGGCGTGCGTGAACGCCGCGTCCGCATCCACGGAACGTCCGCGAGCGTACAGCGCTTCGCCGAGCGTCGTGAGAAGCGATTGACCGCCGGGTGCGGCCGTCGCGCGGCGTGCGACGGCTTCCGCGTCGTCGTACCGACCGACGGTCATCAAGGTGCGCGCGAGCAGCCGTTGCGCGGCCATCCAATGCAAATCGGGGGTCCCCACACGCTGCAGCATGCCGATGGCGCTCTCATAGGAGCCGGCGCGCACGGAATCCGACGCCGCCTCGACCGCCTGCGCCGAACCGGCCGTGCCGATCGAAAGGAGGAGCAGCAGTGGAATAGCCAGCGCGACGGCCCTTTTCATCGTCCTTCCATCTTGCGAATCTCCCGCGCATTCAGCGCGATCTTCACGAGCACGTCCTCCAGCGAATCATCGTATGCGCTCGCGCTCATGCTCGTCTTCCGCTGCCGGACGGCCGCGAGCTGCTCCTCGAGGGCAGCCTTGGCGCGATACAGCTCGGCGAGCCGCGGGTCGGCGACGCCATCCTGCGACGCGTAAGGGCTGGCATCGAGAAAGACACGCGACGCCAGCAGCCCTTCGGCAGTGCGGCCGTCGGGATCCACCGCGCCGTGTTTGTCACCAACGTCGTCGAGGAGAGCATGCTCGGTCTGCAGCTTCGCATCCTGATCGTAGTACCGCTTCGTCTCGGCGGCCGCATAACGAAATGCTTCGAGCAGCGACACGCGACCGTCCTTGTCGCTGTCGGCGCCCTTCGAGGTGAACGCCTCCACGAAGTAACCCGCGAAGACCGACGCATTGCGCTCGAAGCTGCTCTTCGTCGCCGTGATCACGATGTGGTTGGGAGCGGCAAGGACGGGAAGAAAATCCCCGCTCGCGCTGGTGAGATCCACGAACGCCATCGTGCGCGAACGCCAGGGCGCGAGCAGGCGCGCAAAGTCGGCGGCGCTGAGATCGGGACCGGGGATGCTGATCTTCGAATCCTCACCAGTGCCGCTGCCATGCCCGAAGAGCACGACGACGAGCTTCTCGGGCGTGCCCGATCGCGGCGAGAAACGCGCCAGGGCACGCTCGATGTTCGCCTTCGTGGATGCGCCGGAGACGTGGCTGCCCTTGCCGTCTTCGGTGAGGATCACCACGTGGGAATCGGGAAGTCCGTAGCGCGTCCGCGCCGCGTCACTCAACGTGGTCGCCCATCTCCGAAAGCTCTCGCTGTAGGCGGGTTCGCCGCCCAGGCCGGAGATCACGAGCAAGCGCGTCTGCGCGCGCGCGACGGCGGCTGGTCGCGGCAGCACGAGCGCAACGCAGCACAGGACGGCGAGGCGCGCGATCACGCGAGCCCTCGACCTTTGCGGTACCACCATTCCGTCGCCATCAGGCCGATGAGCAGGAGCAGCACGGCGGGCATGTCCCAGAGATCCATCTGCCGAACGACGGTGATGCCGCGTTTGGTCAACGCCAGATCTTCAGGAAGCGACCGCACCGTTGCCGGCGTGTAGAAGCGCCCCCCTGTCGCTTTGGCGATGCGACGCAGCAGCGGTGCGCGCATTTCGGCGTCGAAGAACTCCCGCGACGACGGCGCGGCGCGCACGAACGCGGAGTCCTGCGCCAGGGCACCAGTGCGCGTCTTTGCCTCCACGCGCACGGCGTATTCACCGGCATCGGCTGCAGTGAACGAGGCGCGATAAGAACCGTCCGTATCCACGTCCCACTCCATCGGCACGCTGCGCTCGTCGCCGCGCGGGCCGCGCACGTGAAGGGTGACGACGGCATCGTTCGACCGCAGGTAGCTGCTGTCGACCACGTCGGCGTGCACGTGCACCGTGCCCCCCGGCGCAACCTGCTCCTCGGTGATGCTCGTCGCGACCATACCGGGCGAATCGCCGGCCACCCAGCGCAGGAGCTGGCGCCAGAAGAGCTCGTAGGTGTGATCCTCGACGGCCACCGTCGCGCCCATGCGCCAGTTCCACGTGTCCTGCACGGGGAGCGCCGCGGCGAGGCCGCGACCATAACGTTGATACACGAGCACCGGCTGCCGGTAATCGCGCACCGTCTCGCCCGGCGCACCGCTGCGGCCGTTCTTCGGCACGTCGCCCTCGAGCAACACGACCGCGCCGGCTTTGACGCCGCGAATGCGGTTCACCGTGGTCACGACCGGCAGCTTCTCCCAATGCTCACCGCTCGCCGACGCCGTCGAGTCCAGCTGAACCACCGGATGACTCGCGCCCACCGGCGTTTGGCGCACGGCGAGATCGGCGAAGAAGGTCAGGCTGTCCGGTACGGCGTCGCCGGTGATGACGATGGGGAGCGCTTCGGCGAGGGGCGTGCCTGCATAGCCGCCTTCGGCGAAGGCGCGCCGCCCACCCAGCACGAGCAGGCCGCCGCCGCGCACGTTCACGAAATCCGCGAGCATCTGGAGCTGATCGCGCGTGAAGGCGCTCGCCTCCATGCTGCCGAGTATCACCGCGCGGTATCTGAACAAGTCGGTACGCGAAGCCGGAAATCCCGCCGAGAGCTCGTCGGGCCCGTCCACGTCGAGCCGAAGGTACTTTCCCGCGGCCGTTCGTTGTAGCACCACGAGCTGCAGCGCCGAGTCGCCGGCGATCGCCTCGCGAATGAACTTCGCCTCGTAGCGCGGCTCGCCCTCGACGTACAGAATCTTCTCGCGCCCACGGCGCACGAACACCGTCGCGGTCTGCACGTTATTCTGTGGCACGAGCTCGCCGGGTTGCAGCGGGATACGAAAGGTGAACGCGCGCGGACCGCTCTTGCGCGCCGTCACGCGGACGTGCACCGGCGCGACGTTGTCATCGGCTGGGAGCACGACATGCTGTCGCGCCACCTCGACGCCGTCCTCCTCGACCACGATCGGAACGCGGATGCCGCCGTAGCCCCGCTGCCTAACGAACACGTCGGCGACGAACGCGCTTCCCTCGAGCGCCGTTCGGGGCATGGCGACGCCGCGCACCTCGATGTCACGGTCGAAATGCTCCCGGCCAACTCCGACGGTGAACACGGGGACGGCGCGCGACCGCAGCGACAGCAGCTCGCCCTCGAGCGGCGCACGCGAATTGTCGGCACCGTCGCTGACGACGACCAGTCCGGAGAGCGGAAGCGATTCGAGATCCTCCCGCGCACGCTCGAGCGCGTCGCCCAGGCGAGTCTCGCCGGCGCTGTATCCAAGCTGTGAGAGATCGTCGACGCGCACGGCCGTCGAGGAAAACCGGTACAGCCGCACGACGAAGCGGTCGGAGAGCGCCTTGAGGAGCGCGCTGTCGGCGCCCCCGAGCTCGCGTTTGACGAAATCGCTCCGCGGCTTGCCCGCCTCGTCCGCGATCTGCATGCTGCGCGAGTCGTCCACCAGCACGCCGACATAGTTGCGCTGCGGCACGGCGGCCGAGAGGAGCAGCATCGGACGCAAGAGACACGCGATCACCACCAAGATCGCCACCGCACGCAAGCTGCCCAGTACCCACCGGTCTTGAACGGTGCTCCTGCCGCGTACGCGCGCGTAGGTGAGCACCGCCGGTAAGCCCATCGCGGCTGCCGCCAGGAGCAGCAAGATCACCGATCCTGGCGCGCCAAAGGCGAGATCCCCCTTCTCGAAGATCGCAGGAGGGTACTTGAACAGAAAAGCGAACAGCGCCTCGAGCATACCCGCAAAGAGAAAGGGGCTGTAGTCCGTACGCGGAGCGGTCCAGCAGAGTTGAGACACGCCGCGTCGGTCGCCGGTTCCCGCAGCGGCTCGCGTGCAGCTGCCGCCACTCATCGGAGCTAGCTTTTGTGTGCTCGCGGCTGGCGGCCGCGGTTCAGCTCACCACAACAAGCGAGGCGCGATCGTGTTCGCGAGGTATTTCACCGCTGACGTCTTCACCGACCACGCTTTCGGCGGCAACCAGCTTGCCGTCTTTCCGGACGCGACGGAGATACCACCGGCGATGATGCTCGACATCGCGCGGGAGTTCAACTACTCGGAAACGACGTTCGTACTGCCGGCCGCCGAGCCGAGCCATACGAGATGCGTGCGGATCTTCACGCCGGGAGGGGAGGTGCCGTTCGCCGGTCATCCGACGGTGGGCACGGCGCACGTTCTCGCGTCGATCGGCGCGATCGAGCTCACGGGAGCCCGGACGGAGATCGTGTTCGAGGAGAAGGTGGGGCCGGTGCGCGTGACGATTCGCGCCGACGACGGCCATCCGGTATTCGCCCAGCTCTCGGTGGCGAAGTTGCCCGAGGTAGGCCCACCGCCCCCGCCGCACGACGTGCTCGCTCGAATGCTCACGCTCGAATCGAGCGATTTTCTCGGCGGCAATTTCGCGCCGCAGGCCGTATCGTGCGGCCTTCCTTTCCTGATCGTCCCGCTACGCGACGTCGACGCGGTACGGCGTGCGCGGCTGAGGCTCGATGTGTGGGAGGAGGGGCTGCAGCGTGCGTGGGCGCGCGAGCTGTACGTCGTTGCGCTCGGCGGAGAGCGCACTGATTCGAATGCGCATGCGCGCATGTTCGGGCCGGGCGTCCAGGTGCCCGAGGATCCGGCCACGGGTAGCGCCGCGGCCACACTCGGCGGCTATCTCGCTGCTCGCGACCAGCGAAGCCACGGCACGTTGCGTTGGGTCGTGGAGCAGGGATTCGAGATGGGGCGGCCGAGCATTCTCGAGGTCGAGGTGGACAAGGCGAAGGGAGACATCACCGCGGTGCGTGTCGGCGGGCGGTCCGTCGTGGTGTGCGAAGGTCGAATGGAGCTGCCGGGGTAGCTTCTACCGTGCCGGCATCGAGTCCATTGCAGCCGTCGGCGGAGCGGGAAGATCCGACAGGTGCTCCTGCACGATCACCCACCGCCCGCCGATTTTCGCGAACACGGCAGTCCACGCGCCGCCGATGACGTGCTGCTGGTTCTGCGGCGTGAGATGCGGCACGTGATACGTCGCTGTCATCGTGGCTGCGTTAGGCGACAGCACATCGATGAGCATCTGATCCCAGATCCACCGCGGATTGCGCATATTGGGACCAACATTCTCCCAGAAGTAGCGGATACCGGCGATCAGCGAATCGCGCGACGTGACGATGCGGCCCGCCGAAGCGGAAACGACGGGACCGGCGGCGGGATAGAGGGCGATGGCGCGCTGTTCCGCACCCGGCCGGGTGATGTCGTAGGCGGATTTCACCAGCGAGGCAATCGTGTCGGCGATCGCCGCGCGCTGAGCGGGGCTCGGCAGACCGGGACTGTCGGACGGCTGGCGATCGGAACAGCCGGCGCAGAGCAGAGCCGCGATGGCTAGCACTGCGCGAGTACGTTGACCTGGCACTCGGTCCTCGAGCTGGGGTATTCTACGCTGTCAGACGCTCTGTCAGCTGTTACCGCGGGTTGCAGCGTTGGGTCCTGTCTCTGTTACTGGACAACTCTGTCCTGCGTTGAGGACGCGCGCGCGACTTGACCGCGTCGGGTGGCACTTAACCTCTGGTGCAGCCCCTGCTGATTGAATAATGAGGGAATAGGTTGTCTCAGGAGGCACCGTGCACAACTACGTCAGAATTTCGGCTGGACTCGCGACGCTGCTCGCCTTGGCGGCATGCGGACGTGGTAGCACGCGCGCCGCGTCGAGCGATGACTTGAAGAAGGATCTGCAGCTTGCGTCCTCCAGCATCGATCTCGCGGCGACCAACTCGGGCAACCTCGTGCTCTCGCCCGTGGAGGAGCTGCCACCGGTGAATCGTCCGGAACACGCCCGTACCCCGAGGAAGGTCCCGGGTCCGAAGGCAGTCCTTTCGAAGACGCCTACGGTGAAGACAGCGCCGAGGAACGAGATCGCCGCGGTAGAGCCGCCACCTACCACGGAGGCGACCGCCCCTGCCAGCCCGCCGCCCGTAGCTGAACCCGATCTGCCTCCGGCCACGCGACCCT
>CAZICQ010000064.1:0-14842 GCA_964537775.1 uncultured Gemmatimonadaceae bacterium | reverse complement strand
ACGAACGGGTCCCCCACCAGTACCGTCTCGGGCACCACTTTCACGCCGGCGCTCAACGGAAACGACGGCGCGCGGCTCGGGCGCCGCTGTGCCTGCGCGCGCGCCAACCCGGCGCCGGCGACCGCGAGCACCACCAGAGACGCCGCTCTCATCGCCTGAGACTTCGCGTCTCGCGTGTCCGGAAGAAGCGCAGCAGCGGCTCGACGATCCCGGCATCGGTGCGGATCGGGATCTCGTCGATTGCCAAACGACGCAGCAGATGGCGGCGCCGCTCCTCGTCCTCCGCCACCTGCTCGTCGAAGCGGGCCCGTACGGCGGCGCTTCCCGTGTCGACATCCAGCGTTCGTCCGGTCTCGGGGTCGATCATGCGCACCACACCGAGATTGGGAAGGTGCAGCTCGCTCGGATCCTCGACCGTGACCGCGACGACGTCGTGCCGCTGCGCGAGCAGCTTGAGCGGCCGCTCGATTCCCTCCTGCTGAAAATCCGAGACCAGAAATATGATCGCCTTGTGCGCGAGCATCTTGATCATGTAATCCGTCGCGAGCCCGATGTTCGTGCCGCGGCCTTCCGGCTCGAACACGAGCAGATCGCGGATCAGTCGCAGCGCATGCCGGCGTCCTTTCCTCGGCGGCACGACATGCTCGATACGGTCGGTGAAGATCACCGCGCCCACCCGGTCGTTGTTGCGGATCGCCGACATCGCCAGCACAGCAGCGAGCTCCGACGCCAGCTCGCTCTTGAAGCGGCGCCGCGTGCCGAAGCGCTCCGACCCCGATGCGTCGACGGCCAGCATCACCGTAAGCTCGCGCTCCTCGATGTAGCGCTTCACGTACGGCCGCTGCATGCGCGCCGTCACGTTCCAGTCGATCGTGCGCACTTCGTCGCCCGGCTGATATTCCCGCACTTCCGCGAACTCCATTCCCTGCCCCTTGAACACCGACCGGTATTCACCGGTGAAGAGTGAGTTCACCAGCGCTCGCGTTCGCAGCTCGATGAGCTTCACCTGGCGCAGCACGTCCGGTGGCACGCCGGCGAGTGTCGCCTGCCGCCGGCTCTCGCGGCGAGCGGCAGCCGTCACTCCGTCGCCCGACGTCACAGCCTTCGACCGACGAAAGCCGAGCGCCTCACCGACGCGGCCGAACAGCGTCATGGGCTCTCGATTTTCGCCAGCACGCGAGAGACGATCTGGTCGCTCGTCACCTCTTCCGCCTCTGCTTCGTACGTCGTGAGCACGCGATGGCGGAGCACGTCGGGCGCGATGGCCTTCACGTCATCCGGAGTCACGAAGCTGCGGCCGCGAAGGAACGCGTGCGCCCGCGAGGCTTGCGCGAGCGCGATCGTCGCCCGCGGACTGGCCCCGAACTCGATCAGAGGTACGAGATCGTTGAGGCCGGCGTTCGCCGGCTCGCGCGTCGCCAGCACGATGTCGACGATGTAGTCCATCACACGATCGTCCATGTACAACTCGGTGATCCGATGACGGGCGTCGAGTACCGCTTTCGGCGATGCCACCTTCTCGATCGGAATCGGTTCGCCGCTCGCCATGCGGCGCATGATCTCCTTCTCCTCGTCGCGTGTCGGGTAGCCGACGCGCAGCTTGAGCATGAAGCGGTCGACCTGCGCCTCCGGCAGGGGATAGGTCCCCTCCTGCTCGATCGGATTCTGCGTCGCGAGCACGAGGAAAGGCTCCTCGAGCTTGAACGTCGTGCTGCCGATCGTGACCTGCTTCTCCTGCATAGCCTCCAGGAGCGCCGCCTGAACTTTCGGCGGCGCGCGGTTGATCTCGTCCGCCAATACGATGTTGGCGAAGATCGGGCCCCGCTTCACCGAAAACTTTCCCGTGGATTGATCGTACACCTGCGTGCCGACGACATCGGCGGGGAGGAGATCGGGCGTAAACTGAATGCGCTGAAAGGTCGTGTCGATCGTGTCGGCGAGCGTGCGCACCGTGAGCGTCTTCGCGAGCCCAGGCACACCCTCGAGCAGGACGTGTCCCCCGGTGAGGAGGCTGATGAGCAGCCGGTCGATCATGTATTCCTGGCCGACTACCCGCCGTCCCACCTGCCGTTCCACCTCGTGCACGAGTCGCGCGTCGGCTGCCGGTGTCGCTTGAGTTGTCAAGTGGTGTTCTCCCCGTGGCTGCGAGTCGATCCGCAGTCGATAATCGTCAGTACCGTCGTTCAGCTACAAAGTGCCTTCAGCGCCTGCAGCTCTTTGCTCGTCAGCGGCCGGCTCTGTCCCGGCGCCAGCGAACCGAGCGAGATGGGACCGAACCGGGTGCGCACGAGGCGCTCCACCTCGAGTGACAGGGCGTCGCATAGACGACGCACCTCGCGCGTGCGACCCTCCGCGATCGTCACCTCGAACTCCCACTTTCCGCGACCGACGTTGCGCGCTTCGACTGAGCGCGGGAGCACCAATCCGTCCTCGAGTCGTACACCGCGGCGCGCCGCTCTGGCGGCCGTTGCAGCATCGCCATGCACGACCGCCAGATATGTGCGCTCGACTTCCTGCCGCGGATGCGCCAGTCGATGGGCGGCGGCGCCGTCGGTCGTCAGCAGGAGCACGCCTTCAGTCAGATAATCGAGACGGCCCACGTACGTCAGACCAGGGGTGTCGGGCACGAGATCGAATACCGTCTGCCTGCCCTGTGGATCGGCCCTCGTCGTCATCACGCCGGCAGGTTTGTTCAGGACGAGCCAGACGATGGCGGCGGGCGCGCTGACCCGCTTTCCGTCCACCACGATCTCGTCACGCTCTGCGTTCACGATCTGACCTGTACGCGCCAGAGCACCGTTCACGCGAACGCGACCGGCCACGATGAGCTCTTCGGCATGCCGGCGCGATGCGACTCCAGCGCGTGCAAGCGCCCGCTGGATGCGCATTTCCTCGGTCATGTCACGCTGTTACTCCGCCGCCTCGGCGGCGCCGTCGCTCTCGACGCCTGCAGCCGCGTGGCTGCGCAGCGCCACGGCCAGCTCGTCGCCTCTCGGCAGCTCGTCGAGATGACGCAGCGCGAAATGCTCCAGGAACACGGGCGTCGTGCCGTACATGAGTGGTCTGCCAAGCCCCTCGCCCCGCCCCACTACATCGATGAGTCCACGCTCATGCAGCGACTTGAGCACTCCGCCTACCATCACGCCCCGAATCTCCTCGATCTCGGCACGGCTGATCGGCTGCCGATAGGCAATGATTGCCAGCGTCTCGAGCGCGGCGGCGGAGAGGCGCTGCGGGCGCGCCGCCAATTGGGCGCGCTCGATCGCTTCCGTATACTCGGCGCGCGTGAGTATCTGCCAACCACCGCCGAGCTCCATCAGCTCGACGCCATGACCCTCGATGTTATAATGCTCGCGCAAGTCGTCGAGCGCCCCTTGCAACGCGGCCGGTGAGGCATCGGTATCGAGCGCCGCGAGCTCCTCCGACGAGATCGGCCGCGAGCTGGCGAACAACGCCGCCTCAAGCAGCTTCGCCAGCGGGGTCACGGCTGATTTCCACGTTTGCGAATGGTCGTGGCTGCATCACGCGCAGCTCGCCGAGTTTGGCGAGCTCCAACAGACCGAGCAGCGTCGACAGTACCTGCCAGGATTCGGCGCCGCGTTCCATGATGTCCGTCCACCGGATGTGGGCCCGCAGCGAGAGTACGGACCGAATGATCGAGATCGCGCCAGGCACGTCCAACGGACGCGCAACGACGTCGTGCATGGCCGGCGCCCGCACCGCACGTAGGACGCGATCCACTGCGCTCATCAACTCCGAGAGCGAGAGCGCGAGCGGCGCCTGCGGCGGTTCCGGTTGATTGGGGAGGAACGCACGCGCGAACTGGTTGCGGCGTTCCTCGCCGCGCCGCTCCAGGAGGTCGACGATCTCGCGCATCTGCTGGTATTCCAACAGCCGGCGCACCAGCTCGGCGCGAGGATCTTCCCACTGTTCCTCGTCACTGCGCGGCAGAAGCATCTGCGCCTTGATCCGCAAGAGTCGGGCGGCCATCTCGAGATAGTCGGCGGCATCGTTCAACGCGAGCTCGCGCAGTCGCTGGAGAAACTGCTCCGCGATACGGGCAATCGGGATATCGTAGATATCGAGCTGCTCCTCCCGGATGAGGGAGAGCAGCAGGTCCAATGGCCCGGAGAACGACGGTAGCTCGACGGCGAACGACGGCGGCGCGCCTCCCGCCCCTTCCGGCTCCGCCGATCCCTTTCGGTCGAGTGACACCGCGCTCGGCAGATGGGAGAAGGTCATCGCATCCACTGGTGGGTCGAGGCCAACGACAGGCTCGACACGGCTCCAAGCAACATTCGCGCGACGATGTCCGCTGGACCGAACCACCAATTGAGAAATCCCGGTGCGAGACGCAACAACAGCACGAGAAGGATGATGCCGATGAAGCCGATCCGCTGGTAATAGAGCGCCCACGCCGGCGGCAGCAGGTACTTCATCACGTGAGACCCGTCGAGCGGCGGTATCGGTATCAGGTTGAACGCGATCAGCAGGAGATTGAGTTGAATGCCCACGACCATCATCGCTTGGAGAATCCCGAGCGACGGTTCGAACGGCTGGATCGCATTGCCCAGCAGGCCGAGCAAGGCAAAGGCCACGGTGCAGCCGATCGCAACGAGCAGGTTCGTGAACACTCCCGCCAGCGACACGATGATGTCTCCGCGCTTGAAGTTACGATAGTTGCGCGGATTCACCGGCACCGGCTTGGCGCCCCCCAGAGCCACTCCCATCGTGAAGTACAACATGATGGGGAGGATGATGGTCATGAATGGATCGATGTGCTTGATCGGGTTGAAGGTCAGTCGACCGAGCATCAGCGCCGTATTGTCCCCCTGTTTGAGCGCCGCGTAGCCGTGGGCGAACTCATGCGCGATCACCGAAAACAGCATGATCGGCAGGACAAGCAGGAGACTCTGGATATCCAACGTGATTGTCGAAAAACGGGTGGCCCGGCGCGGCCTTTTGGGCGGGGTCGGCGCGAAAGGTAGTGAGACCGTCAACCACTGTCAAAGCAATGTGCTGCCTTGACATCCGCCACTTCCAGGTCTAGGTTGCGACCGTCACAATACGGCGAAATTACAAGAAATTCGGAGAGCTTCAGTGCCCAATATTGCGTCCGCAAAGAAGAACATGAGGAAGAGCCGGGCGGCCACGATGCGTAACCGCGCCCAGCGTTCCGCATTGCGGACGGCGCTCAAGAAGGCGCAGGCGCCCGGCTCGTCGGCCGTGTCGAAGCTGGAGGCGGTGAAACTGCTCGACCGCGCCGCTCGCAAGGGGCTGTTGCACAGGAACGCCGCGGCGCGTTACAAGAGCCGTCTCGCCAAGCACGCGTAACGACGCTGGGCGGAGCGGCTACAGCGCCGCCAGTTCGGCTCCGCAACGCTCGCAGTACCACTCCGTCGGATAGTTCAGCGCGCCACATTCGCTGCACTTGAGCGTCTTCGCGTGCTCGACGGGGCTCGACGGGCGAAGCACGATCGGGTTGTTGCCAGTCACGTTTCCGGCGAACGGAGACTTTTCTCCCCCGAGGGGCGGTGCATCGTCATCGTGCACGATGTCCGACGAGCCTGTTGACGTCAGACTCTGCAGCGGCTCGTCCGCGATCCAGTCAGGCTTGGACGACCGCCTTGGCTTCGAGATGAGCGGCGGCTTTTCGTCGGCAAAGGCGAGTTGTTCGGCACTGCCGGCGCCCGCGTCGGTTTTCTCGCTGACCACCGGTCGCTCACGACCGTGCCGCGGCGGTGCGGGGGCAATTGGCGGCGGCGGCGCGCTCGCCTGTACCGGCGCAGCTACCGACGACTGCGATGCCGGCGGAGCCGATGCGCCCGTCTGCCCGTCCGCGCCGACCACTGTTTGTAAGAACGCCAACTCGTCGAAGCCGCTCGGACGTGACCGTTCCGCTGCCTGTGGCATCGCGGTCGCTCCACTCGTTCTCGGTGCCGGCGCCGCCGCAACGGAACGTTGTGGCGCCGTGGGTGTCGGCGGTCGAATGGCCGCCTCGAGAAAGCTGCGCGTCCGTTCGGCCTCTTCCTGCACGCCGTCACGTTTGGCAACGATCTTGGCAATCTCCCGGTCGCAGTCGGCCGCGGCCTTCTCGAACTCTCCCTGTGATAGCTCGCCCACGGCAGCCCGCAGCTCGAGCTCCGCACGCTCATCACGGCGTGCCTGCTCCGTCGCATCGAGCGACGACAACTCGGCGCCGAGCGCCGACACACGCTGCTCGAGATCGGAGCGGTGCGCCGACAAGCGCTCGACCACGCGCTGCAGTCGCTCCTCGTAGTCGGCGCGCACGCGCGCGAATACGTGCGCGGCAGTCGAGTCGCGGCGAGTGTCGAGTGCTTCAAGCCATGCCTCGTACTGCTGCCGCTCGGCCATCAATGCGGCGACGTCGGTGACGCCCTCCTCGGAGTCCTTCTTCTTCATCACGAATCCCGATCGCGGCCGCGAGCGGCCTGGCGAGCGTTCAGCAGCGCGCGCATTTGCTCCTCGGTCAACCCGTTGATCCGGCCACCGAGCTGACGGGCCGCGTGGATGATATGGGCAGTGTGCTCCAGACTTTCCATGCGCTGATGTGCCTCGCGGAGCGTTCGGCCGACGGTCGTCGCTCCATGATTGGCGAGCAAAAACGCGTCGTGATGCGGAAGGTACGGTTCCAGTGCATCCGCCAGGGCGTCGGTACCAGGGGTCGCATATGGCACCAGAGGTACGCCGCCCATTTGCAAGATAATCTCCGGCAGGACAGGCGCCATGAAGTCTTCGCCGGCGATCCCGAACGCCGTCGCAACAGGCGGGTGCGCGTGCACCACGGCGTGCACGTCTGCGCGACGCTCATAGATCCTGAGATGCATACCCAACTCTGATGTCGCGGGAAAAGCGCCCTCGAGCATCCGTCCGTCCAAGGCCACTATCGCCAGATCGTCCGGCCGAACGTCCACCTTCGACAGCGATGCAGGCGTCACGAGCACGCGCTCGTCGGACAAGCGCACGGAAACGTTCCCATCGGGCCCCGCGATCAGTCTCGCCTCCCACAGGTGCCGGCAGACGACCACGATCTCCTCTCGAATGGCCGATTCGGCTGCCACGGCATTACGTGCTGCGGTGGATCACACGCCCGCCGACAATCGTCGTCCGCACCCGGCCGCGGAGCGTTTGACCCGCGTACGGCGTGTTCCGCCCCTTGGATCTGAACTGCCTCGGATCGACGGTCCAGGTCTCCGTTGGATGGAACACTGTGACGTCCGCAATGGCCCCGCGACGCAGTGTGCCGCCCTCGAGTTTGAACACGCGTGCCGGCATGCACGACATCCGTTCGATGAGGAGGGGAAGGCGCAGCACGCGCGTCTCGATCAGCCACGTGATGTTCACCGCCAGCGCGGTCTCGAGCCCGACGATGCCGTTCGGGGCATCCGCGAACTCACGCTCCTTCTCGTCGTAGTGGTGCGGGGCATGATCGGTCGCGATGACGTCGATCGTGCCGTCCTTCACGGCCTGCTGCAACGCCGCCACGTCGGCGGCGCTGCGCAGCGGCGGATTCATCTTCGCGTTGGTGTTGTACCCCTCCACGGCATCCTCGGTGAGCGACAGATGATGCGGACACACCTCGGCGGTGACGTTGATGCCCCGATCCTTTCCCCATCGGATGAGCTCTACCGATCCCACGGTGCTCATGTGACAGAGGTGCACGTGCCCGCCGGTGCGGCGCGCCAGGAGCATGTCGCGGATCGCCATGATCTCCTCGGCTTCGGCGGGAATGCCCTTGAGCCCGAGCCGCGCGCTGACGACGCCCTCGTTCATAGCGCCGCCCCGCGCGAGAGTCGGCTCCTCGCAATGATCGGCCACGGGGATGCCGAAGGTGCGTGCGTACTCGAGCGCCGTGCGCATCAGATGGGCGCTCGCCACCGGCTTGCCATCATCACTCACCGCCACCGCGCCCGCGCCGACCATCTCGCCGATCTCGGCGAGGGACTCCCCTCCCTGTCCAACCGATACCGCACCGATCGGATAGACGCGGGCGGCGTCTGCAAGCGCCCCCTGCCTGACGATGAATCCCACCGCCGCTTGGTTGTCGGTCACCGGCTCCGTATTCGGCATGGCACAGACGGCCGTGAACCCACCCGCCGCGGCGGCGCGCGCGCCAGTCGCGATCGTCTCCACATTCTCCCGGCCGGGCTCGCGCAGATGGCAGTGCACGTCGATGAATCCGGGAGAGACGACGAGTCCCGAGCAGTCGATCACCTCGGCGCCCTCGACGCGGCCCGCTTCGCCTCCCGCCCGATCGCCCACGGACACGACTTTGCCGTCGTCGATGAGGAGGTCGCCCGTCGCGTCGAGTGACTGCGAGGGATCGATGATGCGCCCGCCGCGGAGGAGAAGACGCCCGCTCACCGCAGCTCTCCTCCTCGTTTGGCAGCCTCGGCGAGCTCGGGGCGTCCGCCGGACAGGAGGTACAGAACCGCCATGCGCACGGCAACGCCGTTCGTCACTTGGTCGAGAATCACGCTGAACGGTCCGTCGGCGACATCGGAGTCGATCTCGACGCCGCGGTTCATCGGCCCGGGATGCAGAATGAGCACGTCGCGATGCGAGCGCTCCAGTCGCTCACGCGTGACGCCGAACACGCGGTTGTACTCACGGAGTGAGGGAATGTACCCCCCCTGCATCCGCTCCAGCTGCAGACGAAGGACGTTGAGCGCGTCGGCCCAGGCGATCGCGTCCTCGATGTGGTCCAGCACCTCCACGCCCAACTCGTCGATCGCGTTTGGCAGCAGCGAGCGTGGCCCACACACCGCGACCTCCGCGCCCATCTTCTTGAGGCCCCAGATGTTCGACCGCGCCACGCGCGAGTGCAGGACGTCGCCGCAGATCGCCACCTTGATGCCCTCGAGCCGCGAGAAGTGATCGCGAAGGGTTAGTAGGTCGAGTAATCCCTGCGTGGGATGCTCGTGCGTCCCGTCACCGGCATTGATGACGTTCGACTCGATTCGTTCGGCGAGAAACTGCGCCGCGCCCGAAGCGCCATGCCGGATCACCACCATGTCGATCCGCATCGCCTCGAGATTGCGCGCGGTATCGACGAGCGTCTCCCCCTTCGCTACGCTCGATCCGCTCGCGGCGACGTTCACGGGATCCGCCGAGAGTCGCTTCTCCGCGAACTCGAACGACACGCGCGTCCGTGTCGACGCCTCGAAGAAGAGATTCACGATGGTGGCGCCCCGGAGCGTGGGCACCCGCTTGATCGCCCGCTCACTGATCTCCTTGAACGGCTCCGCCGTGTCGAGTATCAGCTTGATCTGATCGCCGGTCAGCGGCTCGAGCCCGAGAAGGTCCTTCCCGAGCGAAGGCGTCACGCGTCGTCTCCGCGATCGGTGATCACGACCGCGTCCTTGCCGTCGAGCTCCTTCACCATCAAATCGACACGCTGACCCGGCCCAACGGAGACCTGTTTCCCGACGATGTCCGCGTGGATGGGAAGCTCGCGCCCACCCCGATCCACCAGCACGGCCAGCTCGATGCGCTGCGGCCGCCCGAAATCGGCCAACTCGTCGAGCGCGGCGCGCACGGTGCGGCCCGTGTAGAGCACGTCATCCACGATCACCACGCGCTTGCCGTCGATGTTCCAGGGAATGTCCGTTGGGCCGACGACCGGGCGGGGTCCGACCAGCTGCAGATCGTCCCGATACAGCGTAATGTCGAGCGCGCCCTGCGGCACGTCCCGCCCCTCCTCCTGCTTGATGAACGAAACGAGACGCGCCGCGAGCTGGACGCCGCGGCGCTGAATTCCCACGATTACGAGATCGTCCGTGCCGTTGTTCAACTCGACGATCTCATCGGCCATGCGACGCAACGTGCGGTCGAGGGCGCGGGCGTCGAAGACCGTCGTCTGTTTCGCGGGCATGTCCGCGAAATATGCGGTCGCCCGGGAGCAAAGGAAAGCGCGCGACGTCGCGAGACCGGCGGCGGCGCGCACCAATCGTCGTTACGTGCCCGGCCCCGTGTGGTGTGCATCGCCGACCGAGTCCGCGTTTGAGCGATCCCGACGGTCGGTGTGGCGCCGATCCTGGTGGCGGCGTTCCGCATGGCGTAGGCGGAGAATGCGGAGAATGCGACGCGTGTAGACGGCCAGCACCACGATGGCGGCGCCCGGAACGAGCAGGGCAAACGCATTCCATCGCCACGCGAACAGGTACAGCGCGAAGAGGATCAGTGCCGCCGTGAGCAGTTGCACTCCCGCCTGCTTCAGCCGCGATCCCAACCGTTCCTGCTGGAAGAAGTTCATGCGGCGCGGCGGCGACTGTCGGCCAGGAAGGACCGACAGTCGACAATCGTCTCGCTCGTCAGACTACCGGCCGTCTCGGACCCCTCACCAGATGCACGATGAACGCGATGATCGCGATTACGAGCAGCAGGTGGATCAGGCCCGCCGTCACGTGAAACGCCAGGAACCCCAGTGCCCAGAGCACTACCAGAATGATTGCGAGTGTGAGTAGCATCGCCGGTCCTCGTCGGTGAGTATGGCCCGTGCGCGTCGTCGCGCGGAATGCCGATCTCAGGGGGCAGAATCCAGGCCATTGCAGCGGATGCCATTGAAAAGAGCGGCGGGAGGCGGCGTCGCCGTCGCGGTCCGAATGGCTTCCGGCGAGGACGAAGTCAGGCTGGCTGATCGTGCCGTCGCCACTCGAAGCCCAGCGACTCGATCGCCTCGAGCAGCTTGGGGATGGCGATCGGCTTGTGCAGGATAGCCCAGCGGCCAGGCACGTCCTCGAGTGGCACGAACTCGTCCACCCACCCTGTCACGAACAGCGTGGGACGGGCACCGTAAATGCTGCCGATGTGTGCTGCGAGTACCGGTCCATCGATGTCCGGAAGGCCGACATCGAGCACCAGCAGGTCAATGGCGCCCTGCAGCGACGCGAGCACGCGCATTGCGTCGACGCCGTCCCCCGCGGTGCGTGCTTCACAGCCTTGGTGTTCGAGAATCTCAGCGAGCAGCTCGCGGGTCGCCGGCTCGTCATCGACCACCAGGACGCGGGGACGTGGCACCGCAGGAGGCGGACCCATATTGAAGGGACTGCCGAGCGAGGGGAGCCGTCACCGCCCGAAGGACCGTAAAGGGAATGCGCCGCCACACCGGCACAAGCTCTGCAATACGACTCGTCGTGCCGCGACGGGGTACGTCGAAAGGCGCCTCCGGGGGATGACGGCTGCCGACGCCGTCGTCAGCATCGCCACGGTGGCGAGTCGGGGAAACGCAGTGGGAGGAGACAATGAGACTATTTAGCGGTTCGATCATCGCGATCGGCGCGGCCGCAATGCTCGTCGTGAAGACGACTCAGGGGACCGCGCAAACAACGGACAGCACCCGCCTGCGTGACAGCACGCGCGCGGGCACCATGAGGGGTATGCAGGACAGCACCCGCCTGCAGGACAGCACCCGCACGACGCACCGGACCCGGCGCACACGCGCGCGCACGGCGATGGACACGTCCCAAACGCGCATGGACAGCACCACCCGGCGCACGCGGCGCGCGCGCACCGCGATGGACACATCGCAGACGCGCATTCGTGTGAGCAAGTCGGGAACGTCCGGCGGTGAGGTGACGACCCGCGTCGATACGGTCACGGTGACACGGGTGGATACGGTGACGGTCAACAACACCACCACCCGCGTCGACACGGTGACGGTCACGCGCGTCGACACGGTCAGCATCGCCCCGCCACCGCGTCTCGTGCGCTATCCGACGGGCCTGTACTTCGGCGTCGGCGGCGGCGCGTCCGAGCCGGCCGGCTCGATGTTCACCCCTAATGGCGCCGGCATCACGGGCCAGGCACAGCTCGGGATCAAGAGCTTCAACTTCCCGATCGGCATCCGCGGGGACGTCAATTACCTGCGCCCCGGTCAGGACTCCAGATACTCGGGCTACGCGAGCGATGGCTCGCTGTGGAACTTCAATGGTGACCTCACGCTCGATCTCCCGATCCTGACCCACATGTTCGGGCTGAGCCCGCGCTTCAACATCTACGCGCTCGGCGGCGCCTCGTACTCCCGCTGGCGTCAGGTGTTCATCGCCAGCAATCGCAGCCTCGCCGGCATCGGGCCGGTGAATGCGACGTGGAGCAACGATTGGCAGAGCCACTGGGGCTGGAACGCTGGCGGCGGCGGATCACTGTCGTTTGGCCGCACGGAAATCTTCGTCGAGTCGCGATTGATCTCCTTCACGCCGGACAATGCGACCGAGAGCGCACGGCAGATTCCGTTCGTGGTCGGAGTCAATCTCTTCAGCGGCGCTATTGCGCGCTGATTGAGGGCGGGTGAGAGTGGAACGGCCATTCATTAGAATGGCCGTTCTCTTTTTAGGGCGCAGGGGCTTGAGGGCGTTCGCGCCGTTCGGACGTCAGCGCTCTCAAGTAGTTGCGCTCTTAAACCGGGCGCGTTTGAGCTGGATATTTACGATAGTATATGATCCCAGCACGAGCACCGCCGCGATGAGCTGCGCGGCGATCGTCTCCACCGTCGGAAAGAGCGCGAACCACGTTCCCGTCCAGTCGGGAATCACCCGAGCGAGCGCCGGGATCGGGGTCGTTGGCAACCAGTGCGCGAGCTGCATCTCCTGCGCTTGCTCTCCGACCATCACCAGCAACACCGCGCCCAGCATGACGCCCGTTACGACGAGCATCTTTTTGTATGGCAGCCGGTGGTTGGCGACGAAGGTGAGGACGGCGACGATGCCGGAGAGCAGCAGCCCGAGTCCGACGCCATACAGGACCGGCGGCCCGCCGAGCTTCAGGCGATAGTTCTGGAGGAAGAGAACGACCTCGAACCCTTCGCGGTAGAAGGACGTGAAGCCGAGCATGACGAGCCCGACGACGAGACGGCGCCTCGACTGGGCGGATGCCGATTCCTTCAGCAATTCCCGCTTGCGCTTCGTGTGTAGGGAGATCCAGCCCGACCAGTAGACCTTGTGGAAGAACCAGTTCATCACCACGAGCAACACGATGATCGCGATCAAGCCGGTGGCGGCCTGTACGTGCAGGGCCGACACGTTGGCGGCCAGTCCGTCCACGATGCCGACGGCAAACCGCCACGTCAGGAGGGTGGCCAGAAACGCGAGCCCCACACCGGCAGCGATGGGACGTTGGTAGGCGCTGCTCGCGCCCACCATGCTGGCGGTGATCGCGGCGAGCACGAGAATGCACTCGAGCCCCTCGCGAAAAACGAGCACGCCAATGTCGAGTATCGCGCTGCCGAGTGGCGTGTTCGGCGCCGTGGGATCTGGCACGCCGCCGGCGGCAATCGCCTGCCACACCAGAACGGTCGTCACGACGAGGGCACCGAAGCCGATGGCGAGGTGCAGCAGCCGGCGGTGACGCACTGGCCTGGGCACCCCCGCCTCGTTCGGTGAAGCGAGCTGTGAAGCCGTCGCCGTTTCGGGCTGCCGCGGCGCGGCCGCGATGCGGCCACGGCTCATGCCGTGACGCGGCGCAACGCGAGCGGGTGTCGACACATGAAGTTGAGAGCGGGAGGAACCACAACCTGGGCTGCCGACGAACTCCGATCAATTCTGTCGGAATTTTCGGAAGCTCACTCCCTCTCAGCGGAGTGTCAAGTCAGCAGCGCGAATTAGGTAACCGTGGGTGTATCCTTCCGCCTCCACAGCAAGAAACTCGCGACGATCACCACGAGCGTCGCCACACAGAACGCCCAGGTCTTCGGTCCGGGCGAGCCCTCCATGAAGCGACGGACGAGCAGCACGAGCATCACGATGGCGAGGATGGCGAGGACGACCGCGGCATTCCGCATGGGCGAACCTCCAGTGGAGTTCGTGCGTGGGGCGACGTCGTGGCTGCCGAAAGTACCGCCACAGTATTGCACCTCTGCTCCACGCCAGCAAGCTGAGCTCGCGCATCAGCGTAATCGCCTACAGAGAATCAGGCGCCGGCCGACGCCGCGCCACCCAGTAGTGAGCCATCCTCAATGCATTCTCTGAACGGCGCACGGGGTGCCGTATGACACTTCCTTTACTCGATCTGCCGGTCTCCACACGCGGCTTACGCTTCACTGTAGGCGCGACGACGCTCGAGGCGCGGCTGGCGAAACCGGCTCAGCCCCGCGGTCTCGTCATCGTCCCGCGCGCGACAGGCGAAGCCACGCACGTCGCCACAGACAGCATCGTCGCAAAAGGGATACACGACGCCGGCTTCGCGACATTGGCCGTCGATCTGCTCACACGTCCCGAAGCGGAGCGCGACTGCGAGCTCGGTACCCGACATCTCGACATCTGGGGCTTGGCGCATCGACTCGTACGGATGACGAAGCTGGCGCTCGAGAGCAGGCCGACATTCGGTCTTCCCACCGCCTTCTTCGCCACCGATGTAGCGGGCGCGGTGGCACTCGCCGCGGGGGCACGGCTCCGCAAGACGGTGAGTAGCATCGTGTGCCGCGGTGCCAGAGCGGATCTCGTGACGGACGACCTCACCCGTATCACCGCCAGGACATTGCTCATCGTCGGCGAGCACGATGTGGCGCATCTCCCGTCAAACCGCCGCGCCATGGCAGACCTCCCACGCAATTCGCTCGTCGCGAAGCTCGCCGGGGGACACCACCTGCTGGATTCCCCGGCGGAAGTCGCGCACGTGATCGAGCTCGCCACGGCGTGGTTGGATTTGACGCTGGGCGGCGCGGCGGCCGGCGAGCAATCCTTGGCGTCCTGAAGCTCACCCCCTTCAGGGGTAAGCGCTTCTAGGGTGTCAGCGCCGTCAGGGCGTTCGCGCCGTTCGGGCGTCAGCGCTCCTAGGGAAGGTCTGATTTAATAGAGGTTTCTCTTGTGCCGGAAGGGTTTCGATG
>CAZICQ010000063.1:14031-15392 GCA_964537775.1 uncultured Gemmatimonadaceae bacterium | reverse complement strand
GACCGCTCCGCGTTCACGGCGGCGGTGAGCAGGAGCCGCTCGCTCAGCGTGAGGAGCTCCTCCTGCGCATAGTAGGAGAAGGTCTTGGTGATGTTCTGACCCTCCTGCACCCCCGTTTGCACCGCCGTGGAGAAGTTCGTGATCCCCGGGAAGAGTCCCTGACCCAGATTCACGGCCTGAATCGACTGGGCCCGCTCCTGCCGCACACCCGCTGAGGTCGTGGCCGTGGCGAGTTGCGTAATGAACTTGTGAATGAGCGAGGCGTTCGCGTTCGCGTTCACCACGTCCGAGTTGCCCTCCACGATCGTGCCAGGGAAGGGGCTGATATTGCCGCTCTGCTCGATGTAGGTGTAGGGCGGCGAGTACACGCGCGCGTGGTCATTGAAGGCGTCGACGCCACCGAGCACGCTCAACGTGAGCGACTGCCGCTGGCTGGTGTACGCCGACCATTCGCCGGAGAGGTTGCCGATGAGGCGGTAGACGTCCTCCGGCGTGCGGATGGCCTGCTGGTCCTGCAGCACGTTGGCGTTGCCACCGATGTACGGGTTGGCCACGAGCTGCCCCGTCACCGGATCGCGACGCCGTGGATCGAAGTACGTCGGCGTGGCTCCGATGATCGTGTACGGCGCGATGTTGTTGTTGTCGTTTCCGGAGATGCCCCGCTCGGTCAACGTATGCAGGATCTCCGTGCTCGAGTGGAGGTTGATCGTCGAGCCCAGGAGCTGATTCACGTTCAGGCGGAGCGACTGCTTGCTATAGCCGGTGTTGGTGGCGAGACCGCCGTCGTGCTTGAGCGAGCCGGCCATGAAGTACGTCGTGTTCTCCGAGCCGCCGCGGAGCGACAGGCCCGTCTCATACGACAGGAAGTGGTTGCCGTAGAGAATGTCCTGCGAATCGATGCAGCCGGCGTAATCCTTCTGGGCGAGGTCGATGCCGAAATCCGCCATCGCTTCGGCTTTCGCCGCAGCGTACGTATTGAAGCAGCGCATCTTGTACTTGTTCGCCAGCGTCTGCGTGCCGAGCCGCTGCACGACGTTCAACGTCGGCCGGCCGGCCTGACCGCGCTTGGTCGTGATCACCACGACGCCATTGGCACCGCGCGATCCATAGATGGCGCCCGCCGACGGCCCCTTGAGCACCTCGATATTCTCGATGTCTTCAGGATTCAGATCCGCGATGCGGTTGACCTGCTGGTCCTGGTTGGACGTGATGCCGCCGCCGGCGCCGGTTATCGAGTTCAGACCGTTGGAGTAGGCATCGTTGTTCACGATGACGCCATCCACGACGTACAGCGGCAGGAACGCGCCGTTGATCGTGTTGGTGCCGCGGATCTGCACCTGGACGCCGCCGCCGGGCGCGCC
>CAZICQ010000063.1:0-13931 GCA_964537775.1 uncultured Gemmatimonadaceae bacterium | reverse complement strand
CGGCCTGACGAGGTGATGGGGACGGACTCGTCAGCCAGCACGTCGTACCGAACGTCCTAGCGAATTGACCTACGCAACTGCCGCATTCATTAGAGGTGAGCCCCGGGCACAACGCATGGTCGACCGCGGGTCGTGCTCGGGTGCATGACTGCTTAACCTCTGGATGAGCGGCGCGGTCACATCAAACGGACGCAGTATACGCAGACATTCCGCGGAGCGTTGTAAAGTTTTCTTAATGTGCGCTGCGCTTGCTGTCGGAGCCGCAGCCCAAGGGGCATTGGCCGCGCCGTGTCGAACCCCCCGACAATGTGTCAGGAGGCCACGTCCTCGCCAACTAAAAATGATGTAAGCCGATCGGCGGATGGGAGTTACCGGGGGATCACGGGGCGGACGTTTAGGACGCGTTTGCTATGGCCGCGGCGCGCCACGCTTCGGAATCCAGCGCCCGACCTGACGACGATATTCGTCGTATGATGCGCCAAACCGGCGATGCAGGGCCGGCTCCTCGTAGGCGATCACGAAGAGGTTCGCGCACACGAGCCAAGTCAGCCAGTAGACGCCCATCGCCGCTGAACGAACGAGCAGCCATTCGCCGAGCACGATGGCTGAGACGCTCACATACATTGGATTCCGCACGTATCGGTAAATCCCACGAGCGACCAGCTGCCGCGGCGGATCCAGTGGTGACAACGTGCCGCGACCGGTTCGTGCGAATTCCACTATGCACACGGTGAGCAGCACAACCCCCGTAACGATGAACGCCACACCCAGTGCACCGCTCGCGCTCCAGGCATTCGACTGCACTCGATTGAGCCCGAGGTATTTCCACGGCACGTACCCAGCTACCACGCCGGGGAGCAACACGGTCCAGAGGAGGCCGCGGCTTGCGAGCCAAGCGGACGATGGCCAGTCGTTCTGAGATGTCATATCCGTGGACCGCCTGGCCGGAAGGGACGTGGCGCAGAGGCGCCCGTGCCCGAGAGTCCGGGCCTGCAGCATCGAAGCCGTGCGTCTTGACGACTTTCACCGTTGGCATGATCATAACGCCGCCGCAGTTCGCCGCCACGATGTGAGACACAGGTCATCCAGTGCGAGATGGTGCGAGCGGTATAGCCGGAACGAGGTCACGATCATGGCCAATGTGACACGTGCCTTGCTCGTCATCGCCGCGCTCGCGTCCACGGCAACGCAAGCCCACAGCCAGACGACCCAGACCTTCGACCTCGCCGATGTCGGCACGAGCCCACGATGGCATGCCGCCGGCCGCACCGCGTCGCTGGTCGACGCCAAAGGCACGCGCGCACTCCGACTTGGCGAGGGGCCGGGCATGGGCGTCGTTTGGCTGGATGGATATCAGTTTGGCAACGGCACGGTCGAGGTGGATCTCCTCGGGCGCAGTCAGCCGGTACAAGGCAGCTTCCTCGGACTCGCGTTCCGCGTGCTCGACGCCACAACGCACGACGCGGTGTACTTCCGGCCGTTCAACTTTCACGCGCCCGACTCGACCGCGCGTGCCCACGCCGTGCAGTACGTCTCGCATCCACACTGGACCTGGGACAAGCTCCGCGCCGAGCATCCAGGCGAGTACGAGCGAGCCGTGGCGGCGGCGCCGGATGGCGACGAATGGTTCCACGTGCGTGTAGTCGTCCAGCGGCCGACGGTGAGCGTGTACGTGAATGGCGCCGGCACGCCGTCACTCGTGGTGCACGAGTTGAGTGATCGCGCCGGCGGATCGCTCGGTCTGTGGGTCGGCAATGGCTCCGGCGGATATTTCGCCAATCTCCGCGTGACGCCGCCGCTCTGAACGCCACGCCGGGAGACCTGACGCTCACCCACCTCACGTGAACGGGTTCCATGGACCGGCACACCTTGTCGGCGCAATGCCAATACTTTGATATGGTGCACGGCGTGACGCTTCGCGCGATCGACGCGTTCACCGATAGCGAGCTCGGTTTTCGACCGCAGCCAGCCGTGCGCACGCCGCGCGAGCTGATCTTTCACATCTACAGTCAGGAGAGAACACTCGCCGAGGCCGCTCGGCTGGGGCGATTCACCGCGGACGCGCCGAGTCGCACCAACCCTGAGGACCCCGCTACCGCGGCTGACCTTCAGGCGCTGACCACAGTGAACGACGTCAGAACGTACGCAGCTGCATGCCACCAAGCCGCACAAGCTATCTATATGGCGATGTCGGATTCCGAGGTGAATCGTACGGTCGAGTCGCCGTTCGGCACCTATCCGGCGTGGCGCTACTTTGCCTTTGCCTATGACGAGCACTGGCACCACCGCGGCCAGCTGTACACCTATTTGCGCATGCTGGGAAAAGAGCCGCCATCACTGTACGACTACTGAAGCTATGCAACGTTAGGCGCCGGGGCCGCGAGATCGAGCCGCATCACCGTCGCGCTCGCGGGACAGGCGCCGCGAAACTCCTCCGACGCGCGCACCGCGTGGGGCACGTCGTCGCGTGTCACGATCCGAAATCCGAAGCGCTCGAAGAATGGTGCTGCGGTCGTCGTCAGGAGCACCAGCGTCCGGATCGCGTCCTGTCGTGCACGATCCAGAGCGGCGTCCACGAGCGCGATCCCGATGCCCTGCCCCCGCTCGTTTGGCACGACCGCGACGGAGCGAAGGAGCGCGGACGTCCCGTACCGCTCCAGGCCCGCGCACCCGGCCACCCGACCGCGTCGCTCGGCGACCACGAACTCTGCGGCGCGTGACTCGGCGCCGGCGAGGGGCAGCGCGGCCTCGGTGAGCAGGCTCGCGATGGCGGGCCAATCGGCCGCCGTCGCCCGTCGCAGCGCAAGATACGCCGCCGGTTCTTCTGACGACATGCTGCAAGATAATCCGGCGCCGCTCCACGTTTCCTGGTTCGCCGCCGGATCGTCTCTGTCCGGGCACCGTGGCGCCCTTCGGCTCGTTTCATTTTCGTTCCTCCCGATCTGGCCGATACTCTATTCGGCTGCCCGAGGCGGCAGCACCCGCCGAGGCGCGAACCGATCCCAGATGAACACGATGGCCGAATTACGCACACGCGTCCTGCTGATCGAGGACGACGAGGAGGACGTCGTCGTCCTCCGTCAACATATCGCCGGATTCCGGCTCCTCGACTACGATCTGCACTGGGAGCGTGACTATGCCGGCGGGCTGCACGCCGCAAAGAGCGGCGCGCATGACGTCTGCCTGCTCGACGATCGTGTTGGCGGGCGCAACGGCGTCGAGCTCCTGACCGAGCTCCGCCTCGGTGGCTCCGTGCTCCCGGTGATTTTTCTCACCGCGCGAAGCGACTCGGCGATCGACCTCGCCGCGATCACGGCCGGCGCCACGGATTATCTGATCAAGAGCGAGACCACGGCGCCACTGCTCGAGCGTTCGATTCGGTATGCGATCGAGCGGTCGCGAATCGAACGGCTACGCGCGGACAGCGAGCGGCGGCGCACCGAGGAGGCGCTCGGCTTTCAGGCGCATCTGCTCGATGCCGTCCAACAGGCGGTCGTCGCGACGGATCTCAAAGGCACCATCACATACTGGAACCCGTATGCCGAACGTCTCTACGGTTGGCGCGCCGAGGAGGCGATTGGCCGCTATCTGCTCGACGTAACGCCCACCCAGGTGAGCAGCGACCAATGCGCGGAGCTCATGGCCCGCCTGAACGCCGGCGAGAGCTGGCGCGGGGAATTTCAGATTCAGCGGCGCGACGGCACGACGTTTACCGCGCACGTGACGGACTCACCGCTGCACGACCGCGAGGGCCGGCTCGTCGGCATCGTCGGCATCTTCGAGAACATCAGCGATCGCAAGCGCGCGGAAGAGGACCGGCTCGCGCTGTCCAAGCACGTGGGCCTGCTCATGGAGTCGACCACGCAATGGTTGTTCGGTATGGACGCGGACGGGCGCTTCACCTTTGCCAACGGCGCGGGCGCGGCGGCGCTCGGCTATACCCCGTCAGAAATGATCGGGCGCGACGCACATTCGCTTATCCATCACAGCGACGAAGATGGCGCGCCACGCACCGCGGAGAACTGCCTCATCAGGCAGGCGCTGGTGCGCGGCGAGTCGGTGCGCGTGGAGCACGACGTGCTCTGGCGTCGCGACGGAACGCCCCTGCCCGTGTCCTTTGCCGCTTCGCCCGTAAGGGAGGACGGTCGGATTGCCGGCGTTGTCGTCGCCTTCACCGACGAGACGGCGCGGCGCGCCGCCGAACGAGCGCTGCACGAGCGTGAGGAGCACCTCGCCACGCTCGTCTCCATTCAACAGGAAGTGGCGACGGCGAGACTCGATCTCGACTATATCATACAGTTGGCGGCGGCGCGGGCCCAGGAGCTCACCGGTGCCGACGGGGCGGCGGTAGAGCTCGTGGACGGAGACGAAATAGAGTTTCGCGCCACTACCGGCACCGCGGTGGTACTTCACGGTTTGCGATTGCGCATCGACTCGAGCATCTCCGGCGCGTGCGTGCGGACGGCGAGCACGATTCGCAGCGACAACGCGGATCATGACCGTCGCGTCGATCTTCGGGCATCGCAGAGCTCGACGCTTCGCTCGTGCATCGTGACACCGCTGCTGCACGAGGGCGTCGCGCTCGGCGTGCTCAAGGTGATCGCGTCGAGGCCGGCGGCCTTCGACGAAGGTCACGAACGCACCATTCGTCTGTTGGGTGGCTTGCTCGGCTCCGCAATGGGTCGCGCGCGTGATCTCCACGCCAACGAGGCGCTGGCGGCCGAACGAGCAGCGGCCATCGAGACGTTGAGCGAGCGCGAAGCGCATTTTCGATCCCTGATCGAGAACGCGTCCAACCCGATCATTCTTCTCGACGCCGCCGGTCTCGTCACGTACGTGAGTCCCGGGTCTCCGCGCGTGCTTGGCTATGATGACCTTCGAGAGGTGTATAACCGGCACGTATCGGACTTCCTGCACCCCGACGAGCGGGAGCTGGCGACGACGCTGCTCGAGCAGGTGATGAACACGCCAGGGAATGCCATCACCGCCGAGCTGCGCATCCGCCATGCCGACGGCCGATATCTCACAATGACGTGCACGTGCTGCAACCTGCTCCACGATTCTGCCGTGCACGCGGTCGTCGTCAACCTGCGAGACATCACAGAGCAGAAGCGGCTCGAGTCGCAGCTCCGGCAGGCGCAGAAGATGGAGGCGATCGGGCTCCTTGCCGGGGGCATCGCCCACGATTTCAACAACATTCTCACCGCGATCACGATCAATACGGAGTTTCTGTTGTCGGATCTCGGCGCGGCGGATCCGCGACGCGCGGAGGCGACGGAGATCCGCAAGTCCGCCGAGCGAGCAGCGTCGCTCACGCGCCAACTGCTCGCCTTCAGCCGCCGGCAGGTGATGCAGCCGCGCGACGTAAACCTCAACTCGGTGGTGAAGGACCTGACGCCGATGCTGCAGCGCCTCATCGGCGAAGATATCGCCGTTCAGGTGGAGGTCGACCCCGATCTCCCGATCGTATTCGCCGACCCGGGACAGCTCGAGCAGGTGCTCGTGAATCTGGCGGTCAACGCTCGGGATGCCATGCCTAACGGCGGAGCCCTCAGCATCGGCACGCGTCGCACCATGCTCGATGGGGGTTATGCGACAAATCATCCCGGTGCTCGAGCGGGCGAGTACGCCACCCTTGTCGTCGGCGACAACGGCTGCGGCATGTCACCCGAGGTGCAGGCGCGCATCTTCGAGCCCTTCTTCACGACCAAAGCTCCGGGAGCGGGCACGGGCCTCGGGCTCGCGACGGTGTACGGCATCGTCAAGCAGTCGGACGGCTACATCGCATGCGAGAGCAACGAGGGCGTCGGCACCACGTTTTTCGTTCATCTGCCCGCGCAGGGCACCGCCGCCGCGCCGAGACCAGCGACGACACCATCCTCACCGGCGCGCGAGAGCGGCACCGTGCTGCTGGTCGAGGACGAAGACGCCGTGCGTGTGCTCGCGACCCGCGTCCTTCGTCGCCGCGGATACACCGTCCATGCGGCGAAGGATGGCGAAGAAGCCTGGCGATTGCTGCAGGGCGTAGACACACCGGTCGATCTCGTCATCACCGACCTGGTCATGCCGGTCATGGGAGGTCAGGAGCTCGCCGAGCGGTTGCGCACGCTGCCCAAGCCGCCGCGCGTACTCTTCACGACCGGCTACACGGACGACGCGCTGATCCGCCGAGGCAGCTTTCCGAGCGGCGTTGCCTATCTGGAGAAGCCATTCAGCATGGAGGCGCTCGCCGCCGCCGTGCGGAACGCACTCGCGCGCCACGACCCGGCGCACGAGGTGGCTTCCAGCCGGAGCTCGGCGAGCGTTTCATAGCAGAGACCGAGCGCGCACGCACGCTTGTCCGGCGACCGGCGTGAGCGGCCCGCCGGCACGCACGCTTGCGTCTCCCACGCCGTGTCTTGACTCGGCGCCTTCGCCGAGCGTACACTCGGCGAGGCTGGTGCGTACGCCACGAATTGATCCGATGCCAAACGATTCGATGGCGCGCATTCCACCGCGGCATGCGATGCTCGGCGCATGCGCGGGCCCTACGTTCAGCCGAGGAAGGACGCGTCATGCCCATGGCCACAGCGACGAAACGGTGGACGCTCGACGAGCTGCATCGGTTGCCGGACGACGGCAACAAATACGAGCTCGTGCGCGGCGAGCTGTTCGTGACGCCGCCACCGACGCTCGGTCACGAGACCATCGCGGCGCGATTGTCGCTGAGACTCGCGCCGTACGTCGCGGCGCAGGGACTGGGATTGGTGTATCACCCGCGCGCCGTCCTGCGCATCGCGGGGTCGGAAGTCGAACCGGATCTCATGGTTCGCCAGCCGCCGGCGCACGCAGGGGTCAAATGGGACAAGGCGCCGCTTCCCATTCTGGTTGTCGAGATTGTCTCGCCCTATACGCGGCGACGCGACCAGGTGCAGAAGCGCAGCCTCTATATGGATGCAGGCGTGGGGGAGTACTGGCTCGTTGACCCAGAGCAGCGGACTATCGTGATCGTCAAAGCCGGCGAGCCGGATCGTATTGCCCGCGAGCAGCTGACGTGGACGCCGGCTGGTGCGTCGTCCCAGTTGTACATCGAGCTGGCGGAGCTCTTCGGCGACCGCGCAGAGTAGTGCCCCACGGCGACGCTGTGTCCAAAGACGGATCCGTGATCGTCGCGCATTACACGGACCTGCAGAGCGAGGAGAAGCGCCTGCGCGAAGGCAGCTCGCGTATTGAATTCGAGCGTACGAAGGAGCTGCTCCGCCGCTTCCTGCCGCCTGCTCCGGCCACGGTGCTCGACGTCGGTGGCGGGCCGGGAGCGTACGCGGAGTGGTTCGCGCGGTCCGGATACCGGGTGCACCTGATCGACCTGGTGCCGCTCCACGTCGAGCAGGCGCTCCGACTGGCGGCCGACTCGGATGCGCCATTCACGGCTGAAGTCGCGGACGCGCGCCGACTTCCCGTTTTCGATGGAGCGTACGACGTCGTGCTGCTCTTCGGGCCTCTGTACCATCTTGTTGAGCGTGGCGATCGGCTCGCGGCGCTGCGAGAAGCCAAACGAGTGGCGCGCGCCGGTGGTCTCATTGCGGCTGCCGCCATTTCGCGCCTCGCCTCGGTACTCGACGGCATTGTGTCCGGTCACATCTTCGACGAGCGCTTCCGGCGCATCGTACAACGCGACCTTGCATCCGGCCAGCATCGAAACGAGGCGCTCGAGCCGGCGTGGTTCACCACGGCATTTTTTCATGCTCCGAGCGAACTGCGCGATGAGTTTGTCGAGGCCGGGTGCGACGTCGAGGGGATCTTCGGGGTCGAAGGACCGGCCTGGTTCAGACCCGAGCTATGGGACGATCCCGCGAATCGTGAGGCGCTCCTGTGGGCGGCGAGGATGATCGAGGAAGATGCCGACGGGACGGCGTTGAGCGCGCATCTGCTGGCGATCGCGCGAGCTTGAGAGATATTCGAGCGTACCAGTTGCGCCCGTTTCTTCACCTAATGAGGGCGCTGTTGCTCTCGTCGGCCGCAGCATGCATCCCGCTGCCGATTGCTCACATGGAGGAGGTGACGCCGAGCGTCTACGGCGTAATCCGGTGGAGCGACGGCGCGCCGGTTGGCGGCGCACAAGTCGCCACCACCGGCGGGCGCCGCGATCGGCGCTGCCGCGGTCCCGGTGGGCGCGCAACGACGCACCGGGATGGCAGCTTTCTAATTCCTGGGGCTAGCGTACACCGGCGCGTCCTGTGGATCACATTGATCGAGAACTTTGGGTTGACGCCGTACTGGTTATGTCTGCGCGTCTCAGACACCTTGAGCGCGAATTCGGTTGGTACTGCGACCATGCGTGTGTATTTGCGGCGTCATTACGGTGGAGACGCGCTATCTCTCGTGTCGTGGATATGGAAAGACACGATCTGGATGACGCCGGCAGCGCAGGTGGCCGAAGGCGGCGCGTGGCGCATCGCAGGAGACACCGGATACTATCGTTTACTCGCGGCGGGTATCGATGATTTTGGCCGGGAGGGACGCGCATGGGTACAATGGGTTCAGCATGCGCCCGGAAATACGCTCAGCATCCGCTCGACGGCAGAACTCGTGACAGACATCCCGGTCGATATGTCTGCAGGCGCGCAGATCGACTGGGCGGGCTCCGACTGGATTGCCATCGTGCATGTGAATGGCAGACGACCCGGTCGGTTCAATCGAACGTTTCAACTCGGCGAGCCGGGTGTGGTCCGACCATCCGTCGAATGACGCGACGCATCGCTCCTCTCGTCGTTGTCGCGGGCGCTGAACGGAACGAGAAACCAGTGCTCTCGTTGACGTTTACGTCGCCACACCACAACGTTGCATACCACGAACGTGGAGTAAGGCGTGATGTGGTGGACCCCTTGGCTGGAGCTGGTCTCGCCACTCATCGGCGTGGCGGCGGCGGCGCTCCTCGGACGACTCAGCTGGACGCGTGGACTTGCCGCCGCGGCGACAGCCGGCATTGTCGCCATGAGCATCTCGCTCTGGCGCGGCGGGTTGCTGGTGGCCGGGCCGCGCGCCATCGTCGGAACTGTCGCCGGCCGCCCTAACGCTGGCGATTACGCGTGGATGCTCGCGTGGGCCGCGCTGTACGGCCTGATCGTCGGCGCCATAGCGATCGGCTGCATCCGCGTTACTATCGCGGCGTTCCGGCCGCGCACACATTCCTAACCTGATGCCGATCCGCCGCCTCTCCCTCCCCCTCCTCGTCTTGACGCTGGTCGCCGTCGCGCGGACGGCCCAGGCGCAGAGTATTTCGTTAGGCGCCGGCGCCGGCATCGCCGCGTCGACCGCCACGTCGCTGTCCGACGGGCGCGCCGGAGCCGTCTTCCTCGCTCAGGGCACGGCGCCGCTACTGCCCTTCATCCAGAGCGGCGTCGAGCTCCACTACTGGCGCCGCTCGGTCGTGAACGTCACGGCCGCCACCGCCATTCTACAGTTGCACATCCCCATCACGGGTTTCTTCGTGAAGGGTGGTGTTGGCTACGGCGCCGGCGACCCGGATGGCAATGGGCGCGTCACCGGCATCGCCGGCCAGCTCGGAGTCGGGTACGACATCGGCGTGCCGCTGGCACCCGTGGCCTTCACGCTCGTCGGCACGGGTACGCTCATTCACGGCGCCGCGCGCAGCGTGCAGATGGTGGACGCGGGACTGGCGATCACCTTCCGGTGACGGCGCGCCGCCGTTAGGCGGTCGTTCGAGGTCTCACCCCGAAGCGCAGCTTCGCCACGAGAATCGCAAGCGTCAGCGCGAGCACGCACACATTCGTCCAGATGAGCGGCGGATCCGACAGCAGCATCCCGTACGTCATCCACGCCGCGGCCTGGAGCACCAACAGCACGAAGGTGCTCAGCGACAGGTCGGCGGTGTGTCGCGTTCGCCACACTCGAACTGCTTGAGGGCAGAAGGAGAAGACCGACAGCATGCCGGCGAGTGATCCGATGATGCGGGCACTGTCAAGGCTCATGGCGCGGAAAGTTCACGGTGTGCGTGGAGCGTCGCTGTCTCGGGGATCATCCTGGACTGAAAGATAGCACGAACTGGCCGCCCATTCTCACGCTGGCGTACACCTCGTGATCGTCGTCCCACACCCGAATCGTGCCCTTCGGCGACAGGTTGGGTCGCCCGTCGGGGGTGACGGTCGCGGCGACGCAAAGGTGCGCCGATTGGATGACGGCGCGGACGTCGTCGGTAATCATCGACATTGCACTGAAGACCTCGCCCCAAGACGAAATCGTGACATAAACGTATCACCGGCAGGCGTAGCTGTTACGCGCGCGTCGTTCCACGTAACACCGCGACAGCTATTGTAGCTCCGTCCGCCCCACGGGACGCGCCGTCGCGGCGGACGCACCCCACCTCCGAACAGTTTCATGGGAGTCGACGTTATGCGAAGCTTGTGGTACGCGTGTGCGTGCACCCTCCTGATCTCGGCCACCGCCGGCGCGCAGCGACAAGGAGAGCTGCGTGGAACCATCACCGACACCAGCGGCCGTGTCGTGCCGGGAACAATCGTCCAGCTCTCCGGAACGCGATACGGCGCGTTGGCCGATTCCGCCGGCCGTTATAGGCTGGCGAGCGTGCCCGCGGGCACATACGTGGCGCGTGTGTCGCGCCTCGGCTACGCCACCGACTCGTCGTCGGTCACCATCGGCGATGCGGTCGCGACCCACGACTTCCAGCTCCACGTGGTCGCGGCATCGCTCGGCAGCGTCGTCGTCACGGCGCAGCGGCTGGGGGAGACGCAGGCCTCGGCGCTCGATCGCCAGGAGACCGCGCCGAACCTCGTCGTCGTGCTCGCCGGCGACGTGATCCGCGCGTTGCCTAACGCCAACGCGGCCGAAGCGGCGGGACGCCTTCCCGGCGTGACCACGGAGCGCGACGAGGGCGAGGGCAAGTTCGTCCAGATTCGCGGCACCGAGCCACGCCTCTCCAACGTCACCATCAACGGCGCGCACGTGCCCGGCACCGAACGCGATCGCATCCCCAAGCTCGATGACGTGCCCTCGGACATTCTCGCCGCGATCGAGGTTAGCAAAACGCTCACCGCGGAGATGGACGCCGACGCCATCGGCGGCTCCGTCAACCTCGTGACGAAGACTCCCGAGGGAGCGCCGCAGGGCTACGTCGCCGGCCAGTACGGCCAGATGTCGCTGCTCAACAAGAATCAGTACCAGGGCGGCTTCGCGTACGGCGGACGGTACGGCGACGCGCAGTAGCTCGGCCTGCTCATCGGCGGCTCCGCGGATCGCAACAACCGCGTGATCAGCGATCTCGAGCCGGCGTGGGGCGTGGACGCCAACAACCGCTCCTTCCCTAACGATTGGAGTCAGCGCTCGTACGTGTATGGCCGCAATCGCTATGGCCTTGGCGGCGACGTCGATTATCGATTCCAGAATGGATCGACGCTCTTCCTCAAAGGACTCTTGAGCCGGTTCGAGAATTTCGGCACCACTTACGTGTCCGACGTCGCCACCGCTGCCACGAACTCCACCTTCGGCGACACCGGCGACTCGGCCGCCGTCGGCACTCGCGGCTACGGCACCGGCGTCGAGGTGACGCGTGAGGCGTACATCCGCACGCCCATCGAGCACATGTTCGGCCTCAGCGCCGGCGGCAACACGCAGTTCGGCGACGTGACGATGAAGGCGACCGCTACCTTCGCCGGCACGAGCCAGAATGAGAGCGACTATCGCTTCAGCCCATTCGTCTACGACGGGCCGGGCGGCCAGGGGCTCACGGTGGCTTACGACGCCTCGAACTCGAAGATCCCGACCTTCCAGTTCGCGAACCAAGCGATGGCCAGCGCCGCGGCCGACCCGACGAACTTCATGCTCGACCACTATTTCACCGTCGACCACAAGACGAACGGCCATGACGTCGGCGGAGCGCTGGACTTCAGCGCTCCCTGGAAGGCGTCCGATGCGTCGTGGGCTTCCACGCTGCGCTTCGGCACCAAGGTGCGCGATGAGCACAAGGATTATTCGGCCACCGGCGGCTTCTGGACCACCAACTCGCCGATTGCGATGAATCTCGTCGGCACGCCCTACACCGACGGCTCGTACTATCGAGATCTCTCGAATGCGTTCTCCTTCGGGCCAGCGCCTAACGCGGTCGGCGCCCGCGACTACGAGAACGCCAAGGCGTCGACGTTCACGGATCACACGAACACCGTGCGGAACACGCTCGGCAGCTTCAGCGGCTCGGAGACGATCTACGCCGGATACGCGAGCAACACCGTCGACGTTGGCGAGACGCAGATTTACCTCGGCTTGCGCGCCGAGAACACCCACTCGTCGTATGTCGGCCACGTGGTGGAGCGGGACGCCAGCGGGAAAGTCACCTCAATCAGCTCCGTTCCCGGATCGCAGACGTACACGGACCTCTTTCCCAGCGTGCAGCTGAAGATCGGCGCCGGCGAAGGCACGGACGTTCGCGTCGCCGTCACGCGCGGCATCTCCCGTCCCAACTATTCGCTCCTCGCGCCGTCGCTCTCGGGCACGATCGGCGGCAGCAAGTCGAACCCGTCCAACCTGACGTCTGGCAATCCGAACCTGAAGCCGCAACACGCCTGGAATTATGACCTGCTCGCCGAGCACTTCTTCCCGTCCGTCGGCGTGATCTCGGGCGGCGTGTTCTACAAGCAGATCACCGACTTCATCTTCAATCAGCGGTTCGTGTACAACGGGCCGGTGACGGAGTTCAACGGTCAGGCCGGCACGCAGCCGCAGAATGGCGGCTCGGGTCACTTGCTCGGTTTCGAGGCCGATTACACCCAGCGCCTGGTCTTCCTCCCCGGCAGATTGGCCGGACTCGGCGTGGATCTGAACTTCACGCACGTCGACTCCAGGGTGCTGGTCGATCCATCGACGGGGCGCGAGGCGCCGATGGCGCGGACGTCGCCGAACCTCGCCAACGCCGCGCTGACCTACGACTTCGGCAAGATCTCCGCGCGCGCGGCGTGGGCGTACCAGGGCGCGAACATCGTCTCCTACGGCGACGGCACCGCCACCGCCACCGGCGACACGTACTTCTACCCGCATTCTCAGATCGACGCATCGCTCATCTACAGCTTCAACAATCGCGTCCAGCTGCAGGTGCAGGGGCTCGACCTCAACAACGCCGTGTTCGGCTTCTTCAGCGGCACGCCGAGTCAGGACTACTCGATCCAGCGCGAGTACTACGAGCGCACGATCTACGTCGGCATGAAATACGGTCTCTGAGCCGGCTGGCGGAGCGAAGAGCTGCGCACCGGCTCTCGACGACGGTTGTGTGAACAACCTGGCGCCCCATCAGCGGCAGAGCCGCGGGTGGGGCGCCTTCAGGTACTCGTGACTGGCTTCGATCCCATTACTGCATCGGCGTTTGTTGCTTCGCGACTGTCTGCCAGCGGCCGCCGCGCCGAACAAAAACTCGGATGTAACGGATCTTGCCCGTGAACGGAAAGCCGCGATAGGTCCCCGTATCGTCGGCAATGGAGGTGAGGATGGCGACGTCGCCGTAGATCCGCACGGCCGCGTCGTCGAACTTCACCGAGGTAAGTCGAAGATCGCCGGCGGCGCTGTCGTTCTGCCGAGGAGAAGCAGGGCCGGGATACTGCCGCGACTCAGGGACCGCAGGAACATCGTGAGGGTCGACATGGCATGTCTCCTCTGAGGACGCTGTCCTGCCACTCGCATTATCGCTGTCGTCCGTACGAGCGCCTGAACGAGGGGTTTCACGAGTTGAATCGAGCCTTCCGGATGTGCCGGCCTGACATCTCGCCGAGCGGATGCACTCGTCCAGGTGAACCGTCTCGTCACGCGACCGTTTCCGTCCCTTTACGTCGATCTCGTCGATTCGTTGCCGGGACTGATGAAGCTGCCGGATCACCGTCGAGTCGCCGGAGCGTTCCGCTCCGCGTACGGCGCACCAACCCGTTGAGGAG
>CAZICQ010000062.1:0-15898 GCA_964537775.1 uncultured Gemmatimonadaceae bacterium | reverse complement strand
ACGCCGAGAAGCGCATCGTCGGCAGCAACTACTTCGACGTCTTGCGCGCGCGCCTCGTGGCTGGGCGCACGTTCAACGCGGGCGACGTGCTGGGCGCGCCCACCGTCGTCGTGCTCAACGAGACACTCGCCAAGCAGCTGTTTCCGAACGAGCGCGCCGTTGGCAAGCACGTCGCCTTCAGCTGGGACACCAAGGGCTATCAGAGTGTCGCGGGCGTGATCGCCGATCTCCGCGAGGGTCCGCGCCGTCGCGGCCGGCGATCTACATCTCGGCGGAGCAGCGCCCGAATACGGCGATGCACTTGGTTGTCCGCACGACCGCGCCCGTGCCAAGCGTCGCCGCCACGTTTCGCCGTATCCTCCACGCGACTGACCCGGCGATCCCGCTCGTCGAAACCGAAACGATATCCGAAGTCGTTCGTGACGGCGCCGGCCAGCAGCGTGTCACGATGACGCTGCTAGGCGCCTTTGCCATCGCCGCCATCATCCTGGCTGCCGTGGGACTGTACGGTGTGATCAACTACACCGTCGCCCAGCGCACCCAGGAATTGGGGATCCGCGCCGCCCTCGGCGCGCTCCCCCGCGACCTGATGCAACTCGTCATCGGCCAAGCGGCGGCGCTGGTGTTCGCCGGAGTGATCTTCGGCGTGCTTGGCGCGTTCGCCGCGCGCAAGCTGGTGGCGAGTCAGCTGTTCGGGATCGGTCCGACGGACGTGACGACGCTGCTCGCGGCGGGCCTTCTGCTGTCGGCGGTGGCATTCGTCGCGACGCTCGTCCCCACCCGCCGCGCGTCGCGAGCCGATCCGCTCGACGCACTCCGGGGCGAATAAGGAGCTGCGGACTTCGGACGCTGACCACCTGCGCACCAAGAGCTGCGGACTTCGGACGCTGACCACCTGCGCACTGCGGACTGCGGACGTACTGCGGACTGCGCACTCGGATTTCAATGGACGGTTGTCTGGATGAGAAGAAGGCGCCCCACCGCGCTGTAGCCACGGTGGGGCGCAATGTCTTGTTCTCGCGCGGTGACGCGCTGATCTTCGGCCATACGGCCATTCGGCCATACGGCCATTCAGCTCTTCGGCCATTCAGCTCTTCGGCCATTCGCCCATTCGGCCAGCGCCAGAGCCTCACCCGCAACGCGCCGTGTAGCGGCCCTTGACGAGTCGTTCGCTGCCGCATTAGCGTGTGTCCTACTGGCTTCCAAGAGAAGAGCCGCCGTGGCGCAGTCGCAAACCGACGTTCTTCGCGGTACCCTCGACCTCCTCGTCCTCAAGACGCTTGCGCTCGAGCCGATGCACGGCTGGGGGATCAGCCAGCGCATCGAACAGCTGTCGCGTGGAATCCTCGATGCGAACCAGGGCTCCCTCTACCTGGCGTTCCAGCGGCTCGAGCAAAAAGGATGGATCGACGCCGAATGGCGGACCAGCGAGAACAATCGGCGTGCGAAATTCTACCGGCTCACGGCGAAGGGTCGCCGAGCGCTCGGTGAGGAGACGGCGTCGTGGCGAAGGTATGTCGCCGCGGTCGAGTGGATTCTCGCGACGACCTGAGGGACCATGCTCGAATCACTGCGGTACCGGCTGCGCGCGCTCTTCCGCCGGCGTCAGATCGATGAAGAGCTGAGCGCCGAGCTCGCGTTTCACATCGAGCGTGAGACCGAAGAGAACGTTGCCGCGGGAATGGGTCCCGCCGAAGCCCGGCGCCAGGCGGCGCTGGCCTTCGGTGGCGTCGAGACGATCAAAGAGACGCACCGCGATCGGCGTGGCGCACGTTGGGTGGAGCACGCGATCGCCGATACGCGATACGGGCTGCGCGGACTGGCGAGAAACCCGGGTTTCGCGGCTATCGCCATCATCTCGCTTGCGCTCGGCATCGGGGCCAACACGGCGATCTTCAGCCTCACCGACCTGGTGTTCTTCAAGGCCTTACCGGTCACGCGGCCCGGGGAGCTGGTCGTGCTCCAATGGAGCTCCGGACCCGTTTCCCTGGACCGCTCGATCGACGGGACGTTGAACTGGGATCCCGCGGGCCGCCGTACGACGACGTCGTTCTCGATGCCGGCATTCGAGAGCTTGCGCGGCCACACGAACACGTTAGGCAGCGTGTTTGCGTTCGCGCCAATCGAACAGCTGGACGTCGCCACCGCGGGCGGGGCTGACATTGCCACTGGCGAGATTGTTACCGGAGAGTACTTCTCGGGACTCGGCGTCCAGCCACTGCGCGGACGCCTTCTTGGCCCGGGCGACGATCGGCCGGAGTCGCCGCCGGCCGCCGTCATCAGCGCAAAGTATTGGCGGCAGCGGTTTGCGGGCGACACCACCACCGTCGGGAGCATCGTGTCCATCAACGGCACGGCCTTCTCCATCGTCGGCATCACGCCGCCGATGTTCGAAGGTGTGCTCAACGTGGGCCAACAACCGGACGTCACCGTCCCGATGGCCCTGCTGCCACTCGTTCGGCAGGGCGGAGCGCGCGATCTCGCCGACGCCGGCTTCTGGTGGGTCCGCATCATGGGACGCATGCGGCCAGGTGTCTCCCGCGACCGCGTGCGCGCGGAGATCGAGCCGCGCCTCGTCCGCTCGGCGATCAACGGCGCGCCCATGCCTTCGCTTGCGCAGCACGCGGTCAATTTGCCGCGCCTCGAGGTGCTGTCCGGTGCGCAGGGACTCACCGATCAGCGTTCGGATTACGGCATGCCCCTGCTCATCCTGAGCATCGTCGCCGGGCTGCTCCTGCTCATCGCCTGCGTGAACGTGGCAAACCTGCTCCTCACGCGAGCCGCCGCGCGACAGCGCGAGATCACCATGCGGCTCGCGCTCGGGGCCAGTCGCTCGCGCATCGTCAAGCAGTTGCTCGTCGAGAGCCTGCTGCTCGCTGCCAGCGCCGAAGCGCTCGGACTCGTGATCG
The DNA here is from genome assembly GCA_964537775.1 of uncultured Gemmatimonadaceae bacterium. Taxonomy (GTDB): domain Bacteria; phylum Gemmatimonadota; class Gemmatimonadetes; order Gemmatimonadales; family Gemmatimonadaceae; genus CAMLIT01. The sequence continues at coordinate 12,989 of CAZICQ010000062.1, read as the reverse complement.
CCTACTGGGGAAAGAACCTGCTCGTGACGCTCCGCCCCGACCTCGCCGGCGTGGAGCTGACGCTCGATCGGCGCGTTCTCGCCATCGCGACGGCAATATCGTTAGGCACGGCGCTGTTGTTCGGCCTCGCGCCGGCGTTCCGCGCCACGCGCGTGGATCTGGCGGATCGCCTCAAGGAGCATGCACGCAACGTTCACGCGAGCCGCTCCTTCTTCAGCCGCGCTCTCGTCGTGATGCAGATCGCCATGTCGGTCGTGCTGCTGATCGACGGGGCGCTCTTTCTACGAACCCTGCGCAATCTGCGCGACGTGAAGCTCGGTTTCAATGCGGACCACCTGCTGACCTTCCGTGTCGATGCGCGGCTCAGCGGCTACGACGCGACGAAAATTCCCGACGTGTATCGCACGCTCGTCGTCAAGCTCCAAGCCATCCCGGGCGTGCGGAGCGTGACCTTCACCCGACATCCGCAGCTGAGCCGCGCGAGGCGCTCGGACGAGTTTACGATCGTTGGTGCGGACATGGAGGCGCACGAGCTCCCGATCGATCTGGTTGGCCCGGGCTTCTTCGAGACGATGCAGCTGCCGATCGTGCTCGGTCGGGCGTTCACATCGCACGACGACGAGCACGCGCCGATGGTTGCGATCGTGAACGAAGCGTTCGTGCGCACGTACCTGCCTGGGATGAATCCGATCGGGCGGATCCTCGCCGAGCGTACGAAGCGGTTCACCATTGTCGGCGTCGCGCGCGACGCGAAGTATTATAGTATTCGCAAGGGTGCCGAGCCGATCGTCTACGTCTCGTACTTTCAGCAGGACCAGGGCCAGGCGAGTTTCGCCCTGCGCACCGCCGGCGATCCCCTGGCCATCGTGTCCGCCGCTCGCCAGGCGGCCCTCTCGGTCGACAGGACGCTCGCCATCTTCGAGGTCCGCACCCAGCGTGAGACCCTCGAGACCACACTGACTCAGGAGCGCCTTTTGGCCACGCTGTCGACGGTCTTCGGTGCGCTGGCCGTCCTTCTCGCCTGTGTCGGCGTGTACGGCATCGTGTCGTACACCACCGCGCAGCGTACCGGGGAAATCGGAATCCGGATCGCTCTTGGCGCGAGCGGCCGGAACGTCGTCTGGCTCGTCATGCAGCGCACGGTGCTGCTGGTCTTCGCCGGTGTGGTGGCTGGTGTCGCGGCCGGAGCAGGAGGGGCACGGTTGTTCGCGAATATGCTCTACGACGTTCGCGGCTCCGATCCGGTGTCCATCGCCGCGGCGATTGCCACCATTGCGATCGTTGCGTTCGCGGCCAGTTACATTCCCGCCCGGCGTGCACGGAGCGTGTCGCCAATGGCTGCGATCAGGGTGGATTGACGCTATTCTGATCGCATCGCGACCGAGGGATCGACCCGGGTTGCGCGTCGCGCGGGGAGATAACAAGCGGCGAGGGCGACAACGCCCAGCGTGAGGGCGACTCCGCCGAAAACCAGCGGGTTGAAGGCGCCGGCTCCATATGTGAAATCGGGAATATCGCCTGCGGAAATCGTCGATCGGAGCACCGCCGACACAGCAAGAGCCACAGCAATTCCGGCTGCCGTCCCCCACGCCACTGGCCGCATTGTTTTCCCCAGGACGAGCGCCACGACCTGGCCGCCTCGCGCGCCGAGCGCGACATGCACGCCAATCTCACGCGTCCGCCGCGTGACGATTTGCGAAATGAGGCCGTACACGCCGACGGCGGCGAGCAAGAGCCCAACGAACGCCAGGCCGAGCGAGACTGACGCGGGCACCTCCGCCATGAGTTCCTGAATGGCCATCGGTCCATCAACGAGCGTGCCCACGTGCATCTGCGGCGTCAACGTCGGCGACAGCTGAGTGATCGCGAGGAGGATCGGCCTGATAGCAGCCGTCGGCGCTCCGCGAGTCCGCACCAGGAGAGAGCCGAGTTTATCGTCGATCGCCTGTGGGAAGTACTCAGTGGGTGGGTCGGCGCGCGAGAGGAAGTTGCTGCGGACGTCCTTGGTGACGCCGACGACCGTATAACGTTTCATTGAATCGGGACCCGACAAATAGGAGTTGAGAGGCAGCGTCTTGCCGACGGGATTCTGTCCGGGCCATACGTCGCGTGCGAGCGATTGGCTCACAACGACCACTGGGGCGTGCGCGTCGACCTCGGACGCGTAAAATGTACGGCCGGCGAGCATGGGCATACCCATGACGCCGAAGAACGCCGATGACACTTCGCCGATCGAAACCGTGACGCGTCCGCTCGGCGTCAGCGTCGACCGCGTGTGGGTGCCGAGAAATGGAACGCGGTGGGTCCAGGCAACGCCTCGTACCTCGGAGAGTCCGCCGATCCGTTCGCTGATCTGATGCAGAACCACCGCCCGGTCCTTCAGTGCGGCGCTAGCGTCGAGCGTGAGAACCAACACGTGTTCGGAATCGAAGCCGGTCTGCACCGTGCGCGCACGCTGCACACCACCAAGCAGCACGCCCGCCGATGACAAGAGGACGATGCACCCAGCCACCTGCACGGCAAGCAGCAGATTGCGTGCACTCCACGCTCGCCGGCCGGCGGTCGTCGTGCTGCCCTGCCTGAGGAGGAGGCTGACGTCGCGTCGCGCGGCGCGAATCGCCGGACCGAGACCAACACACACGCCCACGATGGCCGAAAGGCCGCCGGCGTAGGCGACGATCCGCCAATCGAGCGCCAAATCGAGAAAAAGATCCCCGAGGCCGCGGCTGACTGCCGTCATTGTCACGTGGAGCCAGTTCCGTAACCACTCTGCAGCCAGTTGCGACAGAACGAGTCCGACCGCGCCACCGGCAATCGCAAGCACCACAGCCTCGGCGGCAAGTTGGCGAGCGACGCGCCGCCGGCTCGCACCGAGCGCGAGACGAACCGTGACCTCGCGCTCGCGGGCGGCATTTCGCGCCACGAGCAAGTTGATGAGGTTGACCATGGCGATCGCGAGGATCAGCGCAAGCGCAGCCATGAAAACGGCGCTCGCCTGCTGAAACACGTCGAACTCGCCGGCATCGGCCTGAAAGAAGGTGGCGCGGCGCGCCAGGAGAGTTACAGCTTTGCCAAGGCTATCGGGCGCCGCGCGGCCCAGCACCTGTAGCTCTCCTTTGACTTCGTCGAGGGTTGCGTGCGGCGCAACGCGCGCGAGCACCTGCCAATGCCCGCGTGAATCTGTCCGCCAGTCAGCTCCGTCGCCGACTAACGCCGGCTCGTCGTCGAGCGGTAGCCAGAGATCGGGCGCGGCCGCGGGTATTCCCGTCCCGGCGAACAATGGCGGCGCAATACCGACGATCGTCACGTCCAAACCATGAATCGTAAGGCGCTGGCCGAGCACTGAGGAATCTGCCTGGAGTGCGCCCTCCCAGAAGCCATGACTGACGACGGCCGTGCGGCTCTCGCGCGACTCGAAGCCGCGTCCGACGACAAGCTTCACTCCGAGCGACGCGAAATAGTCCGTGGATACAAACCGTGCGGTCACGAGACGAGCATCACTCTTTGCATGGCCGGGCAGCACCGCGGCGAACGTCTCGCGGCCGGAAGTCGCGATGACGGAGGTTACTGTCTTGGCGTATCCGCGAAGCACCTCGTAGACATTGAAGGACAGGTTGTTCGCATCGCCACGCGAGTCCTGGGTGATCCGCAGCAGCTCGTCCGGCGCGCGAACGGGCAATGGCTTCAACACGACGGCGTCGTAGAAGGTGAACGCGGTCGCGTTGATGGCGATCCCGAGGCCGATCGTCAGCACGGCCACGAGCGCGAAGCCGGGGCTTCGCGCCAGTTGGCGCATTACGTAGCGCAAATCCTGTCGAAGCCCGTCAATCCAGAGCAGAAGCGGCTGAATCATACGTATCACCACTCGTGGGTTAGGGCGATCGGCGCCAAGCGCGGCGTGGGTTGGCCCGCCGCGAATAAGGAAAGACCGTGCCCGATCAGATCGATACGGATCTCATTTGTGGATGGCTATATAGACGTTCCGTCGCACGCGGGGAGTGGCGGTCCGAACGTTCGGTCTTGGGACTGCGTGGCCGCATTCGGACGCCGGGCGTTGAATAGAGGACGTTCAAACCGCGTCGAGACCGCGGATGTCAAACGCCCAGCCAACAACTTTCTCGTCGAACGCCACAATCCGCGCGCGTGGCTCACGCGCGACCGGCGGTCGCGCCTGCTTCCTTCGAAGCCGTGAAGTTGATGAAGGCCTCGCCGCTCGTCACCTGCGGCGCGCTTGCCGCCCCCGGCGGCACATTTGTCTTCACCCACTCCGCGGCCCGGCGAGTGGTCTCGGTCGTGCCCTCCTCGTCTTGACAGATGCTGATCGTCACCAGCCGGTCGCCGGATCGCACGGCGTGATACGCCACGAATCCGCCGACGCTACCAATGAGCTGCTCCACTTCGTCGGAGCGGCGCGCCATCTCATCGATGAGCTTCGCGCTGCCAGTGTAGCTACGGACGACTGCGTGCATGGATCCTCCGCGACGAGCCGCCACATGTTCGTCGATCTCGCGCGGGGCGGCGGACGCGCGAGAGGGGCCCTCTCGGGGCGAGAAACATTACGCCCCGCGAGCGCCCACCGCCATGCCGACCATTTACTCCAGGTGCATCTTCGCCTTGAGCGGCGCGTACCGCGGATCGTTCCGCGCCCAGCGCAGCTCCGGATACCACGTGGCCATCGGCGCGAACGCTGAATGGGCGTCCACACCTTCTTTCAAGTACGCTAATGCCCGCACGGTGTCGCCGAGCGCGGCATAACACCGTGCGATCAGCTCGGGCGGCTCGTACGTGCCGGCGGCGACGCTCGCCTCCAGCTCGCGCAGGCGGCGTACGGCTTCGTCGCGGCGTCCGAGCGCGACGAGGGTCAGCACGAGTCCGGTCGTCGGGCGGCCGCGCGTTCTGGTCGCGCTGTCGTTGAGCGCGAGTGCTTGCGCGAGCATTCCTTTGTGACGGTACGACTGATCGACCAACGGCTCGCCGTAGAGGAAGCCAGGCTGAACTTCCTTCGACTGGCGGTACTCGCTGATCGCCGAATCGTCCATGCCGACGAGCGAATAGCCTTGCGACATGAATTGGTGCGCGAACGCGTTCCGTGGATCAAGTCGGACGTAGCGCTGAAATCCCGCCAAACCGTCGACGCTGTCACGCATGACCCAATGACCGAATGCGTCGGCCTGATTCGCGATTGGGTCGCTCGGATTGAGCGCGAGCGCGCGATCCACCTCTCGCTTGGCGGCCGCCCAATCCCAGGAGTACTGCTGCAGCAAGACGCCGAGAACGGAATGTGCGGCGGCCAACGTGGAGTCGAGCACGATCGCGTGTCGCACTGCGTCGAGGGCTTTGGGATACGCGTCGCCCGGCTTCAGGTACACATCCGCGAGCTGCGCGTACGCGTGAGCGATGCCGACGTAGGGCTCGGCGAACGCCGGATCCTTCTCCGCGGCGCGACCGAGTCGCCGCACCGATCCTTCGACGACGCCGCCGACGCGCAGCTTCGCGCCGACGTCGCGCGGATCCGGATCCTTGCCTTTGAACATGTTGGCAGAGCTGCGCGCGGCCACGCGAATGCCGGGCACTTGCGCGAGCGCGCTCGACACTTCGTCGGCAATGCCGTCGGAGAAATACTCCTGCGTGGAGTCTCCGCCGACGTTATCGAAGGGCAGCACGGCGATGGAGCGAATGTCGGCGCGCGACCCGCTCGCGAACTCGTACGCGAGGGCAGCTGCAACGATGAGGACGGTCGCGGCGCCGGCCACGATCGCCCAGCGCTTGGTCGCCGGCGTCGCGCGGTGCAGGAGCGCCGGCGTCGCAAGGGTGCCGAGCGCTTGCAGGATCTCACGCGCGGATTGCGGGCGTCGTGCCGGATCTTTCTCGAGACAACGCATGACTAGCGCGGCGAGCGGCGGCGGACAGTCGCCGCGCGTTGCCGAAATGGGCCGCGGCGTCTCCGTCATGTGGGCGGCGAAGAGCTGATGCAGCGGTCGACCCGCGAACGGCGGCGCGCCGGTGAGCATCTCGTACGCGACGCAGCCGAGCGCGTAGAAGTCGGTGCGGTGGTCGGTGCCCGGATCGCCGGACGCTTGTTCGGGTGACATATACGCCGGTGTGCCGAGGGACGTACCGATCTCCGTCAGCGTACCGGGACGCTCAGCGCCGCCCCTGGCGGCGGTGAGCGCCTTTGCGATGCCAAAGTCGGTGACGACCGCTGCATCGCCAGACAGCAGAATGTTCTCGGGCTTGATGTCGCGATGCACGACGCCATGCTCGTGTGCGTACGCGAGCGCCCGGGTCACGTCCCGGAGCACGCTCACGACGTCGGCTATGGGAAGCGTTCCGTCGCGTGCGAGTCGCGCGCGCAGCGAGAGCCCCTCGACGAATGGCATTGTATAGAAGGGCAGGCCGTTCGTCTCGCCGGCGCTCAGGAGCGGGACGATGTTCGCATGCTGAAGCGCGGCGGCGAGCCTGATCTCGCGCTCGAAGCGGCTGGCCGAGACGCCCGCCGCGAGCTCCGGCGTGAGCACCTTGAGCACCACCGTACGGCCGAGTCGCTCCTCGTGCGCGAGGAACACGCGCGACATGCCGCCGCCGCCGAGCTCGCGGTCGATTGTGTAGGCGCCGGAGAGCGTGGATTGGAGTTGGTCGCGGAGAAGACGATCGGGCACGTGCGAACTTACTTTGCGTGCACGAGGTGCGGAACGGGCGCTCCCGTCCACCGCGGCCGCGCCGCTCGAATACGTTACGGCGCGCGGCCAACGGTCGTCAGGGTGACGGTATCTTTCCTTCCTCATTCCACATTTGGAATGAGGATCATTTCGAGGATGCTCGGTCGACTGAGAAAGATTCCAGGGCGCGCGGGTCGCTGGCGCTGGCGCGAGCCATCGCCCTCTGCTGCCGCATCTGGCGAAACATGGCTCTAGTCCATTCACGGCGTACATCGCCGACTTCAATCTCGGGCCGGACCAAACCGCCCAGGCGGTGAACGCGCCGGATCAGCCAGTCGACCGTGCACCGCTCCACGATACCGCGGCTGAGCTCCGACATCCGCGGCTGCGAGATGCCGTAGCTCGGCGCGATCACATACTGCTCGCCGCCGAGCGAACGCACGATCGCCGCCGCGAGCTGCCGGCGTAACGCCAAAATCCCGTCGTCCGGGGGGCGTGGCATGCGCAGAACATACAGCCGCCGCGTTGCCTGACCGTGATCGTTCGGTTGCAGCTCCGCTCGAAAGTCTACTCGTGGTGCATCTTCGCCTTGAGCGGCGCATACCGCGGATTGTTCCACGCCCAGCGCAGCTCCGGATACCAGGTGGCCATGGGCAGGTGGCTGAAATCGACAAGCCAACTTCACACACGCGTCGCGATTGCGCTTGGCTACTTCTTGGCCGCGGAAGTGTCGGACGCCGTACGCAATCGAGCATCAGCTGCCGATCCGCAGCGTCAGGCTGTCGGCAGCCGGAGCGAGCGCGCCACCTTGCACCGTCACAAGCCGTGAGGCGACAATCGACGCTTCCGGCGCCGGCGCAATCCGAATGACCGCCGCCGCGCCGTCACGCTCGGTGGCGATGGAGAGCGGCACCTCAGGCCCGGTTTTCAGCGCGGCATCCGTCGCGAGCAGCGTCAGCGCCTCAGCAAGTCGAGCCCGATCGGCGAACACGCGCTGCAGTCCGGGCTCGAGCGATAGCCCCACGCGCGCTCCCTGTCGCTCGGCCGCCGCGCGGGCGAGTGGCATTACTGAGCGCACGACATCGTTGATCTGCACGAGCTCCCGTTGCACGCTCATCGCGCCGCGGTCGGCGTCGGCCACCTGGCCCAACCGGCGCAACGCGGTATCGATCGCGTCCGCGGCATTGCGTGCGTCGCGCAAGAGCTCCTCCTGGTTCTCGTTCAGATCTCCGAACTTCGACTCGAGGAGGATCTGAAGCGGGAGACGAACCTCATCGAGGTGTGCAAGCGAATCCGTCACGACGCCGGCAAGCATCGTTGCCTCCTCTTGCCTCTGCTTTGCCATTCTATCGAAGTCGTCGGCGCACTCGCGCTCTCCATCCACCTCACGTGTGACCGCCCCGGTGGTGTGGGCAAGGCGCGCGATCCGTCGCACGAAATAGCGTGCGTTCACCCACGTCAGCACGGTTGACGCAATGCTCAGAGCAGCGGCGACGATCAGGATGACGTCCAATGCCGTGCGTCCGGTCTCGCCGTCGTAGAGAAGTCCCGCCACGAGGACGACGGCGACCAGCGATGGCACTACCCCGGCGGCCAGTCGCCAGCCAACGGACATCGACACGCGCGGTCTCGCGGACTCGGTCATGCCCAATTTCCTTCGCTCACGTCTGGCCGATCGGGGCGCGCCGCCCGCAGCTCGAACTCGTCGGTCGACGAGACCACGAGCACGTCCATGCCTTTAGCGCACGCGAAGAGGCGATCGACAATCGATCCGCGCCGGAACCGATACCAGCGTGATCGGCGTGTCTCGCCTACGATGGCCACTGTCACGCCGTGGTCTGCGGCAAACCTCCCCAGTGTGGCCGCGACATCTTCACCCTCGAGTTTCACGACCTCGGCACCGAGCGACTGCGCGAACTGAATGTTCTCGACGAGTTGCCGTTGCAATGTGCTGTCGATGCGATCGGCGTGCTCCTCGGGTGTCTGGACGTAGACGCAATACCAGTCCGAGTTGAGCCGGCCGGCGATGCGGCTCGCCTTGCGCAGCAAGACGCGCGAGAGCGTCGGATCGCTCGATAGGCACGCCATCACGCGATCGACGGTCTTCTTCGCCGGAACGGCATCGCCGTTCTCGAGCCGCCGGACGATTTCTTCCCGCGTTCGATCTACGCGATTCGCGACTTCACGCAGGGCGAGCTCGCGGAGCGTCGTGAGATTCTCATCGGTGAAGAAGTTGGCGAGCGCTGTCTGGATCTTCTCGCCCTGATAGATCTTGCCCTCGCGTAGGCGTTGTCGCAGATCCTCGGCCGAGATGTCGAGATTTACGACCTGATCGGCTTGGCCAACGACCCAGTCGGGCAGTGTCTCACGGATCGTCACGCCAAGCTCCCGCTGCAATACGTCGTTCAAAGACTCGAGGTGCTGGACGTTGACCGCGGAGATCACGTTGATGCCTTCGTCGAGGAGGAGCATCACATCCTGCCAGCGCTTGCCGTTGCGCGCGCCGGGCACGTTGGTGTGTGCGAGCTCGTCGACGATGGCAATCTCGGGACGCCTCGTGATCACCGCCTCGACATCCATCTCCTCGAGCGTCACGCCGCGATACTGGATCTTCTTGCGAGAAACAACCTCGAGATCGCGAATCTGCTCGGCGGTCTCGGCACGCCCGTGCGTCTCCGCGAAGCCGACCACGACGTCAACGCCGCGTCGGCGGAGGTCGTTCGCCTCCTGAAGCATGCGGTATGTCTTCCCCGTGCCCGCGGCGGAGCCGATGTAGAGCTTGAGCTTTCCCCGCTCCCGCTGGCGAACCAGGGCGAGAAAGTCCGACGTCCCGGGCACGCGCGCCGGGTCGGAGCGGCGCTCGGGCGTGGGAGCTGGTGTCGTCATCAGAAGGTCAGCGCCATTGAGCTGACGATGACCGAGTCATGCCGCGATGCATTCGTCAGCGCGCCGGTCGAATGCGCAAAGAGCGGATCGCGCGCGTGCAGTGCACGGAGCTCGGTGCGAATGAGCAGTCGAGGCGCGGGCGTCAAGTCTACGTTGAGGGAGCCACCGGTGATGCGCAAGCCGTACGGGAATCCCGTCGTGACGATGACTTGTTCCGGATCGGAGTAGGCTTCCGCGCGCATGGCCGTAGCCAGAGCGGATGAGACCTGCCAACGTGCGATGGCGGCCCAGCCGCTCCAGCTCGAGACGCCGCTCGCGCCAGGACCTCGTCTCTGTGTGCCATAGTCGAAGGTGCCTCGGAGTTGCAGGCGTTCCATCGGGCGCAGCTGTACGATGCCTTCCTGCCATACGCGGAGGCGCGATGGCACGCTGTCCGGCTGCTCGTTGCCGACGAAGGCGTCGTACGCGAAGTCGACGGCTGCCTTCGGAGTGTAGTCGACGCGCAGGCCAAGTGCCTTGTCGCTGTTCGTTTCCGAGATGTTCTGCCAGCCGTTGATGACGTGCACTTGCGCGCTCACCGTCGGCGTTGCCTGCCACGTGGCCTTCACCCCTGCCTCGTAGTACGGCGAGTTATCCGCAATGAGCGATCGTGTATAGGTCCAGTTGTCGCGGCTGATCCAGTTCTCGCTCCCGAACGGCGAGAAGAAGACACCGCCGTCGATCCACAACGTTGGAGCAAGCTGGTATCCCGCGGTAGCCTCCTGGATGAATCGGCTGACGTCAGGACCGCTCAGCGTTCCCAAGCGTGGTTCGGCCGCGTAATTGGCCTGCACGGAGGTTCCGAACTGCGCAGCGAAGCGGCCGCGGACGCGCGGCCCGGAGAGTACCGCCTCGACGAAGGCGAGATTGATGTTGAATTCGTCGTGTCGCGCAGCCTGCGTCGTGAACGCCCGATCCAACGTGCGCGGCCGGTTGAAATCGTAGGCGAAGTAGCTGTCGATGAAGGCACCGAACGCGATCTTGATGCTCGTGTCAGGTCCTGTCGTCACCTGTGCCCGTGCCGGCTGGCCCAACGGTGCGAGCAACGGGAGCCCGAGGACCATGTACACGCTTGCCAATACGCCGCGCGCATGAGGAAAGGGTAGGCGCACGTGCTACATGGCGGGCGACGACGCGATGCGGCCGAACGCCGAATCGAGCGCGATGTTGAGGAGCAGCACATTCACGCGCGGCTCGCCGAAGAAGCCGAACTGGCGTCCGTCAACGTGCTGATCGAGAAGTGCGCGCACCTTCGCGGAATCGACCGAGCGCGCACGCGCCACGCGCGCGACCTGCAGGTACGCGTTCGCCGGAGAGATGTGTGGATCGAGCCCGGAGCCGGACGCGGTGACCATGTCCGACGGCACGCGGCCCTTGACCGCGCCGTCGGTCGCGACGGCATTCGCTACCGCCCGTGCGATGAGTGTGTCAGCCAGCTTGGCGTCAGTCGGTCCCTTGTTCGTTCCGCCCGACGCAGTGGCGTCATATCCGGCGCCGGCAGCGGAGGGTCGCGAGTGAAAGTAGTAGGCTCGAGTGAACTGCTGCCCAATGAGCGCGCTGCCGACGACGCGCCCGTTTGCCGTGACAAGGGAGCCGTTGGCCTGACGAGGAAAGAGCGCTCGAGCCAACGCGGTGACGACGCCGGGATAGAGGAATCCCGTGATGATGCACAGCACGAGCGTCATCGAAATGGCCGGCCAGATCTGTTTGCGAAGCATGAGTCAAACCAGGTGCGTGATCACCAGGAGCACATCGATGATCTTGATGCCAATGAACGGAACAGCGAGGCCGCCGAATCCATAGATGAGCAGATTACGACGGAGGATCACCGACGCCGGTGCAGGGCGATAGCGCACGCCGCGGAGCGCCAGCGGAATGAGCGCGACGATGATGAGGGCGTTGAAGATGACGCTCGCCAGGATCGCCGATGCCGGCGAGTGCAGCCGCATGATGTTGAGCGTCTGGAGCGCCGGGTACGTCGCGACGAACATCGCCGGAATGATGGCGAAGTACTTCGCGACGTCGTTCGCGATGGAGAACGTGGTGAGTGCGCCGCGCGTCATGAGCAACTGCTTTCCGATCTCGACGACCTCGATGAGTTTGGTCGGGTTCGAATCGAGATCGATCATATTGCCGGCTTCTTTCGCCGCCTGCGTGCCGGTGTTCATCGCCACGCCGACGTCCGCCTGGGCCAGCGCGGGCGCGTCGTTGGTGCCGTCGCCCGTCATCGCCACGAGCTTGCCGCCGGCCTGCTCGCGCCGGATGAGCGTCATCTTGTCTTCCGGTTTCGCCTCGGCCAAGAAGTCATCGACGCCGGCCTCTTTCGCGATGGCCGCGGCGGTCAGCGGATTGTCGCCCGTGATCATCACCGTGCGAATGCCCATGGCGCGCAGGCGCGCGAACCGCTCACGGATACCGCCTTTGACGACATCCTTCAGATAGATCGCGCCGAGAATGCGCGGCGTCGACCCGTTCTCGCGCTCGGCGACGACGAGTGGCGTGCCACCCTCGAGCGCGATGCGCTGAATGGAGCTTTCGAGCTCGGGTCCGGCGGCGCCGCCCTGATTCCGAACCCAGCGCACCACGGCGTCGCCGGCGCCTTTCCGGACTTGGTATCCACCCGCGTTCACGCCGCTCATGCGTGTGCTCGCGCTGAACGGAACGAATTCCATGTCGCGGTGACCATCATGTTCAGCGCCGACCTCGCGTGCGCGGATTCCATGCCTGGTCTTCGCGAGCACGACGATGCTGCGGCCTTCCGGCGTTTCATCGGCAAGCGACGCGAGCTGGGCTCGATCAGCCAGAAGCTCCGCCGCGACGCCGTTCACCGGAATGAACTCGGCAGCCTGACGATTGCCGAGCGTGATGGTGCCCGTCTTGTCGAGCAGCAGGGTGTTCACGTCCCCCGCCGCCTCGACGGCGCGGCCACTCATCGCGATCACGTTTTGTTGGATCATCCGATCCATGCCGGCAATGCCGATGGCGGACAGGAGACCGCCGATCGTTGTCGGGATCAGGCACACCAGGAGTGCGATGAGCACCGGAATCGTTGTCGCTGCGCCGCTGTAGATCGCGAACGGCTGGAGCGTTGCAACGGCGAAGAGAAAGACGACAGTGAGCCCGGAGAGCAGGATGGTGAGCGCAATCTCGTTCGGCGTCTTCTGACGCGCCGCGCCTTCGACGAGCGCGATCATGCGATCCAGGAATGTCTCGCCCGGGTTCGCCGTGATGCGCACGACGATGTAATCCGAGAGTACTTTCGTTCCGCCAGTCACGGCAGACCGGTCGCCGCCGGATTCGCGGATGACAGGCGCGCTCTCGCCCGTGATCGCGCTCTCATCGACCGATGCCACGCCTTCGATCACCTCACCGTCGCCGGGAATGATGTCACCCGGTTCGCAGAGC
>CAZICQ010000061.1:0-16768 GCA_964537775.1 uncultured Gemmatimonadaceae bacterium | reverse complement strand
TGCGCGCTCCTCAAGCATGACTACACGACCTACGACATCCTGGGCCGCTGGGGAAATCAGATGGGCAGCGCGCTCACGAACGGCGGTTGGACGTTTGCCGAAGGCCCGAAGCGCACCACGGCCGAAGTGATCGCTGAGCTCTATGGCACCATCCGCACGGCGGCGCCCGATGTGTCGATCATCGGCTGCAATACGGTGAGCCACCTCTCGGCCGGCGTGTTCGAGATCTGCCGGATCGGTGACGACACCAGCGGCACCGAGTGGGCGCGCACGCGAAAGATGGGCGTGAACACGCTCGCCTTTCGCGCGGCACAACACGGCGCCTTCTACGTCGCCGACCCCGATTGCGTCGGCGTCACCAACGCGATTCCGTGGGAGCTGAATCGGCGGTGGCTCGATCTCGCGTCGCGAAGTGGGACGATGCTGTTCGTCTCCCTCGCGCCAGACGCGCTCGGTGAAGCTCAGCGGCGCGACTTGCGAGCCGCATTGGCGCGCGCCGCGCAATACACGCCTCTGGGCGAGCCACTCGATTGGCAGCGCACCTCCTGGCCGACGCGGTGGCGGCTCGCGGGCGAAGAGCGGTCGTACGATTGGGGTGCGCCGGAAAGTCCGCCCTAAGTTTCGCGCCATGACTCGCCACTCCTTCACGTCGGCCGCACCCACTCTCAGCCGCGATATCGCACGCGCGAGCACGATGGTCGCGCTGCTGATCGCGCCGTCGCACTCCGCTCCTGCGAAGCGCACGGTGGTCACGCCTGCGCCGGTGCACAGCACTGACCCTGACCTGGGCCCGAACGTGTTCATCGTCGATCCCACGATGACCACAGCGACCGTCCAGGCCAGGCTCGACACCCTCTTTACATCCCAGGAGACGAGCGAATTCGGTGGCGGGCGCTTCGCGGTTCTGTTCAAGCCCGGGAGTTACGACGTCGATGCGAAAGTGGGGTTCTACACGCAGCTCTCCGGGCTGGGCCTGTCCCCTGACGAGGTTCTCATCAATGGCGCTGTGCAGGCGGACGCCCGCTGGCGGAGAGGCAACGCGACGCTGAACTTCTGGCGGATCGCGGAGAATCTGTCGGTGAAACCCACCGGTGGATTCGATCGGTGGGCTGTATCGCAAGCGGCGCCGATGCGCCGCATGCACATCCACGGCGACCTCGTGCTCGACGACGGCGGCTGGTCGAGCGGCGGCTTTCTCGCCGACTCGAAGATCGACGGGCAGGTGCGGTCCGGCAGTCAGCAGCAATGGCTCACCCGCAACAGCGAGCTCGGAAGCTGGACGGGCTCGAACTGGAATATGGTGTTCGTCGGGACCGCTAACGCGCCACCCACCAGCTTCCCCGAACCGCCGTACACCACGCTCGGTTCAGCGCCGCTAATCCGCGAAAAACCCTTCCTTTACGTCAATAGGTCAGGCGCGTGGAATGTGTTCGTCCCCGCACTCCGGTCGAACGCTCGCGCACCGACCTGGAGCTCGAGCGCCCCGCCCGGTGTGTCGCTCCCGCTCAGCGACTTCATCATCGTCAAACCAGGCAGCTCTGCTCGCACGGTGAACGAGGCGCTCGCGCGCGGCAGGAATGTCATCATCACTCCCGGCATTTATCACCTGGACGCGCCGCTTCACATCACACGAGCGAACACGGTGGTGCTCGGACTCGGCCTCGCGACGCTCGTAGCAGACAGCGGCGTCAGCGCGATCGTCGTTGACGACGTGGACGGGGTGACCGTCGCCGGGCTTCTCGTCGAAGCGGGTGCGACCAACTCACCGATTCTCGTTCAGGTTGGCCCTCCCGGCTCTTCGGCCGATCACTCGCTGAACCCGACGCTGCTCAGCGACGTGTTCGTTCGCGTCGGCGGTGCTGCTGCCGGCAAGGCAACACAGTCGCTCCAGATCAATAGCAACGACGTGATCGGCGATGACCTGTGGCTCTGGCGCGCCGATCACGGGCAGGGCGTGGGTTGGACGTCCAACACGGCGGCGAATGGGCTCGTCGTGAACGGCAACGACGTCACGATGTATGGCCTGTTCGTGGAGCACTACCAGCAGTACCAGGTGCAATGGAACGGCAATGGCGGCCGTACCTATTTCTTTCAGAACGAGATGCCCTACGATGTGCCTAACCAGGCGGAGTGGATGAGCGGAACGGGGCGGGGTTTTGCCGCTTATCAGGTGGGAAGCGCCGTAACCGCCCACGAGGCGTGGGGACTCGGCAGCTATTGCTTTTTTAATAAGAACCCCAGCGTCGTAGCGGATCACGCATTCGAGGCGCCCGTCGCGCCCAACGTGCGGCTCCACGACATGGTTACCGTATCGCTCGGCGGCGGCAGGGGCACCATCGCGCACGTCATCAATGACACCGGCGCGGCGGCCGATGCGCATGCGACGGTCCAGAAGCTCGTCAGCGGCCCCTGATCAGCGGGACGGCTATGGCTCTTGTCGTTTTTCTGCGGGGCGTCAACGTCGGCGGACACCGGAGCTTTCGTCCGAGTATCCTGGCGCGCGAGCTGAGCGACTATGGTGTCGTGAACGTCGGCGCCGCCGGCACCTTCGTCGTGCGCAAACCAGGATCGCGAGCACGTTTCCGAACCGCCTTGATGCACAAGCTGCCATTCGAGACGGAGGTCATGCTGTGCGACGGACGCGATGTCCTCGCCCTGGAGACGGAGCATCCATTCGCCGCCGAGCGGCGGCCGGACATCGTGCGGTTCGTGAGTATTCTGGCGAAGGCGCACGGCGTGCCACCTTCCACTGCACTTCAACTGCCGCCCAAAGGCGACTGGTTGGTGCGCGTCGTCGGATCGCGCGATCGATTCGTCTTCGGCGAGTACCGGCGTCACATGAAGACGATCGGCTATCTCGGCCAGCTCGACAAACTGTTCGGCGCGCCGGCGACGACACGGAACTGGAATACGATCAGCTCGATCTTCCGGATTCTCAAGGGCGATGCGACGGACGCGACATGATCGTGAAACGGATAGACGCGGCCTGCAGCCCGCCGGATGTCGCGGTCAGGGTCCCTACGCCCCCTCCGCGCCTGCCCCGCACGATCACCAGCGCCTGTCCGGCAAACAGCCGCACGTTGTCGCGCTGGAAGCGTTCGTGGTTCGTCTGATCACCGTTGTCGACGCCGGCGATGGCGGCGTCGCCGGCCATGTGCAAGTGCACCAGCGGCTCAGCGTTAGGCACTGCACGGCCATCCTTGTCCACGACAGTCACCGTCACGAAGGATAGATCCGTGCCGTCGCCGCGGATCCTTGTGCGGTCCGGAGTCAACACGACCCGCGCCGCGGACCCGGTGGTCCGCACCTCGCGCGTCGTGACGAGTCGACCGTTCTTGCGCGCCACTGCCCGTAACACTCCCGGTGCATACGCGACGCGCCAGGCGAGGTGCCGTGTATCGCCTTCCTTTCGCCGCACCCCGAGCGACGCTTCGTTCAGGAACAGCTCCACCTGATCCGCGTTCGTGTACGCCCAAACGTCGATCGTATCTCCCGGCGACCAGTTCCAGTGCGGGAAGACGTGCAGCATCGGACGCGTCGTCCACTCGCTCTGATAGAGGTAGTACGGGTCCTTTGGGAAACCGGCCAGATCGACGACGCCGAAGTACGAGCTTCGCGCAGGCCAGGTGTACGGGGTCGGCTCCCCCAGGTAGTCGATCCCCGACCAGACGAACATTCCGGAAAGAAATGCGTAGCGCTCGAATATCCGCAGTGATTCTTCGTGGAGCGAGCCCCACGACGCCCGGCGATTGTCGTACGAGGAGATACGGTAATTGCGATTCGGCTTCTGTCCGTGTGTCGTGTCGTATGGCGTGAAGTATACGGCGACGCTATCCGACGGCTGCTCGTAGTACCCGCGCGAGTTGTACGCCGACATCGCTTCCGTGATGATGAATTTCTGACCCGGGAACTGCTGCGGAAAATCCGGCCACGCCTGGTGATGGTAGTTGTGACCCAGGAGGTCGAGCGCACCGGCATGAAACACCGGGTTGTCCGGACTCCCGTTGTTGCTCGCGGAAGTGATTGGCCGCGTCGGATCGAGCTGTCGCACGATCCCGGCGAGCTCGCGCGCGATCGGCGCCGCGGTGCTATCGCCATTGGTCCATTGCTCCATGACCTCGTTGCCGATGCTCCAGATGAAGACGCTCGGATGATTGCGGTCGCGGCGGATCATGTCGGCGAGATCTCGCTCATGCCATTCCGGAAAGTCGAGATGATAGTCGAATTCCGTTTTCTGCTTCCGCCACATGTCGAACGCCTCGTCCATGACAATGAACCCCATCCGATCGGCAAGATCCAAGAGCTCCGGCGCCGGAGGGTTATGCGACGTTCGGATGGCATTCACGCCCATCTCACGCATGATCTGCAGCTGCCGCTGGAGCGCGCGTTCGTTCACGGCGGCTCCCAGCGCGCCAAGGTCGTGATGGAGGCACACGCCGCGGATCTTGACATGCTTCCCATTCAGGAAGAAGCCGCTGTCAGCGCGGAACAGGGCGCGTCGTATCCCGAACGGGGTCGTGTAGTCGTCGCAGAGTGCGCGCCCACCACGCGCGCTCGAGCCGCCGCACTCGACACGCGTCACGGCGCGGTAGAGATACGGCCGCTCGAGTGACCAAAGCCTCGGCCTCTCGACCACGAGCTCCTGCGCCACTTCGGCAACGGAGTCGCGAGGCAGCTGACGCGTGGACGCCGTGGACGCGACCTCCCTGCCGGCGGCGTCGTAGATCATCGTACGCAGCACGATCGTGCGGTCGTCAGCGCCGGCATTGCGCACGGTGGTGCGCACGCTGACGCGAGCCGATTGGGCCCCCACCTCCGGTGTCGTGAGGTACGTGCCCCAGTGGCCGACGTGCACGCGACCGGTCGTGACCAGCCGCGTGTGACGGTAGATACCCGACCCGGAGTACCACCGGGAGTTGGGCTGCCGTGAATTGTCCACGCGCACCGCCATGAGGTTGCGCGCTGCACCGAAATGCACGTACGGCGTCAGCTCGTAGCGAAAGGAACTGTAGCCGTAGGGGCGCCGTCCCAGATGACGGCCGTTGATCCAGACGTCGCTGTTCCGGTACACGCCGTCGAAATCGACGAAGACGAGCCGGTTCGTGTCGCTCGGCGCGAGCGTGAACGCTTTCCGGTACCATCCGACGCCGCCGGGGAGCGCACCGCCGCCGGCACCGGCGGGATTCCGATCGCTGAATTCCCCCTCGATGCTCCAGTCGTGCGGCAGCTCGAGCGTCCGCCACCCTGCATCGTCGAGCGCGACCTCCTCGCCGTGGCTGACGTCGCCGAGGTGGAACTTCCAACCGGAGTCGAAGTCGAGCGTGATGCGGCGCTGCGCCATCACCGCGCTCGATCCGCCGAGCAGTAGCGCGAGAGCCAATCGTATACCGCGTGGCAATCCGCTCATGTTCCCTCGATGCGAGTGTGCGATTTCCGGCAGAGTCGCAGCAGCCCGAAGCGCGCCGCCCCGTCGGAGGAGCCACCGAGCACCATCGCCGATCGCCCCGTTAGGCATTCATATTTGCGCGCCACGTCACCCACCACGCGCCGCGATCCGGCGCGTGCGAGCACTGCCACCACCCCACCGCTCCCCCCGCCGGTGATCTTGGCGCCGTACAGACCCGCCGCGGCGCCCTGCTGCCGAACGAGCGCGACCAGGTCATCGGTGCCGCTCGTGCCGAGTCCGCAGGCGCTGTAGCTGGCGTGCGATTGATACATCAATTCCCCGAGGAGCAGTCGCTGCTCCTCCGACCCGGAGCCCGTCTCCAACAGCGCGCGGAAGAGGCGCACCCGGTGGTGCTCGTGAATCGGGTGCGCCGTCGGTTGCCTGACGGCGTAGCTCCGCGCCGGATCCACACGCGTGACGGCATCCGTCGTCCCATGATAGCGTCGCAGAAAGGTCCCGCCGTCCATGACCTCCGGAACCGTGTTCCGGAACGTCTGCTCCCACTCCGACGGTGTCACGTTGGCGAGGTAGCCGCGCCACCTGGGAGCCTCCACCTCGACGCGACCTTCCGTCTGGCGACTGACGCACAGCCCCGTAGCCTCGGCCATGATGCGATAGCCCATGAAAGCACCGACACGCACAGCGCTGTAATCGGTGCCTCCCACCTCGTGTCGGATGCCGGAGTCGATCCCCCAGATCTCGAGCTCCGCCGGCAGCGCCACCTGCGCTTCGATCTCCGCGGGCTGGCAGAGGAGCGCAAGCAGGCGATCGCGCTCGCCGCACGCGGCGGTCATCTGGTCCATGATGCCGCATGGCGCGCCCACGACCAGATTCTCCACCTTCTGGCATAGCAATGCGGCATCAGGCGCATCGAGCGACACACCGTAGGCGCCGCAGATGGCGTTCATTGCCGCCACCTCGAGCGCTGCCGACGAGCTCACGCCCTTGCCCAGTGGCACCGCCGAGTCCACCAGCAGCCGCATGCCGCCGGTGACCGCAACGCCCCGCTCACGGATAAGCGCGACGAAACATCCAAGCACGTATGCAGCCCACCGCCGCCGCGGCTCGGCTGCAAACAGGGCGCGGGCAGCGGAGTAATCGAGCGGGACGCCGGCGGGTGTGAGCATGTCGGCCGGTAACGACACTTCGGCGTCCGCGTCGCCACCGAGTGGAACGAGGCTGCGCACCGTCAGCCGGTGGTCAACGGCCGGCTGGACCGCGACGAGGGTAGCCGCGGCCAGCGGCAGCTCCAGCACGAGCGAGCCGGAGTAGTCGGCAATGCCGCCCATCAGATCCAGCCGTCCGGGTGCGCGGGCGACCGTGATCGGAGCGCCGCGCTCGAAGAAGTCGCCGTGCGCGTTCACGGTTTCTATGAACCGTTCGACGTCGGGCAGCCGCTGCCGCTGCTCAGCCGCTTCGATGTGCCACACCCCGCCCTCCTCCATGCGACGAGAGCCCGCGTGCAGTCAATACGTCCGCCAGCACGGGCCATAGCTGCGCCCGGATCTGTTCGTTGGCGAACCCGATCCACGCCACGTCGGTGCTCACGTCGAGCGGCGCCGTTAGGCGGTCGCCACGTTGGTCGGTCACGATGACTCCGGCCGCTCGCGCGATCGACTCCGTGCAGAGATCGTACGGGTGGCAGCACAGGCCCAGGGCATGCCCGCGCGCCCGGAGCATCGGCTCGACGAGCGGCCGCAGGTCTGCGACCCAGCGATCGTGTCCCATCAGCAGCTCGTAGAGCTGGCCGCCGGACGAGATGTATTGGTCCTCGAACACCAGTGCGCGCCCGGCCGTCACGGGCCCGGCGACCCGCTCCGCCACCTCGTCATCGACGGCGGCGAGTACGTCCCGCGCGCCGGGGAAGAAGCGGGCGAGGCCGCCGTACCCCTGCGCGATCGTCGTGGCACGCGACGGACGCGGCGCGAGTGGCACGCGCCGGCCCGACAGGCGGTCGAGCCGCTCGCCTCCCACCGTGCCGCTCAGCACCCACAACGTATCGCAGAGGTGCTGCTTCACGAGTGGGATTTCCGTCTGCACCGCGAGCTCGATATCTGCCAGAGAGGTCGCCGGCCCGCGGTTTGACGCAACGCCGGTGAGGATCCACGCCGGCCGCTTCTGGTACATCAGGCCGCGCGTGCCGTCGATCGGATCCACGATGATGCGCAGCACGGCGCCGTCGGCGCTTGCGCCTGACGGGAGCACGATCTGTCCGGTCGCGCCGAGTCCTTCCGCCACCAGCACGCACGGCCAACGCGCGGCGACAGCGGCGAAGTGCTCGACCAGCACCCTCTCGGAGACGCGGTCGAGGGCGAAGATGGTGTCGCCACCGTCATCGCCTAACGGCTCGGCAAGCTGCTCCGTCGCCGACTGCTCGCACGCCGTAAGGACGGCGTCGCGAATCGCGTCGTGAATCGCGCGCAGGTCGGATAACAGCGCGGCCGCGTCGCGAATCACGCCGCCGCCTCCTCGCGGAAATGCACCGTGGACTGCGCGCGCAGCTCCGCCGCCTTTTCCTCGGGTGAGGTATCGCTCAGGAAGTTGCCGCCGCCGATCTCCGGGCCGGCGAGATACTTGATCGTGCCCGGCCGGCGCAGCGGCGGAAGAAAGCCGATGAAGAAGTGAAAATCGTCGTACGATCCCCCGTCGGTCGGCGCCTGGTGCAGTGGCATGACGTACGGAAATGGCTGCCGCCACAAATTATCGTAGCGTACCGTGACGTCCTTCAGCGCCTTTGCCAGCGACTCGCACTCCGCGTCGGAAAGGGCCGACACGTGCGGCACCTGGCGCGTGGGGGCGACATACACCTCGTACGCATAACGCGCGAAGTATGGCACGAACGCGATCGCGTGCTCGTCCTCGTACACGATGCGACGACCATCCCGGCGCTCGGCGTCGATGATGCTTGCGAACAGCGCGCCACCCGTCTCGCGCGCGTAGCGACGCTGGGCCTCGAGCTCCGTGTCGAATGTCTTCCAGGTGAAGTTCGTGGCGTAGATCTGCCCGTGTGGGTGGGGGTTCGAGACGCCGACGACCGCGCCCCTGTTCTCGAAGATGAGCACTTGATTGACCTCCGGCCGTGCGCCGAGGTCGCGCGTCTCGCGCCGCCAGGTCTCGACGACCGTAGCGATGTCCCGCGCGGCCATCCTCGACAGCGTCAGATCGTGGCGCGGTGCATAGCAGATCACTCGCGCAACGCCTTCAGCGGGGCGGGATTTGTATGGCGATGGCGGCGAAGCTGCCATCGTCGGTGCATTTGGACCCACGCACGGATGGTCGTTGTCGAAGACGTAGACGCCGCGATAGTCTGGATTCACTGCGCCGCCGCTTCGCGCGTTGCGCGGGCACAGATAGCAATCGGCCACGTATGCGGGGACGCGCTCCTCCTCTGCGCTCACCGTCTCACCCATCCACGGCCGATCCTGTCGATGGGCGGCAA
This sequence comes from uncultured Gemmatimonadaceae bacterium, assembly GCA_964537775.1. Taxonomy (GTDB): domain Bacteria; phylum Gemmatimonadota; class Gemmatimonadetes; order Gemmatimonadales; family Gemmatimonadaceae; genus CAMLIT01. Next base: position 7,883 of record CAZICQ010000061.1, on the reverse strand, counting down.
CGATCACCCACTCCTCGCGGAGCGGGTGCCATCGCTCTTCCCACGGCGGCGTACGCGACATTCGTGAATCCTTGCTCGTGTGACCATACTTACGGTGTGGGCGCTGCCACACGCAACAGGCGTCGAGGCGCCATTGGACGCGTCAGCATGGAAGATGTAGGTTAGCGCATGCCAAACGTGGCCCTTCCGGATTCGCTGCGGCAGTCGCGCCGGCGCGTTTGTCCGCTTGTAGTATGCGGACTGCTCGTCGCCTCCGCTTCAGGATGGGCGGAATCGCAGGAGGCAGGGCGACCGGGCGGGGGCGTATTCGACGGCCAGAGCGATGTCGGGAGCGTGCGACACGCTGGCACCACGTCGTACGACGCCGAGCGTCAGGCCTATCTGATCGCCGGTTCCGGCCAGAACATGTGGGGCACGCACGATGCCTTTCATTTCGTGTGGAAACGCCTCACCGGCAACTTCATTCTGTCCACGCGCGCGCGATTCCTCGGCCCGGGTATCGAGGCGCATCGCAAGATCGGCTGGACGATTCGCACGTCACTCGACAGCACCAGCGCGCACGTGACCGCGGCACTGCACGGCAACGGCCTCGCCTCGCTCCAGTTTCGCCGCACGCCCGCTGGAATCACCGAGGAAAACAAGTCGAGCGACAGCCTGGCCAATCCTGACGCCGTGATTCAGCTCGAGCGCCGGGATGGTGTGTACCTCATGTCGGTGGCGCGCTTCGGCGATACGCTCGTCACGCAGGAGCTCACGGGCGTGCTCCTCCCTGACACCGTCTACGCGGGCCTGTTCGTGTGCGCGCACAACGATACGGTCGTCGAGCGCGCCGCTTTCGGCAATGTGCGCATCACCATTCCGCCGAAACGGGGATTCGTCCCGTACCGTGACTATCTCGGTAGCAACCTGGAGATTCTCGACGTCGCTAGCGGCAACGCGACGATCGTCCACCACTACGACGGTTCATTCCAGGCGCCGAACTGGACGCGCGACGGCACGGCGTTGATCTACTCGCAGGAGGGACTGCTGTATCGGTTCGATCTGGCATCGCGGTCCGCTCGAGTGATCAATACCGCTTTCGCGACGCACAACAACAACGACCACGTCCTCTCGTTCGACGGCCGCATGCTCGGCATCAGCAATCAATCGGCCGAAGACCATGGGGTGTCGATCGTATACACGGTACCAGCCACGGGCGGAACGCCGGCACGGGTGACGAAGACAGGTCCGTCGTACATGCACGGCTGGTCGCCCGACGGGCACTGGCTCGTCTTCACCGGCCAGCGCGGCGGAGACTTCGACGTTTACAAGATTCCCGCGTCCGGCGGCGACGAGATCCGTCTCACCACGGCGCCGGGACTCGACGACGGCCCCGAATTCACGCCCGACGGCAACCACATCTACTTCAACTCGGCACGCAGCGGCCGCATGCAGATCTGGCGCATGCGCCCGGACGGCAGCGCTCAGCAGCAGATCACGGACGATGCCTTCAACAACTGGTTCCCCCACGTATCGCCGGACGGCAAGTGGATCGTGTACATCTCCTTTCCGCCTGACGTGCGTGCGGACGATCATCCGTTCTACAAGCACGTGCTGCTCCGACTGATACCGGCCGGCGGCGGACCTTCTCGCGTGATCGCGTACGTCTACGGAGGTCAGGGCACGATCAACGTTCCATCGTGGTCGCCTGACGGAGCGCGACTCGCATTCGTGAGCAACTCAGGCACGCCGTGAGCTCGAGGTCCGTCGCCGCTCCTCTCATTGCATGCGTTCTCCTCGCACGCACGACGTTCGCGCAGGTGACGCAGACATTGATCATCAACGCCGACCAGGGGCGCGATACGATCAGCCGTCACATCTACGGCCATTTCGCCGAACACCTTGGCCGCGGGATCTACGATGGGATCTTCACGCGACGCAGCTCCGGCGGCTGGACGCCTCGCGAAGATGTCGTGCAGGCGCTACGCGCAATCAGGATTCCGAATCTGCGCTGGCCCGGCGGCTGTTTCGCCGACTACTACCACTGGAGAGATGGCATCGGGCCGACCGAGCGGAGGCCAACCGTCGTCAACAATAACTGGGGCGGCGTGACCGAAGACAACGGTGTGGGCACGCACGAATTCCTGGAGCTCGCTCGAAAACTCGGCGCTGAGCCGTTCATCGTCGCGAATCTCGGCAGCGGGAGCGTGCAGGAGATGTCCGAATGGTGGGAGTACGTGAACCATCCCGGTGCGAGTCCGATGGCCGATCTTCGCCAGCGCAACGGACGCGCCGAGCCGTGGAACGTGCGCTTCTGGGGGCTTGGCAACGAGAGCTGGGGATGCGGCGGTAACATGCGCCCGGAGTATTACGCCGACGTCTACAAGCGCTTCGCGAGCTTTCTCCCGTCGTACGGGCCAGTGCGCGCCTTTCGTATCGCGACCGGCCCCGCCGACGAGGCATACACGTGGACGGATGTCGTCATGCGCGAAGCCGGGCGAATGATCGATGGACTCGACTTCCACCGCTACCTTCTCACCGGAAGCTGGAGTGCAAAGGGCCGGGCCACCGATTTCACGGAAGCTGAGTGGGCTGAGCTCATGCAGAAGGCGACGCAATTCGACGCCATCATCGCGCGCCACTCGACGATCATGGACCGTTACGACCCGGCGAAGCGCGTGTGGCTGATCGTAGGCGAGTGGGGCACCTGGCATCAGGTCGAGCCCGGGACGAATCCTGCGTTCCTCTATCAGCAGAACACCTTGCGCGATGCCGTGGCGGCATCGGTCGCATTGAACATCTTCAACAACCACGCCGACCGCGTGCGGATGGCGAACATCGCTCAGACGGTGAACGTTCTGCAGGCGATGATCCTCACGCAGGGCGACAGGATGCTGCTGACGCCGACGTACCACGTGTTCGAGCTCTATACCGTCCATCACGACGCGCTGCTGCTCCCGATCGTCCTCGACGCCGGGCGTTACGTGAATGGCGAGCGCTCGATGCCGGCGATGAGCGCAACGGCATCGCGCGACACGGCGGGGCGAATACACCTGACGCTGACGAACATCGATCCGAACCAGGCGCGGACCATCAATGTGTCGGTCCGCGGGCACCCGGTCACCACAGTCTCCGGCCGGATCCTCACGGCTCGTGAGATGAACGCGCACAATACCTTCGAGAAGCCTGATGCCGTGCGCATCGATCCATTCAGTGGAGCACGTGTGGAGGGCGGGACCATGACCGTCCAGCTCCCGGCGAAGTCCGTCGTCGCCCTGGAGCTGCGCTGATCCATGGCGGACCCACCGGAGGGCAGCGTCATCCGAGAGAATGGGCCCGAGACCATGGAGGCTTCGGAGCCGCCCCGAGCGCCCAAGTTCCGACGGCGGATCGCGCTGACGCGAAAGCAGCGCTTTGGCCTGCCGATCATCGTTCTGGTTCCGATTCTCGCGCTGCTTGGCATCTTCGGCGAGCGACAGGTGGATACGACAGCAAGGTCCGCCACCGTCGCCATGGCCGTTCGCTATCCCGAGCGGTTCCGCTATCGGCAGACGCAGTCGCTGGAGATCCGCGTCACGAATCTGGCGCCAAAAGACATCGATACCGTGCACGTGTGGCTCGACAGCGCGTACGTGACCCGATTCGTGAATGTCCGCATCGAGCCGGCGCCGCGCACCGCGTTCGCCGTCGACCTGGTCCGAGTGCGGCCAAACGAGTCGCGCCTGATCACCGTCGAGCTGGTGGCTGATCGCTACGGACGACAACGCGGCCGCGTCGGCGCGTCCACGCGCACCGACAGCATAGCCGTGTCGCTCTCGACGCTCGTGTTTCCCTGACCAGGTCCGCCGATGGGAGGAACGATGGAAACGGTCGTCCGTGTGTTTGTCGTCTATGTCGTGGTCTGGGCCTGCTTCCGTGTACTTGGGAAGCGCGAGCTCACACAAATGTCACCGTTCGAGCTCGTGACGCTGCTGTTCATTCCGCAGCTGTTCTCGCGCGCTCTCACGCGGCAGGACTACTCGATGACCAACGCCATGATTGGAGCCACGACGCTGTTTGTACTCGTCTTTCTCACGAGCGCCGCCAGCTATCGCTTCATCGGCTTCTCCCGCGTGATGCAAGCGCGGCCCAGGGTGCTGGTGTGCCGCGGCGCGTTCGTCGAGGCGCACCTCAACCGCGAGCGGATCTCGCCCGACGACATCTTTTCAGCGATGCACAAGGTCGGGTTGGCACAGCTCGATCAGGTGGAATGGGCGATTCTCGAGGGCGATGGAAAGATCGCTCTCATCCCTACGCCCGACGCGTTGCACCCGAATGGGAGCGCGACCTATCAGCCCATCCGTGCGGCCAAGGGCGGCGGATCATCGCTCGACAAATAGTCCGGCGTTTCGACGCGCTGCGGGTGCGTGTAGACCGTCAGCCGTTCGTCACGAGCAAAGCCGGCTAGCGTCAGTTGCACGCAGTGAGCGACGCGAACCGCGAGCGCCGTCGGAGCCGACACGGCGGCCAGCAGGGGCGCGCCGAGGATCGCCGCCTTCTGCACCAGCTCGAAGCTGGCGCGGCTCGTGATCACGACGAACCCGTCATGCACCGGCTCCCGCGCGCGCACGACCGCGCCGACGAGCTTGTCGAGCGCGTTGTGTCTCCCCACATCCTCACGAACGTGGTGGATCGTTCCGTCGAGCCGCGCCCACGCTGCGGCGTGTACCGCGCCCGTCGTGTCGTTGAGTGGCTGCCGTCGAGTGAGATCCCGCATCGCGCGCGTCACGGCGGACGTAGTGATGCGCGCGGCGCTCTCGACATTTGGCAGCCTACGAAGTACGCGCTCGACGTCGGCACTGCCGCACAGTCCACAACCCGTCCGGCCGGCGAACGTGCGTCCCATCCCCTGCGACGCCGCGGCCGCCGCGGCTTCCGACGTAACCACCATTTGCAACTCGATCGCACGGCCGTAACGTACCACGGACACCCGCGTAATCTCGGACGCATCGGCGACCAGCCCCTCCGTGAGCGAGAAGCCGATTGCGAAGTCCTCGAGGTCGGCCGGCGTCGCCATCATCACCGCATGTGGCGCGAGATTGTACGCGAGCGTCACCGGCGTTTCTTCGGCGAGCGCTTCCGTCACCGGCATGGCGATCCCGCCGTCGATGCGAGTGCCGCACACCACGGCTGACGTCGACGCGTACCCGATGCGCCGCAAGTCGAAAGGGTCGGTCAACACACCACCGGATGTTCGGGTCATGATGTCATCCTCGGCTGCGCGCTTTCCACGCGGTCGTAGTCGAATCGGTGTGTGCGCCCGGAGGGCGCGACGGTGATCACGATGTACTTGGACGTGGGAGTGTTGCTGCGTTCGGCCACGCTGTCGATCGGTACGAGCACGTTCGCCTCGGGATAGTATGTGGCCGCGCATTGCCGCGGGATCTCGTATGGCACGACGATGAACTGCCGCGCCACGCGCGTCTCGCCGCGAAAGTGGCTGGTGAGATCCACGACTTGTCGCGCCTGCAGCCCGAGCGCGTCGATGTCCGCCGGATTCATGAACACGACGCGCCGCTCGCCGTCCACGCCGCGATATCGGTCACGCAAACCATATATCGTCGTGTTGAACTGGTCGTGACTTCTCACCGACGTCAGGACGAGCTGTCCCGGCTCGAGCGTCGTGCGCGGGATTTCGTGAATGGCGAACATCGCCTTCCCGGTTTGCGTGGCCCACTCGCGCTTGTCGCGCGCCGCGTTCGGGAGATAAAACCCGCCTGGCTCCCGCACCCGGCGGTTGAAGTCCTCGAAGCCTGGGACCACGTGCTCGATGTGATCTCTGATTCGGTCGTAATCGCCAACGAGCGCATCCCAATCCACCGAGGAGCGCCGCCTCCCCGCAAGCGTCGCCTTCGCCATGCGTGCGACGATGACCGGCTCGGCGAGCAGCTTTTCGGAGGGAGGATCGAGCCTGCCGCGCGAGCTGCTCACGATTCCCATCGAGTTCTCGACCGTGACGAACTGCACTTTGCCACCCTGGACGTCGCGCTCCGTGCGGCCGAGCGTCGGCAGGATCAGCGCTTCTTCGCCGGCGACCAGGTGCGAGCGATTCAGCTTGATCGCCACGTGTGCCGTTAGGCGGCAGCGGCGCAGTGCCGCCGCTCCGTACTCCGTGTCAGGGGTCGCCGATAGGAAGTTGCCGCCCATGGCAACGAGAACTTTCACCCTGCCGTCGTGCATCGCGCGGAGCGTGTCGACCGTGTCGTAGCCAGCCTTCTTCGGCGGCTCGAAGTGGAACTCCTTACCGAGCGCGTCGAGGAACCGCGGCGACATGCGTTCCCAGATGCCCATCGTGCGGTCGCCCTGCACGTTGCTGTGACCGCGCACCGGCAGGGCACCGGCGCCCCTCCGGCCGATCGCGCCCTTGAGCAGCAGGAGATTCACGCACTCCTGGATGGAGCCCACCGCGTTCTTGTGCTGCGTGAGCCCCATCGCCCATGCGACCACCAGCCGGTCGCTGCTCATCACCAGCCGCGCGGCTTGCGCGATCCGCTCGCGCGAGATTCCGCTCTCCTCGACAATGACGTTCCAGTCGACCTGACGAAGATGCGCGATATAGTCGTCGAAGCCGATCGTGTGCTGCCGGATGAACTTGTGATCGAACACGGTTCCGGGCGCCGCGTCTTCGGCGGTGAGCATTTCCTTCATGATGCCCTGCAGAATTGCGACGTCGCCGTTGATGCGTACCGGCAAGTACAGATCGGCAATTTGAGTCGAACGGCCCGTCAGTACGTCAGTCACGTGCTGCGGATGCTGGAACCGCATCAACCCCGTCTCAGCGAGCGGATTGATGGCGATGATCTTGCCGCCGTTCTTCTTCGTCATCTGCAGCGCGGTCAGCATCCGCGGGTGACAGGTCCCCGGATTGTGACCAAGGTCGATCACGACGCCAGCCTCGTGGATGTCCTCGAGCGTCACCGTCCCCTTGCCAATGCCGATCGATTCCGTCAGCGCCGTGCCGCTCGACTCGTGGCACATGTTCGAGCAGTCGGGGAGATTGTTCGTTCCGAGCTGGCGCGCGAACAGCTGGTAGAGGAATGCCGTCTCGTTGGCGGTTCGGCCCGACGTGTAAAATGCCGCCTCGTTCGGATCGTCGAGCGAGTTCAGCGTTCGAGCAATGAGGTCGAACGCGTCGTCCCAGGAGATCGGGGCGTAGTGCGTGGCGCCTTTGCGCAGCACCATCGGCTCGCTGATCCGCCCCTGCTGCGCCAACCAGTAATCGCTGCGCTGCGAGAGCTCGGACACGCTGTGCTCGCGGAAGAACGCCGGCTCCACTAGCTTGCGGGTGTTCTCCTCGCTGGCCGCTTTCGCCCCATTCTCGCAGTACTCGTTGAGCGTGCGCTCGCCGGCGGGAGGGTCGGGCCACGCACAACCAGGACAATCGAAACCATTCACCTGGTTGAGCTGCTTGAGCAGGCGCACGCCTTTCACGACGCCCATGTTGCGGTAGGCGAACTTCACCGCATCGAGAATGGCCGGCACACCGCCAGCGACCCTACTGCGCTTCCCGATCTCGACGGCTTCTCCGGTGAGCTCCGCCGGGGATTCCGGCAGTACGCCGTCCCCGTGATTTGGTTCGTCGCGCGCAGCGCGAACTTCGTCGTTCACGATCCGCTGGCGCTCGCTCTCCCCCGCCGCGCCAGAGTCGCCGTTGCGTGACATGATCGCCTTCTAGAGTAAATGTCCTGCGTCGCGAATCGCCGTTCGACTCAGCTTACCTTTCGGTCATCGCACACTGCAAGCCGCGCCACCGAGCCGATAGCACTGGGCGCCGCGCAGTCAGCGCTCTTAGGGCGTTGCGCTCTTAGGGCGTTGGAGTTGACCCGGTTTGATGGACACCTCACACGAGCCCTAGTTTGGGGCAT
>CAZICQ010000060.1:0-17356 GCA_964537775.1 uncultured Gemmatimonadaceae bacterium | reverse complement strand
CTCAAAGCCTCCACCACCGGCATCCGCGCCGCCCCGCGCGCGGGAAAGAAGCCGCCGATCAGCCCCATTGCCACAGCGAACACGAGACCGGCGAGGAGCAGGCCGGGCGTCACCCGGAAGCTGAAGGCGATCTCGCTGAAGCTCGCCCAGTTCGTGGTGCTCGTCACGATGCCGTTGATCGGCAGCGCGAGCACGCACCCGATCACGCCGCCGATCGCCGCGATCAGGGCCGACTCGGCGAGAAAGCTCGCCAGTACGCTGCGTGGGTGGAATCCGAGCGTGAGGAGCACCGCGATCTCGGCGGTGCGCGACGACACCGCTGCGTACATCGTATTGACGGCGCCGAACACCGCGCCTACCGCCATGATGCTCGTGATCAACACCGCCAGCACGCGCAGGATGCTGCCCAGCAGCTTCGACTGCTCGACGTAAAATTCCGATTCCCGGTGTGCGTCCACCGTTAGCTGGCGGTCCGCCTCGAGCGCGCGTTTGGCTTCGTCGAACGCGGCCGGGTCTCGCAGCCGGAAGGTGATCGACTGGAAGACCTCACCACGAAACACGGGCATGAATTGCTCGTTCTCCCCCCAGATCTCCGACTCGAACGCCGAGCCGCCGGCGCTGAAATGACACACCACAAGCCAATCGCGGCCGGCGAAGCGCAGCGTGTTGCCGATCGCCGTGTTCATGATCCGGCCGACGATACGCTGCCCGACGCAGACCTCCGAGCGGCCCGAGCGCGGCACATGCCCTTCGACGATACGCACGTTCTGGCGCACGGCCCAGACGCGATCGCTCACACCGCGCGCGACCACGTTCGTCACGTGCGAGGTATCCTCGCCCACGCGGTGCAGGGGGACGATGACGTATACCTCCGGGCTCACCAGCGGCTTCCCTGCGGCGTCGAGTGCGACGTGCGGCGACGCCGCCACCAGCGACGCCGCCTCGCGCGACAGCCCGCTCGACAGCTCCGAATCCGCGCCCCGGCGGAGGAGCAGCACGTTGTCCGGGGAGCCGGTGCGCGCGAGCGCGGCGCGGAAGCCGTTCGCCAACGCGAGCATGCCAATGAACACGGCGACCACCAGTCCCACGCCTAACGCGGTGAGCCCCGTCGACAACGGGCGTTGCAGCACGCTCCGCACGTTGTAGATGATTGGAATCTTCATTCCACCCGCCTCAGCGCCTGGACCACGGGAAGACGCGCCGCGCGGAGCGCCGGCGCCAGACCGCTCGCAAGCATCAGCAGCAGCGCCACCCCGAATCCGATCAGCAGCGTCTGCGGCGCGACGTCGAATCCGGGCAGGAAGCCCGCCGCGTTGAAGTTGGTCGCCCGATAGAGGAGCTTGGCGGCGCCAAGCCCGATCACCGAGCCCGTGATCGCGATGAATCCTGCCTCGACCATCATCAATGCGAACAGCGTCCGGTCGGAGAAGCCCACGGTCTTCAGGACGGCGATCTCTCGCGTGCGCTCGCGCGCGCTCATCATCATCGCGTTCGCCGCGACGAGCAGGATCGCGAACACCACCGCCAGGCCGATCGTCCCCATCAGCAGGCTCACATTCCCCCACATGGTCGCGAAGCTCGCGTTGAACGCCTGCTCGGTACCCGTCTTGGTCGGCGCGTTCGAGTTGCGGAAGCGGTCGTCGATCGCCCGGCCGATCGCGGCGGCACTGTTCGGATCCTTGATTCGCACGACGTACCATCCAACGACGCCGGCCCTGCCGTTCTTCTCGTCCAGGTAGTCGTGGTGGAAGAGCAGCATGTCGTCACCGATCGCCTTGTCCGACGGCGTATAGATCCCGCGAATCGTGAACGTCCAATCGCCGGGGAAGATCGTGCCTTGCAGCGTGACATTCTGGCCGAGGCGCCAGCCGAAGTAGTCGATCAACCGCTTGCCGATGATCGCCGACGACTTGTCGCGCAGGAATGCCTCTCGCTGATCCGCCGGCAGCGACATCTCCGGATACATGTCCAGGTAGCTCTTCGGTTCCACGGCGAAGTTGGCGAAGAAGCGCTTCCCGTCGCCGTACTTGCCGCCGAACCAGTTGGCCCAGCTCACCGCGTCCACGCCCGGCATCGATGCCAAACGGTTGGCGTAGCCGAGGGGGAGAGGGAACACGATGCCCGTGGCGTTGAGCACCACCAGGCGCCGCACGCTGCCCCAGCGCGATGTCGCTTCGAGCGTGGTCACGACCGTACGCAGCGACGCGAACAGGAATAGTCCCAGCGCGACGCCGATGATCGTCAGCGACGTGCGCAGCTTCCGTCGCCGCAGGTTGCCGATGATGAGCGGCAGGTATTTCATACCAGGACACCCGGTGGCGCGCGCACCGGCGCTTTCTCGATCAGCTCGCCCTTCTCCAGGTGGAGCACGGTCTGCGCTTCGGCGGCCGCGTGGGCGTCGTGCGTCACCATCACGATCGTCTTGTGGAACTCGTCGTTGAGCCGCCGCAGCAGCGCCAGCACCTCCGTCGAGCTCTTCGCATCGAGCTGCCCGGTGGGCTCGTCGAGCAGGATCAGCGTCGGGTCGGCGACGATCGCGCGCGCGATCGCGACGCGCTGCTCCTGGCCGCCGGACAACTGGCGCGGATAATGGTCCATGCGGTCCTCGAGCCCGACGACGCCTAATGCGAGCCGCACCCGCTCCTCCCGCTCCTTCCGCGAGAGGCGGGTGAGCAGCAGCGGCAGCTCGGCGTTCTGATACGCCGTCAGCACCGGCAGCAGGTTGAGCTGCTGGAAGACGAAACCGATGTGGCGCGCGCGCCATGGTGCGAGCTGCGCCGCCGACATAGCGCTCACCTCCGCGCCGGCGACCCGCACGCTGCCGCGCGTCGGCTTGTCCAATCCGGCGAGGAGGTTCAGCAGCGTCGATTTGCCGGATCCCGACGGTCCCATCAACGCGGTGAAGCTGCCTTCGGTGATGTCGAGCGTCAGCGCGGTGAAGACGTCGATGTGCTGCGCCTCGCGCTGGAAGCTCTTGTACACGTCACGGATCTCGACCAGGGCCATCTGCCGCTCCACTCGTTAGGGTTGCGTCACCTGTACCCGCATGCCGGCGTGCGGCTCGGCCACGCCGCCGGTCAGCACCTGTTCGCCGCCGGCGAGACCGCCGCGGATCTCGCGAAATCCGCCGCTCACCGGCGCCGCATCGACAGCGTGTGACTCGAGCTGTCCCTGCCGGACGAGCCACACGATCGTGTGTCCGTCCAGCTCGTGCACCGCCGCTGCCGGCAACCGGATGCGTCGCACCGCGGGCGGGAGCGGTGCCCCCGCCTGGCGCGCCGTCGTGTCGCGCTCCAGGAAATCCACGCGGGCGGCCATCTCCGGCAGGATGCGCGGATCGTGATCGAGAATCGCGACCTTCACCTGCACCGTCGCGCGCTGCCGGTCCGCCGTCGGCACCACCTGACGCACGCGCCCGCGGAAGGTCGTGTCGGGGTAGGCGTCCAGCGTGATGCGCGCCGGCTGGTCGCGCTTCACGCGCGCGATGTACGCCTCGTTCACATCCACCTCGACCTCGAGGGTCGTCAGATCCGCGAGCGTCACCACCGCGCCGCGCGTGAGGCCGCCGCCGACGGAGGGTGCCACCACCTCCCCCACCTCCGCCTCCTTCTTCAAGACCGTGCCGGCGAATGGTGCGTGAATGATCGTGTTGTCGAGACTCGCCTGCGCGAAATGCAAGGTCGCCGCGGCGGCGTCCATGCGTGCCGCCGCCGTGCGCGCGCGCGCCACCGCCTGCGCGAGCCGCGTGTCCGCCGCCTCCACCTCCTGCGTCGACACCAGCCGCGGATTCTGCGCGTGGATGTCGCGCACGCGCGCGTCGTCCCGCTGCTGCTGGTCGCGGTCAGCCTCCATCTCCGCGAGCGCGGTGCGCAGGCTCGACAGATTCGCCTCGGCTTCGGCCACCTGCGCCTGGAAGTCCGCGTTCTCCAAACGCGCGATCACGTCGCCGCGCCTAACGAACGAGCCCTCGCTGACGCCGAGGAAGGCGAGCCGCCCGGGCACTTTCGCCGACACGGCGGCGCGTGTTCGCGCGACGACGTAACCGTTCGCGGTCACCGCCGCTTCGTTACCGCCTGCACCCGCAGCTCCCGCTCCGCTCGTGCTCGCCTGTACCGTCAGGACCTGGACCGGCACCGCCGCCGATCGGCGGGCGAAGAACATCGCGCCGCCGATGAGGACCGTCGCGACCAGCGCGATAACGACATTGCGCCGGAACGCGCGCCGCACGGGCGGCGGCACATCACGGTCGATGCGCAGCCGCGACAGATCCGGGCCGGAGGGGGCGGGGGTGGTCGAGGGAGGGGGCGTACTCACGCGCCTACTATAGAGGCAGAACGCGTGGCGCGCGAGAGGAGCAGCCGCAGTGCAACAGCATCGTTACGTATGGGCCGACATACACGACGAGCGCTGGCGCCCGACACCTGGCGGCGGACGACTGCCGACTGCCGACTGCCGACTGCCCCTAACGAGTGCGCAGCTGCGCCCTGATCGCCTCGAGAATCCGCTGCTCGAGCACGCCCTTCGACGTACAGCGAACCGCCTCGCCCGAGAACATGACCGGTCGTGCCGTCGCCTCCACGCCTGTCGCGATGCGCGTCCCGCCTGCGCCGTCCGGCTGCAGTTGCGTGAGGACAGCGAGGCTCACGTCGTACGAGTCGGCGCTCGACGCGCCCTGCGCCATGCCGCAGTCGAGGAAGCGGCTCAGCGGCACGTGGGCGAGCTCGCGACGCACTTTGATGCCTTCCGTGCCAAAGACATGGCTCGTCGCGTCGGCGGTCGTCGTCGGCACACCGATGGAGCGATAGACGAAGGGCAGCACCGCCCACACTCTGCCGAGCGAGTCCGACACCGTCGCCTCGGACACCGACCCGCTGGGAAGGCTCGTGAGCGTTACCGAGGTGCCGTTCCCTTCGATGCGCGTCGTTTGCGGCGCCGGCGGCGCGGCGATCGGCCGCCCCGTGGAGCTGCAATCACAGACTGTCAGGAGCCACAGAACTGCGGCGTGGCGCATCGTCACGGCCGCGCGGCGGGCGCGCGAACGATCAGCCGACATTGGCCTCCTCCGTCAGATCTTCACGAAGCGCAGCGCGATGGAGTCGATGCAGTACCGAAGCCCCGTCGGCCGCGGGCCATCATCGAAGATGTCGCCGAGATGCGCGTCGCAACGTGTGCACACGACTTCCGTTTCGTCCGCACCGGGACTGGTGCGCCTCGGCCCGATGACATTCTCCGCCGCGATCGGCTGCCAGAAGCTCGGCCAGCCGGTGCCGGAATCGAACTTGTTGGCTGAGCTGAACAGCGCGGTGCCGCAGCAGATGCAGCGGAAGATCCCCTTCTCGTGCAGATTCCAGTACGCGCCGGTGAATGGATACTCGGTGCCGGCGCGCCGCGTGATCCGATACGCGAGCGGCGACAACTGCCTCTGCCACTCCGCATCGCTCTTCACCACCTTCGCCACGCGGATCTTGCCTAACCGCGCGCCGGCGTCGCTGAAGTCGACGATCTCGACCTCCGCAGGATCCGCCGGCGCGACGCGCCGAAGCGCCAGGAGCCCGACTCCGGTTACGACGGCGCAGGCGATGAACTCGCGGCGTGACAGACGACGGTGGCCGATCTCGATCCGCATACGCACCCCGGCGAAAGCATCCGCTGCAGATATACCATGACGGCCGGGAAAAATCCCGTCCCCTGAACAAGCTGTCTTCCACCGAGCCCTCTCGCCTCCGCGACTCCGTCGTGATGGCGCTCGCCAGACCTTGTTAGCTTACTGGGCATCAGGTCGTTTCTTTCGATGATCAGTCGGCTAACGACTGACGACTGACGACTCTCGACTCTCGACTCTCGACTCTCGACTCTCGACTCTCGACTGCTCTGACCCATGCCGAATAGCCGCGGTACGATAGCGATTCTGACCGGGGGCGGAGACGTGCCCGGTCTCAATCCGGCCATCCGGGCGATCACCATTCGCGCCCTGCGCGAGGGATATCGCGTTGTCGGCATCCGCCGCGGCTGGGCCGGTCTCGTGGATTATGGTCGCGACGAGGGCGCCGACAACAGCGAGAACGTGCAGGTCCTCACGGAGGCGGAGGTGAATCGCGCCGGCCGTACCGGCGGCACCTTTCTGCACACGTCGCGGACGCGGCCGAGCCACCTCCCGCGCGAGCGGCTGCCGAAGGATCTCGAGGGCTACAAGGAGAAGATCAACGACATCACGAAAGACGTCCTGCGGAACCTCGAGCACATCGGCGTCGACGTCCTCATCCCCATCGGCGGCGACGACACGCTGAGCTACGGCAAGCGCCTGCACGACGAGGGTGTCCACGTCGTTGCCATCCCGAAGACGATGGACAACGATGTCTACGGCACCGACTACTGCATCGGCTTCAGCACGTGCGTGACGCGCACGATCGAGCTCACGCACAGCCTTCGGACATCGGCGGGATCCCACGAGCGCTTCCTCGTCATCGAGGTGTTCGGCCGTTACGCCGGGTTCACTGCGCTGCTGCCGACGATGGCGGGCGCCGCCGATCGCTGCGTCATTCCCGAGCACCCCTGCGACCTCGAGCAGCTCGCCGAGCTCCTCACCTACGACCGCAATCGCAATCCGAGCCGGTACTCGGTGGTGCTGGTGTCGGAGGGCGCCCGCCTGACGACACACGACGGCATGAGCTTCGAGGGCGAGGAGGTCGACATGTTCGGCCACCGCAAGCTTGGCGGCATCGGCGACCGCGTCGCCGCCGCGCTGAAGGAATATTCGCCGAAGTTCAACAATGGCCGCCGCATCGACGTCGTGAACCAGCGCCTCGGCTATCTCGTCCGCTCCGGCGATCCCGACGCCCTCGACTCGATCGTCCCGATGGCGTTCGGCAACCTCGCCCTCGACCTGATCCTGAAGAAGCAATACGGCCGCCTCGTCAGCATTCATAAAGGCTTCTACGACAGCGTGCCGATCACGAGCGTGACGTCGGAGAAGAAGGTCGTAGACGTACCGAAGTACTACAACACCGACCGGTTGCGCCCGATCTACGATTTTGATGGAGCGCCGTTGTTCATCATGACGTCAGACTGACGGCCGACGGGAACTGCGGACTTCGGACGCTGACCAACTGCGCACTGCGAACTTCGGACGTACTGCGGACGCGGACTCGGATTTCAGTGGACGGTTGTCGGAATGGAGATGCCGCCGTTAGCGCTTTCAGGGCGTCCGCGCCGTTCGGGCGTCAGCGCCCTCAAGCTGTTGCGTCCTTATGTCGATTTCCCAGGTCGCCATTCGACTATCTCCGAGCACATTCTTCACCCCACCCGGAGGATAGCGATGAAGTACCTGTGCCTGATCTATGACAACGAGAAGCAGTGGCAGGCAATGTCGAAGGAGCAGGCCGACCGCTTCCGCGGCGAATACTTCGCCTTCAGCGAGAGCATTCGCAGTGACGGCCACTACCTTGGCGGCAATGCCCTGCAGCCGACGCAGACAGCGACCACGGTGCGCGTGCGCAACGGCAAGCTCTCGACGACCGACGGTCCCTTCGTCGAGACCAAGGAGCAGCTCGGCGGCTACTACCTCATCGAGGCGAAGGACCTCAACGACGCGATCCAGGTGGCGTCGAGGATCCCGTCGGCGCGGCTCGGGGCGATCGAGGTGCGGCCGATCATGGAGTTCAACCAGACCTAAGGCCGTGCGCATGCGATGCGCGGTGGCGGCGCCGTGACGCGGTTGGGTGCCGCCGCCGCGACGGTGGGCGAGCGGATCGAGGCGCTGTATCGCTCCGAGTCGCGTCGGGTGCTCGCGACACTGATCCGCCTGCTCGACGATTTCGACATGGCCGAGGAGGCGCTGCACGATGCATTCGCGGCGGCCCTGGAGCGCTGGCCTAACGAGGGAGTGCCGGCGAACGCGTTCGCCTGGCTCGTCTCCACCGGCCGCTTCAAGGCGATCGACCGTTTGCGCCGGCGGGCGCACTTCGACGAGACGCTCGCGCCGCAGCTCCAGCGCTACGCCGCACTGACCACTGCGCCCGCCGAGATCGACGACGACGGCGTCGAAGACGACCGCATCCGTCTCGTCTTCACCTGCTGCCATCCCGCGTTGGCGACGGACGCGCGCGTCGCCCTCACCCTCCGCGAGGTCTGCGGTCTCACCACGGAGGAGATCGCACGGGCGTTTCTCGTCCCCGCACCGACCATGGCGCAGCGGATCGTGCGTGCGAAGGCGAAGATCCGCGACGCGCGAATCCCCTACCAGGTGCCGACGCGCGCCGATCTTCCGGAGCGTCTCGACGCCGTGCTCCACGTCGTCTATCTCGTATTCAACGAGGGATACTCCGCGACCTCCGGCCAGGCGGTGCTGCGCCAGGACCTGTCGGCTGAGGCGATCATGCTCGGTCGGCTCATCGTCGAGCTGCTTCCCGAACCGGAAGCGATCGGCCTCCTGGCGCTGATGCTGCTCCACGATGCGCGTCGATTGGCACGCGTCGGCGCCGGCGGCGAGCTCGTGCTGCTCGACCAGCAGGACCGCTCGCTCTGGCGGCGCGATCAGATCGCCGAAGGCGCCGCGCTGGTGGAGCGGGCGCTCTCGTCGCGCCGCTTCGGTCCGTATACGCTGCAGGCGGCGATCGCGGCCGTGCACGCCGAGGCGCCCGACGCAGCGAGCACGGATTGGCGGCAGATCGTCGGCTTGTACGACGTGCTGCTCCGGGTCGAGCCGTCCGCCGTTATCGAGCTCAATCGCGCCGTGGCCGTGGCGATGCGCGACGGGCCCGAGGCCGGCATAACGCTCATCGACATCATCCTCGGCCGCGGCGACCTGCGCGAGTATCAGTTCGCGCACTCCGCGCGCGCGGAGCTGTGCCGGCGCGCCGGCCGCGCGCGGGAAGCGGTGGAGAGCTACGACCGTGCGCTGCGTCTGACGAAGCAGGAGCCGGAGCGGCGGTACCTCGCGAGCCGCTTAGCGGAATTGACGCCCACGGTCTAACGAGTGCGCGCTGCATCGATTACAGCGCCGACGTATCGGCGTATCGATTCAGCAGCCTGGAATGCGGTGACCGCGGCATCCGCATTGTGTGTTACCGTCTTGGCCGGGTAGCGCGAGCCCTTGAACAGCGCGTCGAGCTGCTCGCAGCATCTCGCCACGTCCGTGTTGCGCCGCATGTTCTCCGGACAGTGTGAGAGCAGCGTGACGAGAGCGTGCAGCCGCGGCGGCGGCTGGTGCGTCGTGACGATCGCCGCCTTCACCAGCTTCTCCGCCGCCTCGTGCGCCAGAAAGCAGATCGACGCCCAGCTCGGTACGTTACTCTCGATAACCTGCCGCACGATTCGAAGCTCCTCGTCGGCCTTTTCCACCCACTCGCTGACTGACGCCGGCATCTCTTCGCTTTCACGAACACGCGACGCGGTGCCGCCGCGCAGCAGCGCGGCGCTCTCGTCGCGCGCGTACAGCACGCGGCCGTCAAGGGCGATCTGATACTCCAATGTGCCGACGTCCTCGCACCGCCGTTCATAGCTATCTGGCGTATTGACCACGACACTGATGCCGGGTACCCCAGATTCGGCGGCTTTCGCGATTTCGTTCCACGTATCGCGCAGGGACTCGGTCTCGATCTCGACGAACAGGTCGTAATCGCTGTCCGGCCGGTGGTCGCCGCGGGCGCGACTGCCGTACAGCACGATCCGTCGCGGGTGGAACGCACCCACAATGATCTCGACTGCGCGGTCGAGATGCTCGTCGCCTGACGTCCTTGACCAGATCACAGTTGAAACATCGCCTCGGCGTCTGCGCCATGCATCATCGCAAGAACGCGACGAGTGACAGAACGATGCGATCAGTGGTGACTGAGCGTGTAGACGTAGGCCGCGAGCGAGCGGATCTGGTCGTCGGTGAGCGCCGGCTTGTCGCCACCGCGTGGCGGCATCGGCTCCGGGAATGACATGTCCAAGATCCGATTCTCCGGCACGCCCGTGGTGATGATGTTCACGATCTGCGCATAGCTGCCGTCGATCTGCACGAACTTGCCCGCCGTGAGATCCGGCCCATGCGGCGTCCCTTTGGCGTTCGGACCGTGACAGTCGCGGCAGGAGCCGGCGTGGTAGATCGAGTCGCCAACGGCCACCATGCGCGGTGTCGTGCCGGGGGCGAGCTGGCCGCTGATGTTGGACGCCGACGGCACCGTGATCGCTCCTGTGGCGGTAACCGTCGTTCCGGAAGGAGCCGCGGCTGCGGGAGCACCGCCGGTTTTGCAGGAGGCGAGCACCGCAAGCGCGAACAGCCGTCGAACGGTGCGAAACGTGGCCGTCGTCATAAGGACAAACTGTCGACGCCAGGCCGCGCTCGCAACGCGATTCCTAGGGATGAGGGCTGGGGGCTGAGCCGAAGGGCCGTATGGCCGAATGGCCGAAGATCAGCGCGTCACTGCCGGACAACAAGATTGCGGCCCACCGTGGCTGCATCGCGGTGGGGCGGCTTCTTCTATCCAGACAACCGTCCATTGAAATCCGAGTGCGTAGTCCGCAGTACGTCCGCAGTCCGAAGTGCGCAGGTGGTCAGCGTCCGAAGTCCGCAGCTCTTGGTCCGCAGGTGGTCAGCGTCCGAAGTCCGCAGCTAACGACAACGCCGCCTCCCGGCTGGTCCTCGCGCGAGCGGCATCAAAAGAATTCGTCGAGCAGTGTGAAGAAGGCGCCCTCGAGATACAGCTCCGCCGCGATCGGTGCCGCTTTCAGATACAGCGGGGCCGTGTGCTCGGCCGTGCAACGCCAGACGCCGGCGCCCGATTCACCGAGCGTCACCGCCTCGAAGGAGCGTCCCGCCAGCTGAGCGACGAGCTCACGGGGCGGATCCGCGCGCGGATCCACACGAAATCGAGCAAAGGACTGCAGACGTTCCGGTTCCATCTTGACGCTTAACTCACCGCGATGTGGCGGGCGCGGCGCCGGCGGCTGACCGCTTCCGCCGATGCGAACGCCACGACGAGTCCGAGCGGCGGTGCTTCCATAGCCGTGCTCGCGACGTTCATCACTGTCCGTTTCACGCCGGCAATCATACGGACCAAGAGCGGACGAATCGAGCTCGCCGACCGGCAAGTCGCCACCGGTGCCGCCGCACGAGGAATCTGGCGAAGCGCTGGGCCGTACTTCACCTTACGTCATTCCTGCGGCAATGTCGCCGCCGTCGCCCGCCCCGCCCCGCCCCCCCCCACGCATCACCCCACCGGCATGCGCTCCTCCTTCCCATCGTCATGCACGGCCCCGCACCGACTCGCCCTCGCTGCCGCGGCGCTCCCCGCCGTTCTCGCCGCCCAGAGCCCGAAGCACCTGACGAGCTTCAAGGAGCTCTTCGGCTGGAATATCGGCGACGATTACCACATGGCGACCTACACGCAGCTCGAGGCGCACTGGAAGAAGCTCGCCGCCGAGTCCGACCGCCTGAAGCTCGTCGACATCGGCCCCACCGCCGAGGGGCGGCCGCAGTACATGGCGATCATCTCGTCGCCCAAGAACCTCGCGAATCTCGAGCATTATCGCGACATCGCCGCGCGTCTCGCCCATGCTCGTAACCTCACCGACGAGCAGGCGCGCGCGCTCGCGCGGGAAGGGAAGGCGATCGTGTGGGAAGATGGTGGCCTTCATGCGACCGAAACGGTGGGATCGCAGCAGCTGATGGAGACGGTGTGGCAGATGGTGACGCGCACCGACGCTGAGACGCTGCGCTTCCTCGAGGACGACATCCTCCTCGCGGTGCAGGCGAATCCCGACGGACAGGAGATGGTGGCGAAGTGGTACATGCGCGAGCCGGACTCCACCAAACGATCGCTGCTCGGCCTGCCGCGGCTGTACAACAAGTACATCGGCCACGACGACAACCGCGACTTCTTCATCAGCAACATGCCGGAGACCACGAACATGAACCGTGTCATGTTCCTCGAATGGTTTCCGGAGATCGTCTACAACCATCACCAGCCGGGTTTCAACGTTACGGGCGCGGTGATCTTCATGCCGCCCTTCCGCGATCCATTCAATTATCACTTCGATCCGCTCATCCCCGTCGAGATCGAGGAGGTGGGCGCGGCGATGCACGCGCGGCTGATCGAGCACGGTCTGCCCGGCTCGGGGATGCGCTCCTTCTCCAACTACTCCACCTGGTGGAACGGCGGGCTGCGCACGATCGGCTACTTCCACAACACGATCGGCCTGCTCACCGAGATCATCGGAGATCCAACGCCGACGGCGATTCCGCTCATCCCCGATCGCCAGCTGCCCACGGGCGATCTCCCATTCCCGGCGCCGCCGCAACCATGGCACTACCGGCAGTCGATCGATTACGACGTCGAAAACAATCGCGCGGTGCTGGACTATGCGTCGCGCAATCGCGAGCGCCTGCTCTACGACATGTACGTCAAGGGCAAGCGCGCGATCGACGCCGGCAGCCATGATTCGTGGACGATCACGCCGCAGCGCATCGAAGCCCTGAAAGAGGCGAACGGTGGCGCGACGCTCGCCGGCACAGCTCCGACAGCAGGCATTCGCGGCAACGCCGTCCCCGCGACGCTGTATCAGAGTGTGCTCCACGATCCCAAGTACCGCGATCCGCGCGGCTACATCATCCCCACGAATCAGGCGGACTTTCTCACCGCGACGAAGTTCGTGAACGCGCTGCTCAAGACGGGGCTCGACGTCGACCGTGCGACGCGCGACTTCACCGTTAACGGAAAGACCTATCCTGTGGGCTCGTACGTCGTAAAGTCGGACCAGCCCTTCCGCGCGCACGTGCTCGACATGTTCGAGCCGCAGGATCACCCGAACGACTTCCGCTATCCGGGCGGCCCGCCGATCCCGCCATACGACATCACGGGCTGGACGCTCGCCATGCAGATGGGCGTGCAGTACGATCGCGTGTACGACGCGTTCGAGGGTCCGTTCGCCAGGATCGATGGCCTGGTGCACGCGCCGGCCGGCGCCGTGGTCGGCGCGGCAAATCCGGCTGGCTATCTGGTCAGCCATCGCACGAACGATCAGTTCATTCTCGCCAATCGGCTGCTGTCCGCCGGCGCCAGAGTGTTCTGGAGCAAGGCACCGCTCATCGCCGACGGCGAGGAGCTCGGCGCCGGCGCGCTCTGGATCCCCGCAGCGCCGCCGGTACACGCGATCGTGGCTCAAGCGGCAAAAGAGCTCGGCCTAACGATTCACGGGGTCGCGGCGGCGCCGGCGGCGGGCACGCTCGAGCTGCACCCGGTGCGCGTGGGTGTCGTGGACATCTACGGCGGCCTCATGCCCGCTGGCTGGACGCGCTGGCTGCTCGAGCAGTATGGCTTCTCGTATCAGCTCGTTTTCCCCCAAAGACTCGACGCCGGCAATCTGAACGCGAGCTACGACGTGCTGGTCTTCCCTGATGGCGCCTATCGCAAGGCGCCGCCGAGTGCATCGGGTGGCATGCGCGTGCAGAGCGGCGCCGACACCCCCGGCGGCGGTCCGGGCATCGATGTCGCCAGCATCCCCACCGAATACCGCGGCATGCTCGGCAAGGTGACGGTCGAGAAGACGGTACCAAGGCTCGGTGACTTCGTTCGCAACGGTGGCACTGTGCTCACGATCGGCAGCTCTACGGCGTTAGGCGAGCCACTCGGCGCCGGCGTGACAAACCATCTCGCCGAGATCGACAAAGGAGCCGAACGGCCCCTGCCGCCGGAGAAGTTCTACATTCCCGGGTCACTGCTGCGCGTGGAGATCGACAACGCGAATCCGATCGCGTTTGGCATGCCCGACCACGCCGACGTGGTATTCGACAACAGTCCGGTGTTCCGGCTCGCGCCGGACGCGGCGCAGCGCCATACGGCCGCAGTGGCGTGGTACGGCAGCCGCCGAGTTCTCGAGAGCGGCTGGGCATGGGGACAGCAGTACCTCGACGGCGGCGCCGCCGTGGTCGAGTCGTCGATCGGCAAGGGCCGCGTGGTGATGTACGGTCCCGAAGTCCTCTTCCGCGGCCAGCCGCATGGGACGTTCAAGCTGTTCTTCAACGGCGTGGCGATGGAAGGAGCGCGATAAGCAAGACCTACGCGGTCTCGATCCAGCACGTGGTGCCCCGACTGATGGCGTCGGTGCGCACTCGTATGCCCATACACGACGTTCCGCGGCGGTTCCCGGAGTTTCTCGGTCAGGTGTACACCGTAGCCCACGACAATGGCATCTCGCTCGATGGCCAGAACATCTTCGTCTACCGCTGTTTGCCGGATGGGGCTGTGGATGTGGAGTTCGGCGTCGGAGCGCGTGCCCCCTTTCCGCCAACAGCTAGCGTCACGTGCTCGGAGACGCCGGCGGGGATCGCGGCAGCGGCGACACACTGGGGCGACTACGCACGGTTGGGTGACGCACACGACGCGGTTGTTACGTGGTGCAAGGCGCACGATCACGAGCTTGCCGGTGTGTGCTGGGAGGTATACGGCCACTGGAGCGAGGAGCCGTCGCAGCAGCGGATCGACGTCTTCTACTCGCTGAAACCGTGAACGCCGAATGGCCGAATGGCCGAATGGCCGAATGGCCGGAGAACAAGATTGTGCCCCACCGTGGCTGCATCGCGAGGGGCGCCTTCTACTCATCCAGACAACCGTCCATTGAAATCCGAGTGCGAACTCCGCAGTACGTGCGCAGTCCACAGTGCGCAGGTGGTCCGCGTCCGAAGTCCGCAGCTCTTCGCAACCGCGAACGCTAGTCCTTCAGCATGAACGTGAACCGCTGCTCGACAAGCTGGCGTACGCGCCGGCCCGCGAGCTCGGCGGGATAGAAGCGTGAGCGCGTCAGCGCGCGGCGCACGGCGTCCACGAGCAGGCGGTGGACGGTATTCGGAAAGTTCATCGTGCTCGCGTCCACCTGGCCCGTGGAATCGACCACGAACGTGACGATGAAGCTGTCCTCTATGTGCGCGCTCTGCAGCGCCCGCGGATAATCCGGGGGCGGATTACCGCGGCGGGGCATCACCGCCTTTTCCACGGCATCCTCGGTGAAGGCGCCGTCGCGCTGCGCCACCTGTCCGCTGCGACCGAGGACGCCGCGCACGAACTCGGACGGATCAGCCAGAAAATCGATCGCCTTCGATGCCATCGCGCCGAAATCGAGATCGACCGTCGGCGCCGAGACCGTCGCCAGCTCCACGACGGATTCCGGCAGCTCGAGATGCACACTCGACAGCGGTGGCAGCGGCAGGACCCTCGTCGCGTTTGCGCGCGCCGCTGAGGGCGCGACGCGGGACCTCACGCGCCGTGCCGGCGACTCGCGGAAGCGCGTAATCTCGGCGAAGCGCAGATGTTCGACGACGTCGCCATCGCTGATTTTTGTGTGCTTGGGGACCGCTGTTGCCGCGACCGCGGCGGAGATGAGCACGACATGGGCGGCGATACTGAAAACCGCACCGGCGCCGAGGCGTCCGGCTGATGCGGACTGCGAGCTGATGAAGGGATGAAACACGGCGTTCCTGCCTGATTGCCTACGCCCCCTCCTAACACAAGGTGCGGGCCAGCGCGTCCGAGGATGGCCGGAAAGCCGCTTGTGTCGAACCGGTTTGCACTGCCGCCGGCCATGTCGGAAAGCCCGCGCAGTCAGCGCTCCCAGGACGTCAGCGCTCCCAGGACGTCAGCGCTCTCAAGCAGGTTGCGCTCTCACTGCGACTTGAAGCTCGTTGTTATAACACCTAAATTGCCGTGCATGATCTCATTGCGTCCAGGTCGCAGATGATAACCGCTGAGACACTCCCGTACGGGATCGCACCACCAGCCTTTCGGCTGCCCGACGACACGCGACTCGGCCGCGTGCGCCTTCAGGTGGCGGATCTCTCGCGCTCGCTTTCGTTCTACCAGCACGTGCTCGGATTGCGCGTGCTCGAGCAAGGTGATGATTGGGCCGCGCTTGGCGCCGACGGCACGGACCGTCCCATCGTCGAGCTCCACGCGAAGCCCGGCACTCGTCCCGTGTCACGCCGCGGGCTGCTCGGTCTTTATCACTTCGCGATCCTCCTCCCCGATCGCGGCGCCCTTGGCCGCTTCGCGCGGCACTTGCACGATCTCGGAGTGCGGGCGGGCATGTCGGATCACTTCGTCAGCGAAGCGATCTATCTGCAGGATCCCGACAACCTCGGGATCGAGGTCTATGCGGACCGGCCGCGTAGCGCATGGAAGCATTCGCAGCGTGAGCTGGCGATGACCACCAAACCGCTCGATCTGCCGAATCTGCTGGCCGCCGCCGGCGACGAGCCATGGACGGGCGCGCCCGCGGGCACGACGCTGGGCCACGTGCACCTGCACGTCGGCGGCCTCGCCGAGGCGGAAGCGTTCTATCACGCGGCGCTCGGCTTCGACAAGGTGGTGTGGAGCTATCCGGGTGCGCTCTTTCTCTCCGCCGGTGGATACCATCACCACCTCGGCACCAACATCTGGGCGGGTGACGCGCCGCGTCCCACGGCTGCCGACGCCCAGTTGCTCGAGTGGGAGATCGTGCTGCCCGGCGATGCAATGGTCGCCGATGTCGCGCGCAGCCTCGAGCGCGCGGGCTATTCCGTCACGCGCGAGATCGGGGGCGTCGTCACGCGGGATCCGTCAGGGACAGCGGTTCGGATCATGACTGATTGAGCTGGTCGGTAGCGACCGCGCGACGCGATTCAGGGCAGGTCGCGTCGGCGGTGACATGTCTGGCTCGCATCCTTCTTGCCGCGCAAAACGCGCACACTTCTCCGAGTAGCGACCCGCCGGAGCGGCCCCAGGATGCCAAATACCTCCCGATCCACGCCACTCGCCGTCGGCGACGTCGCGCCCGACGTTGCGCTGCCCCCTGACGTGACGGCTCAGCCTCGCCGACTGTCCGGCTTGCGTGGCTCGGCGGTGGTGCTCGCTTTCCATCCCGCCGCGTGGGATCCGTCGTGGATCGAGAATGTGAAGCCCACGGACGCGGCGGTGGAGCTGATCCTGTGCGCCGACACCTCCGACGCCGCACGCGCCTTTGGCGCGGGTGATGAGCCGGCGGTCTTCGCGATCGACGAGCAGGGACGCGTTTCGTGGCGCCAGATCGGCGGCAACGCGCCAGCAAAGGCAGCCGCTGCGTCGCAACAGACAGTGACGCGCCGTAGCTTCGTCGCGACGACGCTCGCCGCCGCGGTCGGTCTCGTTCTCTCCACACGGCTGGCGCGCGCCGAGCAGCTCGCTCGCGCCGTCGGCGACAGCTCGGAAAGCACGATGGACGTCACTCTGCACGTCAATGGTCGCGACATTCCCCTGCGCCTCGACTCGCGCGTCACGCTGCTCGACGCGTTACGCGAGTACGCCGGCATTGCGGGTCCGAAGAAGGGGTGCGACCATGGCCAGTGCGGCGCCTGCACCGTGCACGT
>CAZICQ010000059.1:4410-17802 GCA_964537775.1 uncultured Gemmatimonadaceae bacterium | reverse complement strand
GCCAGGGACGGAATCGAACCGCCGACACGCGGATTTTCAGTCCGCTGCTCTACCAACTGAGCTACCTGGCCGCCAACTCGCCGGGAAGGCGAGCCTGGACAAGGTAAACGGCGAGTCACAGTCAATTCAACCCGGCGGTGGCCAACGCCCATCGAGCTTGGACGCCGGCGGCGGTCTCGGCTAACGGCGATAATACAATGGTGGCGACCCCGTGGGGTGTCCATCACCGTGCGGCCACGCGGAATGCCTACGTAAAGGTCACGTAACTCGCTCGCGCCGTAGCCGTCGCCATCCTACATTATACCGCGCTTTTTTTCCCGGGTCTGCGCTGTCGGGCGAACTTCCGCCGCGACCATCCCCATTCTATAAACAGACGCGCCGGCTCACGCCGCGTGTGTATGTCCGCACGATAACGTTCGGCGCATTGACTCCGTAGAGGAGCGGTGCGGCTTCATTGTCACTCCGGAATCATCCTGCTGTACACCCCTCAACTCAGGAAGTTCAGTCTATGAGAATTCCACGTTGGTCGCTGGGAGCAGCGCTGCTCGCGGCACTCGCGACGGGGACGACCCGGCTGTCGGCGCAGGGCGTCACGACAGGCGCCATCATCGGCAATATCACCGGCGACCAGGGGCAGGGCGTGGACGCGGCGCAGATTCGCGTCAGGAACCGGCTGACCGGCTTCACCGGCTCGGTGAGCTCGCACGCGGACGGCCGCTACACGGTGCCGGGCCTCGAGGTGGGTGACTACACGATCACCGTGCGCCGCATCGGCTATCAGCCGCTCACGCAAGACGCGCACGTCTCTCTGGGTCAGGCGACGCGTGTGGACTTCCAACTGCATGCGCAGGCGGCACAGCTCTCCGGCGTGACCGTCACCGCCGAGCAGCTCGGCACCGCATCGGTGATTTCGCCTACGCATACAGGCATCGTCAACACCGTCACCGACTCGATGCTGCGGCGGCTTCCATCGCTCAATCGGAACTTCACGGATTTCGTGAAGCTGACGCCGCAAGTGTCGGTCGTGACCAACTACAGCACGGGTGAGCAGGACATCTCCGGCGGTGGCACCAATTATCGGTACAATAACGTTCAGATCGACGGCTCGACCGAGGCCGACGTGTTCGGCCTCGGGTCGACGGGCCAGCCCGGCGGCCAGGCGAACGGCAAATCGATAGGCATCGAAGCCGTGAAGGAGTATCAGGTGCTGCTGTCGCCGTTCGACGTTAGGCAGGGCTACTTCGCCGGCGCTTCGATCAACGCCGTGACGAAGAGCGGATCGAACGAGCTCCACGGCTCATTCTTCGGTACGACCCGCAACGACCAGCTCTCCCGCCACGGCGACCTGTACCCGTGGGTCACGAAGTACAACCAGTCGCAGTACGGCTTCTCCGTCGGCGGGCCGATCATCAAGGACAAAGTGCTGTTCTTCCTCACGCCGGAATGGCAAGCCCGCAGTACGCCGGCAACGGGGCCCTACGTCGGGCAGACCGGGGTGTCGCTCCAGCAAGCCGACGTCGACGCGATCAACAGCGCGCTCTCGGCGTACGGTATGCGCGGTGGAAGCGGCGGTCTGGTGAACAACCAGAATCCGCTCACGAACTTCTTCGGCCGCCTGGATGTCGAGCTGCCATACAACTCGCAGCTCGTCTTCCACTGGAATTACGGGTACGCCGACCAGGACATCTTCAGTCGGTCGGTGAGTGGCTTCTCGCTGTCCGACAACGGCTACAAATTCGTGTCGAAGAAGAACGGTACGGTGGCGCAGCTTCGCACACTGTTCGGCGGGGGCGCGTTCAACGAATTGTTCGTGAACTATACCGGCGTACGCGATCGCCGGACGCCGAACTCGCGGTTCCCGATGGTCACCGTGCAGAATGTGAGTGGCAACTACAACGTGGTGACGGGGGCGGAGCGTTTCTCGCAGGGCAACGAGCTCGACCAGGACATCGTCGAGCTCACGGACAACGTGACGATCCCGGTCGGCGCGCATCGCTTCACCGTCGGTACGCAGAACCAATTGACGCGCTTCCGTAATCTGTTCACGCAATCGTCGTATGGCGTGTGGCAGTTCGGCAATGTCGACTCGCTGACGAGGGGACTGCCGAACCAGTACATCATCGGCGTGCCCCTCTCCGGCGGCGGCGCGGTGAAGTTCCGCGCCAATCTCTACGGCGTGTACCTCCAGGATGAGTGGACGGCGACGCAGCGGCTGAACATCAACTACGGCCTGCGCGCCGACGTGCCGGTGTTCTTGAACAAGCCGCCGACGAATGATTCCGTCCTGTTCTACTACAACCGGAACACGGCCGACCTTCCGTCGGGGAACATCGAGTGGTCGCCACGTATCGGCTTCAACTACGATGCAACGGGCAATCAGCGGAACCAGGTGCGCGGCGGCATCGGATTGTTCAGCGGCCGCCCTGCGTTCGTGTGGCTCAGCAACGCCTATCAGAACTCGGGCAGCATCGGCGTGGCGGTGCTCACGTGCAACAAAACGCTCGCACCGCAATTCAGCACGCAGACGATCCAGAGCCCGCCGACCCAGTGCGCAAACGGCCTTACGGCGGCAGCGGGGAGCGAGATCGACCTGCTGAACAAGAACTTGAAGTTCCCGCAGAACCTCCGGTCGACGCTCGGCTACGACCGCGCGCTCGGCGACAACTGGATCGGCACGGTCGAGGGGATGTACACGCGGGGCGTGAACGGCTTGTTCTACAAGAACATCGCGCTCACCGGCGTCGCGACGGGTGTTACTCTCGGCACCGACCGGTTCGGGCGAACGATCTACGGCACGGCGTCTGGCAGCGGCTCGGGCACGCCGTCGGTCGTACCGGGCAGGCGCACGCAGATCTTCGACGTCGTGAATCAGTCCAACGATCACGCCTATCAGGTAAGCACCGGCTTGACCCGCCGGTTCCGCGGCAACTACGAGGGCTCGTTGTTTTACACGTACGGCCGCGCGTTCGATGCGATGAGCTTCACATCGAGCACGGCGTTCTCGCAGTATCGCTTCGGTCGCGCCTGGGCGGGCGACGAGAACGACATGAGCGCGACGCGTTCGATCTTCGAGCAGCGACACAAGATCGTCGCCACCGGCACGTACTCCTTCCCGACGAAGACGGACCTGACCCTGTTCTACGTCGGCGCCTCCGGCACGCCGTACGATTACGTGGTGAACGGCGATCCGAACGGTGACGGTATTACTCTCAACGATCCTGTCTACGTGCCGCGCGACGTGTACAACCCGAACGAGATCCAGTTCACGACATTCCAACTGACGCAGGCCGACGGAACGAAGCGCACGGTGTCGATTGCGGAGCAGCAGGCCGCATTCAACGATTTCATCAACGGCACGCCGTGCCTGCGCAACACCCGTGGGCGGCTCCTGCCGCGCAACAGCTGCGACAATCCGTGGGTGAATCAGCTGAACGTTGCACTGCGGCAGTCGCTGAAGACGATCGGCATGCAGAACGTCGCGGTCGAACTGCAGGTGTTCAACTTCCTGAACCTGCTCAACTCGAACTGGGGGAAGGCCGCGTACGCCGGCTTCGGCTCGCAGACGCTCCTGACGATGGCCGGCCGGCAGGGCCCGGACCTCGTGAACGGGAACCCGATCTACACCTTCAACCCGACGTACGTGAAGTTCTTCACGAACAACATCCCGTCGGTGTATCAGCTGCAACTGCAGGCGAAGTACACGTTCTGAGCGCTGGTCACCGCTCGAGCTTGAATGCTGGCTCGAGCGGTGGCCTCGTGGGTGCATTGGCCACGAGCCATCCCGTAGCGTAGATCCAGTCCGTCATGCGCGTGAGCTTCGGATAATCGATGCGCTGTGCTTCGTCGCGCGGCGTGTGATAGTCGGGATGCAGCAACGTGCTGAAAAACAATGCGGGAATGCCAGCGCGCGCGTAGGGAAGATGATCGCTCCTGAAGTACCAGCCCTCGGGGTGTGTGGGGCGGTCCCAGGTGGTATCGACCACGAAGTGCGAGACGCGCGCATTCGCCTCGAGGGCGCGGGCGGCGAGATCGGTCGAGTTGCGGTGTGGCGGCTGCGCACCGAGAAGCGCTGCGCTATCGGGGTTGTTGCGTCCTATCATATCTCCGTTGAGCACCGCCACGATCGCGTCTATGGGAATCGTGGGATGCAGCGCGAACCAACGCGAGCCGAGGAGGCCGCGCTCTTCCGCACCATGCCACACGAACAGCGCCGAACGCGCTGCGGGGTGCTCATGGAACGCCCTTCCGATCGCCAGCAGGGCGACGCTGGTCGAAGCATTGTCGTCGGCGCCATTCCAGATCGAGTCTCCGTCTATCGGATACCGAACGCCGTCGTGGTCCAGGTGACCGCTGAAGAGGACGTACTCGTCGCGTCGTGCCGGATCCGTGCCGGCCACGCGGCCCACGACATTGAGGGATGGATAGGAGAAGGTCTCGGTCGCGATGGTCGCGATGAGCCGCGCGCCAGGACGTCGCAATGGCTCGAGCATCGCGTGCCGCACCCAGAGCACCGGCGGGGCGGCCGCCGCCTGGACCACGAGACCCGTATCGAGAGCATACGCGCCACGGGAGTACGCCGCGCCGCCGAAGCCCCACGCCATGTCGGTATTGCCGACGGAGTCCGCGACGATGACGACCGCGCCCGCTCCCCGCGCCACGAGCTCCCGCGACTGTTGCGCGATCGCCTGGTTTGCATAACGATATTCGCGGAGGCTCATGGCCGCCGGTGGTGACGGCGACGGTGCGTGCATCAACACAACGGCGGCTTTGCCGTGCAGATCGATGGCGCTGAGATCCTCCGGACGTCCCTCGCCCACAAACTCGAGCGGGAGCTCGACGGCCGCGGGTGAGCGCCCCACGATCACCACGTCCTTCCAGAGAACGAGCGGCGCTCCTCCGATCACGACCTTGCTGGATGGCGCGATGCGCGTGCGTCGCATCGGCCAGAACTGAAAGAAGGTGCTGTCGCTGCCGGCCGGCTCCAATCCGGCAGCGCGTGCTCGATCCGCGAGCCACATGGCCGCGCGCAATTCGTCCAGCGTTCCCGCTTCGCGGCCGCGCATCGCGTCGCTGGCCAGGGTATAGAGATCCGAACGCAAGTCCGACTCGCGGATCGCTGCGAGTCCAGGAAAGGATGTCGAAGCTTGCCGCGCGTCAGGTGCCGGCGACGGCGGGGCGGCGGGTGTGGCAGTGGTCGGGTGAGTGCATGCGGTCGCCGACACTGTTGCGGCAAGGAGGAGAACGATGCTCGCGTTATGCACCTGTCGGTCTCCGTCTCTTCGTGGTTTGGATCGGCGGCTCGCGGGTGAGGGTCGTCGAAGCTCGAATGACCGACTTGATGCCGCCCCGGATATTGAAGTCACCGACGACCTCCATCCTGCGTGGCTTGCACGCGGTGGCGAGATCATCGAGGATGCGATTGACAGCACGCTCATAGAAGATGCCGTCGTTGCGAAAGCTCCAGAGGTAGAGCTTGAGACTTTTGAGCTCCAGGCACAGCTCGCCCGGGACGTAGGTGATCACGATGGTACCGAAGTCGGGCGCGCCGCCGCGAAGCTGCTCGAGCTCTTCCGCATCGGATTCCACGCCGCCGAGCGGACAGAGCGACGTGAACTCCGGACATTCCATGCGGATCTCGTACTCGCGTCCCGCATAGGGATTGGCGAACGTCTCCAGCAGATCTGGTCTCGGCATTGCCAGAAGATGGCGTCCTCAGTCGGCAGTCGGCAATCAGTCGCCAGTCGACAGTCGTCAGTCGCCGGTCGAGAATCGACAGTAAGAAAAGAGCCCCCCGGGTTATACCCGGGGGGCAATACCGCCAGGCCGTTCTCCCGGCGGCGCTGACCGGCACAAATGCGCCGGCCCAAATCCAATATCCCTCGAGTGCATTAGCCGCGCCAGTGCGCGCGGATGACGATTCGATGAAGGATACTTCCGATGCGGTGACTGCCGACCGACGACTGTCGACTAGTTCTTCCTCAGCCGCTTCGACATTTCCTCGAGTAAGCGGCGCTCGTCGTCAGTGAGGCTCTCGAGCCCCTGGGCGGAGATCTTGTCCAACACCCGATTCACCTCGTCCGGCTTGACCTCTGCCGGAGCGGGCACGGGAGTCAGGGCCGTAGGGTGCTTCGCTGCAAGTGCCTTGCTCTTCGCCACGATCTCGTCGACCTCATCCAGGCGCTCTCGCGAGCGTGGCAGCGCGCGGGGAATGGCACGTGGCGGCGAATCGTCGCTATCGGACACCTGGGAGACGCGCTGCCGGAGCTGGTCGATGCTGACACCCTGCGGGGTGCGCATGTAGAACCACGCGACGGCGAAGCCGCCGAGGTGCGCCAGATACGCGACACCCGATGCTGGGCCGGCGGCGTAAAGACCCATCGCAAGGTTGAAAGCCGAGAACAGCAGCACCACTGTCCAGACGCGCAATGGCACAATGCCGAAGAGATACAGCTCGTCCTTCGGCCATTGGAGCGCGTACGCGCCCATTACGCCGAACACCGCCGCGGACGCGCCGATGAGCACGCCCGTACGCGCGAACAGCGCATGAAAGACGAGGCCGCCCGCCGCGGCGAGAGCGTAGAAGCGCAGGAAGCGTCTCGCGCCCAGCTCGTGCTCGAGGCGCGGACCGAACGCGAACAGCGCGTACATGTTGGCCGCGAGATGCCACAGGTTCGCGTGCACGAACATGTACGTGACCGCCGTCCACCAGCGACCGCTGATGTCCCCCCACTGGAATCCGAGCGCCGCGATCATGTCGTCCGCGCGCCAAACCGTCGCCTGCACGAACGCGAACGCGATGTTGATCGCGATCAGCGCCTGCACGGCAGGCGTGAGGCGCGGCTGTTCCTGATCGATCGGCGATGGGGCGGGAGGGTGAGCGGCGGAAGACATCGGTGAAGAATAGAGGCGATGAATTATATACGCTGGATCGGTGGGAGTTCCTGCGCGCGAATGCCACTTCTCTCGCCGCGGTGAAGTGCGGATGGCGGCAATCGTGCGGCCCTGCGGAATGTGCTCTACGTCACCTCATGCCGGTCGGAGGTGGAAGACGAAGTGCCAGGCGCGTATCGCGGTGCAGACCCGTTGCGCGTTCGATCAACGTGATCCAGCGGCGATCTCTGTCGATCGGCACGCTCGCCGGCGGATGAATCACGATCGTCGTGCCGGCACTCGCCGCCCGTGCTTGCTCGACGATTCGCAGAAGTTGTGCGTCACTCGTATGCTCACCGGGCGCAAGCACGAATGCGCTCTGCATTCCGGCGTCGTCTGCCGCCACGAGACTTTGTATCCCGCGATCGGTCATTGCGTCCAGTGCCGCGCCTTCCAGCGTTATCTGCACGAGTGAAATAATTTTCCGAAGCTCGGCAATAGCTTCCGGCCGCTGTCCGTCACAATCGAGCATCACCGGTAGTGACGTTGGCTGCTTTTCGAATGCCGCGCATAGATACTCGTTATTGGAGAGCGGGTCGCGCCCACTCACCGAGATCGAGTGAAACGCCGTGCGACCTGTAGTGCGTTTGATTTCGTTCGCCAGTGCATCGGCCGTGTACATCGTGGCGGTTTCCGCTTCCGCGGCAAAGCGCACGAACAATTGTCGCCGGCCGAGCCACACGCCCTGGGCTTGCAGACCGGCAGGAATACCGGCGAGTGCCGCAGTCGGTCCCGCCACCTGTGTCATTGTTCGCTCCTCCCATCCCGGCCAGCGAGCGCGAGCAGCACGATGCGCTCACAGAGCTCGGGGAAGCTGATCCCGGCTGCCTGCGCTGCTTGGGGAACGAGGCTCGTCGCCGTCATTCCCGGCAGCGTGTTCGCCTCCAGACAGTACAACTCCCCCTCCGTGGTCAAGCGGAAATCGATTCGCGCACAGCCGCGAAGCTTGAGCGCGCGAAAGGCGCGACGGGCGAACTCCTGCGCCCGCGCTGCCAGTTCCGGCGTGATCTTCGCCGGAAAAACCTCCACGGCCATACCCGCGGTGTACTTGCACTCGTAGTCATAAATCTCGTGCTTCGGAATTATTTCGCCAACGGGCAGCGCATCATCGCCGAGTATGGCGACCGTGAGCTCGCGCCCGGGTATGAAGCGCTCGACCATCACTTCGTCGTCATAGCGGAATGCCAGCCGCACCGCCTCGCCGATGGCGACAGGATCCTTCACCACTGTGAGGCCGACAGTAGAGCCTTGCTTCGACGGCTTCACGACCAGTGGCATTCCGAGCGCGAGGATCTCCTCCGGATCGATCTCCCGCGACGCGTCGGCACCACTCGCGCTCGCCCGCCGCGTGATCATCCGCCATTCGGCCGTGGGCACGCCCGCCTCACAGAACAGTTGCTTGGACAAGTCCTTATCCATGGCGAGCGCACTCGCCAAGTGCCCACTGCCGGTGTATGGCAGCTGCGCGAGATCGAGCAGCGCCTGCACCGTTCCATCCTCCCCGTAGCCGCCATGCAGGCCGAGGAAGGTGACGTCGCTCTGACGGAGCGCGGGGATGATGCGCAGCATCTGAGGAAGCGTTTCGCGCGACATCGCGTCCAGCTCGTCTTGCGAGGGCGGCTGGGTCTTGACGACGACACCCTCCAGAATCGCGCGCTCCTGCTCGCGCGCGAGGGGTCCGTGCGCCGTGTCCACCGACACCACGTCATGGTCGCGACTTCGCAACGCGTGAGCGACGCGCAGCCCAGACGCGAGCGACACGTCCCGCTCGGCTGACGTGCCACCCATGAGCACCGTGATCTTCACGCCGGTCGCGCGAGCCGGCGGCGCATATCGCTCATCGGCTCATGAGGTAGTTCAGCATGTCGGAGCGCGTGATGATGCCGGTCACCGCGCCATCGGTCCGCACCAGCACCGCCGGATTGGACTTGGAGAGTAGCTTCGCGACCTGATCCGCCGGCTGCTCGCCGTTGACCATCGGGAAGGGCGGATCCATCACCTCACCCACCATCGTGTCGAGCAGTTTCGTGTTATCGAGGCTTTTCGCCGTCAACGACCAGTCGCTCACTGAACCGACACAGTTCGCACCCTCCATGACGGGCAGCTGCGACACGTCGTGCAGCGACATCAGGCGCAGTGCCTGGCGGACTGTCGTGCCGGGGGCGACACTGACGATCGGCTGTTGCGACGGTTCTCTTCCGCGCAGCACACCGGCGACGGTGGTGCGGTCCGCCTCCAGGAGCTGATTCTCGCGCATCCATTCGTCGCTATAGAGCTTGGAGAGGTAGCGCTCACCCGTATCCGGCAGCACGGTCACGACGCACGCGTCAGGGTCATCCACACGCCGCGCGACATGAAGCGCCACGTGCGTGATCAGCCCCGCCGATCCACCGCAGAACAATCCCTCCTCGCGCGTGAGCCTCCGAGCCATGTTGAAGGATTCCTTGTCGCTCACGGTGATGAAGTCATCGACGACGGTCATGTCGAGGGTACCGGGTATCTTGTCCTGGCCGATCCCCTCCACCTTGTAGGGCACGCCTTCCGGTTTTGACTCGCCGCGGGTACGCCACATCTCGGCGAGGATCGACCCGACCGGGTCGCCTGCTACGATCTCGATCTTCGGATTCTGCGACTTGAGATATCGCCCCACTCCAGTGAGAGTGCCCCCCGTTCCCGCCGCATACACGAAATGCGTGATGCGTCCCTGCGTCTGCTCCCAGATCTCCGGACCTGTTGTCTCGAAGTGCGCCTGCGGATTCGCATCATTATAGAACTGATTGGCGAGGACGGCGTTCGGCGTTTCGCTTGCGATCCGTTTCGCCATCATGACGTAATTATCCGGATGATCGGGCGGCACGGCAGTTGGGGTGATGATCACCGCGGCGCCGAACGCCTTGAGCAGCCGCACCTTCTCCTGCGACATCTTGTCCGGCATCGTGAAGATGCACCTGTAGCCCTTCAGTGCCGCGGCGATCGCGAGCCCGACCCCCGTATTGCCGCTGGTGCCCTCGACAATTGTGCCCCCCGGTTTGAGCTGCCCGTCGCGCTCCGCTCGCTCGATGATGGGCAGGCCAATGCGGTCCTTGATCGAGCCTCCTGGATTGAAGAACTCCGCTTTGGCGTACACCGGTGTGCGAATGCCGCGCGTGACGCGGTGCAGCCGGATGAGTGGAGTCCAGCCAATCGTCTCGAGCACGCTGTCGTAGGGGACGCGATTACGTTCGATCATCGAGTGCGTCCCGCCGACGGCCGCATCTTCAGAATCGTGTCACCGGGCAGAGGCGCTGCGCCGGGATATCGGAAGTATACGGGAAATAGAATCGTCACAGCCATCGAATCGCCGTGCAGCTTCGCGGGCGCGAAGCGTAGCTCCCTCGCACCCCGCACTGCCGCCGTGTCGAGCGATCCGAAACCGCTCGACTCCTCGACACGTGTCGACTCCGGATGGACGCGACCTCCGCCGTCGATGAACAGCCGCAGCGTGACGTTGCCCTGCACCCTGCGCGCATAAAGGGCTGCCGGATAGCGGAAGGGTAATTCCCTATTGAGCATCACCGGCGGCTGGTCAGGGTGGTTGCCGGTGGACTGAAAGCTCTGCGCCAACTGCTGCGTTTGTTTGTCATCGAGACAGGCGGCGAGTGCGAGCGCGAACCCGACGGTGAGGCGGAGCGGGCGTCTAATACCGCCGCGTGGCCGGTGGACGGAGACCATGCTGATAATGTACGAGGACCTCGGACTAGCCGCTTCCCTGTCTGGCTTCGTCGATCAGCTGCGCCAACGTGGCCAACGCCTGGAGGGGTGTCATCGAGTTCACCTCGAGCGATTTCAGCCGCTCGACCACCGGATGCGGCGCGGCGACGAAGAGGCCGAGTTGTTCGGCCGCCGCGCGCGCGTCGCGCTGCGCATGGACACCCGGAGCGAGGTGCGAGGCGAGCTGCTCACCTTCCAGCAGCTTCAGCACGTCGCGCGCCCTCTCCAGCACCGCCGCCGGCAGGCCCGCCAAGCGCCCCACCTCGATGCCGTACGAGCGATCGGCGCCGCCCGGTACGAGCTTGTGCAGAAAGAGCACCTGATCGCCCGCCTCGCGCACGGCCACGTTGTAATTGCGCAGCGCCGTCAGCTCCTGCGCGAGCTGCGTCAGCTCGTGATAATGAGTGGCGAAGATGGTCTTGCAGCCGATGCGATCGTGAACGTACTCGCTCACAGCCCAGGCGATCGAGACACCATCGTATGTCGACGTGCCGCGCCCGATCTCGTCGAGCAAGACCAGGCTGCGAGCCGTCGCCGTGTGGAGAATCGCGCTGGTCTCCGCCATCTCGACCATGAAGGTCGACTGTCCACGAACGAGATTATCGGTCGCCCCGACGCGGGTGAAGACGCGGTCGACGATGCCGATGCGCGCCGACGCGGCGGGGACGAAGCTGCCCATCTGGGCCATCAAGACGATGAGACCCACCTGTCGCAGGATCGTCGATTTGCCGGCCATGTTCGGTCCGGTGAGGATGATGATGCGCGCATCCGCCGCGAGTCGCAGGTCGTTGGGAATGAACTTGTCGCGTTCCATCATGCGCTCGACGACGGGATGCCGGCCGGCCATGATCTCGAGCGCGAAATCGTCGGTGAGCTCCGGCGCGACGTAGCCCTCGCGGGCGGCGACATCGGCCAGCGACGAGAGGACGTCCAGCTCGGCGATATGGCGCGACACCGCCTGCAGCCGCGCGATCTCGCAGCCGGCAGCGGTGCGAACCGCCTCGAAGAGCTCACGCTCGCGCGCCTCGATCCGCTCGGCCGCGCTCAGGATCTTCTCCTCGTACTCCTTGAGCGCCGGCGTCACGAAGCGCTCCCCGTTCGTGATCGTTTGGCGGCGCTGATAGTCGCTCGGCACCAGGTGCAGATTGGACTTCGTGACCTCGATGTAGTAGCCGAACACCTTGTTGAAGCCGACCTTCAAGGACGAGATGCCGGTGCGATCGCGCTCGGCGGCCTGGATCCGGGCGATCGCGTCGCGCCCACCGTCACGGAGGGCCCGCAGCGAGTCCAGATCGCCGTCGACGCCCGCGGCGATAGTCGGATCGTCGCCCATGGTGGC
This sequence comes from uncultured Gemmatimonadaceae bacterium, assembly GCA_964537775.1. Classification (GTDB taxonomy): domain Bacteria; phylum Gemmatimonadota; class Gemmatimonadetes; order Gemmatimonadales; family Gemmatimonadaceae; genus CAMLIT01. The sequence continues at coordinate 5,783 of CAZICQ010000059.1, read as the reverse complement.
CGGCGGACGCTCGACGAGTGTCTCGTGGATCCGCGCCGTGACGTCGGCACAGGGATCCCAGCGCTCGAGCAGCCGGGCGATATGCGAGGCCGCCCCGACGCGACGCGCCGCGCGTTCGACGTCCGGCAGCTTGCATAACGAAACGCCGAGAGCGCCGAGCTCGCGCGGCGTGCTCCGCCCGGAAGCGGCTTTGGCCGCGAGGCGCTCGATGTCACGAACCCCGTCGAGCGCCTCGCGCAGCGTCTGCCGTGCCAGCGGATCGCCGACGAGCACCGCCACAGCGCCGAGACGCGATTCGATGGCCCCCCGGTCGGTAAGCGGCGCCAACAGCCATCGCCGAAGCAAGCGTGCGCCCATCGGCGTCTGTGTCCGATCGAGCACGGCGAGCAGCGTGCCCTCGGAGTCGCCTCCGCGCATGGACTCGGCCAATTCCAGATTGCGACGCGTCATCTCGTCCAGCGGCATCACGCCGCCGGGTCGCTCGACCGTGGGGCGCATCAGTTGCGGCAGCCCGCCCGGTTGCAGCTCGCGCAGGTAGCGCAGGAGCGCACCCGCCGCGCCGATCGCCGGCGTATCGGCGTCCGTGAGGCCGATGCCCTCCAGCGAGTGCACGGCGTACTGCCGCGCCAGATCGTCGGCAGCGTGCGCAGCGTCGAACTCCCACGGCTCGCGTTCGGTGATCAATGCCTGATCACGTGACGGCGGCAACACGACGCGAGAGGAGCGCGGGACGAGAATCTCGCGCGGCGCCAAACGAGCAAGCAGCGCATCCAGCTCGGCGTCCACGGCCATGAAGAGCCGCATCTCGCCCGTGGACACGTCGGCGGCCGCCACGCCGACGAGGGACGTCGCCCCTCCACCGATGGAGACCACGAAGTTGTTTCGCGCTCCATCCAGAAGATCGTCGGCAAAGGCCACTCCGGGCGAGATGGTCTCGATCACCTCGCGGCGGACGACGCCCTTGGCCACACGTGGATCCTCGACCTGCTCGCAGATCGCCACGCGGTAGCCATGCCGCACCAGCCGGCGCAGGTAGTCGCTCGCGGCCTTTACCGGAATGCCGGCCAGCGGGACCTCGGCCGCACCTCCATTGTTGCGCGCCGTGAGCGTCAGGCCCAGGATCCGAGAAGCGGTCTCCGCATCCTCGTAGAACATCTCGTAGAACTCGCCCATGCGGAAAAACAGGATCGCGTTCTGATGCCTCGCCTTGATATCCCGGTACTGCTGCATGAGCGGCGTCTGGACCGCCGTCATTTCTGTTCCGCCTCGGCAGTCGTGACAAAGCCCGCGATTCCTTTCGCTTTCATCCGCCGCGCCGCGGTCGCTGCATCGGCTCGCGTGGCGTACCGACCGACCCGCACGCGAAACGGCTT
>CAZICQ010000059.1:0-4310 GCA_964537775.1 uncultured Gemmatimonadaceae bacterium | reverse complement strand
CGGTCGCTGCATCGGCTCGCGTGGCGTACCGACCGACCCGCACGCGAAACGGCTTGGCAGAGCCGACCACGCGCGCGGCGAAGCCACGCGTTCTGAGCTTGGCCTGAAGTCGTTCCGCCTCGCGACGCGTCTGGAACGCGGCCACTTGCACACTGAACGCTGTCGCCGGTATCGTGGCGGCGGGTTTCGAAGTCGGAGGCGCCCCCGCAGATACGGCGGGCGTCTTAGCGGCGACACTGTCAGCCGAAAGCACCGCGGCGGTATCGACGCCGACACAGCGGCTAGCAGAGTAATCGAGCTGATTGCGCAACTCGACCGCGGATGCGGGGACGCCCGCGCGGGTGCGCAGAAGCACCGCACAGCCACGTGGGAGCCGGCCCTGGTCCAGCAGCAGCTGTCCCAATCGCAGGCCGGCACGACTGCGATCCCGATAATCCGGATATTCCAGGAGCAGTCGCTCGAGGTGCGTGGTCGCGGCGGTCCGCTCGCCGCGAGAGGACTCCAGCTGCGCGAGCGCGTAGAGCGCATCTGCGGTATGCGGCGAAAACGGGTACTCCACAATCACCCGTGTGTAATCACGCTCCGCGTCGGCCGCAGAGGCTGCGAGGGACGCGCGCCAGTAGAGCGCCTCGCCGTACGCCTTGCTACCGGGCGCGGATGCGGAGACCAGCGAATCGACGAGCGCGCGTCCAGCCGCGCCATTGCCGCTGACGACCAGCTGTCGCGCGCGCGCGTACACCGCGGCCGCGGTATCGGATGCGCTCGCGCTGTCCGCCTGTGCCAACGCAAACATTGGCGGCCACGCCAAGCATGCAAGCGCCATCATGGCTCTCATCGTGGTACACTCGCGCTCACGCCGCGCGTCGCGCGCGTTCGGTGCACAGCCGCAGCACCAGCGTGGAAAGGAGCTGCTCGTCCGACGAGACTCGACTGCCCTTGAGCATGGTGTCCGCCTCGAGCAACGCCTCGAGCGCGTCGTCGAGAGACGCCGCCGTCCAGCGGTCGATCTCGCGCGTCCAGGCACGAACCGCTTCACCCCACGCGCGCCCCGTCATGCTGGAGGAGCCCTCCTTCAGCAGTGCGAACAGCTCACCCGAGAGGCGGCCGGCGGGAACACCGCGGTCGCGTTCAGCGCGCGCCCATGCCATGGCGAGCGCTTGCGTCGTGAGCATCATCACGACGGGAACGGCTCCCGTCTTCGGCTGCTGCAGGATTCCGGAAAGCATCGTGACCGCCGCACGCCCGTCGCGCCGCGCCACCGCGTCGAGGAAGTCGCCTAACGTCTCACCGGTGCGGACGCCCACCACGGCGGAGACGGCCGCTTCGTCGAAGACCGCGTGACCGACGAAAGTTGCCAACTTATCGAGCTCGATCTTGAGCTGCGCGAGCTCGGTGCCGACGGCCTCTTGAAGCAGCGTTACCGCCGCCGGTGTGATCGTGGATCGCAGGTCGTGCTCCACGTAGTACACGATCCATCTGGGAATTCGGGCGCCGCTCAGCGGCACGAATTCGACACTCTCCGTCTTCGCGAGCAGTACCTTGTCGATCTTGCTACCGGCAGGCGCGGTGAGGACGAGCAGGCCGTCCGGAGCGGGCGCGTTCAGCTGTTGATCGAGCACGGCGCGCGCCTCTTTCCGAAGCGCGCCGACGTCGCGTACCACGAGGACGCGGCGCTCGGCCATCATCGGCGGAGTGCTCAGCAATGACCCGAGCGTCTCCGCATTCAAATCCTGACCGCGACGAATATCGAGGTTGAAGTCGCGAGTGGCGGGATCGACCGCCGCGTCGACGAGCTCCCGCAGGAGCTCTTCCTTCAGGTAATCGTCCTCTCCGTAGAGGTAGTACGCGGGCGCGAACTCACGCTTGCGAATTGCGGTGCGAAGCGCCTTCTCGGCCGCTGCAGAGGACATGCGACCAATATAAGGCGCAGCCTCCGGGTCGGGCGACGTTATTCGCCGCTCATCGGGAGTCCTGAAGCTCCAGACTAGCCATGTGGAGTTGCGCAGCGCCCGCTCCGAGAACCGCGGGCCAGAAGCCCATGCCCGTCGGCGCCGACGCGACGAATGCAGGACTTGCTACCGAGGACGGCGGGAGCTCAGGCACGGTCGCCACGACGGGTGGCAGTCGCAGCGGTTCTCTGTCCACTGCGCGGCTCGACATCTCGTAGCCGAAGAGAGAAACAACCAGGAGCCCGGCGGCAACCGCCGCGAACGTACCAAATCCGATTGCGTTTCCACGGGGCGCCGCTGCCTCCGCGGGGAGAATGCGCAGGCGCTCGTTCAGCCGCTCCATGAAATCCGGCGACGCTTCGATGCACGGGAGGTTCCGCACCAGCAGTAGACTGCGCCGCACCGAAACATCGAGTCTCGCGCAGCTCGGACATCGATCGCGGTGGCGGCGCATGTCCGCCATTTCGACCGCGCAGAGCGTGTCGTCGACGAAGTCGACGTGCTTTTTCCGAAACTCGCGACAGTCCATCGGATGTTGAGACGAGGGGGAACGTTCAGCGATTCCTGAGGGGGTACCCGCGGCCCGGTGGCCGGTTCCGACCAGCGATAGCGACTGCAATCGGGCGACCAACCGGACTGGCACGCAAAGAGAAGAGCGGACGCCGCCGCGACTTCGCGGCAGCGTCCGCTCTCAACCCCCCTTACTCCCCTGATGCACCGGGACGTAGCAGCCTCGCAGATCGCCCGTTTCGCCTCGCTGCGTCTTCCTCAGTCCAACGACGGCTCTATGATAGCCGCAAAAGCGTTGCGGGCGCGGTTCAACCGCGACTTCACCGTGCCAAGATTGCAGTCTGTTATCTCGGCGATCTCTTCGTACGATTTGCCTTCCAGCTCACGCAGGACGAACACCTGCCTGTGATGTTCCGGCAGCTTTGCCACCGACTCCTCCACCAGGGCACGCAGGTGTCGCTTGCGATACATGTCGTCCGGCCGCGATGTCGAGTCCTCGAACTGCAGCGGACGCTCTTCGTCTTCCCAATTGTTCTTGATCGTCTGAAAGAGCACGATCGGATTGCGCGACCGATTCCGCAGCTCGTTCTTCGCGAGGTTGGACGCAATCGTATAGGCCCACGTCGAGAACTTCTTGGAACGATCAAAGCGATGGATGTGCCGGTACACGCGGATGAAGACTTCCTGCACCAGGTCCTCAGCCTTTTCCCGGTCGCCGATCGTACGGTAGATGAAGTTCAATAGACGGGTCTGGTAGCGTTCGACGAGTACAGCGAACGCACGCTCGTTACCGCCGAGAAACGCCGCGACCACACCCGCGTCGTCTAGGGCGCTGAGCTTTTCTTTTGGCGACGCCGGCAGCGGCGCGCGCTTCGTTGCAAACTCAGCCATGGTTTGAAAGCCCCCTTTGGCACTGCTGCAGGGAATCTGACAGGACAGGACCGATATGGGCTCCTCCTTTGTGGAATGGAACAAAGCAGACGTCATGCCCTATTCGACGCCGTGTTTACCGATGTGTTAAGCAACAAAACAACAACGGGTTAGGCAGCGTCCGCTCCCGTGTCATCGCAAGGGGGCTGTCCTCTGAGGGAGACGGAGCCCACGGACAAGTGGGTGGTTAATGTCTTCCTTTTGACACAGGGCAAGGGCGCTCGGGTTTGCTTGCTCTCGAACCGAGTGCCGGGGGGCCGCCGCACTTAACTTCGCTACCGACCGATTACGAAGCCGGCGGCGTAAAGTATGGCGAGGGCGCTTTTAGCGTCGTTGATGATGCCTGCGCGGATCAGCTCCAGAGCCCGAGATAGCTTCATGGTCTCGACGGACATGAACTCGTCCGCTTCGCGGCCGTGCTCCCCTTGGGTGAGCTCGCTCGCCATGAAGACGTAGATCCTCTCGTCGGTGAATCCGGGCGTCGTGTACATCGTGTACAGCTGCTGGAAGTGGCGAGCGGTGCAGCCCGTTTCTTCGGCAAGCTCGCGCTGGGCACACTCGAGCGGACTCTCGCCGCCGTCGAGGCGTCCGGCCGGGATTTCGTAGATGAAGGCCTCGGCGGCGTATCTGTATTGCTTGATGAGGAGGATCTGTGGATCTTCGCCGCCTGGATCGCTGAGAAAAGGCACGATCGCACTGGCCCCTGGATGTCGAATCATCTCCAGCTCGCCGACCGAGCCATCCGGGAAGCGGACTGTGTCGATATCAAGATTCACGATGCGCCCATTATAGGCACGACGCGATGAGAGCTTGGCCGACTCAGGCACCGGCTTGTGGGGGGGCATGTCGGCTTCTCGTTGGCTCAAGGGGCCGTTCAAATCGCGACACTTAGCGAGTCGTACACAGCCACCGGCCCGAACT
>CAZICQ010000058.1:0-17908 GCA_964537775.1 uncultured Gemmatimonadaceae bacterium | reverse complement strand
TCGAGCTGTTCAAGCCGTTCATCATCCACAAGCTCGTCGAGAAGGGAATCGCCGAAACCGTCAAGCGGGCGAAAAAGATCGTGGAGCGGGAGAGTCCCGAGGTGTACGAGATCCTCGAGGAGATCATCCGCGACCATCCGGTGCTGCTCAACCGCGCGCCGACACTGCACCGTCTGGGCATCCAGGCATTCGAGCCGGTGCTCGTGGAAGGAAAGGCCATTCGCATCCATCCATTGGTCTGCGCCGCGTTCAACGCTGATTTCGACGGAGACCAGATGACGGTGCACGTACCGCTGTCGTTCGAGGCGCAGCTCGAGGCGCGCCTGCTCATGCTGTCGTCGAACAACATTCTGAAGCCGTCGGATGGTCGTCCGGTGGCGGAGCCGTCGCAGGACATCGTGCTCGGCTGTTACGTGGCCACAAAAGCGCCGTTCGGATTCGCTGACGTCAAGCCGGAGGGTCTCAGGCGCTACCAGGACGTGCGCGAGATCGAGATGGAGCTCAGTCTGGGCAGGATCTCGCGCCAGACGACGCTGCTCTTCCGCGTCGAGGACGGCAACGGCTCGCGATGGGAGAAGACAACCGCCGGCCGCGTGTTGTTCAACGCGATCGTGCCGACGGAGCTCGGCTATAAGAACACTGAGATGAAGAAGAAGCAGCTGTCGGAGCTCGTCTTCGAGTCCTATCGCAAGGCCGGGCTCGCTGCGACGGTGCAGTTCCTCGACCGATTGAAGGAGTTCGGCTTCTTCAACGCCACGCGTGGTGGTGTGTCGATCGGCATCGAGGATCTGGAGATTCCGACGGCGAAAGCGCAGCTGCTCGAGGAAGCGTCGGAGCGAGTCGAGCGTTTCCAGCGCGCCTATCAGACGGGCAACATCACGAACGGTGAGCGCTACAACAAGGTGATCGACACCTGGACGCACGCGAACTCCGACATCGCCGATGAGATGGTGAAATCGATGCGGGAGTCGAAGCAGGGGTTCAATCCCGTGTTCATGATGTTCGATTCCGGCTCGCGCGGCAGCCGCGATCAGATCCGCCAGTTGGCAGGTATGCGCGGCCTGATGGCCAAGCCGCAGAAGAAGCTCACTGGCGGCATCGGCGAGATCATCGAAAGTCCGATCAAGTCGAACTTCCGTGAGGGACTATCGCCACTCGAGTACTTCACGTCGACGCACGGTGCGCGTAAGGGTCTGGCCGACACCGCCTTGAAGACGGCGGACGCGGGGTACCTGACGCGGCGCCTTGTCGACGTCGCGCAGGATGTCACGATCACCGAGGAGGATTGCGGGACGATCCAGGGGCTCGAGGTCGCGGCGCTGAAGGAGGGCGAGGATGTGATCGAACCGCTGGCTGAGCGCATCGTCGGCAACCACGCCGCCGAGCCGGTGGAAGATCCGCACGAGCTGGACGAGTCCGGCCGTTCGACAATTCTCGCTGAGGCGGGCGATCTGATCGATGAGGAGAAGGCGCGCCAGATCGAGGAGGCGGGTATCGAGACGGTGAAGATCCGGTCGGTGCTCACCTGCGAGGCCAAGCGCGGGCTGTGCCGCATGTGCTACGGTCGCAACCTGGCCACGATGGATGTCGTGGATCTGGGCGAGGCGGTCGGGATCATCGCGGCGCAATCCATCGGCGAGCCGGGCACGCAGCTCACGCTGCGCACCTTCCACATCGGTGGAACGGCGGCACGTATCGCTGAGCAGACGGCGCGCAAATCCAAAGTCGCCGGCGTCATCGAGTACGGCGACCGTCTCATCTCCGTCACCAATGCCGAGGGACAACGGATCGTGACCTCGTACGAGGGCGAGATCCTGATCAAGGCCTCTGCGGACCGGAACGCCCCGATCTCGGCCAGGCTGCAGGTGCCGCTCGGCGCGATCCTCATGGTGGCGAACAAGGCGGAGGTGAAGCGCGACCAGGTGATCTTCACCTGGGATCCGTACACCAATCCGATTCTCGCCGATGTCGAAGGCACGGTTCGCTTCGTTGACATCGTCGAAGACGAATCGGTGTCAGAGGAGCTCGACGAGCTCACCGGTCTGCGGCAGCGCGTGATCATCGAAGATCGTGAGAAGAAGCTCCATCCGCACATCGAAATCGTGCAGGAGAAGGGCGGGAAGGAGCGGCGTGTGCGCGACTTCGTCATCCCGGTGGGCGCTCAGCTCACCGTCGAGGACGGGCAGCACATCCATCCGGGGACGGTTCTGGCCAAGGTCGGCCGCGAGGCGTACAAGACACGCGACATCACCGGCGGTCTGCCGCGGGTAGCGGAGCTGTTCGAAGCGCGTCGTCCAAAGGATCCGGCAACGATCTCGGAGATCGACGGCGTGGTGCGGTTCGGGGAGATCAAGCGCGGCAAGCGTGAGATCTTCGTGGCACCGATCAATCCGGACGGTTCGCTCGACGAATCGCGCGAGGCGCAGCTGTACGAAGTCCCTGCCGGCAAGCACCTGCGCGTCCACGAGGGCGATCGTGTGCGTGCCGGTGACCGTCTGTCCGAGGGACCGGTGAATCCGCACGATATCCTGCGGATCAAGGGGCCTCGTGCGGTGCAGGAGTATCTCCTGAACGAAGTGCAGGAGGTGTACCGGTTGCAGGGCGTGAAGATCAACGACAAGCACATTGGGGTGATCGTCAAGCAGATGCTCCAGAAGGTGCGGGTGATGGAGCCAGGCGAGACGGAGTTCCTGGAGGGCGAGCATGTCGACAAGCAGGTGTTCCGGGAGGAGAACGACAAGTCGAAGAAGCACAAGGCTCGGCCGGCCACGGCGGAGCCGCTGCTGCTCGGGATCACGAAGGCGAGCCTGACGACACAATCGTTCATCTCGGCGGCGTCGTTCCAGGAAACGACTCGCGTGCTGACGGATGCGGCAATTCGCGGCGCGCGCGACGATCTGATGGGCTTGAAGGAGAACATCATCATCGGCCATCTCATTCCAGCGGGTACGGGGATGTACAGGTATCAGGAAGTGGACATCGAGATGGCGATGCCCGAGGGCGCCGAGGCCGGCTTTGCACCGCTGCCCGAGGCGGCGGAGCTGCCGTCCGTGTTCTCGATGCCTGACGAGGAGGACCTGCCGGCGGCACCCTTCCGGCCGATCGGGAAGCCGCAAGGCTGATCAACCTTTGCTCGAGTGCGAAGGCCCGTTCGACTCGAGTCGAACGGGCCTTCGTGTATAGTGAGTGCTGCGTATGTTCGCCGGTGTACACCCGGCGGCGCACCTTTCAACGGCGACCTCACGCTTGACCGAGGTTGCGCTCGGCCGTAGCATTGGTGGCCGACCGTAGCCGTTAGGCCGCTTACACGGCGTACCCGAAGGGGCTGATCGAGATCGCGGTTCACAGCCGATCGCCCACGCGCGGGCAACACGGGCCCCACTCATCATCCTATCTGTACACCGCTATGACGAAACGAGTGCTCATGATCTTCATGGGAGTATGCCTCTCGTCAGCGCAGGCATTCGCCCAGCAGAAGACTGTCACCGGGAGGGTGACCAACGAGCTCGGCTCTCCCGTAGCTGGCGCTTCCGTTGTGGTGAAGGGAACGAGGATCGGGACCGTGACGAACGTCGCCGGCACCTACTCCCTTCGTGTTGCGGTTGGCCAGGTGCTGCAATTCCGGTTCATCGGCACGGCGGCCGAAGAGCGCACCGTCGGTAGCGACAATGTGATCAACGTCCAGCTTCGGCGGGTAGCCACCACCCTCGATGAAGTGGTCGTCACGGCGCTCGGCCAAACGACAGCGCAACGCGCGCTCGGCACGGCCCAGCAGACCGTGCGCGGGGATGTCGTTGCGCAGACACAGCGTCCGAATTTCGTGAACGCGCTGCAGGGGCGTGTGGCCGGCGTGGACGTCACGAGCACCTCCGGCGTGCCGGGCGCGTCGTCGGTGATCACGATCCGGGGCATCAGCTCGATCTCAAGCAGCAATCAGCCGCTCATGATCGTGGATGGCCTGCCGATCGACAACAAAACGACCAACACGGGCAACCTGGCATCCGACGCCCCCACCTCTCCGGCAGCGTTCAACAATCGCAATGTCGACTTCACGAACCGGGCGGCGGACATCAACCCCGAGGACATCCAATCGATCACCGTGCTCAAGGGGCCGGAAGCCTCCGCGCTCTACGGCATCGACGCAGCAAACGGCGCGATCGTGATCACGACCAAACGCGGCCAGGTGGGCGGCAGCGGGTTCCATTACAGCAACAGCTTCCGCATTGAGAACGTACGGGCGAAGCCCAAGGTGCAAGACGTTTATGGGCCGAGCGGGGTCGGCGCGCCGAGCGGCCTTACGGCGTCGTTGCTCTACTTCGGCACGCCGTATCCCGCTGGGACGAAGTTCTATGACAACATCGGAAACTTCTTCCAGACCGGCCTCACGCAGAAGCACAACCTGTCGTTCAGCGGCGCTTCGCCGGAAAATCGGGTGAACTATTACGTCTCCGGCTCCGACACGCGCGAGCACTCGGTCATTCCTAACGCGGACCTCAACCAGGTAAATCTGACGGGCAACATGCAGGGCAGAGCGACGTCATGGCTGATGGCCGACCTCTCGATGATGTACGCCTATGCGAATAACGATCAACCGTTCAAGGGCGACAACGGTCCGCTCATCGGGCTACTCGCGTGGCCGGACACCAACAATGCCCAAGCGTGGCTCACGCCGGCGGGCACGCGCGCGCGCATCACGTCGGCGTCGGCATCATCCGAGGTGGACAACCCGTACTTCAGCGTCAATAAGAACAAGCTCAACGCCAAGACGAATCGCGCATTCGCGAACGCGGGCTTCACGGTGACGCCGTTTTCCTTCGGGTATCTCAAGACGAACCTTGGCGTGGATGCGTACACGACGCAGAACCAGATGGTGCGGCATCCTGAAAGCTCGTTCGCGTATACGTACGGTGGCCTTCTCGACATCAATGACGACGTGACGCGGAATCTCAGTGCGCAGACGGTCTTCAACGTCAATTCGATCCAGCTCGGGAAAGGATTGTCGATTCAGGGGCTGGCTGGGAACGCCATCCAAGACAACCGCGACGTGGTGGACGGGTCGGAGGGGAGCAAGTTCCTCGACCCCAATTTCATCTCGATCAATAACACGCAGCAGAAGTCCAGCCGGACGATTCAGACCCAACGCCGGCTCGTGAGCGGTTTCGGCCAGGCGACGCTGGATTTCCGCGATTACTTGTACCTCAACGTGACCGGACGCAATGACTGGACGTCGACGATCCCGCAGGGCCGCAACTCGTTCTTCTATCCCTCGATATCCTCGAGTTTCGTTTTCACCGATGCGTTCCCGTCGCTGCAGCGGTTCCTGACAGGGAAGCTGCGCGGCGCGTTCGCGGAGGTAGGACGCGACGCCCCGCCGTACTCGTACAGGGCCACTCTCGAGTCGAAGCTCACGTCCTACGGCGGCTATGGCTTCACATTCTGGGGTCCGAACCCGAAGCTGGAGCCGGAGTTCGCGAAAGATTACGAGTTCGGCACGGAGCTCGGGTTCCTGCACGACCGGCTCGGCCTCGACGCGACCGTCTACCGGAAGCGTACGGAGAACCAGATCGTCCAGAACATCCGCGAGAGCTACGCGACCGGTTTCATCCTCTTCAACCTGAACGGCGCGACGACGGAAAACAAAGGTCTCGAGCTCACCCTGCGCGGCACGCCAGTACTCCAGAGGGACTTCTCATGGGACGTGCTGGCGAACTTCGCGCAAGCGCGCGGCAAGACTGTGTCACTGCCCAACGCGCTGCCCGAGTCGTATAACTCCGACACGTGGTTGTACGGCAACGTTCGGAACGGCACGGAGCCGGGACTCTCGACGATGTCGCTCACGGGCCTGTTCTATCTCCGCAATAAAGACTGCCAGCTCCTGATCGACCCAACGACGGGTCTACCGGTTCGCAGCCCCGCCACGTTCATCAACGGGGGCTGCACGAATTCGAAAGGACAGCTCGTCCGGCGGGGGTACGATCGCCAGCCCGACTTCACCGTTGGCGTGACCAACGACGTTCGATATAAGCGATTCAGGTTGAGCGCCCTCGTCGACATCCGAAAGGGCGGGGACGTGTTCAACGCGACGGAGCACTACTTAACGACTCGCGGTCTGGCGACGAGCACGCTCGACCGAAATACTCCGCGCGTGATCCCGGGCGTGTTGCGCGACGGTAAGGAGAACTCGGCGAACCCCACGGTAAACAACATCGTCGTGATTCCGGCGCTGAACACGAATTACTACACGAACATGAGCGAGGAGCTGTTCATCGAGCGTAACATCAACTGGCTCCGGCTGCGCGACGTGACAGTCAGCTACGATTTGCCGCAGACGCGCTTCGCGCAAGCCGCGAGCGTGTTCGTGACCGGCACCGACCTATTCCTGTGGACCAATTACACCGGCCTGGATCCAATCGCCAACGGGACCGATGCGGCTTCGGGTGGCTCCGGCGGCATCGGGATCGACTACGGGAACTTCCCGATTCCACGTGCGATCAACCTCGGCGTGCGGCTGGCCTTCTGATCATGAGAATTCTCTCTTTCACATCACTCACTGAGCAGTCGATGAAACGACTTGCTATCGTCGGCGCGCTCGGCGCTCTTGGCCTGACGAGTTGCAAGCAATTCCTGGACGTCAACACCAATCCCAACGCGCCGGAGAGCGTGTCGCCGAATCTCTATCTAGCACCGATGGAGCATTGGATGGTGACCGCGCCGCAGTACGACGGCCGCTTTGTCGGCCGGTACACGCAGGAGTGGTTCCTCGCGAACGGCCAAACGGCGATCAGCACCTGGGACCGGATGGGTTACGACCCCGGGAGCGACAATGGCGCCGAGCAATGGCGAGACGTGTACTGGTCCCTCGGCCCGAATCTCGCGGCCATGATGACGAAGGCACAGGCCGAGCAGCGCTGGGACGTGCTCGGCGTCGGCTATGTCATGAAGGCGTGGGGCTGGGAGGTGCTCACCGATCTTCATGGAGAGATCATCATCAAGGAAGCTTTCGATCCGGCACGGTCCACGTTCGACTACGACTCACAGGAGTTCGCGTACCAGGAGGTCCAGCGGCTCCTCGACAGCGCGTTCGTGAATCTCCAGCGCAATGACGGAGCGGTGGACCCCATCTATCTCGGCGCGACGGATCACCTGTACAATGGCGATCGCACGAAGTGGTTGAAGCTGGCGTACGGCCTGCTCGCCATGAATCTCAACCATTACTCGAACAAGAGCACGTACAAGCCGGCCGACGTGATCGCCGCCGTCAACAAATCGTTCGCCAGCAACGCGGACGATGCACTGTGGACCTATCCAATGCAGGATCCCCTCCACAACGATTACAACTTCTGGGGACCGAGCCGCGGCAACATCAACAGCTACCGGCAGACGCAGTTCGTGGTGAAGCTGATGGATGGCACCGATTTTAGCGCTGTGGATCCGCGGATGAGCCGGATGCTGGCGCCCTCGGCGGACGGTCAGTATCGGGGCGTGGACCCGACCGTACCGGGCTACGGCGCCATGAGCGCATCGCAGCAGCCATTCAACTTCTTTGGTTATCCAGGCACGGGCGGCTTCGGCCTTCCGAGCCGTTACCTGTTCGGCGACAACTCGAAGATTCCGATCGCCACGTACTCGCAACTGCAGTTCGTGAAGGCCGAAGCCGCGTACCGGATGGGCGACAAGGCGACCGCCCTGGCCGCATACACCAACGGCATCTCGTCGCACATCGACTTCGTAAACGCGCGAAATGCGGAGATCGGCTCGCAATCCGCGACGCCGATCAGCGGGGCGGAAAAGGCGGCGTTTCTCGCCGATGCGCGTATCGTCCCGACCGATCCGTCGAAGCTCACGCTGACGATGATCATGTCGCAGAAGTACATCGCGCAGTGGGCGTGGGGCCATAACGAGCTGTGGATGGACATGCGCCGCTATCATTACACGGACATCGATCCGGCGAGCGGAACGCAGGTGTTCCCGAACTTCACGCCGCCCAGTACGACGCTCTACCCGGACAACGCCGGCAAGGTCGCGCAACGCATCCGGCCGCGCTACAACTCGGAGTACATCTGGAACATCCCCGGGTTGAGGGCGATCGGCGCGCTCGCGACCGATTATCACACGCAGCCGTTGTGGATCATCCAACCGTAATCGGACGACGATGAATCGATACACATCCATCGCGCTGCTGCTCGGCGCTACCGCTCTATTCGCCTGCGACAAGAACGGACGACAGGACGTCACCGCACCAGTGAACGCGGCGGACGCGGACGTGAAGTTCTTCAATTTCGGCGTAGGCGCGCCGGGCGTGTACTTCTACGCCAACGATCAGAAGGTGACGGCGATCAGCACGGGCAATTGCCAGCCGCCAAACGATACCACTTCGGTGTGCCTCACGACGGGGAACGACTCGACGGTGGGGACGGCCTCTGGCGCCGCTGGAGCGGGCGGCCTGTACAACCAGATCGCGCCGGGGCAGGTCACGCTGAGCAGCAAGATCGCCGCGGCGCCCGTCAACCATGTCACGATCGCGACGGCAACCGGCACGTTGGCAAACGGGAAGTTCTACTCGTACTACGTGAGCGGCATCTACAATGCCAGCACCAAGACGGCGGACGCGTTCATCGTCGAGGACCCGATCCCCGCGATCACCGACTTTACGCAAGCGTACGTTCGCTTCGTGAATGCGATATCGAACTCGCAGCCGATGACTCTGTACGCGAAGAGCACGCTGACTGGAACGGAGTCCGCCATCGGCTCGGCCGTGGCCTACAAATCGGCGGGGGCCTTCACCGCCATTCCGGGTGGCGTGTACGATCTCAGTACGCGTGCGGCGGGATCAGGCAGCAATCTGATCACGCGCACGGCGGTCTCGTTCAATGCCGGGCACGTCTACACGGTCACCGCACGTGGGGACATGACGTCGACTGCCAGCGCGACGAAGCCGGCGCTCGACAACACCGCGAATCGCTAGCAGTCACCGGACCGACTGGTCGGCGGCGGCATCGAACGCTGTCGTCCTTGGCGACCGAGGTGTCGGGGATCGTCAGCAAGGCGCGTGGGAAAAAGACGAGGTGCTGCGGCTCGGCAGCGATGTGCGTGTAGAGAACAATGAGACATTGTGGATCGTCGGCGAGGCGCCTGTGGAGAACTCGTCGCTCGACGTCATCGTCCGTTCGATGGCGCTCTCCGGCACCGAGGGGGCGCACCAGAATCCTGAGGTGAAGGACTCGGAGCGCGAGACGACGATGCCGTTTGTAAACATGTGTGTGCCGGAGCGCGAAATGGCGCGGACATTCTGTCCGATGTCGCTGTCCGGCAGCGAGGTATCGGTGCCGGAGACCGACGCGGCGCTCGCCGGCACCGAGGTATCGCAGAGCAATCGCGAGGCGGCGCTGTCCGCGGTCGAGGGGGCGCTCAGGAACGGCGAGATAGCGGGCGCGGAGTCGGCGCTCTCGCTCTCCGCTCCGTTGCTGTCGGTCGCGGAGTCTGGCGTGTCGCCAGTATTCCAGTCGCTGTCGGTGAAAAACACCGAGCTCTCGCGCTCCGTTCGGCGAACAGCGACGATGGAGTCCACACGCTCGCGAATGTTTTCCACACGAGGCCTGCCGGAGCTGGTAGTAGCGGCGGTCGGCAAGTCGATGAGGTCCGCCGACACCGACGCGAGGTCGGCGGAGCGAAGCGCGGACACGGCGGAATAAACAGATGGTGTGAAAAACTCAGACGCGGTGGTGCCGGACGCGCTTCGATGGTGGACAAACCGACCGATGTCGTCGACGGAGAGGAGCAGAGGGCCTGCGGAGCGACGAGACGTGGACCGGCAGGGGAGTGGTCACGATAAATCCGTCGATGTTGTCGGCAGTCGGTGATCCTAAACGCCGCTCGAGCAGCGTTGGCGTCGTCGGCGCCTGCGGTTCGCGCGCCGCCGCGTTGCGTGTTGAGCTATCCTCCACGGCCACCGTCGATTAGCCACCGTGTTCGGCTTGACACTCCTTCCACGGCGGCGTAAGTTTCCCAGTCTCTACCGCCCGACTTTCGGGCGCATTTTGTGTCGTTTGCGGGCCGCGCGCCCGAAGGTGAGACCGAACACCGTTCATGCCGACTATCAATCAGCTCGTCCGGCGCAGTCGCCGCGACGTCTTGAAGAAGGAAAAATCGCCGGCGCTGAAGTCGAATCCGTTTCGCCGCGGCGTCTGCACGCGCGTCTATACCACCACGCCGAAGAAGCCCAACTCGGCACTGCGCAAGGTGGCGAAGGTTCGCCTGACGAACGGCTTCGAGGTGATCGCCTACATTCCCGGTGAGGGGCATAATCTGCAGGAGCACTCGATCGTGCTCGTGCGAGGCGGTCGCGTGAAGGACCTGCCGGGCGTGCGCTACCATATCGTGCGCGGCACACTCGACGCCTCGGGCGTGAATGGCCGCAACAAGAGTCGGTCCAAGTACGGCACGAAGAAGCCGAAGGGCGGCGCTGCCGCTGGAGGTAAGAAGTGAGTCGCCGCAAGAGCTCAGTGAAGCGTCCGGTGCTCGCCGACGCGCGCTACGACAGCCAGACGGTATCGAAGTTCATTAACGCCATGATGCTCCAAGGGAAAAAGAGCACCGCGGAGCGCACCTTCTACGGCGCAATGGACCTCGTCGAGAGCCGCACGAATCAGCCGGGCGTGAACGTCTTCAAACAGGCATTGGCGAATCTGAAGCCGGCGGTGGAAGTGAAAAGCCGTCGCGTCGGCGGCGCCACCTATCAGGTGCCGGTGGAAGTGCGCCCGGAGCGCCGTACCGCCCTCGCGATGCGCTGGCTGATCTCGTTCTCGCGCGATCGCAATGAGAAGTCGATGTCGGAGAAACTCGCCGCCGAGATCATCGCCGCCTCGAAGGGAGAAGGGAATGCGGTGAAGAAGAAGGAAGACACGCACCGCATGGCCGACGCAAACAAGGCGTTCGCGCACTACCGCTGGTAAATCCGGCGGCCCCGCCTACCGCGCTGCCCCGCCCGCAAGGTCATCGCCGGCGGGGCAGTGTCGTTTCTGCTCAGCCGCCGATGGCTTCCAGCGCTAGCTCCGCCGCCTCCGCCACCTTTGTGGTGGCACTGCTATCGCGCTCGCCCACGTCTCGCACAATCGAGACACACGCCGCAGCCGCGAGAAGGCAGCCGCCGCCGATCATCACGAAATACAGCGGTGCATTCGGATTGCCCGCGCCGAAAAGTGCCCGCGAGAGCGGACCGAACGCGAGCGCAGCCACGATCTCCGGTATGACGATGAAGAAATTGAAGACCCCCATGTACACGCCCATCCGGTGCGGCGGCAGCGACAGCGATAGAATGGCGTATGGCATCGACAGGATCGACGCCCAGGCGATGCCAACGCCTACCATTGTGAGCAACAGCACGTGCCGGTCGTGGATGAAATACATCGACAGCAGACCGAAGCCGCCGCACACGAGAGCCGCGGCGTGAACCGTCTTCCGCGTCGTTGCCTTGGCCAGCACCGGCAGGAGCATTGCCACGATGAAACAGGTGATCGAGTACAACGAGAACGCGAAACCGCCCCATTCGATTCCTCGCGTGTAGAGCGGAGAGCGCGGATCAATCGCGCCGAATACATGCCGAGCTACGGCCGGCACGAAGAACAGCCACATACAGAACAGCCCGAGCCAGGTGAGGAACTGCACGATCGCGAGTTGGCGCATGGTCGCCGGCATTTCGCGGATGGACGTCAGGATCTCGCCTGCCAAGTGGACGATGCCGCCACGTCCGCGACGGGCGCGCTCGAACGCCGCTGGATCCTCCGGTGGAAACTCTGAGGTCGTAGCGACGGTCCAGAGCACGGCGACCAGCAGCACCGCCGCGCCTACCCGGAAGGAATAAGTGACGGACAGGGGAATGCCGTTCGTGCCGCTCCCGGCGACGCCGAATCGCGCCAACAGATACGGCAGCGCGTTGGCCAGGCTTGCACCGATACCGATCATCAACGACTGCATGACGAAGCCGGCGGTGCGCTGCTCCGGCGGCAGCTTGTCGGCGACAAACGCCCGGAAGGGCTCCATCGAGATATTGATGGATGCGTCCAGTACCCAGAGGAGCGTCGTGGCGACCCAGAGGGCGCTGGACGTCGGCATCACGAACAGCGCGCCAGTGGCGAGAAGCGCTCCCGTCAGAAAATACGGGCGGCGCCGTCCAAGCGGTCCCCATGTCCGATCGCTCAAGGCGCCGACAATCGGCTGAACCAGCAGTCCGGTGAGTGGCGCCGCCAACCAGAGAATCGGAACTTGATCGGGACGCGCCCCGAGCCGCTCGTACACGGCGGACATGTTTGCGAGCTGCAACCCCCAGCCGAACTGGATACCGAGGAAGCCGAAGCTCATGTTGATCAACTGCGGCGTGCTGAGGCGCGGTCTCGGCATCGGCGACACTCTGAAAGGAAAGGGACCGTTGAGACAGAGCGGGAACGAGGCGCCGCCGCCAACCGCGGCGACGCCAAGATGTGCTGTCGCACGCTCGCCGGGTAGACCCCCGGCGACGATTGCAATCGCGCTCCTGTGCGGCGCAACCGCCATCTGTGCCCCAGCGCTGCACGCGCAAGCAGCGGGGGCGCGAGTCGCCGGTCTGCCACCGTGGACACGCGGCGCCACGTGCTACGAGGTGTTCGTCCGGTCGTTCTACGACAGCGATGGCGACGGCATCGGAGACCTGCGCGGGCTCGAGGCCAAGCTCGATTACATCAATGACGGCAAGCCGGCCAGCCCCCACTCGCTCGGCGCGCGATGCATCTGGCTCATGCCCGTAGCCGCGTCGCCCAGTTATCACGGGTATGACGTCACGAATTATTACCAGGTGAACCCGCAGTACGGCAGCAACGAGGACTTCAAGCGCATGGTCGCCGCGGCGCACCACCGCGGCATCAGAGTGCTGGTCGACATGGTGCTCAATCACACATCGAGCCAGCACCCGTACTTTCAATCGGCTGCGCGCGACAGCGCGTCACCCTACCGACATTGGTATCGCTGGTCGGCGACGCCCGCCCAACCGCGCGAGCTCGATCCGTGGGGCCACAGCAGTTGGCGTAAGTCGCCGGTACGTGACGAATGGTATTACGGCTTCTTCTGCTGCGGTATGCCCGATCTGGACTACACCTATACCCCAGTGCGCGAAGAAGCGAAGAAGATCGCTGCCTTCTGGCTCCAGGAGATGCATGCCGACGGCTTCCGCCTGGATGCGATTCCATATCTGCTCGAGGAGGATGGAAAGGTGCAGCACACGGCGGGGACGCACGCGTTTCTCCGCGAATACGGCGACTACGTTCGCCGCGTGAAACCAGGCTCCTTCACGGTGGGCGAAGTCACCGACAGCATCGGTGCGCTTCTGAGTTACTATCCCAACCAGCTCGATTCGTACTTCGCGTTCGAGCTCGCGGACTCGATCATCAGTGGCGTGCGGCGCGGAGACGGCACCGGCCTGCTAGCGCCCGTCGTGCGCATGCAGCGCGAAATTCCTTCGGGGCGCTGGTCGCCCTTCCTGCGCAATCACGATCAGCCGCGTACGATGTCGGAGCTCGGTGGCGATGTGGCGCGCGCGAAGGCGGCGGCACTCATTCTCCTCACGCTGCCGGGAACGCCCTTCATTTATTACGGAGAGGAGATCGGCATGAACGCGGTGAAGCCTGATCCGCGACTGCGCGCGCCGATGCAGTGGCGCCGCGACCACGCGGATGGCTTCACCACTGCGGAGCCATGGGAACGGCTCGGCGACGATTCGGCCACTGTCACGGTCGAGGCGCAGGATGGAGATCCTGCGTCACTGCTCAACCTGTACCGCCGGCTGGTGCACTTGCGGGCGTCGAGTGAGGCGCTCGCGACGGGAGACCTCGTTCCATTGACATCGAGCGACGCCCGCGTTGCTGCGTATTTTCGCAGGTCAGGGCGCCGTGCGGCATTGGTGATTGTGAATCTCGGCGATACGCAGCTCCACGACGTGCGGCTTGCCTCGAGCGATGGGGCGCTCGCGCCTGGAAGCTGGATGCCGTTCCGCAGGCTCGGTGGCGAAGGAGCCGATCCGGCCATCCTCCACGTGAAGAAGTATGGGCGCATAGACGGCTACATTCCTCTTCGCGAGCTGCCGCCGAAAAAGGGCTACCTGCTCGAGCTCGTCCCCGCGCGAGACGGGCGCACGAGTATGCGGTAGCCGTGTGCCGGGATCGTGAGCACTCCTGACGTGTCCTGTCGGCTCACCGTCTTCGTGAACCAATCGGTGTAGCTGCCGGGATGGGTGAGCCCCGTATAGCCGACACGCGCCGCGGTGTCGGCGAAGTTCACGGCCACGAGGACGTCGTTCGTTCCGCGCGAGCGTGTGAATGCGTAGACATCGCCTCCGCCGGTGGTCTCGAGTTTCGCCTGCGTGCCGCCCCAGGCGCCATTCCACAGCGCCGGCTCTCTTGTCTTCAGCTCTATCATCGAACTGTAAAAATCCGATAGCGATGGCCCGCCCGTCCAATCAACCGTGTCCTTGTCGAAGAAGCGCAGCCGCTTTCTGTTGCTGACCTCTTGGCCCGTGTAGATAAGGGGCATTGACAAGCTCGTCGTGGCCGCCAGCACGAACGCCGGAGCGTGATTTTCGCCCATGCGCTCGAACTCCGAGCCGCTCCAACTGTTCTCGTCATGATTGCTGGTGAAATACATCCGGTACGCCGTCGGCGGAAATTCGCGCGCCTGTTTTACGAAGTAGTCGTCCAGTTCGGCGGTCGATCGTTTGTGTTGGGCGATCTCGTTCAGCAGGTGATGGAACTCCCAACCGTAGGTCATGTCGAACGCCGCATACATCTTCGGCGACTCCGCTTCGGCGAGCATGAACAGGTCGGGGCGTGTCTGCTGGAGCTCGCGACGCGCTTCAATCCAGAAATCGATCGGCGGATTGCCCGCGACGTCGCAGCGGAAGCCGTCGATCCCCATAGTGCGTACCCACCAGCGCATGTCCTCGATCATCGCGTGCCGCATGGCTGCACTGCGATAATTCAACTGTGCCACGTCCGTCCAGTCGGTCTCGTGCCCTTCACCATCGACGGCGTTGGAGATGGAGCCGTCCGGCTTCAGGAGATACCAATCGCGATGTTGCGCGACCCAGACGTTGTCGAAGGAGGTGTGATTGGCGACCCAGTCGAGAATCACATGCATCCCGAGATGATGTGCATCGTCCACGATTGCCTTGAAGTCGGCAGCCGTTCCGTATTCCGGGTTGATCGCGACGTAATCAGAGATCGAATAGGGGCTGCCGAGCCCTCCCTTGCGATTCAGCTTTCCAATCGGCTGGACGGGCATGATCCAGAGAATGTCGACACCGAGCGCATGAAGTCGCGGCAGGTGTTGTCGAAAGGCGTTGAATGTGCCTTCCGGCGTATATTGCCGCACGTTCACTTCGTAGATGCTAGAGCTACGCGACCATTCTGGCGGTGAGAAGCGCGCGACCCGAAGTGGCGCGACATAGGAGATGCTGACGGCCGGCCGGGTCGCGGTCAGAGCGACGGCCGCCAAGAGGGAGCGCGCGATGCGTATCATTTGGCGGTTGGGTGACGGTCGCGGGGGCGCGCTCGAGCGCCCGCGGCCCCCCCCCCCAGCCCACATTTTACCCAGCCGTCAATACGCATTCGCCGCGCGAGGTATGATCTGGCAACGCCTCGTGCTGTACCCTTCTGAAGCTCTAGCTACAGGCACAGCTCTGGCACCGCCTGTCGAACTATGACAACCACGCTCGCGGAGCTGGTGACGCGCTACGGCTACATCGCCGTGGCGCTGGTCATCACGCTCGAGGGTATCGGTCTACCAGTTCCTGGAGAAACGGTCCTCGTGACAGCGGCGGCATTCGCCGCGCGCGGCAAGCTGTCGCTCGCCGGTGTGATCGTGGCGGCGTTCGTCGGCGTGGTGCTCGGCGGCTCGGGAGGATACTGGATCGGTAGAGGGGGCGGGCTCGCGCTGCTGCGAAGACATGGCCGTCTGCTGCACGTCAACGAAAGCCGCGTCGCGCGGGCGCAGGCGTACTTTGAGCGGCATGGCGCATGGACGGTGTTCATTGCGCGATTCGTGGCGCTGCTCAGAATGCTTGCAGGCGTTCTCGCCGGCGTGGGTCGCATGAGCTTCACACGCTATTCGGTCGCCAACGCACTGGGCGGACTGGCCTGGGCGCTGGTCTTCGGGGGACTCGGATACGAGTTCGGCAGCAACCTGCCGGCACTGGAGCGCTACGGTGGTCAGGTGAGCCTCGTGCTAGCGCTGCTGCTGGCTCTCGTGGTGGGGCTAGTCATCCTGTGGCGGCGCTTCGACGCGTCCGCGGCGACGCTATGGAATGCCGCGCGTGGTCTCTTCGAAAAGCTCCGGTCGCGCCCCGCCGTCGAGCGTGAGTTGCGGCGACATCCGCGCATGTGGCATTTCCTCGCTGCGCGTTTTGCCTCCGGCGAATATCTAGGGCTGCACCTGACGATCGGCATGCTGGTGAGCCTGGCGGCGATGTGGCTCTTCGGCGGCATCACCGAAGACGTCATTCACCACGATCCGCTCACGCATTTCGATTTGGCCGTGCTGCAATGGATGCGCGCGCACGGCTCGCCGCTCGGCTATCGCTTGGGGGTGTGGGTGAGTCTCATCGGCTCACCCGTAGCTATGGCAGCGGTGGCGGTAGCGGGTGCAATGATCCTGTCGTGGCGGCGCCTCTGGCTGATTCTTGCCGGTTGGCTCGTGGCCTTCGCGGGTGCGGCTATTCTGGACACCGTGCTGAAGGTGATCATCAAGCGGCCGCGCCCGCCTGGTGCAGAAGCATATTTACACGGCATGACCTTCAGCTTTCCGTCGGGCCATGCAATGGGATCGCTGATCGGCTATGGAATGCTCGCTTACGTGCTGGTGGTCCTCTGGGCACGGCGGAATCCGGCGCGAATCTCCGTAATCGCGGCGGCGGCGGTGCTCGTGCTCGCAATTGGATTGAGTAGGCTATATCTCGGCGTCCACTATTTCAGCGACGTGGTCGGCGGGTACGCCGCCGGCGTGCTCTGGCTGGCCAGCTGTGTGTCGGGCGTAGAGGTGGCGCGCCGTCGCGGACGTGTGCTGCATGGGTTGCCCCCCGCCGAGGTGGGGCGCGCGGCCTGAGCAGCGATAATCCGGTAGTGGGCCGACCCATTACCGATATTCCCGCACGGTTGACAGGCCCCCGATCACGAATAAATTCAAGAGGCTATGGGATTTCGGCCCCGTAGACTTGTGTTGTCGTCGGCGGACTGCGCGCTGACTCTTATGGGCCCGCACTGACGCGGGGAGAAGATCCGGCCAAGGCGCTAGGCGAGCGCTAGCGGCTCCCGAAAAGCAACGCAGGACAATCTGACGCCCGTCCCTTGTACGCGAGGGATTCGGCAGCGGCGATCGCGAGATTTTTGCCGCTCCGCTTCTCAGGACAGGCGCGCCATGGGTCCCCGCTCGCGCGGCAGTGGCGAGTGAACCCGGCGGTGGCGGATGGATACCGGCTCCATGGGAGCGCCTGGTCCACCCGCGTTTTTGCTGGTGCAACTTCGGTATAAACGACGCGCGATTCGCCGCGAGTCAGACTTCATTGGGTAGCTATGCCACGGACAACGCCGCTCGATCATTATCGGAATATCGGCATCATGGCGCATATCGATGCCGGTAAGACGACGACGACCGAGCGCATCCTGTATTACACAGGGAAGCAGCACAAGATGGGCGAGGTGCACGAAGGCGCCGCGACCATGGATTGGATGGAGCAGGAGCAGGAGCGCGGCATCACGATCACGTCCGCAGCCACCACCTGCTTCTGGCAGCGCCACGGACAGAGTCACGAGCGCGGGGAAGGGCCGGAGTACCGCATCAACATCATCGACACGCCCGGCCACGTGGACTTCACCGTCGAAGTCGAGCGGTC
>CAZICQ010000057.1:16301-18954 GCA_964537775.1 uncultured Gemmatimonadaceae bacterium | reverse complement strand
GCAGTCCCGCCGCCTCGCGCAGCAGCGCCACCGTCTCGCCGCCGGCGAGCAGTGTGTCGTACTGTGCCGCGGCGGCCGCATAGTCCTTCGCCGTCGCCAGCGCTTCGGCGTAAGCCACGCGGTAGGGGCGGTAGCGCGGCGACTCCGCCACCCACGCTCGCGCCTCGGCGACGGTTGGCTGATACGCAGCCCGCACCGAGCGCAGCATCGAGGAGGCAGCCGTATCCCCAGGTGCCCGGGCGAGGATCCAGCGGAGCTGCGCCTCGGCCTCGCGGGGCCGGTCGCTCCACGCCAGCGCGCGCGCCAGCGCCCACCGGTACCCCACGTTCGCATTGTCGGCGGCGAGCAGCCGACGATACTCCCGCTCGGCCTCCGCATAACGACTGTGGGCGAGCAGCATCGCCGCCAGCTCTGCCCGTGTGGCGGCGAGTGGGCGCTGGTCCAGCGCCAGACGGTAATGCGCCGCCGCGTCGTCGATACGGTCTGATGAATTCTCCAGCCGGGCCAAGTCGAGCAGGGCGTCCACGTCGGACGGATGCGCCGTCACCCAGCGTGTGAGCACCGCGATCGCCTCGGGGGTATGACCGGTGCGCTCCAGGAGATAGGCGCTGTCGGTCGCGACCTGCCGCGCCGACGGATGCCAGCTCCAGGCGCCTCCGCTGTACGACTCCCAGCGCACGGGCGGTGCGTTCGCGGCCAGCCACGCGGCGTCCGCTCCGGCGTACCGCTGGTAGTCGGATCGCGCCGGGCGAATCGCCTGTGCGTTGCGCACGACGAAGGCGTCGGATCCTTCCTTCGCGAGCACTGTTCGGTGTCGCGCCGTCTCGAACAGCCACGCCATGGCGTAGGCGGCGCCGAACAGTAGTAGTCCGGCGACGCCAGCCAGCAGTACTCCGTAGCGACCGCTACGCGCCATCAGGCGCTCTCGGCGCGCGGCGCGTCCTCGTCGAGCACAGTGGGCCGCGCCGGCAGCTGTTCTTGTCTCTCTGCCTCACGCTCCGCCTCCTGTACCAACAGCAGCGGCGCGAGCTCGTCCGCCGCTTCGTGCACGGGCGCGGCATCTGCCCGAAGCGCGGTACCGGCGGCATTTGGCACGAGCCGCAGCGCGACATCCCGCGGCTCGGCGGACAGGAGGTCGATCACCTGATCTTCCTCGGCCGGATAGGCCGCCACGGCGACGTCCAGTTCGCCGTGTCCGGCGCGGCGCCATTCCTCACGCACGCGTTCTACGAACGGATGCACGTCCTTGCGACGTGCCGAGTGCAGATACACGGCGATGCCCCTCTCCAGATAACCGGCCAGATCGCCGCTCTCGATGCGCAGCGCGTCCAGCACCACGTCGCCGAGCTGCAACTCGCCACCGCCACCGCGCGGACGGAGCGTCACGACGGTAAAGAAGGGAACGTGATCGCCGGCCATGTGCGCCGACACCGCGTTCCGGAAGCCGTGGGCATCGAGCAGCTCGAATGTCTTGCCGTCCGCCGACGGCTGGGTCACGATCGGCACTTCCACCTCGGCGACAGGACGGGCGGCGTGCCCGCGCTCGATCGCAGCTTCGAGGCGAGCGATGAACTCGCTCGGGTGCAGCTCACCCGAGATGAACTCGTCAGCGCCGGCGCGCAGCGCGCGGGCGCGATCGTCGGCGCGCAGCGTGAACTGTGTGATCAGCGCGATCGGCGCGCTGCTCCCGTTGCGGCGCAGCTCACGCACGAGCGTCAGTGCATCTTCGACCGTGTCGCGCTGCACCTCCAGCAGCACCGCTCCGCTGCCCGACGCGAGATCGCCGAAGGCGCTCGTGACGGTCGAGCGGAGGGTGACGTCGTACTGCGAGCGCAGGCCGGCGAGCAAATCCTCCGGGAACGCGCCGGCGGTATCGATCACGAGCACCTTGTTCGCGTTTTCCGGCTGCGTGTCGTTGGAGCGGCGGCGCTGGCCGTCGGCGACGCTGGCGAGCCCGACGCCCGGCTGAATCGTGAATGCCAGCGGCGCCGTCGACGACACGGCGAAGCGCACCTTGCGCAGCTCCATGCGGTACCCGCGATCGCGGTCGCAGGTGAAGTGCAGGATCGCCGCGGCGCGCTGCACCAGCGGCTCGAGGCGGCGATCGTACAATCCCGCCAGATCGGCGGGATAGGTCACCAGCGACGTCGCGCCAAACGCGTCCAGGAAGTTCACCATCGCCCGCAACCCCGCGCCCGAGGCGGTGCTCGCCTCGAGGAAGGGTGCGACGGAATCGATGGCGATGCGCGCCGGCATCTTGTCGCCGATCAACGCGCGCAGCTCGTCGAACACCAGCTCCGGCAGCGCCGTGCGCGCGAAGCGGCGCGTGAAGTCGAGCTGGTAGCGCAGGAGGATCAGCTTCTCGTCGGCGAGCTGGCGCTCGAGGTCGATGCCGAGGAACTCACCTTGCGCCACGAGATCCGTCGGGTCGTCGCTGGTGAGCAGCACCGCGTGCTCACCGGCGTCGAACGCCGCGCTGAGAAATTCGAGACAGGCTATTGTCTTTCCCGTACCCGGTGCACCCGTGAGAACGTAGGTGCGTTTTGGAAGAAGACCACCGAGTCGGTCGTCGAGCGGGGCGATACCACTTGGAATCATTGCAGCACCTCTACGATTCTGCTCCGCCGGCCCTGCTGCCGCCGCAAACATCGGT
>CAZICQ010000057.1:0-16201 GCA_964537775.1 uncultured Gemmatimonadaceae bacterium | reverse complement strand
ACCCTCGACGCGTTAGGTGCGGCGCAGTACCGCCTGGCGCGATCGCCGCTGTACGACACCTTGGAGCCGGTGTACACCTTCCTCAGCGTCACCGAGGCCGGGATGTACCAGCTCACGGCGCAGCTCGCCAAACGAGTCGCCGCGCGCGGCGGCCGGATGGGCGACGACATCTACCAGGCGGAGCTCGCCGAACGGGCGAAGGTGGAGCTGGAGAGCCCACATCTAAGGAAGCGGCTGTATCCCGTCCTTCCCGAGCAGATGCCCTACGTGTGCTTCTATCCGATGGACAAGCGCCGCGCCGCCGAGCAGAACTGGTACACCCAGGACCTCGACGAGCGCAGCCGGATGATGCAGGAGCACGGCAAAACCGGACGCAACTATGCCGGCAAGGTGCTGCAGATCGTGACCGGCGCAATCGGCCTGGACGCCTGGGAGTGGGGCGTGACGCTGTTCGCCGCCGACCCACTCGCGTTCAAGAAGCTCGTCACCGACATGCGCTTCGACGAGGTGAGCGCCAAATACGCCGAGTTCGGCGACTTCTATGTCGGCAAGCGCGTGGAGCCCCGCGTCTGGCTGGAGCGTCTCCCGGGCCCCGCCACCGTGCCCACCGGGTAACCGGCGCTACTCCGCTTGTTTCCAGACCGAGAGGAGCTCGACCGCGGCGATGGACACAAAATCACGAACGGAAGGCGAGCGGCCACACGCTCGTGTGGACAAGCAGGTTCACGTGCGAGAGCGTCCCGCCTTGTAGTCATAGCGCAAATCCCAATCGACCTTGCCAAAGAGCTCGGCCAGCTTGCGTTGTTCGCGCCGCGCGATGAACTCCTTCAGTGCTCTGGTGACCGCGGCACGCTTGGTCTTCTCACCGCTCACGGCCAACGCTCGCTCAATGAGCGCTGGGTCGATTGCCAAGTTGGTTGCCATGCAATCAGCTCCCTATGTGTAGACAGCCACACAACAATCTACACACTCGTTGGGGCCGTCGCAGTGAGTCCCCGTCAGTATCCGTGCCCCTCTCCACCGAGGGCGACCTTCCCCCGGAACATCCGGTACACGAGCACGAAGTAGCCCACCGCGATCGCGACACCGAGCGACCACCACACTAGACCGAACGCCAGGGCGTGCGCGCCTGAATGCGCTCCCGCGACCGTGATGTCGAGGCGTGGATCGGTGCTCGACGCCAGCAGCGCGGGATACATCGCCGCCGCAGCTCCCACGAGCATGAGAGCGAGGTACGCGCACGACGCCAGAAAGGCCGCGCGCTCCCGCCCGCGCCCTGACCACACCCGCATGAAGACGAGCGCGGCGACGACCGCGAGCGGAATCGCGTAGAGCACGGGCAGCGCGCGGTAATTGTCCTGGACGTGCGGTCGGATCCACATCGTGGCCGCGAGGCTGGCGATCGTGAGCACGAGCAGAGCGGGCCACGACAGCCGCACCACCCGTCGTGCACGCGCATTGATGTCGCCCGTGGTCTTGAGCACCACCCAGGCGGCGCCGTGCACGCCTAACGCCACCAGGGCCACTGCGCCCGACAGCACGGTGTACCAATCGAGCACTCCCGGACTCGGTCCCACCCGCCAGTTCGTCCACAGCGGAAGGAAGAAGTAGCCATCGGACTGCAGCGGCACGCCCCGAATGACATTGCCGAGCGCCGCGCCGAAGAAGATGCAGAGCAGTAGACTGCCGATGCGAAAGGCGCCCCCGAACAGTCCGCGCCAGACCGGCGAGTCGACGTGATTGCGCAGCTCGAGCCCAACGCCGCGCAGGACCAGCAGCCAGAGCACGATCATCAGCGGCAGGTAGAAGCCGCTGAACGCCGACGCGTAGAGCCGCGGAAAGGCGAAGTACAACGTACCGGCGCCGGCGATCAGCCATACCTCGTTTCCGTCCCACACCGGGCCGATGGAGCTTACGAGCTGCCGGTGCTCGTCTTCGGTGCGTGCCAGGAAGAAGTCGAGGACGCCCACGCCGAGGTCGAATCCGTCGAGCACGACGTAGGCCGTGATCATCCCCGCCACCAACCAGAACCAGACGAACAGGAGCGCGCTCATGTCGTGCCGCCCCCCGGCTGGTGAGCTTCCGCCACGTTAGGCAACCCTGCATCGGCCGGACCCTCGGCGATCAGGCGCGACATCAGAAAGACGAACAGGATCGCCAGGAGCGCGTACAGTCCCATGAACCCGAGGAGCGTAAACAGGCCGTTGCCGGCGTTCACGTATCGCGAGTAGCCGTCGGTGGTACGCATCAGTCCATACACGAGCCAGGGCTGCCGCCCCAGCTCGGCGGTCATCCATCCCGCCGTGTTGGCCACGTACGGCAGCGGTGCGCAGAGGAGAACGATCCAGAGCATCCACCGCGTCTCGTACAACCGACCGGCGATGAGGAGCAGGAGGCTGAGGCCCATAACCGCCACGAAAATCGTGCCCAGGCCGGCCATGATGTGGTAGGCATAGTAGAGCAGGGGAATGTTCGTCGGCCAGTCGGCTTTCGGGAATTCATTCAGCCCCTTCACGGCGGCCGACGTATGGCCGTATATGAGAAAGCTCAACACGCGGTTCGCGACGAGCGGATTGTCGATGCGCTGGTGCTCCGCGTCGGGCTGGCCGAGGATCACGATGGGCGCGCCGCGCTCGGTGCGGAACAGCGCTTCCATCGCCGCCGTCGATTCAGGCTGGTGCGCCGCCATGTACTTGCCGTGCAGGTCCCCCGTGGGGTAGATCATGAGCGCGGCGGCGATCGCGCCGGCGATGATGCCGACACGCAGGAAGGCGCGCGCGTCCTCCGCGTGCTTGCCGTCGAGCAGGTAAAACGCGCCTAACGCCGCCATGGCGAATGCGCCGGTGACCACGGCGCCGGTCATGTTGTGCGCATACTGGATGAGCGCCCAGGGATTCAACAGCAGCCCCCAGAAGCTCGTCACCTGGAACGTGCCATCGGCACCGCGGGCGAATGCCACCGGGTGCTGCATCCAGGCATCGGTCACGATGATGAAGAAGCCGGACAGCCACGAACCGGCGAACACGGCGAAGGCGGCCCACCAGTGCGCGAGGCGGCTGAGCCGCTGCTCTCCATACAGAAAGAGGCCGAGGAACGCCGACTCGAGGAAGAACGAGAACACCCCCTCCATTACGAGGGGCTGTCCGATCACGCCGCCGGTGACGCGCGCGAACTCGGACCAGTTGGTGCCGAACTGGAATTCCATCGGAATGCCGGTCACGACACCGAGCGCGAAGTTGATGCCGAACACCTTCGCCCAGAATCGTGCGGCGCGATTGTACAGCGCGGCGCCGGTACGGAGGTAGAGCGTCTTCAGGATCACGATAAGCGGCGCGAGCCCCATCGTGAGTTGTGGAAAGAGGTAATGGAAGGTGATGGTGAACGCGAACTGCAGGCGGTGCATCAGCAACGCATCGTCCATCGGCGCCCCCGTCGACTCGCGCTCGGCTTGTGGTTACGAACCAAGCTAACGAGCTTCGGTGCCAGCAATGGCGCACAAGCCGAGCATGGGACCATCGCCGACATTGCGCGCATGACGCCAGAGATGCCTGCCGGCCGCGACCCGCTGCTTACGCTGCTCCTTGTGCTCACCGCCACGACCGGTCTGGTGGACGCGGTGAGCGTGCTCGCGCTTGGCCACGTCTTCACTGCCAACATGACCGGCAACGTGGTATTCCTCGGCTTTGCCGCCGCGGGGCACCGGGACTTCAGTGCCGCGCGCTGCATGCTCGCGATCGTCGCCTTCGTCGTCGGCGCCGCCATTGGCGGCCATCTTGGCGCCGCGATGGCGGGCGCAACACAGCGGCGCTGGCTCGTTACGGAAGCGGCCATCGAGTGCGCCCTCTTCATGGCCGCCGCACTCCTGTCGCTCGGTTACGATCCAACGACACTCGCGCCGGCGTGGCAGCTCGGCGCACTGCTCGTGCTCACCGCGATCGCGATGGGTCTGCGGAACGCGACGGTGCGTCGCCTGGGCGTAGCCGACCTGACGACTACGGTGTTGACGATGACCTTCACCGGCCTCGGGGCGGACTCGACGTTCGCCGGCGGCACCAATCCTCGTTGGCCGCGGCGAACGCTGTCCGTGCTCACGATGCTCATTGGAGCGGTCGTCGGCGCGCTGCTGGTGCGGAACGGCGGCGTCGCCGCTCCGCTCGCGCTCACGGGTGTCGTCGTTCTTGGCGCGGCCCTGGTTTACGCGCGGCATTTATAGCGGAAGTGCCAGACCACGGATTGCTTCGGTCTCGGAGCTCCCGCGGGAGCTCGGTGGGATCGTGGAAAATGGTGATCGCGCAGTCCGGCTCGAGCACCTACTCGCGCTATGGAGGGCCGGCGATGGTTGCGAGTGTGCGTTAGAATGGCGAATATTCCGAATGTCAGACTTTCTGACATACTGAGGAATGGGAGGCGTAAACATGGCTGTGTCCGAGACCGCGAGGGTGGGCAAGCGGGGGACGTTGGTCATTCCGGCGACGCTGCGCCGCCGCTTCGGCCTGGACGAGGGTGCACTGATCATCGCTGAGGAACGGCCGGAAGGCATTCTCATCCGGCCCGCAGTTGCGATTGCGACGGAGACATATCCGCCCGAGCGCACAGCGGCGTTCCTCCTCGAAAACGCTGTGGACGCGGCAGACTATGCCGCGGCGCGGGAGGACGTTCGGCAGATGGGTCTTGACCCTGACCACATTGTGCACGGTCGTCCCCCGAAGCGCCGCTCGGGACAGGCACGAAAAGGGCGGCGCCGGTGATTGATCGCGCCCTCGCGAGCGTACCATCTCGCGGCCGCGCGGATCGCCTCTTCCTGGACGCCAACGTTCTATTCTCGGCGGCGTATCGGGCCGACAGTGGGCTCCGAGATTTGTGGAGCGCTACAAACGTGAACGTCACGTTGCTAACCTCGGCCTACGCAATCGAGGAAGCGTACCGGAATCTCGAGCAACTAGCAGCGCGTGAGCGTCTGGAGACTCTGGTTGCAAGGCTCGAGATCGTGCCCGATATCGCTGGCGGCGAGCTGCCGCCGGGCGTGAGCCTTCCCGAAAAAGACGCGCCGATTCTCCTTGCCGCGATCGCCGCTGGTGCAACGCATCTGATCACCGGCGATCGAGCCCATTTCGGAGCATACTACGGACGCAGAATCGGTAGCATCATGATCCAGCGGCCCGGCGATTACCTCGCTGCCGGAAGGACGTGATGGGGCAGCCACGCGACCCGTCGAGTAGATGGCGAGTGCGGAAGGCGCAGTTCGTGTTCGAAGATGTTCCTAACCGCGGAATCGTGGAGTGTGGATAACCTTTGGGCGGCTTCTGTCCCATAGCTCGACCGACATCTTGCAACCAGGCGCTTCGCTCTTGAAACCGTCGTCCCCGCTCTCGCAACCAACAACCTCGCAGCAGTTTGTAAACGTCTGTGTGGAATAGCACGACATCGCGCTCATGCATCGCGCGATGCACGGCTCGCATTCGGGCGTTTGGCAGGAAAAGGGGCGTGCGTCTGCGTCCGACGTCGAGGCTACGCAGTCCCACGGCCGCCGCTCGCTTTCGCAGTCGTTGCTCGTCCTGAAATACCGGCGCGTCGCGCTCTGCTTCAGAAAGACCAGGCGCGTGCAGCGCGATGCCGCGCACTCGCAAGCGGCGATCGCTCACTGGCAGCGTGAGCGCTCGCCCCCGCAGCCAGAGGCCTCGCTGAACTTTTCCACACACGGGTACTCGCAGCCGTAAGACGCGCACGCACAGAAGCAGGCCCCGCGGTTGCCGCAGGAGACCTCGCAGATGCACCTCGAAGCCGCAGCGCTGAAATAAACAAACGGTGCAATGTCAGCGTTGAACATCGCGCCGGAGACGCGCGCTTCCTCGGTGCAGCGTGAGCGCTCGGTGCCGCAGACGTGCGCGTCCTCAATGCAGCGCTACGACTCCGTGCCGGATCTGTCGAGACCTCTGCGGCACAGTGAGGCGGCCTGGCCGCATCAGAAAGTATCTGCCGTGCAGCTGTCAACGCGCATGAAGGAGCGCGAAGCTCTGACGAACTCTGTCGGGATCCCGATGCACGCCATGGAGAGTGACTTGGCGCGGTTACTGCGCTTCCTCCCGCACCCGATCCGATCGTCCGCGACTCCTCACGCCGGCTTCATGTACGCGCATCCCGCGTTCTGCGCGCGCGCGAGGGCGAAGATCCCGGTGGGCATGAGAATGGCGCCCGGCACGAGGTTCGTGCGCACCTCTGCCATCACCTGGTCGGCAGGCGTCCTGGTTCGCTCGGCAGCGTTGCGGGCCCAGTTCATCGCCGCCCGATTGCACACGAGGAAGATGGCACCGCGCTTGTGGAGTGCGTCGAGCTTGGAAGGGAGGGCCCACGACTCCTCGCCTGGATCGGCAGAGGCATACGGGTTTCGCTTCGCCGGCTGCTTGGTGATCGGATCATTGACCTTCTTCTCCTCGCCGATCCCATACTTCGCCCAGAGCGCGTCGTTGAACGCCATCACCTGACCGCCTTGGCGCATAACGATGACCATGCGGGTGTCATTGTCGGTGCCGTACGCATCCTTGAAACCGTTCCAGACGTCCGCGGCCATCGCCGGCGCGGCGCCGTCGGCGAGTTGAGTCGAATCGAAGACGGCCTTGTAGCGCGTCTTGTCGAGCAGATCGGTCCAACTCATGTCCCACTCGCCGGCGGCAGGTGGCAGCGGCTGGGCGAGCAGCGCGGGTGCGGCGGCGATGAGGCCAAGGTGGCCGAGGAAGTTGCGGCGCGTGGATGCGGCCGGTAGCTGCGGCATCGAGCTTCTCCGTGAAGACCGGTGGTCGTCGTGGAATTGCGTGGTACGCACATCGCCTTCCGGAACGTGGCGAAGATGTCCAGCGACCCGACGAAGGCGAGCGTCGTGGTACGGTGCAACAATTGACAGTTCGTTCAGTGAGGAAAGAATATTGTGCGAGACGCTTGAAGTCCCCCGCAGCCGCGAGCTTTGCGATGCTCGATTACGACCACTTGCTCCAGTACACCGAGTGGCAACGCGAGAGCTGGTACGCGTGGTTCACGCGCCAGGGAGCGGTAGGCGCGCTCGCCATTTCCGTCGGTCCCCACGGCGACGGCCGCTTCAACACGGTGGGCGAAGTTGTCCGGCACATCTTCTCCGCGGAGAAACGGTACGTCGAACGCATGAATGATCAGCCGCTCACCGACACGACGGTACTGCCGGCAAACGACGTTGACGCGCTGTTCGCCTTCGGACGTGACAGCCGTGCGGCGTTGCGCCATTTCGTCTCGACGCTACCGCCGGACCAACTGGACGTCGCGCGCGAGTTGACGATCGTCGACTCCACGCGACGGTTGACGCCGCGAAAAATACTCGCACACGTGGTGCTGCACGAGATCCGGCACTGGGCGCAGATCGCAACGCTCCTTCGGCTTCAGGGCATGAATGTCGAGTTTCACGATTTTCTCAGGTCGCCTGTTATGAGTGAGCTTCTCCGGTGAGCGCGTGCGTAACGCCGTCTAACAAAAGGTGAAGAACATGAGCGAGAGTCCGAAGCAAGTTGTTTCACTCTGCCCGTCGTGCGATTCATGCCCGGCCGTCGAGATCTACGAGGACGGCACGGTGCGCGTGGGCGAGGAGCCGAACATCGTCAGTCTGTCTGGCGCCGAGTGGAATGAGCTCGTTCGCGCGGTCAAGCGCGGCGACCTCGGCGAAGTCTAGACGGGGTAGGGCACCGTCGGCGGTTGAAACCCGCCGCGCAGGGGACCGTAGGGAAGGACGACCCTCAGTGAGGCCCTTCTATATGGTGTCCGTGCTCCGGTGGCTGGTGACGCGACTCGCGGTCGTGCCGTGGCTGCTCAAGTCCCTCGGCGGTCTCGCCGTGCTCGTGCCGATCGCGCTGGTGCTGAAGCTCATCGGATTCCCGGCGCTGATGGCGGTCGGCGTGCTCGCGCTGCCCGTGCTGTTAGTGCTGTTCGTGCTCGGGCTGCCGATCTTCCTGGTGCTGCTCGTGGGCGGTGGACTGCTGGCGTTCGTGTTCGCGCTGCTGACCATTGGCCTCGTCGCGCTCAAGATCTTCCTGTTCGTGGTGCTGCCCATCCTGCTCGTGGTCAAGGTGGCGAAGTGGGCGTTTGGCTCGTGTCGCCGCGATGCCGTTCCACCCGCAGCAGCTGATACCCCCGTCGAGGTCTGAGCCATGTTCACATTCATCTCGGTGCTCTTTCGCGTGCTCGTTGGTGCAGTGGTCGTGCTGGCCGTCTGCGCGGTGGGCGGCGCGCTCGCCGCAGCCATCTTCGGCGTTTTCGCGGCGTTCGTCGCGTTATGCGCGCTGGTGATCAAGCTCGCGATCATCGTGCTGGTGCCCCTGTTCATCCTCACGTGGATTGCGCGGTGGATGGTGGGCGGGTCGAGGCGGGAGGCGTAGGAGTTTCTGTGCGCCGCGGCACTCGAGCAAAGTGTGTTCGACCGGCCGCCTAACTAGGCGACGGCGTTCCGGGCGATGACCTCGCGGTAGAACGCGGCGCTCAGCTTGGGTATGCGACGCTGCGTGGCGTAGTCCACATAGTGGAGGCCGAAGCGGTTCCCGTAGCCGTCGGCCCACTCGAAGTTGTCCATCAAGCTCCAGAGGAAGTAGCCCTTCACGGGCACCCCGTCGGCGACGGCGCGCTGAAGCTGACTCAGATAATTGCGCAGGTACATGATGCGGTCGGTGTCGTACACCTTCCCATCCGCGGCGGGAATGTCCGACGACGAAGTGCCGTTCTCGGTGATATAGATCTCCCGCACGTTCCAGAGCTTCGCGACATGGTGCGGGCCCCAGTACAACACCTCCGGCCCGATGAACAGCCACGGCGAGATCATGTGCGGGTACGACTGCGGATTCGGCACCACGGCGTAGCCGCTGGCACCCGCGTCGGCGCGAACGAACGTCGGCTGGTAGATGTTGGTGCCGACGAAGTCGAGCGGGCTCGAGATGATCTTCAGGTCATCCGCCGTCACTCGCGGCGCATCGCTGCCCATACGCGCGACGTACGCGTCCGTGTACTTCCCTTCCATGATCACGGTCAGATACTGGGAGTTCATGTCGCGCGTCGCCTTCTCCGCCGCCGCGATGTGTTCCGCGTTCTCGATCACCGGCACGCCTACCACGAGGTTCTCCGCCAACCCTACCTTTGTGCCCGATTTCCCCTTGGCGCGAATGGCTTGCACCGCGAGCCCGTGGCCGAGCACCGCGTTATGACGCGCCTGATAGAAGCGTGCGGGCGGCAGCTTGAGCCCCGGCGCGTGGATGCCGATGCGGTACCCGAGCTCCATGAAGGCGCCGAACTCGTTGGTGGTGAAAATGTGCCTGACGCGATCGGTGAGATGCTCGGCGACGTAGCCCGCGTAGTGCGCGAACGCCTCGGACGTCTCGCGCGATTCCCAGCCGCCGACGCGGTCCTGGAGCGCCTGCGGCAAGTCCCAATGGTAGAGGGTCGCGAAGGGCTCGATGCCGTTGGCCAACAGCTCGTCCACGAGCCGGTTGTAGAAGTCGAGGCCTTTGGGGTTGGGCGCGCCGCTGCCATTGGGAAATACCCTCGGCCATGCGATCGAGAATCTGTAGGCTTTGACGCCGAGCGCTTTCATGAGCTGGACGTCGCCCTTGTAGCGATGGTAGTGGTCGTCGGCCACGTCACCGGTGGCGTTGTTGGCGACCTTGCCGGGCGTGTGGGAGAAGGTGTCCCAGATGGACGGCAGGCGCCCGTCTTCGGCGACAGCGCCCTCGACCTGATAGGACGCGGTCGCGGTACCCCAGAGGAACCCGGTCGGGAACGTGCGCGCCGCTGGCTCCTGGAGGGGGAGGGTCTCGGCCTGAGCCGCCCGCGCGACGAGGGAAACGTTCGAGGCGCCGAGTGCGGCGGCACCCGCGAGTTTGGCGAAGCTGCGACGGGAGAGTTGGTCGGTCATCGACGGGACCTCGCGAGTGGGGAAGGGCGCCTTTCGACAGGCGCGGCGAATGGATGAGAAAACGTGAAAGTCAGGCCGGATCGCTCACTCGCCAACGCCGCGCGAGATATACATGAGGGCGAGCGTGTTCAGCGATACGCCTTCTTGATCCGCCCGCGCAGCCATTGCCTGGTGCAGTGACTTCGGCATTCGGAGACGGACTTGCCCGCTATACGCCGGTTGAGGTCGGGGCGAAGGAATCGGCGAACGTTGATCCTTGAGTACTTGAATCGCCTCGGCGATCACCGTGCGCAGACCGCCGATGGCTTCAGGTTCAGAGGTCGCGAGCCAGGATAGCTCCGGCCATTCCGGCGATGTTGCGACGTATTCGCCGTCCTCTTCACTCCACGCGACTACCACACTATAGCGTGAAATGTCAGGTCTCTGTCGCGCGCGGGCCTTTCGCTGTCTCCTGGCCATGATTCATCCCTCGCCGAGTTCGTCGATAAGCCGAATGATTTGCCGCACCTGATATGCTTTCGCCTTGCCGTTCGTGCCTTCCTGGAGCACGACGAGACCCATCACGCCGGCGCGTTTGTAAATGCGGTGCGACCCGCCGGCGGACCGAGCGAGCGTCCATCCGAATGCCTCCGCCAGCGCGCACGCTTCGGAGAAGCGCAGGTCCTTGGGATTCGCCCTCGCGCGCTTCAGCAGATCGGTCGGGTTCATTCATGTCGTCGCTGAAAGAAGCGAGGATGACGACGATTGGATGGTACCGTATCTGGTACCATCAGTCAACCGGTGGTCGATCCCTCGATGTTGATCCGCGACGAACGAATGAGTCCAGCTCCGAGGCTTAGCCAATGAAACGCAACATCATGTTGATCATCGCGTCTCCGCCCTCGATCCTCCTCGCACAATTGTCGTCAGCACGACACGAGACTACGTCGCGTAGTACAGACGTTAGGCCGTCGAGCATTCTGTGACTTTCTATGGCAGGAGACGACAGGTGCGGTAACGTGCAGACTGTCGCGAGTATGCACGTGTAGACCACGGAGACCGTACGGCCTGATCCGCTCATCCTTCCTTGCGCCGGTAATACAGCGCCACCTGGCCGGACTTCAGGCGGTTCGTCGAGACGAGCTCGAGGCGCCGCGAGGGCTCCAGGCCCTCGAACAACCTCGGCCCATGGCCGGCGAGGACCGGGTGGACGACGAGACGGTACTCGTCGATCAGCCCCAGCCGCTCGAGCGCGGAAGAGAGTGTGAGGCTTCCCACGAGCACCCCTTGCGGCGTCTTCTCCTTCAGCTCCATCACGGCCTCGCGCAAATCCCCCTCGATATGGAAGGTGTTGTTCCACGGGAAGTCGCGGCGCGAGGTCGAGACCACGTATTTCGGTTTGGTTTCCAGCTTGCGCGCCCACTCCCGCATCGCGCGCGGCGCGTTCTCGTCGCGTGCCACCGCCGGCCAGGCGCTCTCCATGAGCTCGTAGGTGACGCGTCCCCACAGCATCGCTCCGGCTGCGTCCATTAGCTGCGTGAAGTAGTCGTGCAGCTCGTCGTCCGCGATCCCCTCGCGATGGTCGCAGCACCCGTCCAGCGTCACGTTGAGTGCGAAGGTCAAGAGGCCCATGGCGCTGAT
The DNA here is from genome assembly GCA_964537775.1 of uncultured Gemmatimonadaceae bacterium. Classification (GTDB taxonomy): domain Bacteria; phylum Gemmatimonadota; class Gemmatimonadetes; order Gemmatimonadales; family Gemmatimonadaceae; genus CAMLIT01. Next base: position 4,665 of record CAZICQ010000057.1, on the reverse strand, counting down.
GTATAGCAACGCGGAGCAAGCGGCGGGAGACTTCCGGTCGCGCCTGAACGTTCGAAGTTTCGATGTAGATCGGTTCAGCTGCCGGCCCAGCCTATACCCGGTAGCCACGCCAGCGTGAATGACGATGGGTCAGGCGCTGATTCGGTCAGCGGCCAGAGGAATGCCCTGATGCGGTTAATGACGACCGAGAGATCCGCCGGCGCATCGGCCAAGCGGCTCCGATTTAGAAAGGCGCGCCATTGTGCCTGCTTCGCGGCATCACTTCCGAACATCGGCGTAAGAGCGACGGGCGGCTCCGCTGGAATGGGTGTGTTACGACGTGCGAACGTCGCGGCGATCGCCTCGAGAGCGTCGCGCCGTCAAATGCGTGAAATTCGCTGAGGATCCACACGTCGTAGAAATCTTTCATGCGTGTGTTGATGATGCCCAGCGAAACCATCGCCTCGTACTTCTCGGAGATCACGGTCTCGGGCGGGTACACGCGGATGCGCGGCGCCGGGAGATCCAGCAGCGTAGGGAAGTTTGCCGTTTCGACACGAGGTGTCACAGCATCGCCGAAGCCGATGTCGGCCGAGAGCGGAATCCGCGCACCGGCCAGGGTGGCGATGAGACTGACGCGAATGCCGCCGTATTCCTGCGTATCACGTATTGGTTCGGCGCGAACGCTCTCAGGATCAAACGTGAGACCGTCTGGAGTGACCTCGACGGTGCAGAGTGCGCGGAATACGTCCGCGAGTACGGCGGCCGACGCATCGCCATAGGCGAGAAAGTCGATGTCGCGCGTCGGTCGACGCAGTCCGCCTTCCCACACGTAAAAGAGTGCCGCGCCTTTGAGAACGAAGCGGTCTTTTTCGTCACTTCGACTGAGTCGATACAGCAGGCGTTCGATGCCATAGCGCACGAGCACCGTCTGCAGCTCCTGCCTGCGCTGCTTTGCGATATTCAGAAGGCACTGACGAATTGACGCCGGCAGGTTCGTCGGCGCTGCTCCACTCATAGTTCCCGCGGCGGCACAGTCATCGGTCGAATCGGGCAAGCACCGCTTCCATGTATGGCCGGATAACGTTCGTCACGCGACACACGGCGGCGTATCGCCACAGCTCGTCGACCGAGCAGCGCCGCGCCGACCAGCAGTCATCCAGCGCCTCTACGGCCACGTCGATTCCGATCTTCTGGCGGTACTTGAAGCAATCGGCGACGGTCTTGGCCACGCCGTAGACGTGCACTGGAACGCGGTCCAGAATGTGTCGTTCGACTCCGGCAGTGCGCGCCTCGCCGGAAAATCGGACGATGCGAACGGGGAGATCCGTATTCGACGGCGCGCGCGCCTTCCGGTCGAGCGCGAGCCAGATCTCCGATGGGTTTTGCGTGGTCAGGCCATGGAAACGAAGCGCCGACAGGAGACAGACGACCGCATGCGGAACTCGTGCGCTTGCGAGGGCGAGCATCTCATGCTCGCTGAATTCCGCGCCTGCTGGGACGTAGAGTCCGCGTCCACGACGCTCGATCTGCCCCGCGCTCTCGAGCCGACGGAGGGTTTCGCGCGACGCGCCGATCTCCGCCAGGTCGCGTGCCCGGAGGATGCGACGCTGTCTCGCGAGAGCGAGCACGCGACCCGCGGCGGAGCGGTTGGAGCGCTTGTGACGTTTCGTCGGCACGTATCAATATGTGCCGACATATGGTGACGGTCAATCCGTGACAGGTCGGCACCGCTTCGGGACGTGTCGCTTTAGCAGCGGTGTCGAAGCTCTCACCGCGTTACCTTTAAGCTTCCCATCGCGACACACAGCAGAAGCACATCTCCATGCACATCGCGCGCATTGTTACTCTCGCGTCTATCACCCTAACGATGCTCTCGGCCCGGACCGCCAGAGCGCAGGACACCCGTGACGTCGCGATCCGGTTGCACCGGGCGGGTGACACCACATCCATCCGCGGCGCGACCGTCACGATCGACCACACCATCGAGGCCGGAACAACCGATTCCGCCGGCATCGTTCGCGTCCCCCACCTGCTCGACGGTGGCCACATCATCGAGGTGGTCGCGCGCGGCTACCAGGCGTACTTCGACAACTTCACCAGCGGCGCGAACGTTCAACAACCGATCCAGCTCGAGCTCCTCCCGATTCCGGCGTCGGACACCGCGAAGGCAAAGGGACAACAGACGGCCCTCAGCTTCGCCGGCTTCGATGCTCGGCGACGCACGGGGCAGGGCACCTTCTTCACGCGCGCGCAGCTCGACGCCGCCGCTGGCCGGCCACTGTCCAATCTCCTCAAGGTGGATGCGGGCGCGTACATCATGTCGGGTCCGCACGGCGAGTCCGAGCTCGCCAGCCGGTCATCGGCGAGCGCGTCGTCGCCCTGCTACGCCGCGGTGGTCCGCGACGGTGTTCGGATCTATCCCTTTGCCGGCGCACAACCGCCCGACCTCGACAAGATCTTCGCCGAAGAGCTCTCCGGTGTCGAGCTGTATCCAAGCGCCGCGACGGTGCCGCCCGAGCTCCGTGAAGCGGGACGCTGCGGGGCGCTCGTGCTCTGGACCCGCAAGGCCGTCCGTTAGCCTAACGGCAGTGGGGTAAACGAACAGAAGGCGCCCGGGTCGGGGCGCCTTCAGTTTTTTTGCGCTGCCTGAGACGCGCGGCTACTTCGATGCCGCTGCCAAACGACGGATCTCCGACGCCATCGTCTTCACGCGCGCCGAATCCTTGGCGCCGTTCGCGTCAGCGTCCACCTGGCGCGCGAGTCGGTTCAGCGAGGCCGCGCGCGCCGCGCCGCTCTGCCGCTCCGCGGCGTCGAGCGCCTTCGCGATCGCGGCGGTCTTGTCGCTGGAGAGGCCGTTGTTGCGCACGAGTTGGTCGAGGTACGAGCGCACCACCGGGAAGGCCGCCGGCCAGACGAGCTTCGGCTGGCTCTGTGGGTTGTACTCGTTCAGCCTCACCAGCTTTGCAGCCGCGAGCTCGTTCGCCGAGAGCTGCGGGCTGGGCGTCAGCTCGTAGACGTCGAATCCGCGGTCGAGCTCAGAGGAATAGACGTAGCCGTTCCAGTAGTACGCGCCCCACGAGCCGCCGATCGTGTAGCGGGAACGCTCGCTCGCCTTCGAGGTATCGGCCGGCTCGTCGATCGGACCGCGATCGTAGTACGCGATCTCGGTCGGGTGGTCCGGGTCCGTGAAGTCCATGACGTCCACGCCACCCTGATACCAGCCCTGCACGTACAGATCGCGCCCCGGCACGGGGATGAGACCCCCGTTATGCGACACGCAGTTCTCCTGCGCGGTCTGCGCGGCGGGCAGCTTGAAGTACGCGCGCTGCGTCAGCTTCTTGTAGTCCGGGCTCGCGGTGACGATCGTGTTGCCGCCCAGCTCCATGATGCTGCCGGCCTGACACATCGGGCCCGTGCCACCGCCCCACTCGTCGGTCCAGAGGGTCTTCATGCCGTTGTTGCTGAACCCCGCGGTGTGCCGGCCCTGGAAGTTGTTCGTGTCGGTGATCGCGGACAGCCGCACCGGGTGCTCAGGGTCCGTGATGTCGACCATGATCGCGTGGCTCGAGCAGGCCGCGGCCAGCAGGTGCATCGCCGGGTACGCGGTCACGTCGTGACAGTTGCGCGGGCCCGTGTGCAGCGGGTTCGCGGCGAGGTTCGGCGCGCCAGCCGGGGCGCCAGGGCGCGACCGACGGCGGGTGTCCGGCGGCGCGCAGAAGGTGACGCAATCCGGCGATCCCTCGAGGCCGGTGAAGATGCGAGCGCCCGGGATCACCGCGGCCTGCTCGGGATGATCGAGCGGCACCTTGATGATGTCGAGCTGGTAGAGCGAGTTCGTCGGATCGGCGGGGTCCGTGCCGTTCTTGCACCCGGCGAGCTCCGAGTCCGGCCGCGCCGCCTGCTGCCCCGACACGTAGATGTAGACGATGTTGGGATCCTTCGGGCTCGGGATGACGGTGTGCGTATGCGAGCCTTTGCAGGTCTGCACGTTCTTGATCAGCTTCGGCGCATGGGGGTCGGAGACGTCGTAGATGCGCACGCCCGCCATGTGTTCCTTCGGGTCCTGCACGCCGCCCTTGCCGCAATCAGTGCGATTGCCCGCGCCCTCGGCGGAGATGAACAGCAGGTTGCCCACGATCGAGGGGTCGCCTTGCGCCGTGACGCACTCCACGACCGCCGCGATCACCGGCTTTGCCGGATCGCTCACGTCCCACACGGTGAAGCCGGAGAAGTTGCCCTGATAGGCGTAATGGCCGCCAAACGCCAGGTCGGAGTTGATGAACGCGAGGCCGCGCGTCGAGTCGAACTGCGGCGGTTTCCTCGAGAACGACACGAGTCGCATGTTGCTCGCCGCGACTCCGGCGTCGAAGCGGCCCGGCTTGAGATTGCTCCGCGGGTCGGTGGCGCTCGGATACGTCTGCGCCGCCAGGAGCGCCGGCGCGGCGACGGTCGCGATGAGTGGTATCAGCCTGCTAATACTGCGCATCAGGTGGGACTCCGGTGTGTTGGTGGGGGGAGGGATCAGTGTGTGGGTGGGGCGGGCAGCCGCGGCGGTGGTTCACTTCGCCGGCAGCTGTGAGAGCAACTTCTGCATGATGCCGATCTCCACGGTCTGCGCCGTGACGACGTCGTTCGCGAACACGTTCACGTCCACTTCCTGTCCGGCGAGCGGGGTGTTGAACA
>CAZICQ010000056.1:0-20283 GCA_964537775.1 uncultured Gemmatimonadaceae bacterium | reverse complement strand
ATCTTTCGGTAATTCGCGCCCAGCACGCTCCCGAGCCATGCGAGCACACCGCACCAGATCAGGGTGCCCGCGAAGTTCGCGATCGCAAAGACTGCGACATTCATGCGTGCAAAGCCGGCGGGTAGGGCAACGAGCCCGCGCAGACCGGGGATGAGCTGGGACACAAATACCGTCAGCCGTCCCCACCGATTGAATTGCCAGGCGGCGCGCTTCAGCTGGCGTGGGCCGAGCAGAAGCCATCGTCCGTGGTTCTCGACCCATACGGTCAGGCGCGGCTCGCCCATGGCTCGAGCCACCGCGTACACCGGCAACGCTCCGGCGACAGAACCGACGGTGCCCGCCACGATGACGCCGAGAAGAGCGAGGTGGTGGTATGCCGCATCGAAGCCCGCCAGGGGCATGATCAGCTCGGACGGTAATGGAAGCACGACGTTCTCAATAGCCATGAGTACAGCGATGCCAACGTATCCGGATGACCCTACCAGATGTGCGATCCAGTGGAGCATGGATCCCGGAAGTGCAAAGCGACGGCCAGCGTGCAGGAGCTCGCCGCGCGCAGCAGCCTCGTCATGGCCCGTAATTCGCCTTAAGACGTAGGCGGCTATTGCGAACAACCAAAACATCTGAAATCGTCGATCAACAAAGGCGAGGTCGTCTGTTGACCAGAGCACGGAAGAAAACGGAGATGCTGAGATTCCGCTTCGTGTGTGTGGGGGCAGTCGCGCTGATTGCGCTGAGCGGTTGCAAGAGACGTCGAGAATCGACTGGCGAGGTGGGTCAGAACTGGAGTCCACGGCCGGGCTCCGCGATTCACTCAGTGCCTGTCGGAGAGGTCGAGCAGGCGATCAAGGCGCGCCTTGCCGCCGTTCGCCCGGAGCATGTCAGTGCCGATCATTGGCATCACGTGCACACGCTCTATCAGGAGTTCGGCGGCGCGCCGCTCTGGTTCGGAGAGGACGGCATCGACTCCAGGCGCACAGGGGCGCTGATCGACGCCTTGAGTGACGGCACTCATGACGCGTTGCGCTTTGACGATATGCCTCTGAGCCAGCTACAGCACGCGCTCGGCGTCGCGAAGCAGGCGTCGCAGGCGACGCCCCAGCAGCTCGCCGACGCGGATGTCATCCTCACCAGCGCCTACGTGGCGCTGGGCGAGGACCTGCTTACGGGTCAGGTCGATCCGAAGCACATGTCCCAGGACTGGCACATCGATCCACACGACGAGCGGATCGACAGCGCGCTCGTCCGGTCGCTGCACAGTGACTCGCTCGCGGCGTCTATAGCCGCGATGAAACCCCAAGATCCTGGATACGCCGCGCTTCGCACTGCGCTCGACCGCTACCGCGAGATCGCGAGGCGCGGCGGCTGGCCGCGGGTGCCCGCCGGTCGCGCTCTCAAGCGAGGTGACATGGAGTCGGCGTCACGTCTCGCGGCGCTACGCGCTCGTCTGGCGACCGAGGGGCTCGTGGATAGCGCGGCGGCGAGCTCGGACAGTGCAGCAGGCGCACGTTCCCGATACGACGCAGCACTCGCCGGCGCGGTCGCGCGCTTCCAGGCGACGCACGGCATCACCGTCGATTCGGTGCTCGGAGCGGAAACGGTGAAATCGATGAATACGCCGGCGCAATACCGCGTCGGCCAGATCGCCGCGAATCTGGAGCGATATCGCTGGCTGCCTCGCAAGTTGGGCGATCGGCATATCGTCGTGAACGTCCCCGCGTTCCGTCTGGAGGCCTACGACAGCGGCCAGAAAGTGCTGGAGATGAAGGTCGTCGTCGGCGCGGAGTACGAGAACCGGAAGACGCCGGTGTTCAGCGACAACATGCAGTACCTCGTCTTTCGCCCGTATTGGCTGGTGCCCGACAGCATCGCGGCGAGGGAGATCTGGCCGAAGGTCCAGGCGGATCCCGGGTATCTCGACCGTGACAATTACGAGATCTACAACGACCGTGGCAAGCAGCGCATTCGACAGAAGCCGGGAGATAAGAATTCGCTCGGCCTGGTGAAGTTCATGTTTCCGAACGATTTCAACATCTATCTGCACGACACGCCGCAGCAGCAGCTCTTTCAGAAGGACGTGCGTGCTTTCAGCCACGGGTGCATTCGCCTCCAAAAGCCGGCGGAGCTGGCGCAGTGGGTCCTCGGCTGGCCTCCGGAGCGCGTCCAACAGGAGATGCACGACGGTCCTGACAACCACCAGGTGAATCTGCCGCAAAAAATTCCCGTCTACATCGTGTACTTCACCGTCTACAGCCGCGACGGGGAGCTCTACTTCGGCAACGATCTGTACGACCGCGATGCGACTCTGGTGGATGCCGTGGCCGCTGGCGCGATTCCGTCGGCCGAAACGCTCCAACTGCTGCGCGACCTACGGCAGCTCATCAACGCGCCCGCGACGTAGCGGTATGCCAGGCCCATCTCGAACGGGCCCAAGACGGCCTCGATCAGGTGATGAACCAGTGACGTAGCCCAGGCCGACAGCGCGCGGGAACTTCGATGCGCTCCGATCAATTGGCAGTGGGACGGTATCACCTCATCAGGAGGCATGCGAAGTATGCGCCAATCGATCTGTCGCGGAGTCGCGGCGCTGTCCATGTGCGCGCTCCTCGCCGGCATTGCAGCGTGCGGCGGCAGCTCCGCACCGACGGCGACGACCAACGGCAACAACGGCGGCAACAACGGCGGCAACTATGGCGGCAACAACGGTGGCAATACCGGCGGCGGCTCGACGAGCAGCTCGATCTCGGTGATCGACAACGCCTTCAATCCCAGTGCGACGACAGTGGCTGTCGGCACCACGGTGACGTGGACGTGGAGCGGCAGCGCATCGCACGACGTGACGTGGGACGACGGGTCGAACCTCCACTCCGCGACCCAGAGCAGCGGGACGTACAGTCGCACCTTCAGCGCCGCCGGGACGTACAAGTACCATTGCTCGGTGCACGGGGCGGCGATGTCCGGCTCCGTCACGGTGCAGTGATCCTGCGACGCGAACTGCTGGAGGGCGCTGACGTCCTGACGGCGCTGACGCCCTGAGAACGCTGACGTCGGAAGTTCGCGTTGGCGCAGTTCGGACGTCCGCGTGCTTACACTCTTGCGCCGTTAAGCCCGGTCAATCCGCCGCCGTCTCCGTCGACGCAATGCTGATATCCGGCGTGAGCACTCGATGCTTCCGCCCCGACATCCGTTCCAGCAGACGCCCGAGCCCGTGCGACACCCGATCCATGTATGTGTATACCACCGGCGTCACGTACAGGGTGATGAACTGCGAAAACGCGAGACCGCCCACGACCGCGACGCCGAGCGGGCGCCGAGCCTCGGCGCCCGCACCCATCGACAGTGCGATCGGCAACGTGCCCATCAGCGCCGCCATCGTCGTCATCATGATCGGCCGAAAGCGAATGAGCGACGCGTGGACAATCGCATCCGCCGGTGCCAGGCCCTCGTTGCGCTCCGCCTCGACGGCAAAGTCCACCATCATGATCGCGTTCTTCTTCACCAGACCCACGAGCAGCACGATGCCTACGAACGCGTACACGCTCAGATCGATGCGGAAGATGAGCAGCGTCAGCAGCGCGCCAAACGCCGCGAAGGGCAATCCGGAGAGAATCGTCAGCGGGTGGATGAAGCTCTCGTACAGCACGCCGAGTACCACGTAGATCACGAAGATCGCGATGACCAGCAGCGCCAGCAGCCCCGCCTGCGCGGCCTGAAACGCCTGCGCGGTTCCGGAGAAGCTCGTCGTGACGCTGCTCGGCAGGACGCGGTTCGCGACCCGCTGCACCTCACTGACCGCGTCCCCGAGCGCGACGCCCGGCCGAAGGTTGAACGACAGCGTCACTGACGGGAGCTGCCCTGAATGGTTCACTGTCAGCGCGCCGGCACTCTGCGACACGTTGGCGACGGCGCTCAGTGGCACGAGCGATCCGGATTGCGAGCGCACGTACAGGAGTGACAGTGCGGATAGGTCCATCTGATACTGGGGGAGCAGCTCCATGATCACCCAGTATTCATTGTTCGGCGTGTAGATCGTGGACACCTGCCTCGATCCGTACGCATCGTACAGCGCGTTCTCGATCGCTGCCGGATTCACCCCCAACGACGCGGCACGCTCGCGATCGATCTGAATGCTCGCCTGCGGGTTGCCGAGCTGCAGATCGCTGGTGACGTCTTGCAGCAGTGTGGATTTCCGTACTTCATCCACGAGTTGCTGCGCCGACGCGTACAACGATCCGATATCGGAGCTCTGCATCGTGAACTGATACAGGCTCTTGGATACTCGGCCACCGATCTGGATCGCCGGCGGGTTCTGCATGTACACCACGATGCCGGGAACTCGGGCGACCTTGGGACGCAGCTCCTGGATGATCGCGTCCACGCCCACGCGTTCACCGCGCGGCTTGAGGCCGATGAACAGGCGCCCCTGGTTGTTCGCCGAATTGGGCCCGCCGCTTCCGACCGACGACATGAAGCCGCCGATATTCGGATCCTTCTGGACGATGTCGGCCACGGCGCGCTGGTGCTTCACCATGTCGTCGAACGAGATGCCCTGGGCCGCTTCCGTCGTCACGAACATCTGACCGGTGTCCTGACTCGGAATAAAGCCTTTCGGCACCAGCACGAACAGCACGGCCGTGCCGGCGAGAATCCCGAACGAGAACGCCATCGTGAGGCGACGATGCCGCATCACCCAATGCAGACTGGTCTCGTACCTGGCCAGCAGCCACTCCCATGCTCGTTCGGTGGCGGCATACAGCCGTCCATGCTCGCGCTCGTGGTCCGGACGCAGAAAGCGGCTCGACAGCATCGGCGTGAGGCTCAACGAGACGAAGCCGGACACGAGAATCGCAACGGCGATGACAACCGCGAATTCATGAAAGAGCCGTCCGATGATCCCGCCCAGAAACAGAATCGGGATGAACACCGCCACGAGCGACACCGTCATGGACAGAATCGTAAAGCCGACTTCGCGCGCCCCATCCATGGCGGCGCGCATCGGCTCCTTTCCCATTTCCATATGTCGAACGATGTTCTCGAGCATCACCACTGCGTCGTCGACGACGAAGCCGACGGCCAGCGTGAGCGCCATCAACGACAGGTTGTCCAAACTGTACCCGAGCAGGTACATCACGGCGAACGTGCCGATCACGGAAATCGGTAGTGCCAGACTCGGAATCACGGTTGCCGACGCGTTGCGCAGAAAGACGAAGATCACCGCAATCACGAGCACCAGCGTCAGCACCAGCGTGAACTTGACGTCCGCAACCGACTCCTGAATGGATTGGGTGCGGTCGTATAGCATGTGAATCTCCACGCTGGGCGGAATCTGACTGCGCAGGCGATCCACGAGCTGCTTCACCCCGGTGGCCACGGCTACGGTGTTCGTGCCGGGCTGGCGCTGGACCGCCAGGATGATTGAGCGCGAGCCATTGTACCAGCTCGCAACTTTGTTGTTCTGCACGTCGTCGAGCACCTGGCCTACGTCGCCCAAGTGCACGGGTGCTCCGTTCCGATACGCCACCACGAGCTGCCGAAAGGCGGCGGCATTCGTGAGCTGCCCGTTCGCCTGCACCGTGAACGCGCGCTTCGGGCCCCACAATACGCCCGTCGGCAAATTCACGTTCTGCTGCGTGATCGCGTTCGCCACCTCGTCGATGCCGATCTTCTCGTACGCGAGCTTGGTGGGATCGAGCTGCGCGCGCACCGCGAACTTCTGGGAGCCGTAGACGTTCACCTGCGCGACGCCGGCCACCATCGACATGCGCTGGGCGAGCACCGTTTCCGCGAATTCGTCGAGCCGCGACATCGGCATGAGCGACGACGTCAGCGTGTAATAAAGGATCGCCTGATCCGCCGGATTCACCTTCTGATATGAGGGCGGAATGATACCCGGCGGGAGGTCGCGGAGCGTCTTTGCGATCATCGACTGCACGTCCTGCGCGGCGGCATCGATGTTCCGGTCCAACGTGAACTGCAGCGTGATGTTCGTCGAGCCGAGGCTCGACGTCGACGTCATGTTGTCGATGCCCGCAATCGTGGAGAACTGTTTCTCCAATGGAGTGGCGACGGCCGCAGCCATCGTCTCCGGACTCGCCCCCGGCAGCGAGGCGCTGACGGAGATGGTTGGAAAGTCGACCGTCGGCAGATCGCTCACAGGCAGCTGCCGATACGCCTGAATACCGAACACGAGAATCCCCAACATGATGAGGACCGTCGTGACCGGCCGCTTGATGAACAATGCTGAAATGCTCATGTACCTGTTCCCACCGTTGGTGGCGGCGGCTTGATGTCCACCTTTGCGCCCGGCGTGAGTCGCGATTGCCCGTCCACCACGATGATCTCCCCTGGCGCGAGCCCGCGATCGATGATGGTCTGATCGCCTACCGAGCGACCGGCCGACACCGGCCGCACCCGCGCGCTCTTCGATTGATCGACTACAAACACGTAGTTCCCTTCGGGCCCGGTCAGCAGCGCCTGCGACGGAATCGCGAGCTGATTCGGTTGTACTTCCAGTTCCACGCTCACGCCCACGTACTCACCGGGCCAGAGCTCGCGCCCGACGTTGGTGAATCGGGCTTTGGCAGTGACGGTTCCGGTGAGCGAGTCGACCGCATTGTCGAGAAACGACAGCTCGCCCGCCTCGGCGATAGGCGTCGAATCCGATGCGGCGACGTGAACGGCCACCGGTCCACGCGCCGCCCGTCGTTTCAGCGCCGTGAAGTCGCGCTGGCGAACAGGGAAGCGGACGAGGATCGGTTGGATCTGATTGATGACCACAAGTGGCGGCGAGTTCGAGCTGACCAGATTTCCCTGTCGTACGAGCAGACTGCCGGTACGTCCTGCGATTGGAGCACGAATGGTCGTGTAGCCCAGATTCAGCCGTGCGTTCTCTACGGCGGCTTGATCCGCCTCCAGGGTGGATGCGAGAGCGCTGGCCGTCGCCTCTGCCTGATCCGCTTGCGACTTGGTCACATAGTCCTTTGCCGCAAGTGCCTTGTATCGGTCGGCGTCCCGGCGTGCGCTCTCAGCTTGAGCGCGGTCACGCGCCAGCGCCGCCTGGGCCTGCCGGAGGGCCGCCTCGTAGGGACGCGGGTCTATATGGAAGAGAATCTGGCCCGCGGTGACTTCGTCGCCCTCGTTGAATGCCACTTTGTCCAGCGTGCCGCCAATCTGTGCCCGCACTTGCACCGTCTGCAGCGGCTCGACCACGCCGTTCGCCTGGATGACGAGGGGCGCCGTGATGCGTGCCACGGGCGCGACTTCGACCGGGACGGAGGGCGCTCTATCGGGCGCCTTCTTGCCGCATCCTGCCGCGAGGAGCGCCAGGATGAAGAGCCCGAGGAGCCGCTGATGTATGATCGAGCCGCGACCGCGGCAGAACGAACGAGCGCTCGGATTCATTATTGAGTGTGCGAGGAACTGGTGCTGATCGGCGCGAGCGGCTCTCCGTGGATACCCAGAACGCCGACATCGTGCGCGAGTTGCGCGAGCGCCATGCGCCATTGCCAGCGCGTGGAGACTGCCTGCGCGCGTGCATCCGCCAATGCGCTCTGCGCCAGCAGAAGATCGACGATGCTGCCGACGCCTTCGCGATAGCGCCCCAGCGCCACCTCCTCGTTCTGTTGTGCGCTCGCCAGCAGGTCCGCCGCCGTCTTCACGTGCTGCGTCGACGTCTGCAGGCCGTAGTACGCTGTGAGTACCTGAAGTACGATTTGCTGCCGAATCAGTTCCGCGTGCGCATTTGCCGCCTCGAGTTGAGCCGCGGCGCCTGCAACGTCGTATTGCTGTGAGCCGCCGGCAAAGATCGGAAGCTGGAGCGTCAACCCAAAATTGTACGTGCGACCGGTGAACACCGGATTGGTGAGGCTGGAGTAGCCCACCCCGGTGGTGAAGCCGATCGTGGGGAGCTCAGCCGAACGGGCCACACGGATCTGAGCTGATGCCGCGTGGGCTTGCGCGCGTGCCGACGCAAGATCGGGTCGAGCGCGAAGCGCAACATCGATGAGTGAATCTATGGAAACGGCAATGAAGGCGACCGAATCGACCGCAGGCACCTGAGGTACGGCGAATCTGGTGTTGGCGGGCAGCCCCATCGACGCGGCCAACGCCCCCAACGCTACGTTCAGCGCCCCCTCCTGCGTCTCCAAATTCAGCTGCGCTTGCGACAGCGCCGTGCGCCCCTGCAGCACATCGGCAATCGTCGCCAGCCCGACCCGGTGACGCTCCTCGGCCGCATTCAGATTCGCGGTAGCTTCAGCCACGGTGGTCTGTGCCGCGTCACGAAGTGCTCGCGTGCCTAAATAACCGAAAAGTGCCGCCTCCGTTTGCAGAATCGTGTTCTGAATGACCACGTTATGCGAGAAGTCGGCAGCGAGCGCCGTCTGCCGTGCGACGTCGATTGTCGCGGCACGCGCTCCGAAATCGAGAACGAGCCAGGACAGGCTGACGCCAGGCGCGAGCTGTTGCCGCTCCAGAGCGGGCCGGCCTGGAATCGCCGGCGCAAGCGAGCGAGTGCCGACCGCCGTAGCGGTGAGGTTCGGCGCAAACAGGCGACCGCGCGTCGAGCCGTACACGTCCGCCGTCGCGACGGCCTGGGCCCACGATTGTTGAGTAGCCGGGTTGTTGGTCAGCGCGAGATCGACGATGTCCGGAAGCGTGAGGCTGGTCAGCGTCGCGAGCGTCCTCGGATTCACCGTCGATCTCGACTCGACCGGCACGGCGTGACTTGGTGCCACCCACTCCACGTTCGGCCGCGGCGGTGCTCCCGCTTCACCTTCGATCTTCGGTGGTCCGGGTAGACAGGCCGTCAGGCAGGACAGAAGTAATACTGTCGGGAGAGGCGCGACCTTCACTGCCGAGGCGCTCCGGCTGTCCTCATGAGAGATGAGGGGAGTAACTCGATCCTCCAGGTCGTCCGTCGCATCTAGGAGCAGTCGTTCAGGGGAGGCGGCCGGATCACGTGATGCTCTCGACCGCCGCAAGAAACGCCGGCGGCCGGTCAGCCGCAGGGGACGCACGATTGTGGCCTTCTTAATGTACGGGAAAGTGGTCGATAGCGTTTGATCGCGGCACGTATTGGTCAGACCTTTACAGGTTCGCTAGCTTGGGGCGGCCAAACGAGCGGGCTCCTGCACGCGTGCGCCCGATGGTCGTGCTCCGCGTTTCCTGCCGTCGGCGCGAACAGCTCAAACGAGACCGGATGCGATTTCCGTCATTCCCCCTTGTCGTCGGAGCAACTGGACTGTTGGCCGCCACTCTCCAGGCACAACAGCCCATCACGCGCAATCAGGCGGTCGAGAGCGCCCTTGGGCGCGGTCCGCGTCTCGCGGTCGCGATTGCGGACACGGCGGCTGCCCGCGCGCAACTGCTGACGGCGAGGGCACTGCCGAATCCGATCCTTGCCACGAGCTACTCGAAGGCGGTGCCGCAGCTCCACGCCACCGTGGAGCTCCCCATCGACTATCCATGGTTACGCCGGAATCGCCTGGCCTCGGCGAGAGCCGCGCAGCGAGGCGCGGAATACCGTTTCGTCTTCGAGCGGGCCGCCATCGCCCTGGACGTGGACACAACGTACACGCGCGCGCTCGCGGCCGCGGCACACGCCCGCTTGTCACGCCGCAATGCGCTGGCCGCCGACAGTCTCCGGCGAATGGCTGTGCTTCGCCGCGATGCCGGCGACGCGAGCGAGCTGGATGTCGAGCTCGCGACGGTCAGCGCCGGCCAACAGGCGAATCTTGCGGCTGTCGACTCGCTCACCTTCGTGAGCACCTTACTGGATTTGCAGCGCGTCATGGGCATCGCGACCGAGCAGGTTGCTGTCGTGCCCTCCGACTCGCTGGTGCTTCCCTCGAGCGACGGCGATGGAGCCTCGGCCGGCGTGCGGCTCCAGATCGCAGCGGCACGAGAAGCATTGGCGGCGGCAGAGTACACGCTTCGTCTCCAGAGAAGGAGCCTGTTTCTTCTGCCGAGCGTTACGGCCGGCGTCGAGGCGCGTGACCCGACCGGGAGCGAGCGCGGCCTCCTGCCCACCGTCGGCCTCACGCTTCCGCTGCCGCTTTTGGATCGGAATCGTGGACCGATCGCGCAAGCGGAGGCGGAGCGGCGGCGCGCTCAGGCGGAGCTCGCACTCGTCCAGATAGAAAGCGATGCGCAGGTCGCCCGCGCGCGCCGCGAGCGTGCGGTGGCGCTCGAGCGAGCCGCGCGCGATCGCGCACTGGTGGCGAGTGCCGATCGCGTAGCGGCGATGTCGTTACGTGCGTATCAGGAGGGTGCCGCCTCGCTGCCAAACGTCATCGAGGCGCAACGAACGGCCCGTGAAATCCTGACACAATACGTGGACGATGTTGCCGCGGCCTGGAATGCGACTGCAGCATTACGTGTATACACCCTCACTGCGTCGTCTCCATGACACGAAGTTTTCGTCCGTTGTCCTCTGCAGTACTTCTCGCGTTCGTCGCGGCCAGCGGCTGTGCAAAGGGCGGGGGGAGCGATGCCGACGAAGAAAAAAAAAGCGTGCAAGCGGTGGTCGGTGCTCAGGTCGCCGTCGCGACCGCGCAGCCGTTCACCGAGTACGTCGGCGCCATAGGCGTCGTGCAGCCCCGAGCCGGTCATGTCGCGTCGCTCAGCGCGCCCGCCCCGACGCGTGTCGCGCGTGTTCTCGCGGTCACCGGCGAGCACGTGAACGCAGGGCAGCCACTCGTGGAGCTCGATCGCTCGGCGTTTCAGGCGGTGGCGCAGAGCGCCGAGG
This sequence comes from uncultured Gemmatimonadaceae bacterium, assembly GCA_964537775.1. Taxonomy (GTDB): domain Bacteria; phylum Gemmatimonadota; class Gemmatimonadetes; order Gemmatimonadales; family Gemmatimonadaceae; genus CAMLIT01. The sequence continues at coordinate 9,536 of CAZICQ010000056.1, read as the reverse complement.
CGGCGGTCGCCGCCGCCGAACGTAACTACGAACGGCAGCTGCGGCTCTCGCAAGAAGGCATCGTTGCGCGCAAAGACGTGGAGCAGGCGGCGGCGGATCTGGCGAAGGCCCGAGCGGACCTCGTCGTGGCGCGGCGCAGCAGCGAATTGGCCGTCCTGCGTGCACCGATGAGTGGCGTGGTGATCCGCATGTCTGCCGTGCTCGGCGCCTCGGTGGATGCGAATCAGCCGCTAGTCGACGTCGCCGATCCTTCGGCGGTCGACGTGCTGCTGAACGTCACGCCTGCCGATGCGGCCCGCGTGCATCCGGGTCAGAAGGTGACGATGAGCGCCGGGCAGTCTGCCGCCGGCGAGCCACTTGGCATAGGCACGGTCGTGGACATCAGTGGAACGGTCGACACGGTCACGAGGTCGGTGTCCGTGCGCGTTCAACCACCCGTAACCCGGCGCCCCCTGCGGATCGGTGAGACCGTGTTTGGCGAGATCGGCGTCGCAACGCACGCGAATGCCGTCACCGTGCCAAACGAGTCGCTCGTGCCGGAGGGCGAGTCGTTCAAGGTGTTCGTGGTCGACGCCGGAGGAACGGCGCACGCGCGCCCGGTCACTGTGGGTGGACGCACCACGAAGCTGGCCGAGATCACGAGCGGTTTGCGTGCCGGAGAGAAGGTGGTGACGTACGGCGCGTATGGAGTGGAAGACAGTGCCAAGGTGGTGCCGCTCGAGAGGGATCGGGGTGCGGCAGCGCCTGCACCGAAATCATGACTACGACCTCACACCGATCGTTGTTCGCGCTGCTCGCCGGCCAGCGTCGCTTCGTCTACATGGCGGTGACGCTGCTCAGCGCCGCCGGCGTGTGGGCGGCGCTCAGGCTTCCCTCCGCCATCTATCCCGAGCTGACGTTCTCGCGGATCACCGTGGTGACGCAGGGTTCAGCACTCGGGGCGCGCCAGGTGTTGTTTGGCATCACACGGCCGATCGAGGAGGCGATCAGCGTCGTCGTCGGCGTCACGCGCGTCCAGTCGCGGTCCATCCGTGGCGGCAGCGAGATCAACATCACGTTCTCGCAAAAAACGGATATGCAGTACGCGCTCCAACAGGTGCAGGCGCGTGTCAACCAGGTGCAATCGCAACTGCCTCCAGGGCTCGACATCGAGGTCGAGCGCCTCACGCCATCGCTCTTTCCGATCCTGTCGTACAATCTCGAGGGCGGAGACCCTGCCACGCTCTACGACATCGCTCGCTATCAGATCCGGCCGCTGATATCGCGGGTGCCTGGCGTTGGCCGCGTGGACGTGCAGGGGAGCGATGTGCGCGAGATCGAGGTCGTCGCTGATCCGGCGCGCCTCGCCAGCCAGGGTTTGACATACGATGATCTCGCCGCCGGCATCCGACAGTCCACAACGGTACAAGCCGTAGGACGACTGCCTGAGAGCTACAAGCAATATCTGATCGTCACCACATCCGAAGCCCGCTCCAGCGACGACGTCGCCAACATCGTCGTCGCGCACGGCCTCCGCGTGCGCGATCTCGCGACTGTCGCACCGGGAACGGAAGATCACGTTCGCATCATCTCCGGCGACGGCAGGCCAGCGGCGCTGGTCAATGTCACGAGGCAGATCGGCGGAAACACTCTCTCGATCGCCGATAGCGTTGCGGCGCTCGCGAAAAACCTCGCCGCAACGCTGCCGCCGGGCGTGCACCTCAAGGCCGTGTACGACCAGGCCGCGCTGGTACGCGACGCCGTCAAGTCCGTACGGGACGCGATGATCGTTGGCGCAGTGTTGGCGGTTGTCGTCTTGCTCCTGTTCCTCCGACACGCCCGCATCACCGCGATCAGCGCATCGGCGATTCCGCTGACGATGGCGATTACGGTCTTCGTCATGTCGCTGGTGGGACAGACATTCAACCTGATGACGCTTGGCGCGATGGCGATCGCCATCGGCCTGGTAATCGACGACGCGGTGGTCGTGACCGAGAACATCGTGCGGCACCTCCACATGCATCCGGATCGGGACGTGGCGGTTCGCCTCGCCGTTCAGGAGCTGATCTGGCCCGTGACGACGTCCACTCTCACGACCGTGGTCGTGTTTCTGCCCCTCGGTTTTCTCACCGGGGTCGAGGGGCAGTTCTTTCACGCTTTGTCGATAACGCTGACGATCGCGGTTCTCGTATCGCTGCTGTTGGCGCTCACGGTCATACCCTTGCTGAGCGAACAGTATCTCACCGCCGCTGACGCGGAGTATGTCACGAAACCAACGGGCACCGCGAAGCCGGCGGTCCGAACGGGGCCGCTGGCGCGCTTGGGTGACGCGCTCGACGCCCTGTCGGGCAAATACGAAGCCGCCCTCGTGACCGTGCTTCATCACGGCCGCTGGATGGCGCTGAGCGCGGCCATCCTGATCGTCGCGGGCGTCGCGGCCTACCACTTCGTCGGAACGGGCTTCCTCCCTGAAATGGACGAGGGGGCGTTCGTGCTCGACTACTGGAGCCCGGGCGGCACGGCGCTCGCCGAAACCGATCGCCAGCTGCACATCGTGGAGCACATCCTCGCGACCACACCCGAGGTCACCGGCACCTCTCGGCGCACCGGTGCGGAACTGGGTCTGTTCGCGACGCAGCAGAATCGTGGCGACATCGTCGCACGCCTCAAGCCGCAGAGCGACCGCGATCGCTCGAGCTTCCAGATCATCGATGATGTGCGCGTGAAGGTCACCGCCGCGGTGCCGAGGCTCCGCGTCGAATTCGTCCAGATACTCTCGGACGTGATCAACGACCTCGCGGGCGCGGCGCGTCCGGTCGAGATCAAATTGTTCGGACCGGATCTCGTCGCGTTGGAGACGTACGCGCAGAGTATCGCGCCGAAGCTCGCGAAGGTGGACGGCATCGAAGACCTGTACAACGGCGTGAGCGAGCCAAGCGCGGAGCTTGCGATGACGATCCACACGGCGGAAGCAAATCGAATCGGATTGACGCCGGATCAGGTGAGCAGTGAAGTCAGCGGGGCTCTGATGGGTGCCGAGGCGGGCGACGTTCGTCTCGAGGACCGTTCCGTCGGCATTCGGGTCCGCGCACCGGATTCGGTGCGATTCAATCCGCAACTACTCGGCGCCCTTCCCGTGCTATCACCGCAGACGCACGTCGCCGTGCCACTCGCCACTCTGGCGAGCTTTCAGCCGGTGGAGACGCGCGCCGAACTGCTGCGCGAAAACCAGCAGCAGATGATCGACATGACAGCGGACATCAGCGGCCGATCGTTAGGTTCGATCATGAAAGATGTGAAGGCGGTGGTGGCCGGCAACCCGCCGCCTCCGGGCATCCGATTGGAGTTCGCCGGCCAGTACGCAAACCAGCAGGCGGCGTTTCGCGCTCTGCTGCTCGTACTCGCGCTGGCCGCCGTGAGTGTGATCGCCGTGATGGTGATACAATTCGAGTCGTTCGTCGAACCGCTCGTGGTGCTGCTCGCCGCACCGTTGTCGTTCGTGGGCGCCATGGTGCTCCTCCTCGTCACGGGCACGGCGCTCAACGTGTCGAGCTTCATGGGGTTGATCCTGCTCATCGGTCTCATTGTGAAGAACGGCATCATTCTGCTGGACTTCACGCGCCGTCGGATGGTGCAGGCAGGGCTGCCGCTGGAAGACGCGCTGCGCGAAGCGGCGCGGATTCGGCTGCGCCCGATTCTGATGACCACCCTTTGCACGCTTTTTGGGCTCCTGCCGCTTGCGCTCGGCTTCGGGTCGGGCAGCGAACTGCAGAAGCCGTTGGCGCTCGCGGTGATCGGCGGGTTGGCGCTGTCCACACCCATCACGCTATTTGTCGTCCCGGCATTGCTGTTGGCCATCCGAGGCGGTCGCTACACTATCGCCGTGGTACGTTAGATCGCAGGCCCTGCCTGAGTGGCTGCGCCGAGCGCATGTCGGCACATGGTGTGCGCCGCCAGGATCTACCCAGAACAGGAGCTCACAATGAATGGCCCGGGACTTCGCTTTAGGACGCTAATGCTGTGGGGCTTGGCGTCGGCCGGAGTACTGGTTGCAGGTTGCCGGAACGGCAACAACGGTCAGACTTCCGCCACAGACACGGCGGCAACCGCCGCTACCTCGACGGCTCGAGCGTCGGGTGCAACCACCGGTGCGACATCTGCCGGTGAAGTGGCGCCAAGCCCAGAGATCACGAGCTGGAGCGACAACAACATCGTTGCGAAGCTCGCGATGGCCGATCGCGGGGAAGTCGAGCTCGGAGGTCTAGCCGAGCACAAGGCAACGACCAGCGCTGTGCGTGACTTTGCACGACTGCTGGTCACCGACCACTCCAAACACGAGGGCGAGACGAAGACGCTGGAAAAGAACGCAAAGCTTCCGGCAAAGACGCCAGCGAACGATACCACGGCCAAACAGAATACGGATCTGATGAAGAAGTTCTCGGACATGCCGAAGGGCCTCGGCTTCGACTCTGCATTCGTGCAACATGAGATCGACGATCACACGCACGACATCGCGGACGCAAAGGCCATGCAGGCGCAGGCCAAGGACGCTCAGCTCAAGAACCTTCTCGCGAACACGATCCCTGTGATGCAGAAGCATCTGGATGCGGCGAAGGACGCGCTGGGCAAGATTGGCAGTGCGTCAGCGACAGATAGTGCGACGGGAGCAGCGACCCAGTCTCGGGATACAGGGGCGACGAAGACCCGGCGCGGCCGATATCATAACCCGAACGTCAAATACTGATCGGCAAGAGGCGGGAGCGCGCTGACTGCTCCCGCCTCGTTGGTCTCCTGAGCCGCCGGTGCATTCGTACGGCGATGCCGGACGCGGCGCGTGCTCAATTGATGCTGGCAGTGCGTATCGGACCGGCGTCCGCGGACGGCGACGCTGCCGACGCGACACTCCTATCGATCTTCAACCGCACCCCATTCCGCGTCTCTACCACGTCGAGAATGCCCTGCCAAACGGCGGCGAACGCGTGGCCAACAGCCGTTGGGGATTTGCCGGGAGTGAAGCCGCTGGCGCCAGCCACCCAGAATGGCGGCTCCGACGAATTGCCGTGACTCAGATACACACCCTTGATATCATCATGGATCAGACGGGCGTTCGCCGAATGCGCATAGACGCCCGGGCGATAGCGTGCGTCTTCCAGAAGCACCGCCGCCCATTGCCCGTAGTAAGCGCGCATCTCGGGCGGCACGATGTCCATGTGCTCGACATCGAGGAACACGACTGTGCCCGCCGGAAAGCCTTCCGCGGCAGCGCGCCGGATCGCATCTCTGGCATCGATCGAACCTCGTGAGGCACTCACCAGCTGCGGTGAACAGGATTGTCCGGGCAAGACACGGGGCGCCACGACCGTGCGCAGCCGTACGCGCCTCGTGACGTACCGAACGCCTGTATGTGCGTGCAGCCGGGTGCGCTCTCTCACGCGGCGCTTTACAACGCGCGAGATGACGACCGGTTTGCCAGGCGCCCGCCCCCACGTCTGCTGACCGACGTACACCACCGCCAGACCCCATCCCATATCCTGCAGCGCCGTTCGTTTCCCGCCCCAGGAATCGTCCTTGTGGCAGGCGGACGGCAAATAGTATCCGACCCACTCGTACGGTGAGTCGCCTTCGCGCCAGGCGCGCATGGCATCGTCACCAGGATATTTGCTCGTGTCAAAGCCGAGGTGCGAGCCGCTGTTAGCGTTGACATTCTCGACGATGCGCCGAGACGCGGCAGCGATCTCACTGGCCACGCGGGACATCGGATCCGGCAGTCGGTCCGGCCGGCCGCCGCATGCGAACGCCACAGTGAGTGCGGCCAACAGGGCCGCCTCACGTCCTTTGATCATCAAGATCGTGTACTCCTTAGCACCGGTGCGGTAGATAAAGGAAGACGTGATCGGCGACCAAAGGTTAGCGCTCCGAAGCGTACCAGCGTGCTCGTGCATTCGGCCGGCGCGCGATTTGTAATGTTGCCGCCGACGGCACTCTAACTCGGAGGGCTCATGCGGCCACAAGGACGTCGTCTCGCAGTCGCGCTGAGCGGCACGCTGTTCTGCTGGAGCATTGGTGCGTGCGGCGGAGGGAAGGCAAAGAATCAGCAGGTGCAGGCGGCGGCTGACTCGCTGGCGATTCAACACGACAGCTCGATGAAGCAGATGGACTCTGGTCGCGCGCCGGTCGTCGACACCTCGAAGTTGGGCGCCGCAAAGACCGAGAGCGTGCTCACAGCGCAACGAAAAAAACCGTAACGCCACGGTCGAGTTCTTGCTCCCGACCCCATGACTGTCGTAGCGGCAACCCCTTCCGATCCCTTCTCCGAGGACGTACGCACATGCACAACATCCCGCGCATTCTGATTGGGTCAACGCTCTTGCTCAGCACGGTCGCGCTGGCCGGGGCGTGCAAAGGCAAGAACAACGGAGCTGGCGATACGACGTCGGCAGCCGGCACGATCGGCACGTCGACAGGCGCGGCGCCGGCCGTTGGAACGAGCACGGGCGCTGCTCCAACGACCGGTACGAGCACCGGGGCCGCGGGCGCGGTGACAAACCCGGCTGGCACGAGCACGGGCGCAGCGCCGCTGGATACGACCAAGAAGACAACGACCAAGGGGGCGCGGCGGCAGCACAAGAAGTACTAGGCGCATGCTGGCGACAAGAGAAGCGCCCTCCTCTCTCGAGGGGGGCGCTTTCCTTTTATGTCGCATCGTAACCTTTTGTCCACACGTTCGTTGTAACGGAGAACCCCACTACCACCGTCGAGGGAGTATGTCTCCGTTCCGCCTGAGTCTACCCGTTCGGCGCGCGCGAGCGATCGGCCGCTTCGTCTTTACCGCTGCCATCCTCACGGCGCCTGCCGTCGCGCAGAATCCAGCTGCGGGGCCGGTCAAAGGCGCCTCAGTTGAAGGAATTACGGAATACACGCTCGGCAACGGGCTCAGAATCCTGCTCTTCCCCGACCAATCGAAGCCGCAGACGACGGTGAACGTCACGTACCTCGTTGGTTCGCGGAATGAGGGCTTCGGAGAGACAGGCATGGCGCACCTTCTCGAGCACATGATGTACAAGGGATCAGTCCACCACCCGAATCCATCGGCGGAGATCCAGGCGCGGACCGGTGGCGGCGCCAACTTCAACGCCAGTACGGAATTCGACCGGACGCACTACTACGAGGTCTTCCCCGCGGCCGATTCCAATCTCGTGTGGGCGCTCGATCTCGAGGCCGACCGCATGGTCAACAGCTTCATCGCCAAGAAGGCTCTCGAATCGGAGTTCTCGGTGGTGCGCAGCGAATTCGAGATGAACGAGAATGATTTCTTCCTGGTGACGATCAACCACGTCCTGGGTGCTGCGTATCAGTTCCACGCCTACAAGCATCTGCCCATCGGCTCAAAAGCAGATATCGAGAACGTGCCGATCGATAAGCTTCAGGCGTTCTATCACAAGTATTATCAGCCCGACAATGCCATCGTGACGATCGTCGGCAACTTCGACGAGAAGCGCGCGCTCGATCTCGTGCAGCAGAAGTTCGGCGCGATTCCGCGCCCCAGCCGCGTGCTGGAGCAGCCGTATACGGTTGAGCCGACGCAGGATGGTGAGCGCGAGGTATATGTCCGCCGCGCCGGCGACACCCAGGTCCTTCTGGCGTTCTATCATGTCCCCGGCGGCGCACACCCCGACTTCGCAGCGATCGACGTTCTGACGCGCGTGCTTGGCGATGGCCCGAACAGCCGTCTGTATCAGGCGCTCGTCACGTCGAAAAGAGCCGCCGTTGCCGGCGCCAACAATTTTCAGCAGCATGACCCGGGCGGTCTCTTTGCGTTCGCGCGACTGAGAAAGGAGCAGTCGATGGATAGCGCGAAGGCGGCAATGTGGAGCGCAATTCAGGAGATCGTGACCACCAAACCGCCGACCAGCGAGGAGGTGGAGCGCGCCAAAACGGGCATTCTGAAGGATTTCGATCTCGCCCTCACGCGTCCCAACACCTTCGGCCGCGAGCTCGCCGAATGGTCGAAGATTGGCGATTGGCGACTGTTCTTCGTCCACCGCGATCGCATCAAGGCGGTGACGGTCGCTGATGTGCAGCGTGTCGCTGCTGCCTACCTGAAGCCGTCCAATCGCACGGTGGGCGTCTTTGTCCCCACGGACAAACCGGACCGCGCCGAGATACCCGCAAACCCGAACGTCGATTCGATCGTAAAGAACTACAAGGGCAATGCTGTCGTCGCCGCGGGTGAAGCGTTCGATCCTTCACCGGCGAACATCGAGTCGCGATTGAAGCGGAGCACGCTCCCCTCGGGGATGAAAGTGGCGCTTCTCTCCAAGAAAAACCGCGGCGAAGCCGTGAATGCCGTGATCACACTGCGATACGGCACCGAGCAGACACTCACGAACCGGATGGCTGTGGCGAATCTCACGGCCGGCATGCTCATGCGTGGCACGAAGGAGCATACGCGGCAGCAAATTCAGGATGAGCTGGATCGACTGAAGGCGCGTGTAATGGTGGGGCCCATGTTGGGGGGCGTGCGCGCCACGATCGAGACGACGCGACCCAACCTGCCAGCGGTGATGAAGCTCGTGGCGGAGGTTCTCCGCGAGCCGGCGTTCCCGCAATCGGAGTTCGAACAGCTCCAGTCGCAAGCGATCGCTGGAATGGAGAGCCAGAAAAGCGAACCGATGGCGCTCGCCCAGATCGCGCTGCAGCAGCAGCTCAATAGCTATCCCAAGGGTCACCCGCGGCATGTGAACTCGATGGACGAATCCATCGCCGACGCGAAGGCGGTTACCGTCCCGGAGTTGCGCAAATTCCACGAGGAGTTTTACGGAGCGAGTAATGGCGAGCTCGTGGTCGTTGGAGATTTCGACAACGCGCAGGTAGCGGGCGAGGCATCGGAACTGTTCGGCAGCTGGAAAAGCAAAACGCCGTACAAGCCGATACCCGAGGTGCTCACCACGACCGCAGCTCTCAACAAGTCGATCGAGACTCCGGACAAGGCGAATGCCGATCTCTGGGCGGGTCGCAACTTCTCCATGAAGGACACAGATCCCGCGTATGCGGCGCTCCTCGTCGCCGACTACATCTTTGGTGCGTCTGCTCTGGATTCGCGGCTCGGTAATCGGCTGCGCCAGAAGGAGGGGCTCACGTACATGACGCAATCCGCGGCGAATGTCAGCTCCACGGACCAGGTGGGGCATTGGCTGGCTGTAGCGATCTTCAATCCAACGAATCTGCAGAAGCTCGAGAGCTCATTCATGGACGAAGTCAGCAAGGCTGCGAGCGGTGGATTCACAGCCGACGAGGTCGCGAAAGCCAAGACCTCGATCCTGCAGAATCGCCGTACGCAACGCGCCAGCGATGCGGCGCTGGCGAATCTGATCGACAACGAGCTCTATCTCGGCCGCACGATGCAGTTCGACACGGATCTCGATACCCGCATCGCCAGCGTGACTCCGGAAGAGGCGAGTGCCGCGATGAAGCGAGCAGTGGATCCCACGAAGCTCGTGATCGTCAAAGCGGGCGATTTCGCCAAGGCCGCTCAGGCGGGAGAGAAGAAGCCCTAG
>CAZICQ010000055.1:0-20784 GCA_964537775.1 uncultured Gemmatimonadaceae bacterium | reverse complement strand
TGCGGCCATATGCCCTTTGCGCTCGAGGCGGTATTCACAGCGAAAGCCGACGACGCGTTGCGCGCCGTTCTGAAGGCGTTGGAAGATGCGGGTCTTCCCTCCGCCGTCGCGGCGGCCGGTGGACGCCCGCATCTCTCTCTTGCCGTCGCGACCTCGGTCGAGGGCGAACAGCTCCGCGCCACGCTCGGCGCTGGTACGCGCTGCCGCCCGCCGCGGGCGCTGGTCCTGGCGAGCGTCGGAAGCTTTCCGGGGCCGGGCGGCATCGTGTTCCTCGGCGCGGTGCCGACGGCCGATCTCCTCGCGTGGCACGAGGAAGTCGACGGAATGTTCCGTCCCCACGCACGCGATCCGCGTCCGTACTATGCGCCGCGGAGCTGGATCCCGCACGTGACGCTGACCTACCGCCTCGACGGCGGGCAGATCGGCCGTGCCATCGAGGCGGCGCGCGCCTGCTCACTGCCGCTCGTGGCGGAGCTGGAAGGCTTTGCGCTGACGGAGACGAGTCCGACGTACGTGCAGGAGCTGTGGCGCGCGCGCTTCGTGAGGCGCGAAAGCTGATGACCTTGGACATTGAAGCGCGGAGTGCGCCGATGCGGCACGTGACGGCCCTGCTGATACTGATCATCGCCGGCGTGTCGAGTGCAGGCGCGCAGACGCCTGCCTACGAACACATCGCGCTGCCCCTCGAAGCCCGAGCGAAGGATCTCGTCTCGCGGATGACGCTGGAGGAGAAGGTGGCGCAGATGCAGGACATCGCGGCGCCGATCCCCCGCCTCGGCGTGCCAGGCTACAACTGGTGGAACGAGGCGTTGCACGGCGTGGCGCGTTCGGGATTAGCGACCGTCTTCCCACAAGCCATCGGGCTCGCGGCCACGTGGGACACGAGCCTCATGTTCCAGGTCGCGACGGTCATCTCCGACGAGGCGCGAGCGAAGTTCCACGAGTATCAGCGGTCGGGGCGTAACGCACGCTACGGCGGGCTCACCTTCTGGTCGCCCAACATCAACCTCTTTCGCGACCCGCGCTGGGGACGCGGACAGGAAACGTACGGCGAGGACCCCTACCTCACCGGGACGATGGCCGTGCAGTTCATTCGCGGCATGCAGGGCGACGATCCGAGATATCTGAAGACCGTGTCGACGGTGAAGCACTTCGCGGTGCACAGCGGTCCCGAGCCGGCTCGCCACACCTTCGACGCGGTCGTGAGCGAGCGCGATCTGCGCGAGAGCTATCTGCCGCATTTCGAGGCGGGGATTCGCGAGGGGCACGCCTACTCGCTGATGTGCGCGTACAACCGGGTCGCTGGCAAACCGGCGTGTGCCAACGATCGACTGTTGCGCGACATCCTTCGGGGCGAGTGGGGATTCAAAGGCTATGTCGTGTCCGACTGCGGTGCGATCGAGGACATTCATGCCCGGCACAAGGTGATCGCCGACAGTGCCGCCGCGGCGGCACTCGCGGTGCAGACGGGCACCGATCTCGATTGCGGCAAGGAGTACGCTTCGCTCGTGGATGCGGTGCACCGCGGATTGATCAGCGAGTCCGCAATCGACAGCGCGGTCACGCGTCTGTTCGTCGCGCGATTCAGGCTGGGACTGTTCGATCCGCCGGAACGCGTGCGCTGGGCGGGCATTCCGTACAGCGTGCTCGATGCGCCGGCGCACCGCGAGCTGGCGTTGCGTGCGGCACACGAATCCATCGTGCTGCTGAAGAACAGCGCCGGCGTGTTGCCGCTGCGCAAGGACGCCGGCGTGATCGCGGTGATCGGCCCGAATGCCGACGACAGCACGGTGTTGCTCGGCAACTACAATGGCACCCCGTCCGATCCGATCACACCGCTGCGGGGCATTCGCGAGGCCGTAGGCGCGCGCTCGCGTCTGGTGTACGCGCGCGGCTCGCGTTTGGCGACGGACTCCGCGCTGACCGACTCCGCGACCGTCGATTCTGCGCTCGAGGCGGACGCGATGGCCGCGGCGCGACAATCCGACGTTGTCGTGCTCGTGCTCGGCCTCAATGCGCACCTCGAGGGCGAGGAGATGCGCGTGGAAATGGAAGGATTCCGCGGTGGCGATCGAACGCGCATCGATCTTCCCGCTCCACAGGAACGGCTGCTCGAGCGTGTGTCATCGATTGGCAAACCGACCGTGCTCGTGCTGCTGAGCGGGAGCGCCCTCGCGGTGAACTGGGCGCAGGAGCACGTGCCAGCGATCGTGGAGGCATGGTATCCCGGCCAGGCGGGAGGGACGGCGATCGCCGACGTGCTGTTCGGTGACTATAATCCGGCGGGACGCCTCCCCGTCACCTTCTATCACGGAACGGAGGAGCTGCCGCCATTCGAGAGCTACGGGATGACGGGGCGGACCTATCGCTTTTTCCGTGGAACGCCGCTGTTCCCATTCGGCCACGGCCTGAGTTACACGAGCTTCAGCTACAGCAGGTTGCGCACGAGTGCCAACAGCCTCCCGCCACACGGGTCGGTGCGCGTCAGCGTCGACGTCACGAACACGGGTCGGCGCAGCGGCGACGAGGTCGTACAGCTCTACGTGCAGCACCGTGGCTCGAGAGTCGAGCGGCCGCTGAAGGATCTGCGCGGTTTTCGCCGCCTGACACTTCGTCCCGGCGAGAAGCGCACGGTGACGATGTCGCTGCCGGCGGCGAGCATAGCATTCTGGGATTCGACGGCGCACCACTGGACGGTCGAGCGCGATTCACTGCGACTTCAGGTCGGCGCATCGTCGAGCGATATCCGCCTGGAGAAATTCATCCGAGTCGCGCCGCAGGAGCGACGCGGCGTCCGGCCATCGCACTGAACTTCTTTTGCAAGGATTGTGTAACGTTTCAGCCGGCTGACCGCGGCAGCATCGGCGCAGTGCGCACATTTCTGGATGACGCTTTGACAGCAGGGTTGCTCGCAGGTACGTTGCGAAAGGGCTGCTGATTCCAGAATCGCAATCATCCGGACTGTTCGAGCACATGCACGCTTTCGTTTCTCAGTTGAATTGCAATCACGTCCTCTGCCTCCCCCTCCGTCTGCGGCTCGGGATGGCCGAATGCGGACTGCCGGGACCGGGATGAAGGGACTGACTCGTATCTAGCATCGTTCAGTCGATGGCTTTTGACCCCGCCCGCTCCCGCATCCGAATAGAGAATGCGGGAGCGGTATCGTTTTGAGGGCGATCGCGCTCGAGGATGGGGACCAGGATCGTCGGACGCACCCTGCTTGGAGGAGAGAAGGAGCATGCTGAAGCGCTACTTGCTGGTGAGCGATTTCGACCAGACACTCAGCTTCGACGACACGGGCGCGATGCTGAGCGGGCGGCTCGGCATCGCCGGATTCGCCGAGAAGGTGGCAGGTCTCTCGCGCCTCAATCTGGTGCAGGAGGGCGCCGAACTGACATACCTGCTCCGGCATGATCCGGAGTATCGGCGCGTGCGACGCGAGGACTTGATCGACGTCGGCAGGCACATCCGCCTGAAGCGCAACATCGGTCTGCTCATGCGCCTGCTCGCGCACGGCATCGCTGGATTCGAGTTCGCGTTCTACGTCGTGTCCGCAGCGCCGGAGGAGGTCGTCCATTCAGCGCTCCGCGGCCTCGTGTCGCCGGACCACATCGTGGGCACGCGCTTCAGCTATCAGGAGGCCACGGGCGAGATCGAATCGGTGCTGCGCGTGCCGGCCGGCTACGGCAAGGTGGCAGCCGTGGACGAGCTTCGCGCCTCACTCGGCATTCCCGCGGAGCGCGTGGTATACGTGGGCGACGGTACGTCGGATCTGCACGTGATGCTGCATGTCAATCGCTGCGATGGCCTGACGATCGCGGCGTCGGAGGCGCGACACATCACGCAGATCGCGCGGCGCACGATCATGAGCGACGACGCGCTCAGCGTGCTCGTTCCGGTGTTGGAGGAGATCGGCGGCTATGCACCGGCGCAGATCCGGGAGCTGTTCGAGCAGCACGGGGTGCTGATCCAGGAGTGGGACCGTGTTCGTACCGACTGGCTCACGATCTCCGACAACATCGGCGCGCTCACTGCGGCGAGGGTAGCTGGCGACGCTTGAGGCGCTTCGGCGCCGTGAGCTCCCATCCATCGCGCAGCAGTTCGGCCAGCACGGGCCAGTCGACGTCGCCGTCGAGGAAGACGCCGACCCACCCGGACGGTCCGACGTACGGCGGTACGAAGTAGCGGTCGGGCCGTGCGCGCACCAGAAGTGACTGGTTGCCGGGTCCGGCTTTGCACCACACCGCTGGCCGCCCATGACCGTGGTGCGAGCTCGCGCTGGCGTACATGGCGAACAGCTTGTTGCGGACACGAAAGGTCGGTTCGCCCCACGCTTCCACCTCGTGCGCCTCAGGGAGGGCCAGGCAGAGCTTGCGAAGACGGGTCAGCGGGCGCGGCGGCATGAGACGACGGGCTGAATGTGCGAGGCGTGCTGCTCGTTAGGCGCGCTGATGCGAGGTCATGTCCAGCGACTCGCGCAGCGCGGCGGCAACGGTCACGTCGCCGCGCAGAACCTGCTCCCAGGTGAGCTCCACGCCCTTGCGCTTCCCCTTCTGGACGAGCTTGAGCCCGAGCGGCGAGATGGAAAGCGTGTACGCGACGCCCCCGATATCGAGCTCCCGCCGCAGCGACTTGTCGAGCTTTGTGGCCACGGGTCATGCCTCCGCGACGTTGGTGACGGGCGCTGTGACGATTGGCTGCGCGGCGGCGTCTTCCGCGGTGGCAGGTCTGACGGAGATCGGCATGATGCGAGTATGTCGCAGGGCTACGCGGCACCGCAAGCGGGCGGTGCGCCGGCGGGAGAAAGATGTCATGTTCAGAGCGCCGCTGCCACCGAGAACGATCGGCCCGTGAATCCGTGTCCGCGTCCCGTGCACTCCCTATCGCCTAACGACCTCCTCCCCGACGCCGGCTTCCGCGCGCTCGTCCAGAGTACGCCGGACATCATCTTCACCCTCGATTGCGACCAGCGCTTCACGGGCGTGTTCGGAAAGGTGATCGAGCGCGCCGGCTTCATGCGCGAGCACTTCATTGGCCGGACGGCGCGCGAGCTGTTCGGTGACAGTCGGGCCGGCGTTCACGAACAGGCGAATGCGCGCGCCCTCGCCGGCGACACGCTGATGTATGAATGGAGTGCGCCCGACGTCACGGGGACGATGCGAGAGTATCAGACGTCCGTCGCACCGATGGTCGACGAGCACGGCGCCGTGATCGGCATCGTCGGCATCAGCCGCGATATCACGGAGCTGCGACACGCCGAGTCGGCGCGGCACGCATCCGAGCACCGCTATCGTATGCTGTTCGAATCGAACCCGTTGCCGAACTTCATCTGGGATGTCGAAACGCTGCGTTTCGTCGACGTCAACCAGGCCGCGATCGACGCGTATGGGTGGTCGCGCGAAGCATTCCTCGGTCGCTTGCTGGTGACCGATATCCGTCCGGCGACGGAGCGCGAGAAGTTCGTCGAGCAAATCCATGACATCCGCGAAGGCACGGCCTGGCGCGGCGTTTTCGTGCATCAACGCAAGGACGGCTCGATCTTCGATGCTGACGTGACGGCGCATCCCCTCGATCTGGAGGGCCGGTCGTTGCGCGTGGCCACCGTGCGCGACGTGACAGCGGAGCGCCGCGCGTACGCCGCGCGTGCCCAGCTCGCGGCTATCGTGAGTGGATCGAACGAGGGCATCATCGGCCAGGATCTGGAGGGCAGGGTCACCCAGTGGAATCCAGCGGCCGAACAGATCTATGGCTGGCGCGCCCAAGAGGTCATCGGACGCGCGCTCCCGGAGGTCGTTCCACCCGAACATCGCGAGGAGTTCGAGCGTGGACGCCGGCGCGTCATCGAGCAGGGCGAGTCGTATCGCGCCGATGTCGTACGGCGGCGGAAGGACGGTCGTGATGTGGAGATCTCTCTGAGCATGGCGCCGGTCCGCGACGAGCTCGGGCGCATCACCGGCATCGCCGCCATTGTCCGAGACATCACGCAGCAGAAGCTGCTCGAGCGCCAGCTGCGCCAGGCGCAGAAGATGGAAGCCGTCGGCCGCCTCGCCGGCGGTGTGGCACACGACTTCAACAACATGCTGACGGTGATCAAGGCGCATACGGAACTACTGCGCACCGAGCTGCCGGCCGACGCTGCCGCTCAGGAGGGGCTGGACGAGATCTTTCGCGCCGCGCAGCGGGCGGCGGTGCTCACGCGACAACTGCTCGCGTTCAGCCGCCAGCAGGTGCTCGAGGCGCGCGTGGTCGACCTCAATGAGGTGGTGCGTGGCGTACACCGGATGCTGACGGGGCTCATCGACGGCGACATCGAGCTGTCGATGCAGCTACAACCATCCCCGGCGCCGATTCTGGCGGACCCGGGGCAACTGGAGCAGGTCCTCGTGAACCTCGCGCTCAACGCGCAGGACGCGATGCCCGACGGCGGGGAGCTCACGATCGCGACGAACACCATCGAGATCGACGATGGTCAGGCCAAACGAGATCCACCGGCGGCTCCGGGGTCATACGTCGTGCTGAGCGTGCGCGACACCGGTACAGGGATGGACGAAGCCACGCGCGCGCATCTCTTCGAGCCCTTCTTCACCACGAAGGAGCGCGCAAAAGGAACGGGGCTTGGTCTGCCGATGGTGCTGGGGACCGTAGAGCAGTCGGGCGGGTTCGTCACCGTGGACACATCGCCCGGCCGCGGGACGACGTTCGCCATTCATCTGCCACTCGCGTCCGTCCCGACGGCGGCGCCGCGGACGGCCGAACGTGTCGGTCAGGAGCCGGACAGCGACGAAACCGTCCTGTTGGTGGAGGATGACGAGGCCGTGCGGTCGATCACCCGCACGATGCTCCGCCGGCGCGGCTATTCCGTGCTCGAGGCTCCGAACGGACGCGAAGCGCTCGATCTCCTCGCCCGCGTCGACTGGCGCGTCGACCTCGTCATCACCGATGCGGTCATGCCCGAGATGAACGGCCCGGAGCTGGCGCGCGCCGTCGAGCTGCACGCGCCGCAACTTCCGGTGCTCCACATGTCGGGCTACACCGATGACGACGTGCTGCGCGCCGGCCGCCTCGGTCCCCTCGAGGCTTTTCTCCCGAAGCCGTTCACGTCCCAGCAACTATACGACTTCGTGGAAGAGCTCATCGCCCGAGGGCGGCAGGCGCGCGTCTAACGGCCGACGTCAGGGCGAGGTGTCCGGCACCGCCGCCTTGGCCTTCTCGCCGGTCTTTTTGAGCACGTGGTGTGTCTGCGCTGACGTCGAGGTCACGCCGTGTTTCACGTGATGCCCCACCTTTTTCCCGGCGTGGCTCACGCTCTGCGCGACCTTGCCGACCTCTCCTCCGACGTGGGCGGTGTCACCCGTGATGCGCGCCGCTTCGGCTTTCGTGTGATTGCCCGCGCTCTTCAGCGTGCGATGGGCGCTGCCCGTGACCTCGCCCGCCTCGTCCTTGATGTCGTTGCCGGTCTTCTTCAAGGCGTGGTGCACCTTGGCAGCCGCCTTCTTTACCGGATTCGTCTTCGCCGTGTCCTGTGCGCGCACTGTGGCCGCGCATGCAATGCTCAGCCCGGCGATCGCGAGAAGTTGTGAAATTCGCATGTGACTCACTGTGTCGGGTTCGACTGTGAACAATGCAAAACGCGGGCACAAGCGGTGTGGGGCGCGACATATCGGAAGCCACCGGTCTCGTTAACTTCCGGCGTGATCCTTCCATCCGGAGCTCGCATGACCTCTCCTCCCAACGACTCCAGCGACGCTTCCGGCTTTGCCGCGCTCGGATTGAACCCGGCCCTTGCCGACGGCCTGGCCGCGCTCGGCTACGAGGAGCCAACGCCTATACAGCGGGAGGCTATCCCGCCGCTACTTGCCGGCAAGGATGTGCTGGGCCAAGCGGCGACGGGTACCGGGAAAACGGCCGCGTTCGCCCTGCCGCTGCTGCACCACATCGGCCCCGTTAGCGACGGACCGAGGCCTGTCCAGGCGCTGATCCTCGTCCCGACACGCGAGCTCGCCATGCAAGTGGGAGAGGCGGTCCACAAGTACGGTAAGCCCTTCCACGCCTGTGTTCTGCCGATCTATGGCGGGCAGCCAATGCAGCAGCAGTTACGGGCGCTGAAGCGCGGCGTTGATGTGGTCGTCGCCACGCCGGGCCGGGCCATGGATCACATCCGGCGCGGCACGCTCGATCTCGGTCAGGTATCGATCGTCGTCCTCGACGAAGCCGACGAGATGCTCGACATGGGCTTCGCCGAGGATCTGGAGGCGATCCTGGAGGCCACGCCCGCCGAGCGACAGACGGCGCTCTTCTCCGCCACGCTGGCATCGCGGATCCTCGCCATCGCCCGGCGGCACCAGCGTGAGCCCGTGCTGGTGAAGATCGCCGCCGAAGAGGCGGCGAGCGGGGAAACCCCGCGCGTTCGCGAAGTCGCCTACGTCGTGCCGAGACAACACAAGGTCAATGCGCTCGGCCGGATCCTGGACATGGAGGCGCCGGCATCGGCGATGATCTTCTGCCGGACGCGGACCGAAGTGGACGAGCTCACCGAGTCGTTAGGCGGCCGGGGCTACGGCGCCGAAGCGCTCCACGGCGGCATGTCGCAGGAGCAGCGCGATCGCGTGATGCGACGCTTTCGCGACGGCACGGCCGAACTGCTCGTCGCCACGGATGTCGCGGCGCGCGGCCTCGACATCGGCCACGTGTCGCACGTGGTGAACTTCGACGTGCCGTCGTCACCGGACGGCTACGTGCATCGAATCGGGCGTACTGGACGTGCAGGGCGCGAGGGTGTGGCAATCACGCTCGCCGAGCCCCGCGAGCACCGCTTCCTCCGCAACATCGAGCAACTCACGAGGCGCCGGATCGCCATAGAAGGGTTGCCGACGATCGTGGACCTGCGTGTGCGCCGGCTGGAATTGGCGCGAGCGTCGCTCGAGGAAGCGCTCGTGGCGGGGAATCTCGACGAGTACCGGGGAGTCGCGGCGTCGCTGTCGGAGGAGCACGACGTACTCGACATCGCCGCGGCGGCAGTCAAGGTGGCCGATGACGCCTTGCGCGGCGACTCCGAGGAGGAGGAGGAGATTCCGCGGGTTGCGCTGCCGGAGCGGGCCACGCGGGGTGAGAGGGAAGACCGGCGGCAGCGCCCGGACCGCCGCCAGCCGGTGGCAATGGCGAGGCGCGAGGGCACGGCGCCCTTCCGGGCGGATGAGCGCCGGCCCCGGCGCCGAGCCGACGCGCGTGGCGCGGCCGCCGACCGCCAGGCGCGCGTGTATGTCGGCATCGGCCGCAAGGCTGGCATCCGGCCGGGCGACTTGGTAGGAGCGATCGCCAACGAAGCGGGAATCGACGCGCGGACGATTGGCGCCATCGATATTGCCGATCGTTATTCGCTGGTGGAGGTACCGCACGACGCCGTCGACGACGTGATCGGCGCGTTGCGCGCCACGACGATCCGAGGAAAGCGGGTGGTCGTGCGGCGCGACCGGGAGAGTTGACGCCGGCCGGCGGTCGATGCGGCGCCTAGCGCCGCTCCGCGCTCGCGGGCTGTAACTCGAGCGCGGGATCGAGCGCCCCTGGCGCTAGCGGAGAGCTCTCGCGCAATTGCCGCTCCACGTGCCGCGGTTGCGCGCCGCGGAGCTCCCGTTTGGCAAACGCATACACCCGAGCGTACCCCGATCCACCGACGAAGATGCGATACTCGGCCCGGTCACTGCCGAACGGCAACACGATGTGTCGGCCATTGACGACCGCGGAGTCGCACAGGCGCCACTCCGTTCCTCGATCATCGACGTACCAGATGTCGGCGTTCATAGAAACGTGCCGGAGAGCGCCGGATCGGTGGGGAGGAGCCGAACGGGCGCTGGCGTCGCCGATGCCGCGACGTCGGCGCCGAGCGCGCGCGCCGACGCCAGGAGGGAGAGCCCGCCGCCGCGCGTGCGACGCCAGAAATGGATCAGGGCGCGTAAGGCAACGCGCGTGCGCGCGTCGGCGGTATGGAGGGCGCGCGCGTCGATGCGAAGGTCACGAACGGTGGTCGGAAACGCGAAGCCGGCGCGGCAGAGCGCCACCTCATCAGCCTCCCGCAGCGCGCCATTCAGGTACAGAACGGCAGTCTTGCCGTGGGCCTCGAACGCGAAGGTCGAAGCTGCCATGCATTCCATCCGGTTGCTGGACGGAGGAATGGTGGCGTCCCAACGCAACGGTCATCATGCGCGCCGGTCACGGTCACGCAACGGAACGATTACGGCGGCAGGCGCGGCCCGCTCCAGCCCGGAGACGCATGCCGCTCTGTCGCGCGCTCTGCGGCGTCGGTACCCTAGTACCATGTACATCGAGCGCGAGCTGCTCACCGCCTGTCCATCGTTTCGTGACGAATGGAACAGGATTCGAGTGACCTACGGCGGCGAGCAGCCGCTGGTGACCGACTTTCTCAGCGCACTGCGCTCGCACGTGTTGATGATGCTGGCCGAGCGGCGCGTCGCCGAGGTGACGCGACTCTGCTATGCCGTGGAACGGCTACTCGAGAACGCGGATCCGATTCTGGAGGAGCTGCTGGCGACGCAGCTGGTGAGCCCGCTGGCGGCGGACAGCCGCGACTCGCCGTCCACGGACGCGGCGCTGGTGCCACACCTCGGCCCGCGTACGCGGCGGATGTGGGATCGCGCGCGCGCCACCTAGAGCATCATCGCATGGACGAGCACGTTCAGGAGCCACCCCGGCTCGGCAATCAGTACCGCGATGACGCCCTGCTGCGCTCGTACCTTCGCCGGCGTCTGCCCGCATCAGCGTTGCGCGAGATCGAGCCCGGCCTGGAGCGCCTCGGCGCACGCGCCGCCGGCGATCTCCTGGCGTTAGGCGACGCGGCCGAAGCGCAGCCACCACGGCACGTGCCGTACGACGCCTGGGGACGCCGTATCGACGAGATCCGGGTCAGCGATGCCTGGCGTGCGCTGGATCGGATCGCGGCGGAGGAGGGGCTGGTGGCGATTGGCTACGAGCGGTCGCACGGCGCCTTCTCACGGGTGCACCAGATGGCGAAGCTGCATCTCTTCCATCCATCCACGGCCACGTACAGCTGTCCGCTGGCGATGGCCGACGGGGCCGCCCGCTTCCTCGAGGTGTACGGCGATGCCCGCACCCGTGACGCGTTCGACCGTCTGACGACACGCGATCCGCGGCGCGTCTGGACGTCCGGCCAATGGATGACGGAGCGCAGTGGCGGGTCGGATGTGTCGCGCACGACGACGGTGGCTCGGCGCGACGGCGGCGGCTTTCGCCTGTACGGCACGAAGTGGTTCACGTCGGCCACGACGTCGCAGATGGCGATGGCACTCGCGCGGATCGAGGGCGCGCCGGCGGGCAATCGTGGGCTCAGCGTCTTTCTCGTCGAGCTCCGCGATGCCGGCGGCGAACTGATCGACATTCGCGTGAACCGTCTCAAGGACAAGCTTGGCACGCGCGCGCTGCCGACGGCGGAGCTGACGCTCGACGGGACGCCGGCCATGCTGGTCGGCGGGGAAGGGGACGGGGTGCGCAAGATCGCGACGCTGTTCAACGTCACGCGCGTCTACAACGCCGTCGCCGCCGTGGCGGGGATGCGCCGCGCTGTCGCCCTCGCGCACGACTACGCGCTCCGCCGGATCGCGTTCGGCAAGGTGCTGATCGAGCACCCGCTGCACGCTGCCACGCTGGCCGACCTGGAGGCGCGGTATCGCGCGTCATTCATGCTCGCCTTCGAGGCGGCGGAGCTGATGGGCAAGGAGGAATGCGGCGAAGCCACGGCAAACGAGACGGCGATGCTGCGCCTGCTGGTGCCTGTAGCGAAATTATATACCGCGAAACAGGCGGTTGCGGTCGCGAGCGAGGCGCTGGAATCGTTTGGCGGCGCCGGCTACATCGAGGACACCGGCTTGCCGCGCCTGTTGCGTGACGCCCAGGTGCTGCCGATCTGGGAAGGCACCACGAACGTGCTGAGCCTCGATGTGTGGCGCGCGATCGAGCGCGAGGACGCGCTGGCGCCGTGGCTGTCGTCAGTGCGGGCACGCATCGGCGGCGCGTCATTGCCGGTGTTGGCGGCAGCGGCGGAAGCGGCGCTGATCGGCGCCGAGCGCATCGAGCGGCACGTGGCGCAAACCCAGGACGAAGCGGCGCGCGAGGCGGGCGCGCGCCGTTTGGCGTTCGCGATCGCGCGCACCGCGGCCGCCGTACGGCTGATCGAGCACGCAGCCTGGGCGATCGAGAGCGGCGACGCAGATGTCGCGGCTGTCGAGGTGGCCCAACGCTGGGGAGCACGGGATCTGGCGGCTGGGGTGTAACACTGGTGTGGAGCGCTTGACCCCGCGCGTACACGGCGTCATACTGCGAAGCCCGCCCGCCGCGTCCGGCGCTCCCTCCCAACAGGAATCTTGTATGTTCGCCCTCTCGCGCGTCCGCCGCGCTGTTGTCCCGCTCGCTCTGTTCTCCATCGGGGCCTGCGGCTCCGACAGCTCCTCGCCGCCCGAGCTGTCCGCTCCAGCCAAGCTCGTGCTCGTCTCCGGTGACGCGCAGACTGTATCGAACGGTCCGGCCGCGGCGGCGTTGCCGCTCGTCGTCAGGATCACCGACCCGAAGGACCGACCCGTTTCGGGGATCGTGGTGACCTGGGCGGCGTCGGATCCGACGGCCAAGCTGAGCGCGACGTCGACGAACACCGATGCCTCGGGGCAGGCGCAGGTGACGTGGACAGTGGGCCAGACTGCAGGAGCGCAGACGGTCACGGCGACTACGGCGAGCCTTGCCGGCGCGCGGGTCGTGTTTCAGGGCACGAATCTCGTGACCTCGATCAGTGGCGGTGTGACCATCGCGCCGGCCCTGCCGCTGTCCTTCTCGCGTTCGGCTCCATTGGTTCCGGGGCCGCGGTTCCTGTCATCGCGAAGCGCCGCGGCGGTCGCGACGAACGCGGCACCGACACGCCGCCTGATCGTGACCTTCAGAGCAACCGCGCTCGACGTCGCCGGTGGCGCGAGCGGTGGCGTAGCCGCCTTCGCGGCGCGTGCCCAATCGATGCATCGTACCCTGGCGCCCCGCCTGGCTCGCGGGTTGATCACGCGCGAAGAGGGCTCGCCCGCGATCAATGTGTCTCGCGTGACGGTGCCGGCCGGCGTCACCGTCGGCGACGCCATCGCGGCGCTGCGCAGCGATCCGGCGATCGCGTCGGTGACGGTCGACTCGATCGTGCCGATGCTCGACGGCTACACCGCGACCGAATACCAGCCGCCTGCACCGCCTAACGGCAGCGCACGAGGGGTGAGCACCGCGGCGGCGGCCGTGAACCTGCCGAACAATCCCCTCCTGCTCGCGCAGTACTGGCACTACAACATGATCGACGCGCCGCGGGCGTGGACGACCACCACCGGCAGTGCAGCGGTGCTCGTCGCCGTGGTGGACAACGGCATCCGCTTCGACCATCCGTCGATTGCCGCCAACCTCACGAAGGACGGCTACAACTTTGTGACCGGCGGCAACCGCCTGACCACGCCGATGCCGCTGTGCGCCGGCGGCACGACCCTGTTGCCTGAGGCCGGCTACGGATCGGATCCGACCGAGCCCGATGACCTGTCGTTCAATGGCCAGTGTTGGTGGCGGAGCACGGTCGGCAACCACGGGCTGCACGTGGCGGGAACGATCGGCGCGGTCGGAAACAACGGCATCGGGGCCACCGGGATCAACTGGAACGTGCGCATTCGTCCCATTCGCGTGCTGGACATAACCGGCTCGGGATCCTACTACGACATCGCGCAAGGTGTTCTGTACGCGGCCGGCCTGCCGGCGAGCGACGGCAACGGCGGGACCGTGACGGCGCCGACGCGCGCGGCACTGATCAACATGAGCCTCGGCGGCACGTCCAACAGCTCCGTGCTGGCGAGCGCGATCAGCGCGGCTACGGCCGCAGGGAGCCTCGTCATCGCCGCCGCGGGCAACTCGGAGAGCAGCTTGCCGCTGTATCCGGCTGCCTATCCCGATGTCGTCGCCGTGGTGGCGCTCGGTCCCGACCTGCAGCTCGCATCGTACACGAGCATCGGTTCGACGGTGAGCCTTGCCGCACCGGGCGGCAACTTCCGTTCGTCAGGCAGCGCCGGCGTCGCGTCGACGACCTGGAATTTCCAGAATGGCACGCCGAGTTACGCCTACTATGAGGGAACCTCAATGGCGGCGCCTCACGTGACCGGTGTGGCAGCGCTCGTGCTCGCCGCGAATCCGGGGCTGAGCGGCGTGGACCTGCGGAATCGGCTGCAAAGCACGGCGATCCACCTTGGCGCGCCCGGTCATGACGATCGGTACGGCTACGGCCTCGTGAACGCGTACAACGCGGTGAACAACATCACGTCGCCGCAGGCGTCGGCGTACGTTCGCGTGGTGGATGCATCGACGGGTGATACGGTCCGATCGGTGCCCGTGGGAGCGGACGGGTCGTACAGCGTGCAGCGCATCGCGCCGGGGAATTACTACGTCGTTGCCGGTGAGGACGCCGGCGGCGACCAGCGCATCGGTGTGCCTGGACGCCGCTTCGGCTGGTATGGCGGCAGCACGGGACCGTCGGCCGTATCGGTCGGCAGCGGAAAGAACCAGATCGTGGCGGTGAACGTCGGCACGCCGGTGGCCGGAAAGCCGGACGGGTCGATCGCGCAGGCCAATCAACTCGTGATGAACAGCTACGTGCTCGGCCAGATCACCGCCATCGATCCCGCTGACGTGTTCCGCATTCAGATACCGAGAAGCGGGACCTATTACTTCGAGACCTCCGGCGTCATCGGAACCTGCGCGTACGGCATCGAGCTGAACACGGTGCTCGACCTGCTATCGTCCACTGGCACCGTCCTGGCGACGAACGACGACGTCGACATGCCTGGCAGCAGATACTGCTCGCAGATCACGATGGCGCTTCAGGCGGGCACGTACTACGTGC
Source organism: uncultured Gemmatimonadaceae bacterium (assembly GCA_964537775.1). Taxonomy (GTDB): domain Bacteria; phylum Gemmatimonadota; class Gemmatimonadetes; order Gemmatimonadales; family Gemmatimonadaceae; genus CAMLIT01. The sequence continues at coordinate 5,852 of CAZICQ010000055.1, read as the reverse complement.
GCGTCCGCGGGTCCGGCGGATCGTCGGGGCAGTACAGGTTGTGGGTGCATGACTCCTAGTCGGGAGTCGAGAGTCGATAGTCGAGAGTAACGGCGTTGGACGTGAGGGCTCGTCATGAGGGTCACTCATGCCGAGCCCTAGCTGTCAACGCTCCTACTGTCGACTACCGACTCTCGACTCTCGACTGAGGTATCGCCCCAGCTGCTCGTCGGTCACCTGCATGATCAGCTTGTACGATTCCCAGCTGTAGGCCGCACCGTGGTGGCCGAGCGGGTAGATGCGCAGACGGATGTCGCGGCTGGCATTGGTGGCGGCGGTGAGAAGCTGCATCGTGTTCGACGGATGTACGTTGTCATCCATCATCGAGTGGATCACGAGCAGCTTCCCGCCGGCGGGTAGCTTCGCGGCGCCGGGGATGACCGAGCTGCCGGTGTAGCCGGCGTCGTTGTCTGGCAGCAGCCCCATGTAACGCTCTGTGTAAATGGTATCGTACTGCCTCCAGTCGGTGACGGCGGAGTTCGCGACGCCGACGCCGAACAGGTCGGGGTACTGCTCCATCGTGTACAGCGTAGCGTAGCCGCCGTAGCTCGTGCCGATGATGGCGATGCGCGACGCATCGACGTATGGCAGGGCCGCCAGCATTCGCGCGGTCTCGGCGAAGTCGTGCGCCTCCCATTTGCCGAGATGCTTGTAGACCACCTTCTCGAACGCACTGCCGTAGTTGTTCGTGCCCCGGTTGTTGACATCGACGACGACGTAGCCCTCCTGGGCCAGCCACTGCAGCCACGCGCTCGATTGGAACTGGTCGTATACCGCCTGCGACCCCGGGCCGCCGTAGATCGCGAACACGACCGGATACTTCCTAGTCGAATCGAACGGGACTGGTCGAATGATGTCGTAATCGATGTGCACACCGTCGCTTGACGTGAAGCCTCGCACGAGCGCCGGCGAGTAGGCGTGCGTGGCGAGCCAGCGCGTGGTCTCGGCGTTGTCCTCCAGCTTCTTCGTCATGCGCGGCGCCGGCGCGGTGGTCCAGAGCTCCACCTGTGTCGGCGTGGTGGTGGTCGACCAGCTGTCGATGTAGTATCGGGCGTTTGGCCCCATGTCGATGCGGTGCGTGCCCGCGGGCGTCGTTATGCGCTGCTTGTCGGCGCCGTCGAAGCCGACGGCATACAGCTGCCGCTGGACGGGCGATGCCTCGGTCGAGCTGAAGTAAATGCGTCGGCCCGGGACATCGATGCCTTCGATGCGCGTAACGCTCCAGCGGCCGTGGGTCACCTGATCGATCAGTGTGCCCGAGTAATCGTAGCGGTAAACGTGCTGGAAGCCGTCGCGATCGGAGATCCAGAAGAACTCGTGCGTGCCCTCGGGAAAGGACATCATGTCCTGAATGCCCGCATAGAAGTCGTACACGTCGATCCACGTGCTCGACTTCTCGGTCATCACGAGGCGCTTGCCGCCCGTGTTGACGTCGAAGAAGTAGAGCTTCATCTCGTTCTGTGGGCGGTTGAGCGTGATCACCGCCAGCGTGTCGGCGCGCGCCGTCCAGTAGATGCGCGGGATGTAGTGATCGCCGCCCTCGCCGACGTCCAGCCACGTCCGTCCGCTCACGCCGCCGCGGACGTGCAGCACACCGATGCGCACGCGAGCATTGGAGTCGCCCGGCTGCGGAATTCGCAGGGAATCCCACTGCGGATGTCGCCCCTCGTAATCCGTGAGCAGAATCGCCGGCTCGGGGCGCTCGTCGACCTGCCAGTACGCGATGTTCCGGCTGTCGGGCGACCAGCTCCACGCCTGCGCCAGCCCGAACTCCTCCTCGTACACCCAGTCGAAATGCCCGTTGAAGATGTGCGCCGCGGCATCGCTCGTCAGGCGACGTTCGGTATGCGTCGCCATGTCCTCGACGTACATGTCGCCGTCGCGCTCGAAACCGATTGCGGCGCCATCGGGCGAGAGCTCCGCCGTGCGTGCGTCGCGGGCCGCCAGCACCAGCGACCGGTCGGCCAGCGAGTACAGGTAATAGTCGGAGATGCTCGACCGCCGGAAGAGCTGGCGGACGTGTGTTTGAAAGAGCAGATGGCGGGAGTCGTGCGCCCACTGGAAGGACTCGTACGCGAACGGCTCCGTGCTGCCGGGGAAGGTGAGCCCCTGCGCCGAGAAGAGGAGCGTGTCACGTCCCGACGCCGGGTCCATGGCGCGAATCACCTCACGACCGGCCGCATCGCGGGCGATGAACGAGAAGCGGTTGCCGTGCTCGATCCAGTTCACGCTCCGCGGACCTGCGCGGCCGGCGAGGATGCCCCCCGACTGGAGCGCCTCTTCGAGGCTTCGGAAGGTCTGCTTCTGCTGAGCCCGAACGCCGGCAGGGAGCATGGCGACCAGAGCGATCGCGATGCGCGTACGATATCGCATTGTGTGTCGATGATGGATATGTGGATGCCTGAACACTAATATCCCACTCCACTTCCTTCGTCACCCCGTTGCCCCGATCCATCGATGCCGAGCTCCGTCGATCCCAAGGACGTGCTCCTGTTCGTGCTCGCTCTCGTGACGATCGCGTTTGTCGTCGTGCTCTGGGGTGGCATTGCCAGGGCGCGCGCCGCGGATCCGGGCGTGGCGTTGCGGCCGTCGCTCTTCGCCACCGGATTCGTCACCAACTTCTTCGATACGCTCGGCATCGGCTCGTTTGCCACGACGACCTCGATATTCCGGCAGTGGAGGATGGTCCGCGACGAGAAGATTCCGGGCACGCTCAACGCCGGCCACACGCTGCCGACGATCGTGCAGGCGTTCATCTACACGAAGATCGTCGACGTCCAGCCGGTGACGCTCATCGGGATGATTGCCGCCGCAGTGCTGGGCGCGTGGCTCGGCGCCGGCGTCGTCGCCCGCTGGTCACGCCGCCGCGTGCAGATCGGGATGGGCGCCGCGCTCCTCGGCGCGGCGTTGATCATGTTCGTTAGGCAACTGCACGGCGACCCGGCCGGGCAGGCGCACGGCCTGCACGGTACGCTGCTCGCGGCCGCGCTCGCGGCCAACCTCGTGCTGGGCATGCTCATGACCATCGGGATCGGCCTCTATGCACCGTGCATGATCCTCGTCGGCTTGCTGGGCATGGATCCGAAAGCTGCCTTCCCGATCATGATGGGCTCCTGTGCCTTCCTCATGCCGGTGGCGAGCGCCCGCTTCATCCGCGAGAGGTCCTTCGACGCGAAGGCCGTGCTCGGGCTCATGCTCGGCGGCATCCCGGCCGTGTTGATCGCCGCGTTCATCGTGAAGGCGCTCCCGCTCACTGCCGTCGTTTGGCTGGTGATCGCCGTGGTGGTATACACGGCGGTGAACATGCTGCGCAGCGCCTATTCACCGTCGGCTGCGGAGAATCTGGATGCGGAGCCGGCGGTGGTGCCGTGAGCGCATCGCGCTAGCGCGACGTGCGCGCTTCGCACTTCGTGCACGCCTACGACGCCCACGCATGCGGTGAGCACGGACGTGTGATCGTCGGAGGCGTGCCCCACCTGCCCGGCGATTCCGTCTTCGAGAAGATGCGCTGGCTGCGCGAGCACGGTGACGCGCTGCGGCTGCGCATGTTGCGCGAGCCGCGCGGATATCCGGCCGCCAACTGCAATCTCATCGTGTCGCCAGGTCACCCGGAGGCCGACGCCGGCTTCATCATCATGGAGCAGGTGGAGTACCCCGGCATGTCCGGAACCAACACCATGTGCGTGGTGACCGTCCTTCTGGAAACCGGCATGCTGCCAATGAAGGAGCCGGTGACGGAACTGACGCTCGAGACCCCGGCCGGCCTGATTCGCGTCCGCGCGGACTGCGCCGGGAACAAGGTCACGCGCGTGAGCTTCCGTAACGTGCCGGCGTTCGCGACGCACCTCGATGCCGTGATCGAGGTCCCGCGGCTGGGCGCAGTCACCGTGGACGTGGCGTACGGCGGCATGTTCTACGTCATCGCCGCCGCGGACCAGTTCGGCCTCGCGCTCACTCCCGATGAGGGCCGCGACATCGTGCGCGTCGGCGAGATGGTCAAGGCGGCCGCGCGGGAACAGCTGCCCGTGGCGCACCCGGATCAGCCGGACTTCAGCGGAATCACGATCGCTCAGCTCTCCGGTCCGGCGTCGGGAAGCCAGGCCGACGCCAGGAATGCGGTCGTCGTCTCCACGGGCACGCTCGATTGGGAGAAGCCCTCGACGTGGACCGGTGCCATCGATCGCAGCCCCTGCGGCACGGGCACGTGTGCAAAGATGGCGGTGCTGCACGCCAAGGGCAGGCTTCCCTTGGGCACGGACTTCCGGCACGAGGGCATTCTCGGCACCGTGTTTACGGGCCGGCTGCTGGAGCGCACGCGCGTCGGGCCTTACGACGCCGTGATACCGTCGTTGAGTGGTCAGGCGTGGATCACCGGGATGGCGACCTACGTCCTGGACCCTTCCGATCCCTTTCCCGATGGATTCACTGTCGGCGACATCTGGTGAGCGGCCGCGAGCTCTCATGTTGCCAATCGCCTGGCGCGCGGGTCTCTACATGGCACGACCCTTTAGAGACGCCACATCCTCATGGTCAAAATTCTCGGCACGCTCGGCGCGTTCGTTGGCAGTTCGCTCGGTTGGTGGATCGGCAGCGGCATCGGCATGATGACCGCGTTTCTGATCAGCATCGTGGGTACCGGCGTCGGGATCTACGCCGGCCGACAGATCGCGCTGAAGCTGGAGCAGTAGTGGGCGGCAGGCGGCGAGATTAGTTCGCCGCCCGCCCGGCATTGCTCAGCACTGTTGTCAGCGCTCCGACTCGTCGCGACCGAGTTCGTGCGAGCGATTGCCCTCCGTCTCACTCTCGCTGGTCCCCGCCTGCGAACCGCTGCCGCCCTGCGCGGCACGCCAATCCGGTTCCCCCTCCGACGTGTAGGGCACCTTCGTCGAATCGGGCGTCGTCATTCCCTCGCCGTACAGGTGCGCTCCGTCCTTCTTCGCCGCCTCCGGATCGCGGGCCGCCTTGGCGACCTCCTCACGATCCACGTCGTACTTCCGCTCGTCCTTCCGGTTCTCGGCCATCCTCCCCTCCCATTGAGTCTGATGTCTCCGGCGCGTACTCGCGCACGGTGCATGCCGTGACGAGTCGCGCTAGGTTGAGACGAACCGAAGAGACGGTGCCATGTCCACGAAGAGAGAGCAAGCCACGCTCGCCGGAGGATGCTTCTGGTGTCTCGATGCGGCCTATCGCGAGCTCCGCGGCGTGGAACGCGTGGAATCTGGCTACACGGGCGGCGCGGTGCCGAACCCGTCGTACGAGCAGGTGTGCGGCGGCGACACGGGCCATGCCGAGGCGGTGCAGATCACCTATGACCCCGAGCAGATCTCGTATCGCGATCTCCTCGATGTCTTCTTCACGATTCACGACCCGACGACACGGAATCGCCAGGGGCCGGATGTCGGCACGCAATACCGGTCGGCGATCTTCTATCACACGCCGGAGCAGAAGCGGGTAGCAACGGAGACGATCGAGCAGCTCGAGGCCAAGCACGTCTGGCGTTCGCCCATCGTCACGGAGGTCACTCCACTCGAGACCTTCTACCCCGCTGAGCGATATCACCAGGACTACTTCGCGCATAACGCCAACCAACCCTACTGCGCGCTCGTGATCGAGCCCAAAGTCGCCAAGCTCCGGCGCAGCTTCATGGAAAAGCTGAAGAGGACGGGATGAGACAACTCCGCGTCGTCTTCGCCGTCAGCGGCGCGCTGTTTGCGGGGAAACGCTGAAGAGCTGAAGAGATGTAAGGCCGAATCGCCGAATGGCCGAATGGCCGAATGGCCGAATGGCCGAATGGCCGAATGGCCGAATGGCCG
>CAZICQ010000054.1:18708-21564 GCA_964537775.1 uncultured Gemmatimonadaceae bacterium | reverse complement strand
GCGAATAGCGGTTTTGCAGACCGCTGCCTTACCACTTGGCTACCGCGCCGTAACTGCGTAGCCACGAAAAAATAAACTCGCGGCCGAATGCGGTAAAGCGCGATCGGATAGCGCCGCGCAAACGTGCGCATCGGCACGATCATTCGGCCGCGGAAGGCGGCGACTTCGGGATGTGGTTGCGCGTCCCCGATCGCGCCGCATCGACTTGGGCACCTACGGTAGCTCGTTAGGCGACGCGCTCCTAGTCCGCCGCTTGCTCTGCGGCCTCCGCCCTCACCCGCACGATCAGTCCGGCAGCGCCGACACGACCCGGTCGTTGCCCTCCCGGAGCAGCGCCGCGAGGATGTGCTTGCATACGCGCTCGCGCCACAGATGATCTCCGCAGTCGCATCGCGGGTGTGCCGCCGTATAGAGGTCCACCCAGTGCTCGCCACTGCCGCCGGTCACCCGGTATCGTCCCGGCGCGACCCGCTCCCCCCGCAGCCCGAGGCTGCGCTCCAGCCGGTCCAAATCCACTCCGCCCGCACGGTCCAAATCGATTCTCAGCTCATCCATAAACTCAAGTCCGGTCCTCATCTAATCGACTCTCCACCACCGACTATCGACTCTCTTCAGTACCCCGTCACGCCCCGAATGTGACACCGGACACAAGCGCGCAAGCCGGTACGTTGACGTGCTTTGCCTTGTGACGGACGCTTCCGTACGTCGTCCGCTTAATGGATAACAGAAAGCGCTCACCGATTCGGAGGCTGTGTCATGCGGAGTCATCTGTTGTGGTTGCGAACCATTCTGGCTACGGCGCTCGTTCCCATGCTCGGCGCGTGCGCCTCGCAGGGCTTCCAACGGATGCACTCCCGCTCGTCCGAGGAGCATCTCGAAGTGCTCCTGGCCGCCCAGCAGGACTCGCCCGAGCACCGCATTCCCGACGAGCAGATCACGGGCGTGATCCTCACCGCTGAAGACGCGGGCGTCAGCTTCGCCCACCTCGCCCTCCAGAAGTCGCACAATCCGGCGGTCAAAGCATACGCTCACCAGATGATCGTCGATCATGCCGCCATCATGGCCGGCATCTCGAGCGTTGCCGATCGCTCGGAGCTCGGCCCGGACGAGAGCATCGCCAGCCGCGATGTGCGTGACATGGCGTCCAGCCGCCGCGACGCACTGCGAGCGCTCTCCGGTGCCGCCTTCGATAGCGCCTATGTCGCCGCCGAGGTCATTTCGCACCGCGAGGCGCTGGCAGCGATCGATCGAGTACTGCTCCCCAGCTCCTTGGACCCGCAGCTCCGAGTCGTGCTCGCCAACGCCCGCCCCGCCGTACAGATGCAGCTGGCCTCGGCGGAGCACCTGAACACGACGCTGCTCGCCGCGGCGAACGGCAACGTTCAGGGAGTAGCGCTGGCGAAGTAGACCGCGCGCAAAGCGCAAATCGAAATTCGCGTTTTTCAAAAGGGGGCGGCGGGCTTTCCGGGAAGCCTGCCGCTCCCTCGCGCTTTGCGGGATTCGTAGATTCAGCTCGCTCGCGCTGAGCCGAGCACTGCTGCCCCTCCTCTGTCCCTTCGCATCCAGCCGCGCAGTTGCCCGCGATCGACGCGCAATCGGAACGGCATGACGCGTACGCCGCGTTGCGCGTGCGCAACTACCGCCGGTACGTCGTCAGCTTGTTGGCGATGACGATGGCGACGCAGATCCAGGGCGTCGTCGTGGCGTGGCAGATCTACGCCGTCACGCGCGACCCGCTCTCGCTCGGACTGATCGGGCTGGCCGAAGCCTTTCCGTACATCGGCCTCGCCCTCTACGCCGGCCACGTTGCCGACCGCCATGACCGCCGGCGCATCGCGCTCGGTGCACTCTGGATGCTCCTCCTCTGCTCGTGCACCTTCCTCGCCTTCAGCATGGCGCCAGCGACCTTCCTCAGCCACGGAGCATGGCCCTTCTACGTCGTCATCTTCGTGAGCGGCGTGGCGCGCAGCTTCCTGCAGCCGGCGCGCACCGCATTGAGCGCCGAACTGATACCCCGCACGATGTACGCGAACGCGGTCGCCTGGCGCAGCTCCATCTGGCAGACGGCCGCGGTAGTCGGACCGGCGCTCGGCGGCCTGCTCTACGGCTTCGCATCGGCCACCACGGCCTATGCAGTCGACGTGGCGCTGCTCGGCGTAGCCGCGGTGACCTTCATTTTCATCGCGTATGAGTCACCTGACCGGCGACGCGCCGACGAGCCGGTAAGCGAGAGCCTCACGTCGGGAGTGCGTTTCGTATTCTCCGAACCGGTTCTGCTTGGCGCGCTCACGCTCGACCTCTTCTCCGTGCTGCTGGGCGGCGCCGAAGCTCTCCTCCCGATCTTCGCTTCGGAGATCCTCCACGCGGGCCCGCAGGGACTCGGCATCCTGCGGGCTGCCCCAGCGGCAGGCGCCGTGGTGATGTCGCTCTACATGGCTCACCGCGAGCCGCTGCGGCACGCTGGAAGCGTCCTCCTCTCCGCCGTCGCGGCCTTCGCCCTCTGCATCATCGGCTTCGGCCTGTCGACGAACTTCTTCCTCTCCGTGGCCCTGCTGTGCGTGAGTGGAATGGCGGACAACCTGAGTGTCCTGATCCGAAGCACGCTCCTGCAAGTGAAGACGCCATCCCACCTGCTCGGCCGCGTCTCGTCGGTGAACGCCATCTTCGTGGGCTCTTCGAACGAGCTCGGCGCATTCGAGTCCGGTGTGGCGGCCAAGCTGCTGGGCACCGTGCCATCGGTCATCTTCGGCGGCGCCGCTTCGCTACTGGTCGTCGCGGCGGTGGGGATCAGGATTCCGATGCTGAGGCGGCTGGGGCGGCTGGTCTAGCGGCAGTCGAGTGTCGGTAGGCGATTAG
>CAZICQ010000054.1:6669-18608 GCA_964537775.1 uncultured Gemmatimonadaceae bacterium | reverse complement strand
TCGACTGCCCCTGCGTCTGCTGCACTTTTTTTCGTGCACCCTGCAGCAAAGTGGCCGCGAGAATGCGAGTCCCGTCGGCACAAATTGCATTTCATGCACAAATTGCCTTACATTTTTTGAGTCCCTTGATCCCACCCGCCCCGTCCTGCATCCCCGTCGAGCCGCCATGTCCGCAACCGTCACTCCAAGGAGGGAAGCGCTCCGCGAAATCGCGAAGCGCCCGGCCAAAGCTCCTCCGACCTCTGCCTCCAGCTCCTTGGCGAGGATCTCCGAATATTTCGGAATCAACACATTTGGCTATCGGCAGATGCGCGACAAGCTGCCGAAGGATGCCTACGCCAAGCTGCTCGCCGCGATCCGACACGGGAAGAAGCTGGACCTCGACATCGCGCCGACGGTTGCGCAGGTCATCAAGGAATGGGCGGTGTCCCAGGGCGCGACGCACTTCACGCACTGGTTCCAACCGCAGACCGGCCTGACGGCGGAGAAGCACGACGCCTTTCTCACGTTCGAGGATGGCCAGGCGCTTGAGCAGTTCACGGGATCGCAGCTCATCCAGAGTGAGCCGGACGCGTCGAGCTTCCCCTCAGGCGGTCTGCGCGCGACGTGGGAGGCGCGCGGATACACCGCGTGGAATCCGGCGAGCCCCGTGTTCATAGCCGAGTGGGCTGGCGTGCGCACGCTGTGCATTCCGTCGGTGTTCATCGGGTACAACGGGGAGGCGCTCGACGAGATGACGCCGCTGCTGCGCAGCTCCGACGCGCTGTCGGCGAAGGCGATCGAGCTTCTCGAGCTGCTCGGCGACAGGGACGTTTACCGGATCATCACCACGCTCGGTCCGGAGCAGGAGTATTTCCTGATCGACCGGTCGCATTTCGCGCTGCGCCCCGACCTCGTGATGGCGGGCCGTACGCTCATTGGCGCGCCGCCGCCGCGCGGCCAGCAACTCGAGGATCACTACTTCGGCGGCATTCCCGAGCGGATCCAGGCGTGCATCGCCGAAGTCGAGTACGAGCTGTACAAGCTCGGCGTGCCGATCGTGACGCGGCATAACGAGGTGGCGCCCAGCCAGTTCGAGATGGCGCCACGCTTCGAGGAGACGGACGTCGCGTCGGACCACAATCAACTCGTGATGGCGACCCTGCGCCGTGTCGCGTTGCGGCACGGCCTCCAGGCCGTGATTCACGAGAAGCCCTTCGCCGGCATCAACGGCTCAGGCAAGCACTGCAACTGGTCAATGTCGGTGCACGCGGACGACGACGCGCTCGACGGCGTCAACCTGCTGAAGCCCGGCCGTACGCCGCACCAGAATATTCGCTTTCTCGTATTCCTCGCCGCGGTGCTCCAGGCGGTGCACGAGCACGCGGGGCTGCTGCGCGCCGGCATCGCGACGTCGGGCAACGAGCACCGGCTCGGAGCCAACGAAGCGCCACCGGCGATCATCTCGGTGTTCATGGGGGACTTCCTGACGAAGGTCATCGACGCCGTGATCGCCGGAAAGGTCCACACGAGCGCCGAGGAAGAGATCATCGAGCTCGGCGTGGCAAGGCTGCCGGAGATCGAGCGCGACAACACGGACCGCAACCGGACATCGCCCTTCGCCTTCACCGGCGCAAAGTTCGAGTTCCGTGCCGTCGGCTCCTCGCAGTCGATCGCCTTCCCGGTGGCGCTCCTGAACGCGGCGGTGGCGGGCGCGATCGCGGAGATCACCGACCGCGTGCGCAAGCAGATGAAGAAGACCCCGAAAGTCGAGGACGCGGCGCTCGCGGTGGTGCGAGAGGTGTTCGAGGAAACCGCCGCCGTGCGCTTCGAGGGCAACAACTACTCGGAGGAGTGGGTGAAGGAAGCGGAGCGGCGCGGACTGCTGAATCTCCGGCGCACGCCGGAAGCGCTCAAGCAGCTCGTGACGAAGAAGTCGCGCACGCTGCTGACGTCGCTCGGCATTTTCACCGACGCGGAGCTCGACTCGCGCTACCATGTCCGACTCGAGCGGTACGTGAAGGATATGCTGATCGAGCTGCACACGATGCGTGAGATCGTGGATACCTTCGTCCTGCCGGCGTCGTTCGAGTACGCGGGTACGCTCGCCGAAGCGGCGGCGCAGGCGAAGGTCGCGGGCATCAAGGCGATTCCGCAGGTGGACGCGGCGAACGCCATCGGCGACCGGATTGCCGATCTCCAGAAGCAGCGGGAGCGGTTGGCGGCGGTGATCGAGCGCGCCGAGGGTCTGCACGAGGATGTCGAGAAGCAGGCCGATCTGCTGACACGCGAAGGCGCGGATGTCATGGCGCACGTCCGCCGCGGCTCCGACGCGCTGGAGTTGATAGTGAGCGACGACTGCTGGCCGTTGCCCAAGTACCGGGAGATGCTATTTCCCGTCTAACCCGCTGTACGCCGGGGGGGGGGCCGGAGTTCACGCGATTCGTGACGGCCGGCACCCCCGGACAGAGGTGTCGAACGGCTACTGCGAGTGCCGGTCGGACGGCCGTGAGATGTCGCCGATCGTGTCAGCCGCCTTTTTCTCGTCATCTGCCTTGCGGACGACGTCGGCCTGGGCGACGATGCCGACGAGCGAGCCGCGCTCGTCGACGATCGGGATGCGCCGCACCTGCTCGCTTCTCATCGCTCCCATGATGTCTTCGACTTCGTCGTCCGGCGTGCACGTCGTGATGCGGTCAGCGGACATCACCTCGCTCACATGGCACGTGCCGTCGCGCCCTTCGGCGATGCAGCGGATCGCGATGTCCCGGTCCGTGATGACGCCGATCAGCGTCCTGTCCGCGTTCGACTCCACGACCGGTACGATGCCGACGTTCTCCTCCTTCATGATGCTGGCGGCCTCGCGAACGGACGCGGTCGGCGTCACGACGCTGGGGTCCTTTGTCATGATGTCCTGAGCCTTCATTAGTCACCCCGAGATGAGTTCAAGAGAGACTCACACGAGCGCGCAAGGCTGATGCCGCACTCCCGTTCCATCGTGCCCGACACGCGCGGCGCCACGCCGAAGGATGTGCTCGATCTCGCGGCGCGACTCAACGTACGCTTCATGCGCCTGCAGTTCACCGACATCCTCGGTGTGAACAAGAACGTCGAGATTCCGGCATCGCAGTTCGAGAAAGCGCTGGCGGGCGACATCCTGTTCGACGGCTCCTCCATCGAAGGGTTCGTGCGGATCGAGGAGTCAGACATGCTGCTCGCGCCCGATCTCACGACCTTTCAGGTGTTTCCTTGGGGAGGGGGAGGGGGAGAGCCGGACAGCCGCATCTGTCGCGTGATCTGCGACATCAATACTCCCGACGGGCAGCCTTTTGCTGGCGATCCGCGCGGCGTACTGCGAAAGGTGCTCGCGCGTGCCGCACAGGCGGGCTTCACGATGAACGCCGGCATGGAGGCGGAGTTCTTTCTCTTCAAGCCGGCGCCAAGCGGCGAAGCGACCACGGTGACGCACGACGTCGGGAGCTACTTCGATCTGGCGCCCGCGGACCTCGGCGAGGACGCGCGCCGCGCCATGGTGGACGTGCTCGAGCAGATGGGATTCGAGGTCGAGGCGGCGCATCACGAGGTTGCGCACGGCCAGCACGAGATCGACTTTCGCTACGCGGATGCGCTGCGCACCGCCGACAACATCGCAACGTTCCGATTCGTCGTGAAGCAGGTGGCGCAGCAGTTCGGCCTCGTCGCGTCGTTCATGCCGAAACCGATCTTCGGGCAGAATGGCAGCGGGATGCACACGCATCAGTCGCTCTTCCGCGGCCGCGACAACGCGTTCTGGGACGAGCGAGCGCAGTGGCAGCTCAGCACCACCGCGCTGCACTACATCGGCGGCCTGCTGCGCCACGCCCGCGCGATGTGCGCGATCACGAATCCGCTCGTGAACTCGTACAAGCGGCTCGTGCCCGGATACGAGGCGCCAGTGAACGTCGCCTGGTCAATGCGCAATCGCTCGCCGATGATCCGTATTCCCGATCGGCGCGGTCCGGGCACTCGCGTGGAGCTGCGCACGCCGGATCCGGCCGCCAATCCGTATCTCGCGCTGGCCGTCATGCTGGCGGCCGGCTTGGACGGTATCGACACGGCCGCGGATTATCGCGAGCCGGTGGACGAGAACATCTGGGAGATGTCGTTTCGCGAGAAGCGGCGCCTGCGCATCGACGATCTTCCGCACGATCTCAACGAAGCGCTGGACGAGTTGGAAAAGGACGACGTGATCACGGGCGCGCTAGGCAAGCACGTCGCCACGCATTTCGTCGCCGCCAAGCGGCAGGAATGGCGCGACTACATCAGCCAGGTGAGCCAGTGGGAGCTGGAGAACTACCTCGTGAAGTACTGATGTTACTTTTCGCGCATGCCGGACGTGACGACGTGCCCCGATTGTCAGACACCTGCAACCGGAAAGTTCTGCTCAAATTGCGGCGCGTCGCTCGCCGGCGCATCGTGTAAGTCGTGCGGCGCGGCGCTCACGCGTGGTGCGAAGTTCTGCCATCGCTGTGGTACACCCGTCGGCGCTGCAGCGGCAATGACCGCCGGATCGAACACCGACGGCGCTCTCGCTACCGCCTTGCCGTGGGCGGTGGCGGCGATCGCGCTCGTCGCCCTGGTCGCACTGGTAGCCGGGCAGCACTTCAGCAGGCGGTCAGCGACCACTGAAGCCGCGGCGGAACAGGGCACGGCCGCCCCCCCGTCGTTCGACGCACCGCCCGCAGGCATGCGGGCGCCGGACATCAGCAGCATGTCGCCCGCCGAACGGGCCGCCCGCCTGTACGACCGCATCATGTCCTACGTGGAGCGCGGGAGAACCGACAGCGTCCAGATCTTCGCCCCGATGGCGGTGGCGGCGTACGAGATGCTCGGAGTGCTCGACACCGACCAGCGCTACGATCTCGGTCGTATCGCGGCTGTATCGGGAGACCTGTCGCTGGCCAAGGCCGAAGCCGACACGATCCTGCAACAGAATGCCGCACACCTGCTCGGGCTGTCGCTGGCAGCCCAGGTGGCACAGCAGAGCAAGAACCAAACGAGGGCGCGCGATTACCTTCGCCGGCTGGTCGCGGCCGCGCCGGCCGAACGCGCGAAACAACGCCCGGAATACCTGAAGCACCGGAACGACATCGACAGCGCGCTGGCCGCCGCCAAACGATGACCGGGGTGCACCTAACGAATCACTGATGATCATTCACGTCGCGCACAGTCCCGACTCCGACGATGCGTTCATGTTCTACGCGCTCGCGGCAGGGAAGATCGATACGGAAGGGCTCACCTATGTGCACGAGTTGCAGGATATCGAGACCCTGAATCAGCGGGCGCTGCGCCGAGAGCTCGAGGTGACGGCGGTGTCGATCCACGCGTACGCGCATCTCGCTGATTCGTACGCGCTTCTGCCGCACGGCGCATCGATGGGCGATCGCTACGGACCGCGGCTCGTTGGCCGCGCGCCACTGCGGAAGGAGGAGGTGCGTGGCAAACGCATCGGCATCCCGGGGCCGCTCACGAGCGCATACCTGGCGCTGCGGTTGTATGAGCCCGATTTCGAGGCGGTGCCTACACCGTTCGACCAGATCGAGGACGAGGTCGCAGCAGGGACGGTGGATCTGGGGCTCCTCATCCACGAAGGCCAGCTTACCTTCGGCGACAAGGGACTTCACCTGGTGGTAGATCTCGGCGAATGGTGGTTTCAGCAAACGGGCCTCCCCCTTCCGCTCGGCGGCAACGTCGTCCGCAAAGACCTCGGGGACGATCTAACACGCAAGATCTCGCGCCACTTACGCGCCAGTATTGTATACGGCCTGGAGCACCGCGAGGGGGCGCTCGATCACGCTATGCGCTTCGCGCGGGGGCTCGACCGAAGGCGGGCCGACGCCTTCGTCGGCATGTACGTGAACGACTGGACGCTCGATTATGGCGGTCGGGGACGTGAGGCGGTACGACTCTTCCTCGAGCGCGGTGCGATCGCCGGCGTCATACCCAAGCATGTCGACGTCGAGTTCGTCGACGGGTGACCGCTCGCTCGGGAGACATTCCCGGCAGCGTTGATCGGTTAATATGCGTCCGCTGCGCGTGCTCGTTTGTCGGCCGTTGCGTGTGCGCCACAAGCGGCGATCGCGTGCTTTGCGTCGCGTGCACTCGAGTATTTCCGCGCGTGCACACTATCATCGCTTCTTGACGGATCAAGCCGGCCATGATATCAGGGGTGTCATAGGCGTCCATGTCATGACGCGCGACGTCCGGAGTGCGTGGTTCGAGGTGGGCATGTGACGTGCAGCGTCGCTGCGATCGTTTCGGCATCTGTCAGTCTGTAACAACGCACGAGGTAACACTTCCCTCAGGAGGCGGCCATGCCGCGAGGTGACGAGTTGTACGAAGAGCTCCGTTTCGGTGATCGCGACGACGAGCCCGATGAGATCGGGTACGGTGGTGGCGGCGCGAGCTACGATGACGAGGATGAGGAAGAAGGCGGTTGGATGACCCACAAGGAGAGCGACGATTTGTGGGACAGCACCGACGAATCCGAGGAGGAAGAGGAGGAGCCGTTCGTCGAGACCGAAGAGGAGGAGGAGACGGAGCTCTTCCCTGCTCGCCCTGTGCGCGGAGGCGGGGGCGGGGGCGGCGCGATTGGCGGTGATCGCGCAGCCGAGGGTAGAACGTCGGCGGGCGGCGCTGCCGCAAAGAAGAGTGCGGGAAAGAGCGCGACCACGAAGAGTGCGGCTCGGAAAGGCGCGAAGGCCGCCGCGAAGAAGACGTCCCCGAAGAAAGCCGCGGCGAAGAAGGGCGGCCGCAAGTCCGCAGCGAAGAAAGCCTCGGCTCGCAAGAGCAGCAGGCGCGGAGACGGCGGTGCGGGCCGAAAGGGTGGCGCGAAGAAGAGCGCCGCGAAGAAAGGCGGCAGGAAGGGCGGCGGTGCCCGGAAACGCGGGCGACGCCGCTGACCGCGACGTTCGAGTTCTCCTGAGGGGAGTGGCGGGGCGCGCAGCGGCGCGCCCCGCCGTTTCTTTGCAGGCCGGCGACTCGTAATATCCAGCCATGACGGCTCCCCTGCTCGACACTCCGAATGCGGCTGCCGAATCTCCGTCGTCACCGGATACTGGATTGGCTCAGGCGATCTCCGTCGATCGCGTGCTCCACGAAGGGGCGCGCAAGCTCCGTCTTTCGGTAGGCGCCGATCGCATCGTCATGGCGCTGGTCGGTGGCGATTCCGACACGGCGGCGCCGCGGCTCGCGTACCACGCAGGTGTCGCGGAAGCTGAAGCGGATACCGAGTCGACATTCCGCCGCCGCTGGCAGGAAGCGCTCGCGCATCCCGATACGCCTGTGATCGTGCGCCGGAATCAGGAGCTGGAGGTCGGGATCGTCGGACATGGCTCGTCGCTCACCTGTGTCGCGAGCTTCGTCCTCGACGCGAGTGAAGATCCGGCGGCGGAAGCGGCGAACGTGGCATCGGCGGCGGAGGTCGTCAATCAGATTGCTGCTGCACTGGACCGGGCCGAGGCTGTGCGTCGCCTCGTGGAGAAGCGCCGGCTGGATGCCGCGGGCGAGATGGCGGCTGGTGTCGCTCAGGAGCTCAGGAATCCGCTGTCGGGCGTCTCTTCCGCGGCGCAGTTGCTTCGTTTCCGTGTGCAGGAAGATCCGGTGGTCGAGACGAATGTCGGGCGGATTCTGCGCGAGGTGGAGCGGCTCAACGCTCTCGCCTCGGCGCTGCGCGACTTCGGCCGGATCGCGCCCTTGCGTTTGGCGACAGCAGATCCGGACCAACTCTGGGACGACGTGCTGCAGGAACAGCGTGGACTGCTCGAGAGCAAGGCCATCGTCGTGCGTCGAGCCGCCGCCGAGCCACGCGGAATGATGTCGATCGACGCCGAGCAGCTGCGTCAGGCGTTCGCGCAGGTGCTGGCGAACGCGATCGAGGCCGCGCCGGAAGGGAGCGATCTGGCGCTCACCGCCTCGCGAACGGCGGCGGGCGCGTGGCGCTGCCGGTTGCATAACGATGGGCCGTCGCTGTCCGACGAGCACCTGACGCGCGCGTTCGACCTGTTCTTCTCCACGAAAGCCGGCCGGAGCGGCTTGGGCCTCGCGCTCAGTCAGCGCATCGTCGAGGCGCATGGCGGCACCATGGCCCTCACGAACGCACCAGGCGGCGGTGTGGACGTGACGCTCATGCTTCCCCCTTCCCCGTCCCCTGCATCTCCTCCTTCCTCTCATCGCGACACGCCAGCAGTCCATGGATGAATCACCGATCGCTCTGCTTCGGGTGCATGCGCGGCATGCACCCTGGAACGCGCGGGCGCTCGCGGCGCATGTCACCGCCGTAGTGGATGCCGCAGGAATGCGACCGACCAATGCCTCTGCCCGCGCGGCGCCGAGCGCGCGCTCGATCCGGTTCTACATCGCGAACGGGCTGCTCGATCGCCCGGAGGGCACCGGCACGTCAGCCATCTACAGCTACCGGCACTTCCTGCAGTTGCTGGCCATCAAGATCCGGCAGCGCGAGGGCGCGACGCTCGAGGCGATCAAACAGGAAATGCGGGAGCTCACCGGGGACGCGCTCGAGCGCCGCGTGGCGACGTCGCTCGCGACATCCCTGGCGAGTGTTCCCGCGCTGTCGCCAAAGAGCGATGAGGAGCCCCTCACGTGGCGTCGGGTGTCCGTGGCCGACGGCGTCGAGCTGCATGTGCGCGATGATTCGCCGGCTGCGCGCGATGAGTCGGTGGTGGCCATGCGCGAGGCTGTGCGAGCGGCGCTGGGCCGCCAAGATCTCAGATAATCAGAGCAGTCGCGACACGAGGGTGGCACCCAGCTCGAGCAGCCGCTCGACCACCCCTCGCTTGCGGAATTCCGTGAGCGTCATCTCCTTCGCATACCGCAGATCGTCGAAGAAGGTCGAGTCCATCTGTGCACCGAACAGGGAGTCGAGCACCACGAGGTTGGACTCGTTGTTAAATGACAGCGACCGGTTGTCGAAGTTCATCGACCCGATCGTTCCCCACGCGTCGTCGACGACAATCGCCTTGGAGTGGAGCATGGCGGGCTGATACTCGTAAATCTTCACGCCGCCGCTCAGGAGCTCCTCGTACCGGTAGCGGCCCGCGTACCAGGTACTCTTCACGTCGGTGTTGCCATTGACCGTCAACACCCGCACGTCCACTCCACGCTGCGCCGCGCGCCTCAGGAGTCGGCGGAAGTCCGCGTCCGGCACGAAGTACGAATTGGTGATGTACAGCCGCTTCCGCGCACTGGCGATACTCAGAGCGAGGAAGCGCTCGGCTGGCGTGCTGCCGGTCGTCGGCGCCGTGTACAAGAGTCCTGCCTTCATCGTGCCCTTGTCGGGCAGGAACGACTCGCGAGGGAAGAACCGATCGCCGGTGATCAGTTCGCCCGTCGCTTCCGCCCAGGCGGTGCCAAATGCCGCTTGCAGTTGCATGACGGCAGGGCCCTCGAAGCGCACGTTCGATTCGCGCCATTGATCAGGGGCGTGGCCGTTGCCCAACCAGTAGTCCGCGAGGCCGAATCCTCCCGTGTAGCCGATGCGACCGTCCACGACTACCACCCGAACGTGCGACCGCTCCGTCGCGTTGTGGATGGTATACCAGCGCAGCTGGCGCAGATACGCGATCTCGACGCCACTACGCTTCATGGTCTCCACGAGTGCTCCGGGCAGATTCTGCGAACCGAAGGCGTCGAGTAGCAGCAGCACGCGCACGCCTGCGCGTGCGCGCTCCGACAACACCGCGGCCATCGTGTCCGCCACCGCGCCCGGCAGCGAGTAGTACATCTGCACCGTGAGCGTCTGCCGCGCCGAACGCATGTCGCGCCAGAGTTGCGGATAGGTACCGTTGCCGTTCAGCATCTGCTGAACGCTGTTGCCGTTGTCGATGCGCGTCCCCGTGTACAGCTCGAACACGCGGGCGAACAACGGATCGGTGACCGCGGGCAGACCAGACGCGCCTTCCGCGATCACCATCCGTACCGGCGTACCGCGCGTGACGGTCAACAATCCAATGAGGGCGAGACTGAGGAGGAGAGCCGCGCCGGCATAAATCGCGATCCGCTTGAGCCGTGTCATTTCGGCCTGTGGTATAACATGGTCCGTGCCAGCAACAGCCCGGTTCTGGTCATGGTGAGGCGATTGAGCGATCGTTCAAGCCACGGCAGCAATCGCCAACGTCTGAATCGGGGCAGCCGATGTCGCACGCGCCACTCGCCACAAATGTCGTGATCACCGGTGTGGGCCGTGCCGGTCAGGTTGGCGAATTTATCGCGCGATCCTTCGCCGCCACGGGCGCCAGCGTCATATTGCTTGGACACAACGAGCACGACGTCGAAGCGCGAGCGGCCGAGCTGCGCGCGAATCGAGGCCGGGCCGCTGCGTACGCCTGCGATCTCACCGATGTCGATGGAGTCTCGGCGGTCGCCGCGCGCGTTGCCCGCGAACATGGGCCTCAAGTGAGCTCGCTCGTCAACGTCGCGGGCGGTTTTGCTCCGAGCGGACCGGTAGCCGACAGCGAGCCCGCAGTGCTAGCGGCGCAGATCGCGATCAACCTGACGACCGCGTACGTCGCCACGCGAGCCTTTCTGCCGGCGCTGCGCCGGAGTGAGGGCGGAGCTGCCGTGGTTTTCTTTGCGTCGGAGGCGGCGCTGCCGGGCGCAAACGTATCAGGCATCTTCGCCTACGCCGCCGCCAAGGACGCTGTGCTAGTGCTGATGCGCGCGATCGCGCGCGAGGAGGCGCCGCATGGTGTGCGGTCCAACGCCGTCGCTCCCGGCACCGTACGCACGACGGCAAATGTTGCGGCGATGCCCGGCGGCTCGCGATTCGTGGAGCGTGAGGACGTAGCAGCCGCGGTCATGTTTCTCTGCTCCGATGCGGCGCGCGCGGTCACCGGTCAAGTCATTCGCCTGACGGCGGGCGGACGATAACGGCGTGCATTCCTTCGAGGGCGACTCCACCTCCGGCCGCATGAGCCTGGCCGCACGACGACGGACCGTCGCCCGCACGGTTCTGCTGGACCGCTCGATCGAGAAGCTGCCGCTGTTCCGTCTCAGCGACTCGGCCGAGGACGCGGTTGTATCCTATGCGGCGGACAATGGCGGCCGCTGGCGAGTATTGCCGAGTCCCGGCGAGCGCCTGCCCGGAACCTTCGATCAGGATGTGTACGTGGAGCTGATGCGACGCTATCAGGAGGCGGGAGAGCCGGCGGACGGTGCCGTCTCCTTCACCCTGCATGCGTTTCTTCGCTCGATGGGCAGACGCGCCGACGGCCGCACGTACGAGCAGCTTCGCTCGGCCCTTGGTCGCCTCCAGCGAACGACATTAGAGTCGACCGGCAGCTACTTCAGCGCAACGGCGGGCGAGCCCGTCGACACCCGGTTCAGCATCCTGAGCTCGCTCCTGATCGAGCGGCGGCGCGTGAGCGATCGCGAACAACTCGCCCTGTTTCCGTCAGTGACGTCTGGGGAGCCGGGCGACGCGCGAGTCGTTTTGGCTCCGCAGTTGCGCGAGAACATTGCGGAAAAGCAAACGGCGTCGCTGTCCGTGCACCGCTATCTGGAGCTGCCGTCGCCGGTGGCTCGCCGCCTGTATCGTTTGCTCGAGGTCGCGCGCGCCGAAGGGATGGTGACCTGGCGCGTCTCGCTCGATCGGCTTCGGGAACAACTGCCGCTCGTTCAGCGATATCCCTCGCATTTGCAGCGAGTTCTACAGCCGGCACACGAGATGCTGCTGTCGACCGGGCTGCTCCGCAACGTCGCGATCCGACAACAGCACCGCGACTGGTTCGTCGATTACGTGCTCGCCGCGCGCAGCGGCTGAGGCAGGAGAGCGACGGAGGCGATGCGGCGCCGGCAGGAAACCGCATCGCGTCCGCCGGTGTAGCAGCGAGGGCTGCGAGCGCCTCCCGCCGGCGTGCGTGCCGGCTTCGCTCGCGACCTGACATTCGGGTCGTGATATCTCT
>CAZICQ010000054.1:0-6569 GCA_964537775.1 uncultured Gemmatimonadaceae bacterium | reverse complement strand
GACCTGACATTCGGGTCGTGATATCTCTATAGTACGATTGACCCTTCAGACGAATCACCTCTTGACGGACCGCTCTCGACTATGAACCGCTTTCGCAAGACCGCCTTCGTCGGTGTCGCGCTCATTCCGCTGACGCTCGGCGGCTTTCTTTTACAGTCCCGGGTCACGCGTCAGAGTGGTGCGCTGCTCGATCAGGTGCTGTCGATCGTGCAATCGCGGTTCGTCGACACGCTGGACTCGTCGCAGCTGTACGAGAAGGCGGCGCGCGGACTGGTCAAGGAGCTGAACGATCCGTACAGTGAGCTTCTGAGCCCGAAGGATCTCAAGCAGTTCACCACGCGTACCGGCGGGCATTACGGCGGCGTCGGCATGCTGATCGAGGATCAGAAAGGTCAGATCACGATCACGAAGGTCTATCATCACACGCCGGCGGAGAATGCGGGCGTACACGAGGGCGACCGCATCATCCAGGTCGACTCGCTGCAGACGCGCGGCTGGTCGCTCCAGCAGGTCTCCGATTACATGCAGGGTCCGGCCGGCACAAAAGTCAGCGTGAAATTCATGCGGCCGGGCGTCGCCGCGCCGATCAGCATCGATTTCGTGCGCGCGATCATTCGGGTGCCGGCGATCCAGTACACGATGATGGTCGATAACAAGATTGGCTACATCCCGCTGGACGGCTTCAACGAGACGTCGGCGTCAGAGATGCGCACGGCGGTGCAGAACCTCGGGCGCGAAGGCGCCCGCGGCATCATCCTGGATTTCCGCCGCAACCCGGGCGGCATTCTGGACCAGAGCCTCGAGATCAGCAATCTGTTCCTGAAGAGCGGGCAGGAGATCGCGACAGTGCGCGCGCGCGACGGCGAGATGCAGCCGTACATGGCCACGGCACAGCCGGTGCTGCCGACGACGCCGTTGGTCGTACTCACGGACGAGTATACGGCGTCGGCGGCCGAAATCGTGGCCGGCGCGCTGCAGGATCACGATCGTGCGCTGATCGTCGGGCAGCCGAGCTTCGGCAAAGGTCTGGTGCAATCGGTGTTCAACCTCGACGACGGTTACGCCCTCAAGCTGACGACGGCGAAATGGTACACGCCGAGCGGCCGCTCCATTCAGAAGGAGCGAAAGTTCGAGAACGGCCATTTCGTGGAGGAGAGGCCGGACAGCACCGATCCCGAAGCCGCGAAGAAGAAGCGGCCGGCGTTCAAGTCGGACGCCGGGCGCGTGGTCTACGGCGGAGGCGGTGTGACGCCGGACGTGCTCGTGCGCGACGATACGTTGACGACCACGGAGCAAACGCTCGCGAAGGCGATCGCGCCGAAGGGACAGGACGTGCACACCGTGATGTACGAGTACGCGTTCGAGCTGTCCAAGCAGGTGAAGCCCGGGTACGTCTTCCAGCCGGCGTGGCACGACGAGCTGTATCGCCGGCTGACGTCGAAGGGGATCGCTGTCGACCACAAGGAGTACGACAGCGGCGCGCGCTACATCGACCGGCTGCTCGACGAGCAGATCGCGCGTTTGGCGTTTGGCGACGCGGCGGCGAAGCAGCGCGACATCCCTTTCGACGCGCCGCTACGGGCGGCGATTCGCTTGCTGGAGCAGGGGCAGAATCAGAAGGATCTGTTCACGATTGCATCGGGGATGCAGGCGCAGAAGCAGTAGAGCGCGACGCTTCAAGAGCGCCAACGGGCGAACGACGCGAACGCCGTGAGGGCGTCAGCGCTCCTAAGCACTCTGCGCGCTCACGGCGGTGAGCAGGTCTCGTACATGTTGAGCGCTCTTCGTCCCCACCAACGCCGCCGTTACCGTATCCAGCCCGCGCACGAACTCCACCGCACGGGCGGCATCGCTGGGCGCATGTGGAAACAACGCCCGAATTTCAGCGGGCAGCGCGCGCGTGAGCTGCCCCTGCATCAGCGGCGCGCTTGAGAGCACCGCGATACCGAGGGAGGCGGCGGCTTCGAGTACGGTCACCAGGTGCTCGCCGCCGCGAGAGGAGGGCTGCGTCGGCGCGCGCAGCGCTTCGGTCATCGCGAGATTGATCGGCAGCTGGATCGCGCGGAAGTGGTGGGCATCGCCTCCCACTTGGCGTGCGAGCTGCTCCAGCTCGACCAGCGACAGGTGCCCCTTGACGCCCGGTGCGACCCGGAATGCGTTCCACGACGCCACGCCGTAGCAGCCAATCTCGCGACGCCCGACGCTCTCCTCGAGGGTCTCGAACGCGGTCCGCAACCGGGCGGAGAGCTCGCGCGCCGACAGAGCCACGAGCTGCTGCTCCGGATTGTGCAGGTAGTACACGTCGATCGTGCGCACGCCGAGGTTCTGGCGGCTACGCGCGATGCAGTACTTGAGGAAGATCGGCGCCAGAGAGTGGCCACCGGCGATGATTTCGTCAGGCGAGACGATGCCGGTGTCGACGAACTCCCGCCTAACGTATGCCTCGTATGCATCCCGGCTCGGCGGCGGGGCGCCGTCGAGCGGAATGAAGCCGCCCTTGGAGCAGATCACGACCTCCTCACGGCGCACGACGCCGCCCGCGACAGCCCGCTCGAGTGCGGCGCCGACCGCGCGTTCCGATCGCTGGCACCGATAGTTGATCGCCGTGTCGACGAGATTGATCCCCGACCCGATCGCGGTCGCGATCGCGTCGGCATACATGGCATCCACCTGGTCGGCGCATGCGCCGAGGTAGGTTCCGATGCCCAGCGAGGAGGTGGTGAGTCCGAGCGCGCTCTCCCGAAAAAATCCGGCGGTGAGATGCCGCGCATAGCGCTCGCGATAGCGAGCGGTGTCGGTCGTAGTGGCCCGGGGGAGCGAGCGCGTGAGCGCCAGCTCCGGAGTCGTTCTTTCGTCCGTTCGTTTTTTCATTACTCGTCAATGCTTAACGGCAATGCGCGGTTCCGAGCAAGTCGCGGATGTGCTCGCACGCACGATTTCATGGCAGTTCGGACCGGTGGCGGTTAGATTTCACGGTTCACGGCTGCGCCGCCGACACGAGCGGGTCGCCGCGAATTGTGTCGCGCGCCCCAGGGCGCTCGTATCTGTTGTGTACCCGCATGGTGGAGAGCTCGACATGCCAGGCTTCGGGGAGTTGGCCGCGCGATGGTGGATGCCCGTGTTGTTCGTGATCGTTGCCGGCCATATCACGAATGTTTGTGTCACACTCTTTCTGCATCGTGCGCAGACGCATCGGGGCGTGAAGCTGCACGCGCTGGCCGCCTACCCGATGCGCATTTGGCTGTGGCTCACCACCGCCATCGTGACGAAGGAATGGGTCGCCTGCCATCGGAAGCACCACGCGTTCGCTGATCGCGAGGGCGATCCGCACAGCCCGCTCATCGAGGGCTTGCGTGAGATCGTGCTCAAGGGTGCCTTTTACTACCGCAAAGCGGTGCGCCAGCCGGGACTGCTCGAAAAATACGGAAAGGGCACGCCGAACGATTGGCTCGAGCGCCATCTGCTATCGCGGCTGAACTGGGTGGGCATCGTCGTGATGCTGGCGATCGATATCTATCTGTTCGGCTTCTTCGTCGGCCCGCTCGTTTGGGGTGTTCAGATGCTGTGGATTCCGTTCTGGGCGGCGGGCATCGTGAACGGCATCGGCCATGCTCTCGGGTATCGCAACTTCGAGGTGAAGGACGAGAGCCGGAACATCTCACCGATCGCGATCTGGCTCGGAGGCGAGGAGCTGCACAACAACCACCATGCGGATCCCCGATCGGCGAAATTCAAGGCGAAGTGGTACGAGTTCGACGTGGGTTGGATGTACATCCGCCTCCTGCAACTCCTGCGATTGGCGCGCGTGGAATACGCGCGCGGTAAGTCGGAAGCCGAGGCAGCGGTCTAGCATTCCGCCGCGCCCGGCACGCCGGCTCGTTCGCCACCACACCCCGGTTCGGAGCCACACTCCCGAATCGGGGTGTCGCGCTGTAGGCTCCAACTCGGATGGCTCGGCGCAGACACGTGGCGCCGGCCGAAGTGAACTCCAGGATCCCCTTTTTGTATCGATGTCTGACATCACTTGCACACGCTGCGGCCAAACACGAGCCGGATTCGAGCGTCCGCCCTTTCCCGGCCAACTCGGCGCTCGCATCGTCGCCGAGATCTGTCAGGAGTGCTGGGCGCAATGGACGAAGCAGCAGATGATGCTGATCAACCATTACGGCCTGAACCTGATGGATCCGCAGGCGCGCAGCTTTTTGACGAGAAACATGGAAGCGTTCTTCTTCAAGTCGGGAAAGGAAGAGGACGTCGACACGACGAAGAAAGGGAGCATTCAATGGTAACCCGGCATGTGCGCCGCCAAGTTGCGGTGAGACAGCTGGCGCTGCGATGGCGTCCGGCGGAGGTGGTGGTCGCCGTCGCGCTCAGCTTTGCATCGGGCGGCTGTGCCAGCAGCGCCGCGCACCATTCCAGAGCGTCAGCGCCGGCGAGCGCATCGGGCGGTACGATACGCGACGACGGTGGTGCCTGGGCGGACTCGGTATTGGCGACGTTATCGCTGCGCGACAAAGCGGCCCAGCTGGTGTGGCCGATGGTGATGGGAGACTACGTCGCCGCCAACGAGCCGGCCTTCCAGCGGTCGCTCCGCTACATCACGGTCGACCACGTAGGCGGCTTCATCGCGTCGGTCGGTTCTCCCATCGAGATCGCGTCCAAGCTGAACGCCCTGCAGCAGCGCAGCACGCTGCCCCTGCTCGTGGCGGCGGACCTCGAGTTTGGCGCCGGCTATCGCGCTCGCGGCGGCTATTTCCTGCCTAACGTGATCGAGCTCGGAAGCGCCACCGTCTTTCCGCCGGAGATGGGCATCGGAGCGACCCGCGATACAGCGATCGCTTACGAGCAGGGGCGGATCACCGCGATCGAAGGGCGCGCCCTCGGGATTCATATCGCGTTCGCGCCGGTGCTCGACGTAAACAACAACCCGGCCAATCCGGTGATCGGCGTGCGCTCGTTTGGCGAGGACCCGCGGCTGGATGCGGCGCTCGGCGCGGCGGAAGCGCGCGGCATGCAGGATCATGGAATGATGGCGACGGGCAAACACTTTCCTGGTCACGGCGATACCGATCAGAACTCCCATCTCACGCTGCCGACGATCAACGTGAGCCGCGCGCGCATGGACACCGTGGAGCTGGTCCCCTTCCGGGTGGCCATCGCGGCGGGCGTCGGCGGCATCATGACGGCGCACATCTCGCTGCCGGCGGTGATCGGCGACAGCAGCACCCCGGCCACGCTGTCACCGCGCATCATGACCGACCTGCTGCGACAGCAGCTCGGATTTCAAGGCGTGCTGTTCACCGACGCGCTGGACATGAATGGCGTGCTCGCCAACGTGCGGGGAAAGAGCACCGGCCAGGTGATCGCCGGCACCTACGGGATCATCAACAGTGTCGGCCTTCCGGAGGTGGTGAAGCGCGCGGTGGAAGCAGGTGCCGACGTGCTCCTGATGCCGTCGGACGTACCGGGCGCCATCGACGCCGTCGTGGCCGGCGTGCAGGAACGACGCTTCACGGAAGCGCGAGTGGGGGCTTCTGCGCGCAAGTTGCTCGCGCTCAAGGCGCGTTTGGGTCTGCCCGGGCGCCGACTTGTTCCGCTCGACAGCGTGCGCCTGGTGGTTGGCGACACGGCCAACCTCGCTGCCGCGCGAGTGGCCGCCGAGCGGTCGATCACGCTCGCCAAGGATGCGTTGCACCTGGTGCCGCTGTCGCGTGAGCCGAACCGCGTGCTCTCCGTGACCATAGCGCCTCGCGCGGACCTTGGCGCCGGGAGGACCTTCGACGCGGAGCTCCGGCGCGTCTTTCCCGCTTTGCGGACGGACTACGTCAATCCCGATGATCCGGGAGCAGACTTCGGCCGTGTGCTCGCGGAGGCCGATTCGGCGCAGGTGGTTCTGGTGAGCTCGTACGTCTCGCAGAGCTACACATCGGCGAATGCGCTCGCGCCAAACGCGTTCGTGGAATTTCTCCACGAAAGCGTGCGCCGTACGCCCCGGATGATCCTGGTCAACTTCGGCAATCCGTATTTGCTGCAGCGGGTCCCGGAGGTCTCGACGTATGTCGTCGCGTGGGGCGGATTGCCCGTGTCACAACGCGCCGCCGCGATGGCATTGGTCGGCGCGACGGCGATCAGCGGCCGCCTGCCGATCAGAATTCCGCCGGTGCTGCCCTTCGGGGCGGGCGAGGACCGCGCGGGCGGCATACCGATCGCGGTGCACGCGCCGCTTCCGGCGACTCCGTAGGAGCGCCGGCGCAAACCGCCCGTTTTTTGTGAAGCTAGTCCGCGCGCGGGCGGCGCTGCCAATCGAGCAACGCGCGCGCGATCGCGACGTTGTCCGCGGCGATGTTGTACAGATCAGCGAAGCCAGTCACCGATCGATCGCCATCGACATCGGCGATGATCGGGCATTGATGTCCGGCGCGGCGTGCGCTATCGAGCCGCCGTTCCACACACACGCGCGTGCGCGGGATCTCGCGATTGCCATCGACCTCCTTCGTGAGCTCGATAGCGACGAATCCGCCGCCCGGAAGGTCGCGGCGATAGAGCCGCGCCTCGACTCTGACCTCTTC
>CAZICQ010000053.1:0-21617 GCA_964537775.1 uncultured Gemmatimonadaceae bacterium | reverse complement strand
GAGGAGCAGGAGAAGGCGATGCGCGAGTTCGCCGAGGCGAGCGGGTTGAAGTACTAGCCGGTCAGCGAGCGTCAGGCCGAGAGCTTCATCTCGTCGGCGAGTGGCGGCGCACCATTGAACATTCTGTTCGGCAGGGTGTGCTGCAGAAATATGGACAACAGCTCGGGATCGAATGTGGTCCCGGACTCCAGGCGCATGATGTGCACGGCCTGCGTAGGATCGTACGCCGGCCGGTAGCTGCGCGAGCTGGTGAGCGCATCGAAGACGTCGGCGATGCAGAGTAGCCGCGCCGCGATCGGAATACTCTCACCGCGAAGACCGTCGGGATACCCGGAGCCGTCCCAACGTTCGTGGTGATGACGGACCATCGGTCTGACGTCCCAAGGGAATTGCGTGCCGGCCAACAGCGCCTCGCCCATCGTGGGATGCAGCCGCATGGTGGCGCGCTCGCTCTCGGTTAGGGGACCCGCCTTCACCAACACGTGATCGGGGATCATGACTTTTCCGACGTCGTGAAGCAGGGCGCCCATCCGGAACCACAACAACACGCGCTCGTCGAAGCCGGCGTCGCGAGCAAGGTCACACGCCAGGTCAGCCACGCGCTCACAATGCCCCTGAGTGTACCGGTCCTTGCTCTCGATCGAGGACCCCCAGCGCCGCACGACGACAAGGAACTGCGCCTCGAGCCGCTCCAGCCGGCGGTCGAGATCAGACAGCGCGCCCCGCGCCGTCAGCTGAGTGAACAACGCGTGCGCCCGATTGAGCTGCTCGAGCGTCTCCTGATTGCGCCCGGTGAGGTGATAAAGGATCGACAGCTCACGACGGACTTCGGCGCGCAGTAGCATATCCTGGCGCTCGTCGGCAACCCGAAGTGCCGCCGCGAAATGGCGCTCCGCTTCCGCCACCGCATCCGTTTCCCGCGCGACGATACCGAGATATTTGTACGTTTCGCCTATCCAGGCGCCGTCGAACACCCGACCACGCTGCGCCAGCAGACGCCGGCAGAGCTGGCGCGCCTTACGATATCGTCGCTGACGGATGTACAGATCCACGCGGTTCGCGAGCGTGCGGACGCGGCCGGGAACGTCGTTCGCCTCGATCGCGCTGGACGTCGCCTGGGCGAAGTACTCTTCCGCGGTTCTCCAGTCGCCGAGATCCGTGTACAGCATGCCAAGGTTGTTCAGCAGCGGACCCTGCGGCCGCTCGAGGCCAAGCTCCCGATAGCCGCACAGACTCGATTCATACTGGCGGCGCGCGAGCGCGTGGTCGCCGCGCAGACAGGCGAGGTTGCCGAGGTTCTGATCGAGCATGGCGACGAGCGCTCCGGCGCTCGCGACTTCGGCCTGGGCACGCGCACGCCGGTACAGCGCTTCGGCTTCCTGGATCTCGCCGCGTTGATGGTGCACGATCGCCAGCAGATTCGACGCATGCGCCTCACCGGCCGCGTCACCCCCTTCGTTCGAGACCCTGGCCGCGAGTGCGGCGCAGTCCACCGCCGCATCGAAGCGCGCCTCCTCGAGATGGGAGCGCGCGATTCGGCGGATGAGCAGGGCAACGACGGACGCTTCACTGTTCGGGTGCAGGCGGTGCAGCAATTCCTCGTACACCGCGCGCGCTATCTCCCATTCGCCACGTCCTTCGGCGATCTCGGCGCTGCTGAGCTGTTCCCGGAGCGGAGGCTCCAGCCACTCGACGGGCGCGGTCATGTCTGCGTCAGGAGGACGCGAGGAGGCTTCGGCGATCGACTCCGCTCGCCCGCATCTTTCGGAGGAGCGTGGGCCGCGATACTCCGAGGATCCGCGACGCGGCGCTCACGTTGCCCGCCGTGATCACCATCGTTAGGTGGATGGCCTCGCGCTCGATTTCGGCGAGCGATTTGCCGTCCGCGGGGATGGCGATGGCGTTGGGCATGCTCCCGGTCGGCGACAATGGCACCTGCCGATCGTGCGGGCGGAGCCGCAAGTCTGACTCCCGGATGACGCCACCGGAGGTGAGAACGCTGGCGCGCTCGATGACGTTTCGTAGCTCGCGGACGTTTCCCGGCCACGAGTGCCGGCGCAGCGCCTCTCGCGCGCTTTCGTCGAGCCGCGGCACCTGCACCCCACTCTCTCGCGCGACCTGCTGCAGGAAATGCGCGGCGAGCGGTACGATGTCCTCCCGTCGCTCACGGAGCGGCGGGAGATCGATACGGAAAACATCCAAACGATAGAACACGTCGGCGCGGAAGCGACCGCGCGCCACCGCCTGCTCGAGATCCATGTTCGTGGCTGCCACAATGCGGCAACGCACCGGGAATTCCTGCACGCTGCCTATGCGGCGATACTGCCGTTCCTCGATGACTCGCAGAAGCTTCGGCTGGAGCGACAGCGGCAGGTCACCGATCTCGTCGAGGAAGAGCGTGCCGCCGCCGGCCGCCTCGATCAATCCGACTTTGTGATGCCGCGCGTCGGTGAAGGCGCCCTGCACGTGACCGAACAACTCCGACTCGAGCAGCGCCTCAGGAATGGCCGAGCAATTCAGCGCGACGAACGGTTCGTGCGCGCGGTCGCCGCAATCGTGAATGCGCCGCGCGAGCAGCTCCTTCCCGCTGCCGGTCTCTCCGAAGACGAGTACCGTGGTCCGTGGGCGCTCACCGACGCGCTCGGCCATCCTCATCGAATCGAGGAAGGACGGACTATTGCCGATCGGTACCGGTGCGTCCGCGTGACGAACTGCGGTCAGTGCCAACGCCGGGATTTTGTCGGCCTGCGGCTGGGAGCGACCCATTTGCGGATGACCTCGTCCGACAAGAAAACCGTCCCGAGGACCGGCGCCGGACGCAAACACCCGCAGGCCGGCGTCGGCCAACATTTGGTACAACCCTTACCCCCCACTTCGTGCGGAGTGGGGCAGTCAACGTAACAGGCTGAGATGTTGCGCGACGTGATCTGCGTCACGAACCGCGCCGATATTGCGATATTGCTCGACGGCTTTGGTCCAGTGAGTGCGCGCCGAATCCGACTCGCCGCGGAGGCGGCATACCTCTCCCGCTTCACGCAGTACTTCGGCGACGAGCAGCGCATCGTCAGCCTGCTCAGCCGATGCTCGAGCGCGCGCGAGCGATTCGACCGCTGACGTACAGTCGCCGGTAAGGCGCTGCAGCTTGGCTAAAGACCTCCACCCCTCCGCGCCCTGCAGGTGGTCGCCGCGCATGTCCGCGATCTCGAGCGCACGCGCGATGTAGCTGCTCGCTTCCCCCCAGCGGCCCTGCGCGATACGCAGCTCCGCGCGATTCAGGTGCAGGAGTCCCTCCATGCGCAGGTCGCCCAAGCGAACGGCAGTCACGAGTCCGCGCTCGTAGGCGCGCTCGGCGTCATCGTAGCGGTTCTCGGCGACGTACAGCATCCCGAGGTTGTTCAGAACCCACGACACCGCCTCGTCGTTGCCCGCCAGCTCGAACGCTCGAAGACTCGCCTCGTATCGTGCGCTTGCCTCTTCCCGGTCGCCCCGCGTACTGGCGAGCACGCCCTGGTTCTGACCGATCATGCCGAGGAGCTGTTGATCGCCGGCCGCTTCGGCCTGGGCCGCGGCGCGATGATAGAATTCCTCGGCGGCGGCACTATTGCCGCGACGTTGGGCGATGATGCCGAGACAGTTCAAGGCATGGGCGACGGCGCCGCTCGAATTCGCCGCGTCGGCTATCGCGAGGCTGCGCTCATAGAGTCGTTGCGCCGCGTGCGTCTCGCCGCGTTCGCGCAGACATGTGCCCTTCCACCGCAGCACATCGGCGAATAGCGATCCTTGCGGTCCTCGCTCGAGCAACGCGATCGCACTGTCGAACAGCTCCAGCGCGCGGTCCGCCTGTCCGTGCTGGTCCGCCGCCTTCGCCTGTTCGGCGAGGCGCCTGGCTTCAGTCATCCAGCTGTCCATCGATGCCGCCCTCGGCGTTGGAGGCTCGGGGTCGTTACTCGCCGCCTAGCGATGCCGGCTTTTGGCAACCTGACGCGAACGCATACCCTGAGAAGTGTGTGGTCACGAACGCGGCATAGGCGGACGGCACCGCCTGTGGTGTGGTGAACAGATACGTGGAATAGGTCTCGGAGAAGGAGCCCGTTCCACCGGCGTCAATATCGGCCAGATCGTTAGGCAGATAGCCAGCGCCGAGTGACGCGAGCAGGCTGGCGTTGTTGGCCGCCTTGGTCAGCGACAGGTCCTGCACGATCGCCACCGGCTGATCGAAAGCGATGTGCGGCTCGAAGGTGTACGTCACCCACGGGCCCGCATGCGCAGTCAGGGTGAACAATGTCTTGCTCTTCACCGCCTTGGACGGGAAGATCACGTACAAACCGGCCGCCGGAATGGACAGCATGCCGCCGCTTCCACCGATCGTGCCCGATACGGAGACGTCGTGCGCAAGAGGCGCGGAACGATGAAGGACCGGATAATGGCCGCCCGGCTTCACCGGGAACGAGTAGCTCGCCTCTAACGGCGGTGCAGCTGCGCGCTGTGGCGTGGGCGCTGCCGGGTTCGAGTCGTCGCCACACCCAGCGAGAGTGGCAAGACTGATCACGAACGCGGCGGCGCGTACGAGCGGGCTCCTGAACATGTGGCTGTCTCCTCGGCACGATATCGAAACGGAGACGATGGCAAGGCAATGGCCGTGCCGTTTGTAAAGCGTTGCCCGAGCGAGACATAGCGCTGCCGTGGGCAATTGCAGAACGCCACGACGCTACAATTCGTGACAACGTGGCACAAAACGTCACATGCAGCGCGAACCGGCAAACCCGCCCAGCCGGCGAGAACGACGAGCGAGCGTCAGGCCGCAGAGGGTCGGAATGCGCTCGACGTCCCGGGAATCCACCTCATCGCCCGATCTGCCGCTGCGTCGATTTCTTTGACGTCCGCAAGAAGAGCATCGTATCAACCTGAGGTGCCGTGTACCCATTCATCCGAACAGCAGAGATGGATACTCGCCCTCGGCCGCGAGCTCCGCCAGACGAGCGGTTACGATCGCGCGATCTTCCGGATGTGTGATGCCACACCACGGTCCGCCGCCCCGGAGCACGCGCACCCGCGCCTCGCCACCCCGAACAAGCTCGCCGACGACGTCGGCGAGCACCAGCTCCGCTGACGGATCCGTTACGTTGTCGGCGAGAAAGGCCGTGAAGTGGTGGCGCAGCTGAGGAAAGATCGCCGGCGTGAATCCCCACATGTTCATGCTCACCAGCAGGTCGGGGGAGAGCGGCATGGAATTGTCCCCGGCGGTGCACAACAGCGCACCGCCCGATTCGCGAATACCGCCCATTTCTTCGGTGCCGGTCAGCGAATCGTCGTCCGTGACGTCGAGGCGGGCGCGATTGACAGCGCCGGCCGTGGAGAGCGTCTCGCCTAACGTGAAGCCCACCACGGCGTAGTCACGCGACGACACGCTGACCTGCTGTGCCCAGTCGGCGAGCAGCTGGTACGAGCGCGCGCCGTAGAAGTCATCGGCGTTGACCACGCCGAAGGGGCCATGCACGAGCTCCGCCGCGCAGAGCAGCGCGTGAGCGGTTCCCCACGGTTTCGTGCGTTCCGGGGATGCGGTCACGCCGGACGGCAGCGCGTCGATCCGCTGCACCGCATAACGAACGCGCGCGCGTGGCGCCACGCGCTGGTCGACGATCTGGCGCAGTGCCGGCGCAAGGGAGTCGCTGGTGACGACCACGACCTCGTCGAATCCGGCCGCTATCGCGTCGTGAACGCCGTACTCGAGCAGCACCTCGCCACGGGGTCCGAGCGGCTCGAGCTGCTTCGGTCCGCCGAAACGGCTTCCCGCCCCGCCGGCGAGAACGACGAGCGAGAGTGTCAGGCGGCGAGGACGGGCAGCGACAGTCGTGTGCCGCGTGCGGCCTCGATGAAACCGCCGCCGAGCACGCGGTCGCCGTCGTACAGCACCAGCGACTGTCCAGGCGTGATGGCGGCCACGGGCTCGTCGAGCGCCAGCTCGATCTCACCGCCGTCGACGCGCACCAGCTCCGCCTGCGCCGGGGTCGCACGGTGGCGCACCTGGAGCTGAACACGGGCACCCACAGGCGGCGCATCGACGAGCCAGTTCACCTCGCGCGCGACGACGCCGCGGCCCAACAGCTCCTCGCGTGGTCCGATGACCACGGCGCGATCGGCCGGACGAATGTCGACCACGAACATCGCCTCCCGGAAACCACCGGGGAGACCGCGACGTTGGCCGATGGTGAAACGCGCGAAGCCGTCATGATGGCCGACGATCGTCCCATCGCGACGCACGAATGGGCCAGGGGTGAGCGCGGGCGCATTCGTGCCCAAGTGCTTGCGCAGAATCCTTGTGTGATCGCCGTCGGGCACGAAACAGATGTCCTGGCTCTCCACCTTATCCGCGACGACATCGAGGCCGAGGCGGCGCGCGATGGCGCGCGTCTCCGGCTTGCTCTGCCAGCCGATCGGCAGGAGCATCCGCGCGAGCACCGAGCGGTCGATGCCCCAGAGGAAATAGGACTGATCCTTCGCCGGGTCGACGCCCCGCCGCAGCTCGCCGGCAAGGACACGCGCGTAGTGGCCGGTCGCGATCCACCGCGCGTCGATGGCGTCGGCCTTGCGCAGCAGGTCGCGAAACTTCGTGAACGTGTTGCAGCGCACGCACGGAATCGGGGTGCGGCCGCGCGCGTACTCGTCGACGAAGTTCGCGACGACGTCATGCCCGAAGGCGCTTTCCAGGTTGAGGACGTAATGAGGCACGCCTAACGCCTCACAGACGCGCCGTGCATCGTCGATCGAGTCGAGCGAGCAGCAGGGGCGATCGGGTACCTCGTCGCCGTAGCAGAAGAGCTTCATCGTGGCGCCGACCACGTCGTAGCCCTGCGCGACCAGCAACGCCGCCGCCACGGATGAATCGACGCCGCCGGACATGGCGACCAGTACGCGCTGCCCCGTCATCGTCGGACTCGTTCCCCGGTCCACGGCCTAGCTCAGCGCCGCGACGCGGCGTGCGCGGGCGACGAGCTTCGGAAACACGGTGGCCACGCGCTCGATCTGCTCCCCTGTCGTCAGGCAGCCGAGACTCATGCGGACCGCCGCGGCCGCGAGGTCGGGGGCGACGCCGCAGGCGGCGAGCACGTGTGACGACTGCGGCGCACCCGATTGGCAGGCCGAACCCGCGGAACAGGCGATCCCCTGGAGATCGAGCGCCATCAGCATCGATTCACTATCGGTGCCCGGCACGGAGATGTTGACGATGTGCGGTGCCCGCCGGGACGCGTTGCGCCCGTGCACCACCGCGTCCGGAATCTGCTCGAGAAGCGCGCTCTCCAGCTGCTCGCGCAGCGCGGACAGCCGCGCCGCCTCCGCTTCGCGCTCCTCCACCGCGAGCTCCGCCGCACGCGCCAGCCCCACCGCGAAGGCGACGTTCTCGGTGCCGGGCCGGCGGCCACGATCCTGCGCGCCGCCGTGCATGAGCGGCTCGATCGCCGTGCCGCGCCGGATGAAGATTGCGCCGATCCCCTTCGGCGCCCCGATCTTGTGCCCGGAGATGGAGAGGATGTCCACCGGAATGCGCCGGACATCGATCTCCACCTTGCCGAACGCCTGGACCGCGTCGGTGTGAAAGAGCACGCCCCGCTCCCGAGCCAGCGCGGCGAGCTGCTCCACCGGCTGCACCGTTCCGATCTCGTTGTTCACCCACATCACCGATGCGACAGCGACATCCGCGTCTACGAGCGACTCGAATGTCGCGGCATTCACGATGCCGGCGGAGGTCACCGCGCACGGGCGCTCCTGGCCGCCCTCCCTCGACAGCTGGTGCACGGCGCCAAGCACCGCCTTGTGCTCTATCGCGGTCGCGACCACGGCGTTGCGACCGCCGCGCCTGCGGGCGCGCCACGCGCCGAGGATGGCCATGTTGTCCGCCTCCGTCCCCGAAGAGGTAAAACAGAGCTCATCCGAGTGGGCGCCGATACAACGGGCAACGCGCTCACGTGCCTCATCCAGAGCGGCGCGCGCCTCGCGTCCCCATCGATGCAGGCTGGACGGATTGCCGAAGCGCGGTCCGAAGAAGGGCGCCATCGCCTCGACCACCTCGGGCCGAACCGGGGACGTCGCGGCGTGGTCGAGGTAGATAGGATCAGCCATGACAACAATATACGCCAGTGCGGCGGGTCGCCAAGACTAAGAACGTGCGCCGAAAATGCGGGCGCGAACCGCCCACAGCTGGGGAAAGAAGCGCTGGTTTACCGTCGTCTGCAGATATCGCGAGCCCAAAGTGCCGCCGGTGCCACCCGTCTGCGGGCCGATGATGCGTTCCACGAGCAGCACGTGCTTGAATCGCCATTCGGCGAATTGCTGTTCGTACTCGAGCAGCGCTTCGGCGAGAAAGAAGAGCAGGCTGGGGCCTGGTCCGACGTACAGCGCCTCGAGCGTCGTGCCGGAGGCGTTCACCAGCGAGAGAAAGAGATCCTGGAGCGTCGGCTGGTCGAGTGCGGTCTGGATGAGGGGCGGTATGTCTCCGTGCTCCTGAAGGGCGGCGATGAAATGCGGGTCCCGCAGACCGGAGGTGGCTTCAATGGCACGGAACTGCACACTCTGCGATCCGCTCGATGTGCCGAGGTAGCCACGGAACTGCGCGAAGTGCTGGGGTGGCAGCGTTTCCAGGGAGGACAACTGCGCCGAGACGATTCGCATCAGCGCATTCACGCGCTGCGCATGCCAGTAGGCGAGCCCCGTCTCGCGCTGCGTCATCGCCCGGCGAAGAGCGCCGAGCTCACGCAGAATCACCTTGAACCATAGCTCACTCGCCTGGTGCACCACGATGAACAGCAGCTCGTCGGGATGCTCCGGCGACGACTGTGAGCGTTGCAGCGACAGCAGCTCGTCGAGCGCGAGATAACTGCCATAGGTGAGCTCGTCGCTCAAAAGGTCGACACCTCCAGCGACGCGAGATCGTCCACACGCATCAACTCGATGGTCAGATACGGCTCCCCGTAGCGCCGGCGTATCAGTGTTCCATAATAAGCGGCGTAGTGCCGGACGACGTCGTAGAGCGGCTCGCCGTTCGGGTACACCTCACCGGCCTGTGCCACGGCGCCGAACTGGGAGTCGTAGCAGCGGATCGCGTCCATCTTCTGCTCGAACTCGTCGCTGATGTCGACCACGAACGACGGGCGCGCGAAATCCTGCCGGTACGACAGGCAGTGCACGACCTTGTGCGGACGAAATCCCGCGACGTCGGGCGCGACCTTGGCGAGACCGGCGATGAAGCAGGCGTCGCGCACGAGCTGCGCCGTGACCCGATGGTCGGGGTGCCTGCCCTGGAGCGCCGGCGCGATGACCACTCTCGGCATGAGGCGGCGGATGGCGCGCACGAGGAGCTCGCGGGTGGGCGGGTCGTTGACGATGCTCGCGTCAGGCAACCCGAGATTCTCGCGCTGGGCGAGGCCGAGGACCTCGGCGGCGCGGCTCGCCTCCCGTGCGCGCAGCTCCGCGGATCCGCGCGTTCCCATCTCGCCGCGCGTGAGATCGAGCACCGCCGTGCGCCGCCCCTGTTTGGCCGCCTTGATCAACGCACCGCCGCATGTAAGCTCGGCGTCGTCCCGGTGCGCGGCGATGGCGAGAAGGTCGATTGGCATGGTGAAAAGCTAGTCGGTAGTCGGTAGACGGTAGTCGGTAGTTACGACGTTTGACTGGTGAGGGCTCGGCATGAGTGACCCACATAACGAGCCCTCACTTCCAACGGTCTTACCGACTACCGACTACCGTCTACCGTCTACCGACTACTCGTACCTCAGCGCCTCGATCGGGTCGAGCCGGGCGGCGCGATGGGCGGGCAGGAGGCCGAACAGGAGGCCGACGGCGACGGAGACGCCGACGGCGAGCAGGGTGAGATCGAGCGGTGGGCGTGCGTTGATGCTCATCGCCAGCTGCGCGAGCTTGCCGAGCGCGAGGCCGAGCAGGATGCCGATCAAGCCGCCCGCGCCGGTGAGCGCCGACGCCTCGACGAGAAATTGCTGCATGATGTCGCGTCGCGTGGCACCCATCGCCTTGCGAATGCCGATCTCGCGCGTGCGCTCGGTGACGCTGATCATCATCACCGCCATCACACCGATGCCGCCAACGAGGAGTGCCACGGCGGAGAGCACGATCATGACGAGAAAGAACACGCCGGTGATCTTGTTGAACGTGTCGAGGATCTGGTCCTGGGTGATCAGATCGAAGGTGTTCCCGTCGCCGGGATGCAGGCCGCGCATCTCGCGCAGTGCCACGGTGACGGCGTTCTCGGCGTCCGCCACGGTGATGCCCTGGCGGGGCTTCACTGGAATGAACAGCGCATTCGTCTTGTCGAAGGTGAACTGATGGTCGAGCATCCGGAACGGGATGATCGCGTGTGTCGTTTGGCCGGGCGGCTCGAAGATGTTCGCGGAGGGCTGGTAGATGCCGATGACGCGCGCCGGACGACCGCCGATGCGCACCCATTTGTCCAGTGGGGGAATGTTGCCGAACAGCTTGCGCGCGACGTCCGCCACCAGCACGGCGACCGGCGCGCCCGAGATCCCCTCCGAGCGCGTGAACCACCGGCCGTCGACCAGATCGCCGCCATAAATCAGGGGGTAGCCGTCGTCGGCGCCGATCACCGCGCCGCTGTTGGTGCGCGCGCCGGCGTATTCCACGCGGCTGAGCGTCTGTCCCCAGGCGGACGCGTACGCGATCTCTGGCAGCGACCGGATGCGCTCTGCCTCCGCGACCGTGAGCTCGGGACGGATGCGCACCCACTTCGGGAGGTTCTGCGGGTTGACCGGCGTCTGTGAGAAGACGCGAACGACGTAGAAGGTGGTTGGGCCGGCGATCTCGATGCTGGCCACGATCTGATCGCGAATGCCGCGAACGATCGAAGCCATCGCCATCACCGTCGACACGCCGATGACGACGCCCAGCATCGTGAGGCCGGAGCGCATCTTTCGCACGCGCAGCGAGTCGACAGCGAGGCTGATGTTATCGCCGAAGCCG
Source organism: uncultured Gemmatimonadaceae bacterium (assembly GCA_964537775.1). Lineage (GTDB taxonomy): Bacteria > Gemmatimonadota > Gemmatimonadetes > Gemmatimonadales > Gemmatimonadaceae > CAMLIT01. Next base: position 10,631 of record CAZICQ010000053.1, on the reverse strand, counting down.
GTGACGAATCGGAGGATGCCGCTCGCGAATCGAAGCATCACTCACTCCGCTCGCATGGCGACCACCGGATCGAGCCGGGCGGCGCGCGACGCCGGGTAGACGCCGAAGATCACCCCGACACCGGCGCCGAGGGCCAGCGCCAGGCCAACGGACCAGGCGGTGATGCGCGCCGGCAGGGGCGAGGCGGCGGCGATCGCGATGGCGAACGCCCAGCCGCCGCCGGCGCCTAGCGCGCCGCCGAGCACCGACAGCATCACCGACTCGGTGAGAAACTGGCGCAGAATGTCACGATGCGTGGCGCCAACCGACTTGCGCAGCCCGATCTCGTGCGTGCGCTCGGTGACCGACATCAACATGATGTTCATGATGACGATGCCGCCGACCACGATGCCAATGGCGACGACCGCCGGGACCACGGTGAAGAGCACGCGCGTGAGCTGCTTCCAGAAATCGAGGAGCGCGTCCGAGGTCTCGACGGAGAAATTGTCGTCGTCGCCCGGACGCAGGCGGTGTGCGATGCGCATCGCCTCTTCGGCGCGCGACATCGCGCCGGCGACGGCCGCGGCGTCGGCCATCTTCACCGAGATGGTCGCCGTTTGGCGCCGGCCGTAGGTCGCCTCGAAGATCGTGATCGGCATCATGACGAAGCCGTCGAACGACTGCCCCAGGATGCGCCCCTTCGGTGCGACCACACCGACCACCTCGAACTGCGCGCCGTGAATGCGCACCGACCGTCCGACGGGATCGACGCCCTCGAACAGGTCCTTCGCCAGGTCGGCGCCGATGACGATCACGGGGCGGCGCTCCCGCACGTCGAGATCGGTGAGCGGGCCACCGCGCGCGAATCGATAGTCTTGCACGACCTGATATGCCTCGGTCACTCCGAACACCGTCACCGCCTCCATCGTGCGGTCGCGATACACGACGTCGGAGCGGGGAGACGGAAATCCCGATTGCAGCGCTACCGCGATCGCGTCGGGGAGCGCCGCCGCGACCGCGGCAGCATCCTCGCGCGTGATCAGCGGCCGGCGTTGCATGCGGCGCCATGCGTCGTCGTCGATCAGCCCGATGTTGATCGGAGTCCGGCGGACCTGAAAGGCGTTGGCGCCGATCATGGCGTCGGCGATGTTCTCTTTCACGTACGCGTTCATCCCCTGAATCACTGCCACCACCGCGACGAGGAAGGCCACGCTCACGATGATGCCGAGCAGCGTAAAGAACGACCGGAGCTTGTTGGCCCGGATCTGCACGAGGGCCGTGAGCAGAATGTCGTCAAAGCGCATGCGAGCGCGGGTGGAGAGAGGGGCGGCAGGCACCTAATCTACACGCGTGCCAGACATCCGCCGCAGCGCTTCCTCTCCTCAGCACCGTCCTTCCGTCCTGATCGGCAGCTGGGCAGCCGCGGCATTCTGGGTCGTCGCTGCCAGCTCCCTGCTGCGCGTACTGCTCGGCGCGATCCTCGGGCTGGGCATCGACGAATCCTATACGGTCAGCATCTCGCGGCAGCTTTCGGCGAGCTACTTCGATCACCCGCCGCTCTCGTTCTGGATACCGGGGGTGCTCGAGCGGCTGTCGCCGCGCGGCGATCTGATACTGCGGTTACCGTTCATTCTGCTGTTCGGCGTCACGACGTGGCTGATGTACCGGCTCACGTCAGGGTGGTGGGGCAGCCGCGCCGGATTCTACGCGGCACTGCTGCTGAATGTCACGCCGGTGTTCAGCATCAGCACCGGGGGATGGATCCTCCCCGACGGGCCACTCGACTGTGCGATGCTCGCCGCGGTCGTCTGCGTGTCGCCGTTGTTGATCGATCACACGGCCGAGGGCGCCAAACGATCCGACGACGGAACATGGGCGCGCTGGCTGTGCGCCGGTTTCTTCGCTGGCACGGCCTTTCTCGCCAAGTATCACGCGGTCTTTCTTCCCGCCGGCCTGTTGCTCGCGATGGTGACGCTGCCGGGTGGACGGCGGTGGTTGGCGCGGCCGCAACCGTATGTCGCTGCGGCGATCAGCCTCGCGTTCCTCGCCCCGGTCATCTGGTGGAACCACGAGCACGCCTTCGCATCATTTCGTTTTCAAGCCGGACGTGGCGCGCCGCATCCCGGAGGATGGGTGCACATCGGGGCGCTGCTGCAAAACATGGCCGGTCAGGCCGGCTATCTGCTGCCCTGGCTGTGGGTGCCACTCGTTTGGCAGCTCGTACGCGGGCTACGCATGGGACGATCGCATCCGCGGCGCTGGCTGCTGTGCTGCCTCGCCGTCTGGCCGATCGGCGTGTTCACGCTCGTGTCGCTGGGCGGCAATCCGGGTCTGCCGCACTGGCCGGCGCCCGGTTACCTGTTCCTGTTCCCGCTGCTCGGCGTCGCACTGGCGCAGCGGGACGCGAGCGCTGCACGGCGGCGACTGACGCTCGCGACCGCGGCATATCTGCTCCTGCTCGGCGTCGCAGTCAGCCAGGTGAAGACCGGTTGGATCAGCCGCCTCCGGCCACAATGGTTTGCGCACGGTGACCCGTCGCTGGATCTCGTGGATTGGCGGGAGCTATCATCGGCGATGGCGCGCTACGGCGGGGGTGCGCCACCGGCGTTCGTGGCGACAACGCACTGGATCGACGCGGCGAAGGTTGGTTACGCGCTCGGACCTGCCGTCCCGATCCTCTGCCTCTCGGATGATCAACGCCACTTCGCGTATCTGTACGATCGCGGTGCGTTGGTGGGACGCGACGGGATGCTCGTGGCGCGCGCCGGCGCGGCGGAAGCGCCAAACGGGGCGTTCGCGTCACTGGAGCTGGTCGGGCCGGTGGACATCCACCGCGGTGGGGCGCCGGCGATTCGGTTGTATGTCTATCGGGTGCGAGGGCTCAGGCCTGGATCAAGAGCTGCGGACTTCGGACGCTGACCAACTGCGCACTGCGGACTGCGAACGTACTGCGCACTGCGGGCTCGGATTTCATGGATGGTTGTCGGTATGCAGATGCCGCCGTTAGCGCTCCGAGGGCGTCAGCGCCGTTTTCCGCCCTCAGGACGTCAGCGCTCTTAGGGCGTCCGCGCAGCCAGGGCGTTCGCGCACTCGCGCCGTTAGGGCGTCAGCGCTTTTCGGGCGTCAGCGCTTTTCGGGCGTCGGCGAACTTCGGACGTTGGCGAAGTTCGGGCGTTGGCGCTCGTAAGCCGTTGCGCTCTCCAGCCTCGAACCGGCGGAGATAAAGATTGATCGACCCGAACGGCAGGGATGATTTGAGCTGGAGCACCATGCGGCGATCGTCGTCGGACAGCCAGATCTCCGCGTGGCCGCCCTCCGAGAAGATGCCGCGCGTCTTGATCACCGGCTGCACGACGATGCCGTCGAAGGTGCCGGCGGGAACGGTGATGCGCTCCTTGCGCAGCACACGGATGACGACGGGATTGGCATCCGGTCGAAAGTACCGCTCGTACGCGTAGGATTCGCCAACAACGAGCGGCTGAGTGCGCACGAAGTACACGAACGACGCGTCGTCGAGCGGGAACTCCACCGACGGCGCGGCGGGTTTACCCTCCTCGATGACGGTGCGCTTGTCAGGATAAAAATCGAAGCGGCGCTGATAGTGGCGTGGGCCTTCGTTGAGGTTCTGCGTGAAGCGCGCTGAGCTCAGCGACTCCGCGTCGAACCAGCTCTCCATCACGTCGTGCACCTTGAAGAACAGCGTACCACCGGAAACGGTGAACACGATGTGCATGAGTCGGCGGTCGCGCAGGGTATCGAGGCTCTCGATGTTCATCGAGCCGCTGCCGACGGGGAGAACGCCAAATTTCACTTGATACTCGAGCTTCTCCCCGACGCCAAAGGGCAATTCCGACGGCAGCGGCGTTTCGATGGCGCCGCGCAGCTGCGTCTGAGCGCCAATAGGGGGCGCACCGACAGTGAGCAATGCCGTCATCGCCAGCGCGCACAAGATGCTCAGACGCACGAACCAGGTGCGGCCGCTGTCGATTGTCGCTACGGGGTGCGGAAGCTGTGCCCCGCTATACCGGAGCACGGGATTCAGATACATCTTCGTCTGCGAAGTCGTGATCACGGAACGCACGTACCGGTCGTTCGGCTGGATGACATACCGGCCTTCCGTGGATGGCCCGATCGAGGCGAGCGGGCGGCCATTCTGTCCGAAGAAATCTATCCGTTCGACCGGTGCGCTGCACTGCAGCACGATCGTATCGCCGCGCAGATCGAGCGACTTCACGGTCACATCACTCCGCCCATAACGCCCACGCACGACGTACGCGCGTCCGCCGCGCAGCGAGCGCACCACGGACGAACTGTCGCGCGATTCGCTGCCGATCATGGTCCACGTACTCCCGGTTTGATCAGGATCGGACGCGTCGTGAGAGTCGTCGCTGCCGATCGCCCACACGGGGTGACCAGCGGACAACGCGGCGTCCCAGTCCTTCACCGCGATGCCGAAGTGGCTCACGATCTCCAACAGATCGTAGTTGGTCAAATACTGGAAGTCCTGGAACGAATAGCCCGCGCGCAGTTCGGGATGCGCGATCGCGACGAGCTCCGCCGAGCTTTTCAGCTCGTTCAGCACACGCTGCTTCTGGTGCCGCGACTGCCAAAATATGAAGTCGCCCCACACCACACGATGCGCACCGATCGCGAGCTGATGCGTCTTCGGGAGGTTGTAGCCGTGCTCGTACACGGGAATGAACGACGGATCGCCCGACGGTCCGAGCGTGACGTGCTGATAGTCGGAAACGGAGATGATCGAGTAGCCCATCGCGCGATACTGCCTGCGCACTGCGTCCGGGCTCTGTTTCCCAGTGGTCAGTCCCGCCCACGCGTGCGCGTGCGCGTGAAAGTTCGACGTGAGCCACTGGCCCGCGAATCCGTCGTACGGGTTGTAAAACTTCTCGCCGGAGAAGGGTCGCGGGTCGGGGAACCGGTATATGGGCGAGAGCTCCTGCACGAGCGCGGCGCCGACGATGCACAGCACGCCGAGTCGCGGGAGCAGAGATCGGCGGTACCAACGTAGCTTACGCGACGCGCGAGACGTCTGGTCCGACTGCTTCGTGGATTCCATCTTGGGAAGGACTCACGTCTTCCGCGCGCAGTCACTCGCGCGCGCGGCAATACCGCGACCGTGACCTACTCGTGACGCAATGCGGCAACCGGGTCCAGTCGTGCCGCTCGTACGGCAGGCAGGAGGCCGAACAGCACGCCCGTGAAGGCGCTCGCGGCCAGGGCAGCCAGGATTGCCGACGTCGGGGTGGACGCAGGAATGGAAGGCCATTTCGCGTTTACCGCAAGAGCCAACCCGATTCCGAGTAACAGCCCGATGGTGGCGCCGATGGAGGTGAGCGTGACCGCTTCGACGAGGAACTGCCACAGAATCGCCCCGCGGGTGGCGCCGAGCGCCTTGCGCACTCCAATCTCCCGGGTGCGCTCGGTGACGCTGATCATCATGATGGCCACGACACCCACACCGCCAACGAGCAATCCCACCGAGGAAAGCGCCAGGCCGACGACGAAGAAGGTCCCGAACAGCTTATCATACACCTCGAGCAGGCGGTCCTGGGTGACGATCTCGAAGGTGTTCTGCTGCCTGGCGCGAAGCCCGCGTCGCGCCCGCAGTGTGGCCGTGACGTCATCGGTTGCATCGCTGACGCTGACGTTGGTTCGCGGTCTGACGATGAAGTTCATCCCTCGAAGCCAGAGCTGCAGATGGCGACGACCAGTCTCCAGAGGGAGGATGGCCTTGGGCTCGTTGTTGCTGCCGGACGTCGGCGTGCCAATGGGGCTCGCGCTGTGGTGATACACGCCGATCACCTGGAACTGTACGCCGTTGATGGCGATGTACTTGTCCATGGCGTCGGACTGGCCGAACAGCTTGTCCGCCATGATGTCGTTCACGATCACGACGCGCGCTGAGTTCGTGTTCTCGGCCGCGGTGAAGCTGCGGCCTGGATACACATCGCCGCCGTCGACCTCCGTCCAGTTGGCCGTGTAGACCTCGATCGACGCCGTCAACTGCCGGTCGTGGTACTTGAACGTACCGAAGCTCGAGACGTGCTGCGTCACGGTCTCGATCGTGGGCAGGCGCTCGATCGCGGTTGCCTCGTCGGTGGTGAGCGGCGGATTGCGCCGCCAGACACACGTCTGATCGGTGCCGTCGCATGTCTCGAAGTTGCCGAGTGGTCGCCGGAAAATGAAGAAGGACGTCGGGCCCGCCGCCTCCACATCGCGCGCGAAGCTCTCGTTGATGCCGCGCACGACCGAGGAGAGGGCGACGACGACGAACACGCCGATGGCGACCCCCAGGATCGTGAGGCCGGCGCGCACCCTGTTCGCCCGAATCGCGTCGAGGGCGATGCCAACGCCTTCAGCCGCCTGGGTCGCCCGCGCGATGAGATTCACGCGCTACTCCTGACGCATCGCTTCGATGGGGTCGAGCAGCGACGCGCGACGGGCAGGGTAAACGCCGGAAATGATCCCGACCACGGTCCCGAGAAGCGTGGCGGCGACGAGCGACCACGGCGCGACGCTGGCTGGCAATGCCGCCCACTTCCACGAGATCAGCTTCGCGGCGGTGATGCCGAGGCCGATGCCGATCAGCGCGCCCACGGTGCTGAGCGTGGCGCTCTCGATCAGGAACTGCTGCAGGATGTCGCGGCGCCGCGCCCCGATGGATTTCCGTATTCCGATCTCGTGCGTGCGTTCCGCCACCGACACGAGCATGATGTTCATGATGACCATGCCGCCAACGACGAGGCCGATCGCCGGGAGCGCCGTGCCGGCGATGGCCATGATGTTCATCACCTTGTCGAAGAAGGAGAGCGCGGCGGCGGAGGTCTCCATCACGAAGTTGTCCGGGTCGGCCGGCCGCAGATGTCGTGTGCCGCGCAGTGCCTCGCGCACTGATTCCATCGCGTCGTTGAGTGTCGTCTGATCGGCTGCCTGCACGAGCATGCCGTCCACGTCGCCGCGCGGATTGGTGATGTGCCGGAGTGGTGAACGGAAAGGCGCGATGGCCAGACGATCCAACGACATCCCGAACAGATTGCCCTGGTGCTCGATCACGCCGATCACCGTATACGGGATGCCACCCATTTTCAGCTCGCGCCCGATCGGATCGAGCGAGGGAAACATCTGCTTTGCGATGTCGTCGCCGATGACCACGACAGTCGTCCCGAGGATCAGCTCCTGCGGGCTGAACGAGCGTCCGCTCGACAGGTTGTAGTTCTTGATCGTGAAATAGTCTCCGTCGGCAGCGTGCGCCTCCACCTGCTTTGGACGGCTGTAAATCGTCGTCGCTGGCACTGTCTCGGCGCTTTCGATCGCCCATCGCACGCCGGCGGGGAGCACGGCGCGCGCGGTGTTCACATCGCCGGGGTAGATCCTCGGCCGGCGCTGCCACGCGCGCCACTCATCGAAAGTCGTATGGTTGCCGAACGCCGGAAAGCGGCGCAGCGTGAACGTATTCGCGCCGAGAAAGCGGCCGAGGAAATCGTGCTCGACGTAATCGCGCATGCCCTGCACGATCGAGACGACGGCGATGAGGAACATCACGCCGATCGTCACGCCGAGGAGCGTGAAGAAGCTCTTCAGCTTCTGAACGCGAAGCTGCGTGAGCGCAATACGAACCGCTTCAAGGAAGAGCATCGGGACGGCTTATTCGTAGCGGAGCGCTTCGACGGGGTCGAGGCGCGCCGCGCGAACCGCGGGAAGCAGGCCGAAAACGATGCCGGCGAGCGCGCTGGCGGTCAGCGCGGCGGCGATCGCCAGCGGAGGCGTGGTCGCGTCAATTGGGGTCCAGCTGCGCACCATCCAGGTGAGGACACCGCCAAACGCGAGGCCGATGACGGCCCCCAAAGTGGTGAGCGTCGCCGCCTCGACCAGGAACTGCCAGAGGATCGTGGCCTTCGTGGCGCCGAGCGCCTTTCGAACGCCGATCTCGCGCGTGCGTTCCGTGACGCTGATCATCATGATCGCGATGACACCCACCCCGCCGACGCAGAGGCCGATCGCGGACAGCACCATCATGACGAGGAAAAACACGCCGACGATCTTGTCGTACAACTGCATCAACTTTTCCGGCGTCGACGCGAAGAAGTCGTTCTGCTGCGCGGGTCGCAGATGCCGCATCGCCCGGAGCGTCGTGATGACCTCGTCCATGGCGTCGTCGCGGGGGATGCCGTCACGCGGCTTCACCGTGATGTCCATCCATGCCGTACCCACATTGAGACGGCGGTAGGCTGTGAGAAAAGGCATGAAGACCTTGCCGCGACTGCCGTTGTCGAAGGCGTTGACAATCGGCTGATACACGCCGATGACCGTGAACTGCTGGCCATTGAGCCGCACGGATTTGCCGACGGGATCGTCGCCCAGGAACAGCTTTTCCACGACCTTCGGGTTGACGAGCACCACATTGGCGCCGGCCTCGTTTTCGGCGGTCGTGAAATCGCGGCCCGATGTCACGTCTCCGCCGTCCACCTCGATCCATCCGGGGGAGTAGGCTTCGAGTCCCACCGATGGCAATGTACGATCGGCGAATTTGATCTCCGTCGAGCTGCCGATGTGCGCGGTGACACCCTCGATCGTGGGGAGCCGGCGGAGCTCGTTTGCCTGGTCGACGGTGAGCGGCGCGTTATGGCGCCACGGGCAACTGTCCGCCGAACCATTGCAGTTGTTCAGCTCAGCGGGCCAGCGGGTGAGAAAGAAGGTGGTCGGGCCGGCGGCGGCAATGCTTCGGCTCACGCCGGCGTTGATGCCGTGAACCGCGGCCGACATCACCGTGACGACGAAGACGCCAACGGCGATGCCGAGAATGGTCAATCCGGCGCGGACCTTGTTCGTGCGGATCGCATCGAAGGCGATGCGAATGCCCTCGAACAAACCGTACACACGCGTGCCGATGGACATCGATCTACTCCGACCGCATGGCGAGAATCGGATCGAGCCGCGCGGCGCGACTGGCGGGGTAGGCGCCGGCGATGATGCCGACACCCGCGCCGATGCCAACGGCGAGCGCGACCGACCAGGGCGCCACCGCGGCGGGCAGCGGAGAGACCGCCGCGACGAGCTGCGACAGCGCGATGCCCAGGCCTACTCCAACGAGCGCGCCGACACTGCTCAGCGTCGCCGACTCGATGAGAAACTGGGCGAGGATGTCACGACGGCGCGCACCTAACGATTTCCGAATACCGATCTCGCGTGTGCGCTCAGCGACGGCCACGAGCATGATGTTCATGATCACGATGGCGCCCACCACGAGTCCGATGGCGGGCAGCACCATGCCCGCGAGCACGAGGTATTTCTTGATCGTCATCCACGAGGATAGCGCGGACTCCGAGCTCTCGAAGGCAAAATCGTCCTGGTCGGCCGGGTGCAGATGGTGCCGGCGCCGCATCACCTCGCGGACGATTTCCTGGAGCGGCCGGAAGGCGGCCGGCGACGGAGACTGTACGACGATGCCGTACAGATTGTTCCGTGCGTGCGTCAGCCGCGACATCTCGGAATGAAATGGAGCGAGCACCTGCCGGTCGAGCGAGAGGCCGAACACTGTGCCCTGCTTCTCGAGTACGCCGATCACCACGAAGGGAAAGCGGTTGATGCGGATCTCACGCCCGATGGGGTCGAGATTCGGGAAGTAGCGGTCAGCGATCTCGACGCCGATGACGACGACATCGGCGCCGAGCGCGTCGTCCTGATCGGTGAAGGCGCGGCCACGCGCCACGCGCAGATCCTTGATTCTCATGAATTGCGGCGTGGCCGCTTCGGCGAGTACCTGTGGCCCGCCATTCAGGAAGCGCGAGCTCGCCTGTGCCCACGTCATGTCGTGCATGGCCCACCCTGCGTCCGCCGGCAGCGCATCGTGGATCGCGAGGGCGTCCTCGATCGTGATCTTGGGGCGACGCTGCCATGCCCGCCACTCCGCTTCCGTGATGTCCGTGTTGAAATCCGGGAAGCGCCGTACGTTGAAGGTGTTCACACCGAGGAATTTTCCGGCGAAGTCCTCCTCGACGTAGCGGCTCATGCCCTGCACGATCGAGACGACCGCGATGAGGAACATCACACTGATCATCACGCCCACGAGCGTGAAGAAGCTCTTCAGCTTCTGTACGCGCAGCGTCCCGAGCGCGAGACGAAGGGCGTCGAGGAACGGCATGAGAGGGGAGCGCGGAAGGAGAGTCCGTCGCCTACAACCCGACTCTGCGCTTGAACGCTTCCTGCCGGTCGTCGGTGGAGACGAGGCCATCGCGCAGCACGACGACGCGGCGGGCGTGCGAGGCGATGTCCGGTTCGTGCGTCACCATGATCACCGTCTGTCCCTGGGACGCCAGCTCCTCGAAGACTTTCATGATCTCCTCCGACGTCTGGGAATCCAGGTTGCCGGTCGGCTCGTCGGCGAGGAGGATGGACGGCTCGTTGACCAATGCCCGCGCGATGGCGACGCGCTGGCGCTGCCCTCCGGAGAGCTCGTTCGGCCGGTGATCCATGCGGTCACCGAGCTGCACGCGCTCGAGTGCCGCTCTGGCGCGGCGCCGCCGCTCGTCGGCCGACACGCCGGCGTAGACGAGTGGCAGCTCGACGTTATGCAGCGCCGTGGCGCGCGGCAGCAGATTGAATGTCTGGAAGACGAATCCGATCTCCTTGTTGCG
>CAZICQ010000052.1:0-22441 GCA_964537775.1 uncultured Gemmatimonadaceae bacterium | reverse complement strand
GCGGACTTCGGACTCTGACCAACTGCGCACTGCGAACTGCGGACGTACTGCGGACCTCGGACGCCGATTTCAGTGGACGGTTGTTGGATTTCGTCTGCTCCGTCAACGCTTCCGGATGGTGCGGGCACGTTCGGCCGGGATGATCGCCATAAGCAGCCGACGGATCTCCACGAGAGCAGCTACTCGTGGCGCCAAGTCGATGCGGGGCGACGGCACGTCGGCTAGCATCCGATACCAGTGCAGCGCCTCCCTTGCGGAGCCGAGGGCATACTCGAACTGCCGGACTCGGTCTCGTCCAGACGAGCGACTATATCCCTCGGCGATGTTCGCACCCACCGATCCCGCGGCGCGGTAGAGCTGCATCGCGATATCCTGCACCCCTGGACAGGCTGACAGCCGCCGCCAGTCGGCTGCGGCGATGTCACCGACGTAAACCGAAAGCTGATACGCCTTCATTCGCCATAAAGGATCGAGCCTCAGCTCGGCCGGCGCATCCGCTTGCCACTGCTCGAACGTCATGGCCGGTAAGCTGCGCGCCTTGCCTGTCGGATTGCCATCCAAAGCACGCGAGAGCAGCTGATTTCATTCCGACAACCGTCCGCTGAAATCCGAGTCCGAAGTCCGCAGTACGTCCGAAGTCCGCAGTGCGCAGTTGGTCAGAGTCCGAAGTCCGCAGGTCTTAGCGATGATCCGCCAGGACCTCGAGCGCCAGCTCCACGCGCCCGAATGGCGCCGACACCTGCACACCCTGCACGCCATCGCGCACCCGGTCGAGCATCTCGCGCGCGATCGCGATGCCCTCGGCCAGCGCGTGGTCCTTCGACTTCTCGTTCGCCCGCCGCATCCGATCGATTACCGCGGGTGGGATCGACACACCGGGGACCTCATTGGCCAGGAACTCGGCATTGCGGACGGAGATGAGCGGCCAGATGCCGGCCACCACGGGGACGCGGGCGTGCGATACGCGCGCGAGAAAGCGCTCCAGCTGCACCGCGTCGAACACGGGCTGAGTGACGCAGAACTCCGCACCGGCGTCGACCTTCCACTCGAACCGCTTGATCTCCTGCTCGAAATCGATCGGCGCCGGATTCACGCCGACGCCGATGGCGAAGCGCGTCGGCGCCCCGATGACGTTGCCACCGGGATCAAGGCCGTGGTTGAGGTTGCGCACCAGATTCGTGAGGCCGATCGAGTCGATGTCGAACACCGCGGTGGCGTTCGGGTACGGCCCCATCTTCGGCGGGTCGCCGGTGATGAAGAGGAAGTTCCGCAGCCCCACCGCCGACGCGCCTAACAAGTCGCTGAGCATGCCGAGCAGGTTACGGTCGCGGCAGGCGTAGTGCGTCACCGTCTCGATGCCGACCTGCTGCTCGATCAGGACGCTCGTCATCAGCGCGCCCATCCGGCTCTGCGCACGCGGTCCGTCGGGCACGTTCACGGCGTCGACGCCGGCCTCCTTGAGCCGGCGCACGTCGGCGATCATTCGCGACGCGTCCACACCGCGGGGCGGAACGATCTCCACCGACGTCACGAACGCCGACGCCGCGAGCTTCGCCGCGAATCGACTGCGCTCCGGGAATGGCACCGGTGCCGCAATGGCGGGCGCCGTGGCCGCGGCGCCGTTAGGCGACGGATGCGATTCGGGCTGCGGCCGCCGGCTGCCGGGCAGCCGTGGATTCAGCGGGCGCACGCCTGCCACCATTGCCCGCAGATGCTCCGGTGTCGTGCCACAACAGCCGCCGATGACCTTGGCGCCCGCATGAATCAGATGGCGGGCGTAGCTGGCCATGTACTCCGGGCTGGCCATGTACATGCTGCGGCCGCCGACGTCGCGCGGCATACCGGCGTTAGGCTGGGCGCTGAGCTTGCGCGGGGTCACGGCGGCCATCTTCTCGATCGCCTCGAGAATGGCCTGCGGACCGACCGAACAATTCAGGCCGATGACGTCGGCGCCCGCCTCGTCGAGCGCGCGCGCGACGTCGGCGGGTGCGGCGCCATAAGGCGTACGGCCGTCGGATCCGATCGTCATCTGGGCCACGATCGGCGTCGTGGCGTCGACCTCCCGCGCGGCGTGGATCGCTTCGGCGATCTCGGATAGATCGGCGAACGTCTCGAGCAGGAACAGGTCCACTCCGCCGGCGGCCAGCGCCGCCAGCTGCTCGCGGAAGATGCCACGCGCCTCCTCGAGACTGGTCGGGCCATACGGCTCCAGGCGAACGCCCAACGGGCCGATGGAACCGGCGACGAGCACTCCGTCGCCGGCCGCGTCGCGCGCCAGACGAACGGCCGCCCGATTGAGCTCCGCCACCTGTCCCTCGAGACCGTACTGCGCCAGCTTGAGCCGGTTGGCCCCGAAGGTGTTCGTCTCGATCGCGTCCACTCCCGCCTTCACGTACTCGCTGTGCACGGCGCGCACGAGATCGGGGTTGCGGACGTTCAGCTCGTCATAGCACTGGTTGATGAACACGCCGCGCGTGTACAGCATCGTTCCCATCGCACCGTCGAAGACGACGACGCGCTCGGGATCGAGGAGCTGCTCCAGCCGCGGATGGCGGTCGCTCATACGAGCGCCATCCGGTCGGCGGCCGGTCCACGCACGGCGTAATACTTGGCCTGCGGGTGATGGACGATGATCGCGGCGGTGCTCTGCTCGGGCACGAGCTGGTACGCGCTCGTGAGCTCCATGCCTAACGCCTGGGCCGCGGGAAGAATGGCGAACACGGCGGCGTGGTCCTCGAGATCCGGACAGGCACCGTAGCCCCAGGAGTAGCGCTTGCCGCGCCCGCCCGGAATGCCGAGGTCGCGCCGCACCTTCCGGTGCAGCCATTCCGCCGTCGCTTCGGCGGTTTCCACAGCGAGACCGTGGACGTACAGCGCCTCCGAGTATTCTCCCGCCGCCTGCAGCGTCTCGAAGCGCCGCTGCGCCTTCTCGCCGACGGTCACCACCTGGAAGGCCGCCACATCCACGTCGCCGCTCTCGATCGACCGGAAGTAGTCGGCGATGCACAGCCGCTCCCGCCCCTCCTGCCGGGGAAAATGAAAGCGGGCGATCTCCCTCGTGATGCCGCCGTTCGCGTACGCGTCCGGATCATAGATCAGGAGGTCGTTGCCCGACGACTGCGCCGGGAAGAATCCGTACACGGCGCGCGGCTCCAGCCACCCGTCGGCGATCGCCTCCGCCTCCAGCCGGCGCAGCGTTGGCTCGAACTCCTCCTTCAGCAGCGCATCGTATTGCGCGCCGGATCCGCGCGCGCCCCACTGCAGTCTATACAGCTCGTCGAGATCCAGGACCTCGAATACCTCATCGAGCGGGATGTCGTCGAGCACGCGCGTGCCGAAGAAGGGCGCGGCCGGCACGGCGTGATTCTGCGCGACGTCGCTCCTCGCTCCGGCGTCGTCGCCGGAGACGATGTCCTTGCCGACGTTCGTCCGCAGAAAGACGTCCTCCCGCGCCTCACGAATCAATCGTTCGATCAACGCCGGGCGCTGCCCCGGATCCTGCAGCGCTTCCATCGTCTCCAGCCCCTCGAACGCGTCCTTGCAATAGAAGACGCCGGAGTCGTAGGCGCGCTCGCCGTCCACGAACAGGGCCCGCCGGCCGAAACGGCGGTTGATCGCCGCGCCGCCGATCATCACCGGCACGTGGATGCCGCGCTTGTCGAGCTCCTGCACGCACAGCGGCATCTGCTTCGACGTCGAGACGAGCAGCGCCGACAAGCCGATCGCGTCGGCGTCCACCTCGAGCGCCTTGTCGATGATCGTGTTCAGCGGCACCTGCTTGCCGAGGTCGAACACGGTATAGCCATTATTTGATAGAATCGTGTTGACCAGCGACTTGCCGATGTCGTGCACGTCACCGTAGACCGTCGCGAGCACGACCCGCCCCTTGGTGTAGCCTTCCTTCTTCTCCAGAAACTGCTCGAGGTGCTTCACCGCCCGCTTCATCACCTCCGCCGATTGGAGCACGAACGGCAGGATCAGCTCGCCGGCGCCGAACTTGTCGCCCACCTCCTTCATCGCCGGGAGGAGCACGTCGTTGAGCACGCGCACCGGCTGCACGCGCACACCGGCCGTGTCGAGCGCCGCCTCGATCCCTTCCTTCTTCCGGTGCACCACCATCCAGTGCACGCGCTCGTCCGCCGTCATGCCGGCGGTGGGTTCCTCGGCCGCGGCGCGCCCCGCGCCGGGCCCGGCGTTGGACCCGCGATCCTCGAAATGCTCGATCAGCCGCTGCAGCGCGTCAGGCCGGCGATTGAACACCAGGTCGTCGGCGAGCGCGCGCTCCTCGCTGCCGATTTCGGCGTATGGCTGGACGTGCGCGGGATTCACGATCGCCATGTCGAGGCCGGCCTCCACGCAATGGTGGAGGAAGACCGAGTTGAGCACCGCCCGCGCCTGCGGCGACAGGCCGAAGCTCACGTTCGACACACCTAACGAGGTGAAGACGCCCGGCAACTCGCGCTTGATCAGGCGGATGCCCTCGATCGTCTCGATCGCCGAGTTGATCCACTCCGCGTCGCCCGTCGCGAGCGTGAAGGTGAGATCGTCGTAGATGAGATCCGACGGCTGGAGGCCGTACTCGCCGACGACGATGTCGTAGATCGCCTTCGCGACTTCGAGCTTCCGCTCGCGCGTCTTGGCCATCCCGATCTCGTCGATCGTCAGCGCGATGAGCGCGGCGCCGTACTTCTTCGCCAGCGGCACCACGGCGTCGATGCGCTTGCGCCCGTTCTCCATGTTGATGGAGTTGATGATCGCGCGGCCGGGGATGTGCTCCAGCGCCGCCTCGATCACCGCCGCTTCCGTGGAGTCGACCATGATCGGTGCTTCCACGCTCATCGACAGCAGCTTGACGAGGGTCGCCATCTGCTCCGCCTCGTCGGCGCGCTCGGTGACGGCGACACAGACGTCGAGCACGTGCGCGCCCGAGTCGACCTGCTCGCGCGCCACCTCGACGATCCCCTCGTAATCCTCCGCGAGGAGCAGGCGTTTGACTTTGCGCGATCCTTGCGCGTTCACGCGCTCGCCGATCAGGAGCGGTGGCGGGTCCTGCTGGAACTCCGTCGCCCGCATTGCGCTCGACGCGCGCGGCACGCGACTGCCGCGGGCGCCGGCAACGGCGACCGTCGCGGCCGACCGGCGTGCTCCCCCATCCGTCCTCCGATTCACCTCGCGCACCACCGCATCGAGATGTTCGGGCGTGGTGCCGCAGCAGCCGCCGACGATCGACACGCCGAGCTCCGATACGAACTCGCCGAGCATGGCCGCCATCGGTGCCGGCTCGAGCGGATAGACCGCGTCGCCGGTGCCGGTGTTGAGCGGCAGTCCCGCGTTCGGTATGCACGACACCGGCCGTGAGGAGTTGGCGGCCAGATACCGGATCGGTTCGCGCATGTGCTCCGGACCCGTCGAGCAGTTGAGGCCCAGAATGTCCACCGGCAACGCCTCGAGCGTGGTCATCGCGCTCGCGATGTCGGTGCCGAGCAGCATCCGTCCGCTCGTGTCGAGCGTGACCTGCGTCTGTACCGGGACACGATAACCGAGCTCCGCGAACAGCCGCTCGAAGCCGGCGATCGCCGCTTTCACCTCCAGGATGTCCTGCGCCGTCTCGACGAGCAGGACGTCGACGCCGCCCTCGACCATATACTTCGCCTGCAGGTAAAAATTCTCCGCCAGCTCGGCGAAGGTGATGTTGGAGAGCACGGGATCGCTGCTCGACGGCAGCATCCCCGTCGGTCCGATCGAGCCGGCGACGAACCGCGGCCGGTCCGGCGTAGCGAAGCGGTCGCAGGCGGCGCGTGCCAAACGAGCGGCGGCGACGTTGAGATCGCGCGTCTTCTCGGCGATCCCCCACTCGCGCAGCCGGTGCGGCGTCGACTGGAAGGTGCACGTCTCCACCACATCGCAGCCGACGGCGAGAAAGGACTCGTGGATCGATCGAATGATGTCCGGCCGCGTGAGCACGAGATGGTCGTTGCACCCCTCGAGCGCCTTGCCGCCGAAGTCCTCCGCCGTCGGATGGTGCCGCTGGATGTTCGTGCCCATCGCGCCGTCGAACACGAGAACGCGGCGGGTCACCTCTCGGAGATATGGATGCAGGTCGGACTGGGACATGGCTGCGCGGTGCGTACTGATGAAAAAAACCCGGCGTCGAGCGCCGGGTTGCATGGCGCTTTAGCGTTTGTTTTACGTGGCCGCAAGTTGCCGGTTAAATCGCCACGAGCTCAATTGTAAGTCGGTATTTAGCAGGGGGTTGCGTCGGACGCAAGCTGGGCGTGGAGTTCGGGTTGGAATGCGGTCGGCGTGGCGTTGAGAGTCCAGTGAGCTCTGATTCTGCGGTGTCGTCCATCGCCCTTGCGCGATGGCCCACCAGGTTGCAGGGTAGCGCCGAATGACAGAACCGGTTTCCGCCCCCCACCTCCGGAGCCCGCCTTCATGCTGTCGCCCGCCAGCAAAGCATTTGCAAGCGTAGGAATCCTCCTACCTGTCGTCGCATCTGCGCAGTCCACAACGCTCATCGGCAGAGTAGTCAATCAGGCGCAGGTGCCGGTGGTCGGCGCCCTCGTGTCCGTATCACGACTCAGAGCGTCGGCGCAGACGAACGACGCCGGCGCGTATCGACTCGTCCTGTCGGGCGAACGGCCGGGCCAAACGGACAGCGTGCATGTGACGCGCATTGGATTCGCTCCACGGACGGTGACGTTCACGGCGCGGGCGGGGACGATGACGCTCGACGTCACGCTCGCCGAACAGGCGATCGCGCTCAGCCAGGTCGTCGTCACGGGCACGGTTGGCAATCAGGAGCGCCGCGCACAGGCGGCCGTCGTGACGAGCGTCGATGCGGCGAGCGCCGTGCAAGCGGCTCCGATCACGAACGTCAACCAATTGCTTTCCGGTCGCGCGGAAGGAATAAACGTGACGCAATCCACTGGATCCGTCGGCAGCACGAGTGTCGTCAGGATCCGCGGTGTGTCGTCGATCTCGCTCTCCAATGATCCGCTCGTGTTCATCGACGGCGTCCGAATCGACAACACGAACTATTTCGTTGCCGGCGGTGCGGTGAGCTCGTTGAACGACATCGATCCAAACAGCATCGAGAGTGTGGAGGTGGTAAAGGGCCCGGCGGCGGCCACGCTGTACGGCGCCGACGCTTCCGCGGGCGTCATCCAGATCATCACCAAGAAGGGCGTCACGGGACAGAATCGCTTTTCGCAGAACGTGAGCGGCGAGTACGGACAGGCGCGACCGAATTGGACGCCGGCATCCAATTTCGCCACGTGCGGCGCGAAAGATACGGTGTCGGCGAGCCCTGCCGTACTCTGTCACGGCCAAACAGTGGGCACGATCGTCAGCGACAATCCGATCGTCCGCGAGCACCTTCTGCGCAATGGTCCGGAGGAACAGCTCCAATGGCAAGGGCGGGGTGGGGGATCGAACTTCGGTTACTTCCTGTCGTACAGCTATCTCGATCAGTTAGGCACGCTGCCGGCGAACGACATTCTACGCCATAGCGCGCGCAGCAATTTCACGGTGATGCCGCGGCAGGATCTCACGATCGACGCCGGCATGGGTGTGATCGAGGACGTGAACGACCAGGTGAACGTCGGCGACAACGTGTATGGCGTGCTCACGGCGCTCATTGGCAATCCGCTCACCGTCGGCACGCCGACCAACGGCTGGTTCGCTCCGAATCGGACCGGCTCGGCCATCGCGAGTATCCAGAACCGCGTCACAACGACGCGCTTCGAGCCGAGCGTGACGGCGAAGTACCAGCCATTGTCTTGGTTCACCCACCGCGTCACGATCGGCGGCGACGTGTCACGGTTGTTCTATCATCAGTTCTACCGGAAGAACGACCCGGGCTGGTATCAGGGGAATGCCAATCTCGGTCAGATCCAGGAAGACCGCCACGCCTATGATACGTGGACGCTCGACTACCTGGGTGACATCACGCACGATTTCGGCGCGGCGCGCCGCTGGTCGGGAGATTTCTCGTTCGGCGCGCAGGTGATCGACAAATTCACTGACTTCGTCACCGCGAATGCCTACGGGCTGGCTACCAACGCGTCGAACAGCGTCACGTCGGCCACGACGGCCAGCGCCATCGGCTATCCCACGACGCAGCGCTTCGTCGGCTACCTCGGGCAATTGCAGCTCGCGTATGCCAACAAGCTGTACCTGCAGTACGGTGCGCGCGTCGACAGGAACTCGGCGTTCGTGAACGCCACTCAGACCTTCTTCCTGCCAAAATACGGCGTGTCGTACGTGATCTCCGAGGAGCCGTTCTTTCAGCGGACGTTTCCGTGGCTCGACCCGTTGCGGCTGCGCGCGGCGTATGGTACCACGGGACGCGCACCGCAACCGGGCGCCGCGCTGCAGACGTACAGCAATGCCCCGTTCGTGTTCAACACCGGAGCACAGGGTTCGGGCGTCGTTCCCTACAATCCCGGCAATCCGCTGCTGCGCGCCGAGCGCGGCATCGAGTTCGAGAGCGGGCTCGAGGCCGGGCTGTTCCACGAACGCGTCGGCGTCGATCTCACGTACTTCGACAAAACGACGAAGGACCTGCTCATCCAGAAGCCGATCCCGCCATCGTTAGGCTTCACGCAGAACCCGTTCGTCAATATCGGCGCGGTCGTGAATCGCGGCATCGAGCTCGGGCTGCACGGCCAGATCATCACCGCCACGAACGTCGGCCTCGACTCGCGGCTGTCGTTGTCGACGCTGCATAACGAACTGACGAGTCTCGGCGGCGTGGCGCCGTTCTTCACCGGCGTCACCGGCATCACGAACTCCTATCGCGAGCACCTGCCGCTCGGCGCCTGGTTCTCGCAACGGGTCCATTCGGTGGACACGACTCGCGGCGTCGCCGTGGTTTCCGACACGACCGAGTACGGCGGAAGCCCGATACCGACGTATGAGGGCTCGTTCACGAGTGATCTCACGCTGTACAGGAACTTCCGCTTCAACTGGCTGTTCGAGTTCAAGGGCGGCAACGTGAAGCTCAACACCAGTCAGTATTTCCGTGAGAAGGCGTTCACGCAGGAAGAGCGCTTTCAGAAGCGCGCGTCGCTGCCGACGGCAGAGCGCATCCGCCTGTTCGGGCCGTATGTGAACTCCAAAGGCGTTGCGGTCCCCACCGCCGGCATCGCCGACGATTACCTGCAGGACGCGAGCTTCGTCCGGCTTCGTGAGCTCACCTTCTCCATCATCGCGCCGCAGAGCGCAGCATCGCGGCTCGGCGCGAGCAGCGCAACCATCACGATGGGCGGTCGCAACCTCAAGCTGTGGACGCGATACCGCGGCGGTTACGATCCGGAGTCGATCACGTACGTGCCCACGAGCGGCATCTTCTTCGCCGCCGATTTCCTCACCATGCCAGAGCCGCAGCAATTCTTCGTCCGGCTCAACCTCGGCTACTAGGAGGGACGACGACATGCGCAACACACGCTTCAGCGCCCTGCGCGTCGTGCCGGTGGCCGCGGCGGCTGCCGTGCTGGCGGCCGGCTGCGCCGATTATCTCACCGTCTCTACGCCCAACGTCGTCACGGCCGGTGCGATCGACCCGTTACGCGATGCGGCAACGCTTTCCCTCTCCGCGCGCGAAAACTTCAACGTCACCGCCGGCTGGATGGCGGATTTTTCCTCGTTCATGGTCTGGGAAACGTGGCCCGCCGAGACGCTGCCCGAGTACAGCCAGTTCGGACAGCGGCTGGTGGTGAACACGAATGGCACCCTGTCCACCAGTATCTGGGGGAATCTCTCCGTGTCCCTCGCGTCGAACGAGAAAGTCATCTCGATCCTCACCGGCACACCGGCGACGGCGAACAGCATCGACCTCGCTCGATCCTACCTGTTCTCCGGGTATTCTCTCGTCTTGATGGGCGAAGATTTCTGCCAGGGTGTGATCACCGGCGGGCCGCCGCTCACGTCGACGCAGGTGCTCGACACCGCGCTGGATCGGTTCACGCACGCCATCACCATCGCCAACGCGATCGGCCCGAAACCAGGCGCGGAAGCATACGATATTTTGAACGCAGCGCTCGTGGGCAGAGCGCGTGCCGAGCTGCAGCTCGGATTGAACACGGCGGCGGCGGCCGACGCGAACAGCGTCCCCGCCGGATACGTGTACAATCTTATCTACGTCGACAATCCTGTTCCGGCGTCGCGCACACGGGTGGCCAATCGGCAGTGGCTGCAGACGCACGATCGCGCTACGATCGTCGTGCCTCCCGATTGGCGCACGGGTGATCCACGCGTGCCGGTGCTCGCGCCGGGCAGTGTGGCCGGATTGCCGGCCACGGCGGTGGACGGCATCGTGCCGTTCTACGCCCAGGGCAAGTACACGGGCTACGCGTCGCCGTGGCGTTTGGCATCGAAGCTGGAAGCGGATTACATCGCGGCCGAGGCGACCGGTACGGCCGCGATGCTGGCCGAAATCGCGGTGCGGCGCGCGGCGAACGGGCAGCCGGCGTATACCGGTCCAACGGATGCTGCGTCCGTGCTCACCGAGTTCGAGGAGCAGCGCGGTCGCGAGTTCTATCTCGAGGGGAAACGGCTCGGCGATCTACGCCGGAACGGCACCGCGGTACTGCACGTTCCTGCTACCGGGCAGGCGTATTTCAAGTCCGGGTACAGTCCCGTCGGAGCGGAGACGTGCATTCCGCTGCCGATCACGGAGACGGCGAACAACCCGAACTTCCCGAAGACATGACGAGGTCGTGACGGTCCACGACGGTGTGCCAGTGATGCTGCCGACAAGCGTAGCGGAGGACCGAGCTACTGTCCGTCGGCTCGCGTGCCTCGCACCCGGTGCCCCCAGTTCCACAGCGCGTTCTTCAGCCTGACGAGCGGCGGATCCGGTAGCTCGTCAGGCGCACGCGCCGGTACGTTGTTGGCCGGGATCACCAGCACCTGCATCTCCCCATCCGTGTCGAAGCGATCGCCCTCGGCGTTGCGGGCGTCGACGCGCACGCCGAGCCCGGTGACATGAAAGCGCGCGGCGACCTGGCCGGCGCGGAGGAGCGCGGCCGTGAGCGTGTCGCGCTCCTGATCGATGTCGGGCGCGATGTGGTGCGTGGGATGCAAGCCGCGGTGGCTGATGCCCGCGCGCAGATCGAACGTCGCGCCGCCGATCCACACCGGACGACCGCCAAACGACACTGCCGCTACGCGCCAGAGGCGCACGTGATGCCGCCGGCGCGCGCTGCGCCCGACCTCCAGCTCGAACGCGAGGTCCTGCTGGCGCCCGAAAAGATAGAGGGGACTCACCGGCGCCGCCGAATCGGGCTGGTCGAGGAGCACGCTCTTGGCGATGCCGATGCTGGTCGCGCGATTCACCGGCTGCGGGATCGTCCACCCGGCCCGCAGAAAGGCACGCACGATCTCGGAGTCGGAGCCCACGATGGCGACGTTGATCGGATCGCCGGCGACGCCCTTCGCATTCACGGTGCGCTTCGGCACCGTCGCGAGCGCGGGGAATCGGTCGTAATGCGTGAGTAGCCGCGGCGCGACCACGTGCGTGGCGAAGGTCACGACGCCAACCGCCACGGCGCAGACGATCAGGACGACGGCCACAAGGACGAAAATGCTGCGCGGCTGACGTGCCTCTGTCACCGGTTGTTCTGGCATCTCGGACACTGGTGAGATCGAGTGTGGATCATGTGCCCTAAAAATGAAACACCGCGCGGCGCCGCGCACGAACCGCTCGAGCGTAATCCCTTGACTCGGCGGCGGCGCCGAGCGTACGCTCGGCACAAGGACCCCGGTCGGATGTTCGCCGCTCGGCGCTGCTTCGAGCAGTCGCGCGAGAAGATGGTGACGGTCCTCGCGACGCGCAGTCGTATGCTCGGCCATGCGCAGTCGATCGAACGAGCCGAGAAGGATGCGGGTATGCGAATGGCGACCGAGACGAAGCGTTGGACGCTCGAGGAAGTGCACAGCCTTCCCGACGATGGCAACCGGTACGAGCTGGTGCACGGAGATCTCTACGTGACACCACCGCCGACGGATCCGCACGAGACGATCGCCGCACGGTTGAGGCGGATCATTGATCCCTTCGTCGAGAAGCATGGCCTGGGGCTGGTCTTCAGTCCGAAGGCGGTGTTCCGACTCGGATCTGATGTCCAACTCGAGCCGGATCTGATGGTGCGGCAGCTGCACCCCGATCCTCGCGGGTCGTGGGAGACCGCTCCCTTGCCATTGCTCGTCGTCGAGG
This sequence comes from uncultured Gemmatimonadaceae bacterium, assembly GCA_964537775.1. Taxonomy (GTDB): domain Bacteria; phylum Gemmatimonadota; class Gemmatimonadetes; order Gemmatimonadales; family Gemmatimonadaceae; genus CAMLIT01. Next base: position 10,224 of record CAZICQ010000052.1, on the reverse strand, counting down.
TGCTGTCTCCGACCACGCGCCGGCGCGACTTCGGCGTGAAGAGGTCGGTCTACATCGATGAAGCGGGCATCCCGGAGTACTGGGTACTCGATGGCGAGGCACGCACGGTGACCGTCATGCGCTCGGGTGTCGCCGACGTTGTCGTCAACGATCGGTTGATCTGGGCGCCGCCCGGCGCGACGGAACCGCTCGTGATCGACCTGGCACACGTCTTTCGCTGAGGCGAGCCGCGGCACTCGTTTGGCGCGTTGCGCCGATGCCTCAGGTCAACTCGAGCGCCGCGGCCGCCGAACGAGCTCGCCCCCGCAATTGGGACAAACGTGTCCCATCTCCGTCCCGCAGCCGACGCAGAAGGTGCACTCGTAGCTGCAGATGACGGCGATCGCGTCGTGACCCAACGGAGCGCCGCACCGCTCGCACTGGGATCGCATCTCCAATGTCATGCGGCGCGTGCCCGCTGGCTCATCTCGGCCGTCAGGGTGCTTTGGTTGCTTCCGACTTGAGCTGCACCACCGAATCCGCCTGCGTCGTCTTGTAGTGGGCGGTGATCGTCGACACCAGCTTTCCGTTCTGCAGACGGCCGACCGAGTGCGTCGTGACGGTGACTCCCTTGCGTCGCACGCTCGAGTACGGCCCGATGTCCATCAGCACGCTGTCACTGCTGACCGAGACGTGCACGGGCATCGGCTTGCGGCCCGGGAAGGTGATCGTCCATCCCGTCGTGTCTTTGGTCGCGGTCAGCACGAACTTCGTGGACGTCGTATCAGTGCCCGAGGTCGGCGTCGCCGTCGCATTCCACTTGCCGGCAAGGGAATCGAGCGAGATCGGTGTGGCGGTGGGTGCCGGTGGCGGCGCGGGCGGAGGCGCCGCGACGGCGCCTTTTGACGTGTCGGTGGCCGGTGTTTCCGATTTGCCGCACGCGACGAGCGCGGCGAGGGAACAGCACAGCAGAGCGATGCGGCGCATGACACCTCCGTGGCGAATGGAACTGCCAATACTGCGTAACGAGGGGAAGAGAACGTAGCGCGCCTGGCAGTAGGAGGCAATCGGCGGAAAGGCGAAAAGGCGGAATGGCCGTATGGCCGTATGGCCGCAGTTGGTAAACTGCGTTTGTAGTTTTCCGCCCTTCCGCCCTTCCGCCCTTCGGCTCTTCGGCCACACGGCCACACGGCCATTCGGCCATACGGCCATTCGGCCATACAGACGGCCTTACCCTTCCTGATCCTGCCGCCGGCGGCGCGTTGCCGGAGGTGTGGTGATTTCAGCGGCCGGCGCCGACGCCTCCGCTGTCGCGGGCAGGGAAGCCTCCACTTCTGTTACGACCCCGGCGCTCGGCGTCGACTCGTCCGTCGTGACCGCGATGGTGGCCGCTGAGTCCTCGGTCACGACCCACACGGCCGACGCGGAGGCTTCTGCCGGCAGCGGCGTATTCGAGATCGCTGTATCTGCCGCGGCGGTGGGTAGCACTTCGCCACGCTGTGCGAGTGTCGCTGCAAGCGGCGTCCTGCCATGCAAGCCGGCGCCCTTGGACACCGCGATCCATCCGAGGAGTACCGGATCGTTGGACGCCAGCGCGGCGCGTATTTGACTGTCCATGACGCTCACCGCGCTCCGCCCCATGGTGATCTGAAATTTTATCCCTGCCGTGGCGTCGGTCCGAACCAGCTTACTGCGAGTTCGCGCGGCGGCTGCCGCCTCGACCGTCGCTATCGCGTTGCGGAGGTCAGCGACGAAGGTGGCCGGCATGCCACGTCCGATAAAGAGCGCCTCGTCACTCTCTGCCGCCTTTGCCATAGCTGTGGCCGCGGCAAGCTGAGAGACCAAACGCTCGTTCTTCACCGGCAGCTTGAATGCGGTGCGGAGCAGCGGCCTGTCCGGCAAGGTAAGGTTCGCGATCTGGTGGATTGGTCGCACATGACCCAGTCGCAGGTGATCGCGAAGGACGCGCACAGTCATGCTCCGGGTGCCGCCGACCCCCTTCGCGTGCTGCTTGGCCGAGAAGTTCTGGATCAGCGCCACCGCTTCGTCGAGCACGGCCCGGGAAGGCGCGATCCGCGGCTGGGGCAGTGACGCGGCATTGGCATCCAGGAATTCCTGGATAGCGGTGAACTTGTTCAGAACCGCAATCTGTTTTGCTTGCATACGGCCCCTCCTGGAGAATCGGATCGTCCGTCCGACTGCGCACTACGCACTGCGGACTGCGCACCTACTGCTGATTGCGGACTCGGATTTCAATGGACGGTTGTCTGAATGGCTCCTGCATCCAGCAGCGGCGTGTTTCGCCATCTGCAATGACATCCGTCGCGCACCGACAGAAGCGAGCAGTTCAACTGATGATCAGGAAACCATCAAGATCGGCTGTGCAGAAGAGAGCTTACCTCTGCGGCGATCAGAATCGCGCGTCGACAACTATCGATGCGAGCGCCGGCAGTCGACCTCGCATTAGAAACGTCGTAGGTAGCGCTGCAGAGCGCAGCTTCGTGCGAACGCGCGCCTGGTAAGCAGGTGATGGCGAGCACGGTGGTCGCAACGCACGCCGGGATCTATTCAGAGCGGAGCGCGTGCGGTGCAACGGAACGTTCAACATACGTGAAGCGCATCGTTCTCAAAGTCAAGAAATGATGCATAGCCACGGAATTGAGCTCCGGAGCACGAGCGCGAATGTAGATACACGCGGACCGGAGGAGGCTCTATGTCGCAGAGACTCGGATGCGCAAGCGCCGCCGCTGAATGACAGCAGCGGACGTATCGATGGGAGCAGAAGGGAGCGCGCCGATCGGAACGGAATGATGGAACTGAATGGCGCAGGGCGCCCTCTCAGACCGAGAATGGTCCATATGAATCGGGGCGAGGACGCTCGCGTCAACGGAACCATGCATGTCACAGGCGCGGCGGTCGCGCTCCATGCAGGAATCAGGGATGCAGGGTGCGGAGCCGAGGCTTACGATCGGAGCACCAGCGATGATGACGGTGGCGAGATCCCGCTGGGCAGGAGAAGCATCGATGCGAGCGATGCGGGTATAACGGCCTGCTGTAGAGTCATACCTATCAGCAGGGGCGAGAGCGGGCCGAGAAGGCGGTTCATGGATGTGCGCAACGGCGCCCTGTCCGCCCGCAGGAGAACCGGGCATCCAAACGGCGGCGAGATCGTCCCACGCAGGAGGATCATCGATGCATGAAGCGGCACCGTCGCTGTGCATCGCGGAATCGCGCCAGATGTTTACTACACAGCACGTGTGATCAGCTACAAATGCGCTACGATCAGCTACAAGCGCCCTGTGATCAGCTACAAAGCAGATGCGCTCACCCACAACCGAGATGCGATCAGCTACAACCCCGATGGGATCAGCTACAACGAGGGTGCGATCAGCGACATCGGTCATGCGATCAGCTACACGGCACGTGCGATCAGCGACACGGGCCATGCGAATAGCTGCATCAGACGTGTAATCAGCTACATCGAGGCTGCGATCACCTACATCGAGCCTGCGATCAGCTACATCCTGCATGCGAATAGCTACACCGTTCGAGTGATCAGCGACACATGGCATGCGATCAGCTACAAGCACGATGCGATCAGCTACAAGCGGCATGCGATCAGCGACAAGTACTGTGTGATCAGCGACAGATAGCATGCGATCAGCTACAACACACATGTGTTTATTTCCCGCCGTTGTGGCAGTCTCGGCGTCGTCGTCAGCCGTTCAGGCATCGCCGATTGCTGAACCGGCGCGACCGGTGAGCGTCGCGGCGCTGGCGAAGTGATTCGAAGATACCTGTAAGCTTGTGTAGGACCGGTGATTACATCGTCAGGCGCTCAGAGTCGCCACTGTGCGGCGGAACAAGTGCCCGCGACTCCATAGTGGACGCGAGCTGGAGCGGTCGATATTACGTAGACGTCGACCGGACGAGGGGCTGAACTCTCACACCATCAAAGCGGCCACCGCGTCACACAACCACGAAGAGAGCGCAGACGCACGGCGAAGCTGGAACGCGAACGCCGCATTCTGGAACGAGCGGATGGCCGAACGAAACGACTTCTTCGACACGCTGGTATGAACCCCTGTCGAGAGGCTGCTTCGACCGGCGGCCGGCCAGCGCCTCCTCGACATTGCTTGCGGTAATGGCCTGACGTCGAGACGCATGGCGCGCATGGGAGCGAAGGTCACGGCCTTCGATTTCTCGGAAGAGATGATCAGTCTCGCGAGAAAGGGCGACATGCAAAACGATATCGACTACCGCGAATAGCCCGCGATCGGCTCGATGCGTAAGGGCGGCGGTAGCGTCACGCCGCCAGCATGGGTGTCACCCAACGCCTCTGCTCAGTCGACTCGCGTGTACGTCAGCTCCAGATCGTCTTCCCAATTTACGAGGTCGCGCGACAATTCGCCGCGGCTGACGATCGTGCGCCCATCAGCGGCGATCGTCAGGACCATCCGCTGTGAGAACTCCGGAGCGTCGCGCCACCACTTCCACACGTTGTCCTGCAGGCTGACCTCATATCGTCTAGAGACCCCACGCTCGTCAAAGTACAGCATCGAGCACTCGCCGGCCGCGTCGTCCGTGCCAAAAATGGCTACCGCGCTGGGAATCTCTGGTTCGTCGATCTGAGACCGCATGATCAGGAACGCGCCGCCCGCAATCCAGGAAAAGGTGGCACGTCCATGAAACCTCGTGCCCGGAACGAGCGGATGCGTACCGGTTGTGTTCCAGTTGCCGATCAAGATGCTCAGCGGCTCGAGGGCGGGGTTTGGCCTCGCCGCTTCGTTGTCCATCACGCCAACCATGTGACCTCTGATATCATCGCCTAACGCTGATCAGCCTCCGCTCGTCAGAAGGTCCCCCGCCTCGGCTCGGGACGACAGGAGGCCCGCTGGGGTGACCGGAGGTCAGAAGGATGCGAGAACTGGCGAGGCGCGATGAGAGAATCGGCGCGGCACAACAGAAGCGCTGTTACATCGCCCGCTGCTCGGGCGGTGTTTGGCGCTGGCCCCTGCCCGTCGTGCGCGCGCGCTCCTCGACGTGTTGCACGAGGGCGATCAGGCGATTCCGCTCGAGCGGCAAGCGTAGATCGGCGAGCACGGCGCGTTGCAGCACGGTGGGCAGCGGAAGTCGGCCGGCGCTCATCGTGCCGTAGAGCACGAGCGCGCCGCCGGGCGCGAGCGGAATGGCGAGCGCCTCGCCGGGCGCCGCGATCGCCGGCTCACGATCCGCGACGACGATCAGGGGGCGCGCTGCCGTGCCTCCTCTCCCGCACAGCTCGCGCGCGTCCCGCAACGTCGGAGCGGTTCTGGTATCGTGACCGAGAGCGGCGAGGGACTGCGACAGTCCCTCGAGCAGCGCGGCGTCGCCGCCGACCAACAGAATCGTCGCCATCGATTGTTATGCCCCTCGAGCGTCCCACGTCAGACGCTGCACATCGTCCACGCTGATCCCGTCCACCTCCACGACTTTCGCGCGCGAGGTGGCACCGGCCACTATTCTAATCGCGCGGCGGCCGACTGCGAAGAGGCTGGCGAGCAGATCGACGAGCGCTGCGTTCGCCGCGCCTTCAATCGGTGGCGCGGCGAGCCGGACCTTCAACGTCTGGCCGTGAACTCCCGCGACCTCGCTGTTCGACGCTCGAGGCTGCACGTGCACGCGGAAGCGAACGCCACCGGCGACGGGCTGCACGCGAAGAGGCGCACCGTTCACGGTGACGCGCCGGCGACACGGGTCAACAGGCCGACGACGATCGGCTTCAGCAGCCACAGAATGAAGTAGCCCACGAGCGGCGTGATATCCACCATGCCGAACGGCGGGATGAATCGCCGCAGCGGTGCCAGCAGCCACTCGGTGAGAACGTACGTCCACCGGATCCAACGCGACCACGGCGAGATGTTGAACCATGTCGAGATCACGCGAATCAACAACGCGAGCTCCACGAGACTGAACGCCCACGACACCGCCACGGCCGGAATCAGCGCGGGGCGCTCGACCGCGCTGGTCACCTCGACGAGCAGGCCGCCGACCAGATCGAACGCGGCGATGAGCAGAAGGCCGCCGACGATCACCGCGACGAGCGCCCACCAGGGCGCATTCGCCGGCCGGCCGCCGGCGCGCACCACGAGACGTTCGATTGGCGCCATCAGCGGATCGATGCGCGCGCGGAAGTAGCGCGAGATCGGACTGAACGGGGTGATTCGTCGCGTCCGGACGAGGAAGTCCACGATCGCGACGATCGCGACGACGGCGGCGATCCAGAAGAGCGCGGTGCGCAGGCCCGCGACCAGAGAGCCGTAGCTGGCCAGCACGACGTTCATGCGCGAAAGCTGACCCGCTCCCGGTTGCGCAGCAAGTCCGGATCACCTGCACCGCCTCGCTCGGGAGAGCACTCAACGCTGCACCCCGAGCGTCTTGACGAGGAACGCGAGCCAATCGGCGGATTCGTCCACCTGCTTCGAGATCGGCTTGCCACCGCCGTGGCCGGCGCTCGTCTCGACGCTCAGCAGGATGGGCGCGTCGCCGCCCTGCGCGGCCTGGAGCGCCGCCGCGAACTTGTACGAGTGCGCCGGCACCACGCGGTCGTCGTGATCGGCGGTCGTGATGAGCGTGGCCGGATAGCGGGTGCCCGTGTGAATGTTGTGCAACGGCGAGTAGGCCAGCAGATAGCGGAACTGCCGGGGATCATCGGACACGCCGTACTCCGGCGCCCACGCCCAGCCAATAGTAAATTTCTGATAGCGCAGCATGTCCATGACGCCAACGGCGGGCAGCGCCGCGCCGAATAACTCGGGATGCTGGGTCAGCGCCGCGCCGACGAGCAGGCCGCCATTCGATGCGCCGGCGATCGCGAGCTTGCGAGGCGACGTGTACTTCTGCGCGATCAGCCACTGCGCCGCGGAAACGAAGTCGTCGAAGACGTTTTGCTTGTGGCCGAGCATCCCCGCCTCGTGCCAGGCTTTGCCGTACTCGCCACCGCCTCGCAGGTTGGCGACGGCGTAAACGCCGCCCATCTCCAGCCACGCGATCACCGCCGGTGAGAACTCCGGCGTCTCCGGAATCGCGAAGCCGCCGTACCCGGTGAGCAGCGTGGGATTGTTTCCGTCGAGCACGAGGGCGGCGCCCTTCTTCGCGGTGATGAACATCGGCACCGGCGTTCCGTCCTTGCTCGTGTAGAAGACTTGCCGTGTCTCGTAGTCGCTGAGATCGGCGTCGAGGGCGGGGAGGCGATAGAGCAGATTGACCCGCGAGTCGGTGTCGTAGTTGTACACCGCTGGCGGCGTCAGAAAGGAGGTGAAGGTGAAGAACAGGTCAGTGTCTTCGGCGCGCGTCGAGAGCTGCGACACCGTGCCGATTGCCGGCAGCGTCACTTCACCGCGATCGCCGCCGTCGAGCGCGAAGAGGCGCAACTGCGAATGCGCGTCGTGGAGGAAATGGACGACGAACCGGCTGCCGACCTGCCGCGCATCGAGCATGACGTCCATCGATCCAGCTTCGCGCACCACCGCCTGCCACTGCGCTTCGTGCGGCTCGTTGATGTCCACCGCCACGAGCTGCCCGTGTGGAGCGCCGCGATCGGTGCGGATGTAGAACGTCTGGCCGATGCTGGAGACGAAGTGATAGCTGGCATCGAAATTGTCGAACAGCTTGACGATCGGCGCCGTGATGCGCGGCCGGCCAGGATTATCGAGATCGATGAAGTAGATGCGCGTACGTTCGTCGGTCCCCGCCGAGATGGTGATGACGGCATAGTGGCCGTCGTCGCTGACGCGGGTATCGAAGAGCCAGTCGGAGTGGTCCGGGCGCTCATAGATGAGCTGATCGTCCTGCTGCGGCCGTCCGACGCGATGGTAGAAGATCCGCTGGTTGCGGACGACGCGGGTAAGCGCGGCGCTGCTCGGGCCCCGGGCGGCGGCGGAGTCGTAGCCCTCGTAGAAAAAGCCACGCGCGTCACGCGTCCAGGCGATGCCGGAAAATTTGATCCAGCGCAGGTCGTCACCGAGGTCGCGTGCCGTCTTGACATCACGGACTCGGATCTCCTGCCAGTCGGAACCGCTCGTGGTGGTTGCGTAGGCGACGTAGTGGCCATCGGGTGATGCGGCGGTCGTCGCGAGCGCCACGGTGCCGTCGGCGGCCAGTGTGTTGGGGTCGAGAAGGACGCGAGGGACGAGGCCCGGTTCCTTGACGTAGAGCATCGGCTGCTCTTCCGCGCCGCTGTTCTGCAGCCAGAAGATCTTGTCGCCGGCGCGAAAGGGCGCCGCGTAGCGTGCATAACGATAGAGGCTGGCGAGCCGATCGCGAATCGCCGCGCGTGCGGGAATAGCCGACAGGTAGGACGCCGACAACGCGTTCTCCGCCGCCACCCACTGCCGCGTCTCGGGGGCATCCGGATCCTCGAGCCAGCGGTAGGGATCGGCGACGCGCACGCCATGGTACATGTCGACCTGATCGGAGATGCGGGCCGCGGGATACCGAAGTCGCGCCTCGCCGGCCGGCGTGGCGGGAGCGAGATGCGGCTGCTGCGCGAGCGCTCGCGACGGACGCGCGCCGCCCGCGAACGTCGCGATCGTGAGAGCAAGGACAGCACGCGAGGACCTGCTAAAGAACAGCATGCAGAAGGGGCGAGGGAACGGGTCTGGACGGGGGCACGGGCGAAGCAAACCTGGCGCCGCATGCTCGCGGCGCGGCCGCGCACTTATAACAACCGATCGGCCGCAGAGGGCGTCACGTTGTGTACCGAATTCGTCTCGCATGTGCTATTACCTTTTCACCATGCGATATTGGCTCGTCAAATCGGAGCCCGAGGTCTTCTCCTTCGACGACCTCCTGGCCAGCCCGCGGAAGACCACGGCCTGGGACGGCGTGCGAAACTACCAGGCCCGCAACCTCCTGCGCGAGATGAAGAAGGGGGACCAGGTCCTCTTCTATCACTCCAGCACCGATCCTACCGCCGTGATCGGGGTCACCGAGGTCGTAAAAGAAGCGTATCCGGACGCGAGCGCCTTCGACCGCACCAACGACCGTTTCGATCCGAAAAGCAAGCGCGAGTCGCCGACCTGGTACTCGGTAGATCTACGGGCGGTGGAGAAGCTTCCCAGGCCGGTGACGTTGAGTGAGCTGCGACACACGAAAGGGCTGGAGAAAATGGTGCTCCTGCAGAAGGGAAGCCGCTTGTCGGTGCAGCCGGTGTCGCAGCGCGAGTTCGAGATCGTCTGTGGGCTCGGTAAGACGACGGCTGACTGCTGAGAGCCGTTGCCTGAAGGAGGGAAGGACGGCTCCGGGGTTCGAGGCTGAGGGCAGATGGCGGATGCGCGATCCAATCGTCAGTGAATTCTGGCGGCGAAGAGCCAGATGCCGCTGGCGAGGCCGATCGCAACGATCGCCCACCGCACCATTCGCTGCCCCACACGCTGGGCGGCGCGCGAGCCGGCATATCCTCCCGTGATCGCTCCCACGGCCATCGCGCCGGCGATGCGCCAATCGACCAGCGCGCTGAAGGCGAAGGTCACGGCGGCAATGAAGTTCATGCACATCGCCCCCCAATTTTTCAGGCCGTTCATGCGGTGGATGTTGGTGAGGCCCATGAATCCGAGGACCGCGAGCATGAGAATGCCGATCCCGGCGCCGAAATAGCCGCCGTAGATCGACACCAGCAGTTGATAGAAGAGAATGTGGGCGGGTGCCCGATCGCGCGTGCGCTCGTGATCCCGATCCGCAGCGACGACCGTGGCAGCAATGTGCCCCTGCCGGCGCCGAATGGCTTTCATGACCGGCACCTGGACCATGAACAACCCCGTCGCGCCGAGCACGAGCCATGGGACGATTGCGGCGAATTGGCCAGCCGTAGTGTGTAGGAGCAGCTCGGCGCCGATCATCCCGCCGAGGAGGCTCGGCAACGCGAAGCCGCCGGCCCACTTTGCCGCCCCCCGAAGCTCGTCGCGGTAGCCCCACATGCTGCTGAGCGATCCGGGCCAGAGAGCCACGGTACTGGTCGCATTGGCTATGATCGGCGGCACGCCGAGCGCAACGAGAGCGGGAAAGGTGAGGAGCGTCCCACCGCCCGCAATCGCGTTCATGGCGCCGGAGAGGAAGGTGATCAGGACAACCAGTACGAGACGCAAGCGAAGCGGGCTAAGGACTGCGCGAACAGTATAGTCGACGGCGCGAACGACTACGGATTGCGGACGCTGACCAACTGCGCACCAAGAGCTGCGGACTTCGGACTCTGACCAACTGCGCACC
>CAZICQ010000051.1:1540-22968 GCA_964537775.1 uncultured Gemmatimonadaceae bacterium | reverse complement strand
ATGGACATGTTGACCGTGTGACCGGTGTGCTGTACGCCCTCAATGCTGGCGTCTCTCTATAGCCGTCGGCTTTGAGTAGAGCGCCATAGTGCAATTGACCCAAACGCGGCTCATCGGCCTTGTCTTCCGCGCGACGTCGCCGCGCTATTCCGATTTGCATAAAACGGCCGCGATGAGCCGCGTTCATCCGGGACGATTCAATACGACTGACCTGGGCGCGGTGTACGTCTCGCGTGAGCCGGACACGGCGATCGAGGAACTTCGGCGCGGCGCGGAAGTCGCTGGCGTGGCCGCGCGTCTCGGTGCCGAGGCGATTCGGTGGCCGTCGGCTACTGGCGCGGGGCAGAGCATTGCCGTGTTCATCAGCTTCGTCCCGGTTCGCATGCAGACGTTGTTCGAAGCTTTGATTTGACGCACGACGCGCTCGAGGCAATCGCTGCTGGGGCGTCAGTAACGGCACTGATTCCTGCTCTCAAGGATACGCTGCTAGTCGACTAGGTGCGCCATCTCGGCCATGAATACGGGATCTCGAGAAGCGTCGGCATAGGCGGCGTAGACGCGCTCGCGCCGCCGCGCGCGTAAACGTTCCTTCACGACGTCCTCAATGAAGGCGCTTGCGTTCCGCGCCTCGCCGATCTTCACAGCTAGGCGGATTGCCTCCGCCACCGAGGCTGGGAGCCGGAAGCTGACCGCTTCCAGTGGTCAGCCGCCCCATTGCTTCAACGTAGCGCCGTCGCAAGCTTGGCATGGTGGGCACGAGGTCCGGAGACGCCGCGAGAATCTGATTGGACGTACGGCGTCCTCGCAGTAGTCGCGAAGCGCTCCGGGACTTCCGTGCCATTGTGCCGCCGCGCGCGCGCACGCAGAAGCGGTTCCCGAGTGCCGTGCACTCGCGGCGCCAATAATGCAGTACATAATCGTACATCGTGCGACGTGTGTTCGTCCGTCGCGGCCGCGGACGTTCCGCTCGGAAGAGATTGGTCTTACCCGCAACGGAATCACGGCCGCGATGCCGGCGAACGAATCATTGATCGGCACACGTTGCACCTTCACCGCAAGCGACGGCGTCCCTTGGAGCGTGGGTGAATTCGTCGAGTCGACCAGCGGCGCGGCCGACGACCGATATCTCGTCTTCGAATGCGACGGCGCCATGCGTCGCGTGCGCCATTTTCCATTCGATTGGCGCGAGTTGGGAACCGACGCGCTACTGGCCTTGAGCTGGGCCCGCTAAACGCCGCCAGTGCTCCGAGTTCGCTCGGTTGTGCTAGGTTGCCTGAAGCATGTCGAGCCTGTCCGCATTCATCCGTCAGCACGGCGAACAGATCCTGCACGAGTGGGAGACGTTTGCGCGAGCGCTGGCTCCCGCCGGCACGTCGATGGACGTCGCCGCGCTTCGCGATCACGCGCATGCGATGCTCGACGTCATTGCGGCCGATCTGGACACACCGCAGACGGCGCGTCGTCAGGCCGAGAAGTCGAGGGGGCTGGAGGACGTCGCGGAAGGCGCGAAACGATCCGCTGCCGCGGAGCACGGCTCCGGACGGGCCGCGAGCGGGTTCACCGTCGTGCAGATGGTCGCCGAATTTCGAGCGCTGCGCGCCAGTGTTGTCCGCCTCTGGACGGCGCAGCGGCAGACCCTCGGCGGGGCCGAGGTCGAGGAACTGATTCGCTTCAACGAGGCCATCGATCAAGCCGTGGCGGAGTCGCTCGCGCGGTACTCGCGGGATATTGACGCGACGAGGGAGCGGTTTCTCGCGATTCTTGGCCATGACCTTCGCAATCCCCTGGGCGCCATCGCGACGTCGACGAGGTTTCTCCTTGAAACCGGCGGGTCTGCGGCTGAACAAACCCAGTTGATCCGCGGGATCGAGAGTGCGGGCCGTCGAATGAGTCGTCTCGTGTCCGACCTCCTCGAGCTGGCGTTGAGCCGTCTTGGCGATGACATGCCGATAAATCGCACGCCCTTCGACCTGGGCACGATGGTCGGCGATGTCGTCGCGGAAGTGAGCGCATACTATCCGCGCGCGCGCATCGAAACGCATTGCGACGGAGATCTCCGTGGACAGTGGGATCGAGCGCGATTGGCACAGGCGCTGATCAACCTCGTTGGAAACGCGGTGCAACACGGCACTGCAAACGCACCGATCATCGTGGAGGCGCGGCACGACGCAGCCGACACGATTCTTGTCGTCCACAACCAGGGCCGCGCGATTCCACCGGAGAAGCGGGACAACATTTTCGACGGGTTGAAACCCGGTGTCGATGACAGTCGCGACCGGCGCCACCTGGGCCTTGGCTTGTTCATTGTCGACAAGATCGTGGAGGCGCATGGCGGCACGATCGAAGTGCAGTCGACCGAGGAGTCGGGGACGACGTTCACCATCCGGCTTCCGCGTCCATCAGTGCCGGAAGACGCACGCGCGACGGCTTAGACGACGGGACGTTCCGTCGAGCGCAGGCGCGGAACATCGATTATATTACCCGAACAGCTGGTGAGCGGCTCTGTTCCGCTCCCTTTGGCCTCCGTATCGCGCGACATGTCGCGTCGGATCCCCGAGCCTTCCGGTCAGCCCGCTCGTGGAATTCTGTCGGAGGCGTCATGATCGGAGCCCGAACTCCAGTTCTCCTGCGCAGCGTCGAGGATCTCGCCGACGCGAAGGAGCTTCGTTCCGCCATCGCGGCGGCGCTCGCGACCGCACCCATCGATGATCACGCGCTACGCTGCGCCGTGTGGAGCTTCGTTGGAGCAGAGCGCCGGGCCGATATTCCGCCGGCGCTCGTCATCACACGGTTGACCGGGTTGATCGACAACGCGAACATCACGCCGATCTCGGCGCGACACGCGCTCACGCGGCGTATGATCCTGTGGAGCGTCGAAGAATATTTCGGCCATCTGGGCGGTGACGCGCTGGCGATGGATGCCGCGCGCGGCGTCGCGGGCTCACGGGTGTCCACATGAGGGACGATGGTCGTGGGCGACGCTGGACACTCCGATCGCCAATCGCGACACCGCGGGAGGTGGCCACGGAGCCGGCTCCGTTTCCGGCGACGACCGGTGAAGCGCCCGTCGAAACGTCCTTCGCTGATTGGCGCCAGCGATTGACGCGCAATCTGTCGCGACGAAGCTCCGGCCGGTGGGAGCCGTTGACGTGGGTGCATTCCGCCGACCGTTCACGTCCCGAACGAGTCGAGCCGGTCGACCAGTCGCTCGTCCCCCCGACGGGGTTCGACAGATGATTCTCAGCGCCGTGGTTGCACTTGTCGTTGGTATCATCGCTGGCGCGGGAACCGACGAGCTTCTTCGTGGACGCGACGTGCGGTCGAGGCGCGTGATCGCCGCCGGGGTCGCTGGAGCAATCGCCGGCCTGATCGTACGTCGTGCGATGGGTGATGAGGGCGCTTTGATTGACGCGCTCGTCGCCCTCCTCGGCGCTGGGCTCGTTGCGTTCGCAACGCGAGTGCACATGTCGGCGGCTCTCGAGCGACAACCCGCTTCGGCGGTGCCGATCGAGATCGAGAAGGAGCATGTGGCTGCCGTCACTGGCGTCGCGTCGGACCTGTCCATTGGCGGCGATGCGTGATGCGGAATCCGGGGCCTGGAGCTGGTCGGTTGGGGTCTCCGGTCGACGAGTATCGCGGCACACCGCTTTGGCGAGGAGTCGAGGAGACGATCGCCGAGCTCGTGGCGACGCGCGAGCTCAGGGTCGACACGGCACCGGAATACGTGATCGGCTATTTGTGTCGCGAGCTTGCGGCAAAACGACTAGTCGCCGCGGCGGCGTTGGAGCGGCCGGCGTAGTTGCTCCGGCCGCATAAGGCCCCGCGCGAAACGAGGACGTCCATCATCAGGTTTCGACGCAAGACTTGACAATGATCGAGGAGGCACGATGATCGAAATTCCGACCCAGGTGAACGCGCGCTGGATCGCAACGCTCGGTGACGAGCAGTTGGTCGCGGCGGAGGCGCAGCTGTTTTCCGTGTATCGTGTGCGCGAGACCGCGGAGAAGACTCGCGCTGGCTCGCGGTACATGCTGCTGCAAGGGCCGTCCGCGCTCGTGAGCGCGTGGCAGCAGTGGCAGCTCCTGAACAACGAGGCACGCGCGCGAGGCGTGATCGTTCGTAGGAAATAGCGACTCGCACGGAACGGGGCCGCTCATCGTTGCTGAGGCACCCCAGAAACGAGCTCGTACGTTCGAGCGACAATGACCGGAGAGAGCCTGTGAACCGCGAGCGAGATGCGCACGACAATTTCCCGGCAGTCCTGCCCCAGGCCAGCGGGCGTCGGTTGTCGAGCCAAATTGGGCGTGCGTTCCGCGGCACGTTCGGCGCCAAGACCGGTCTCCGGTCGTTGATGCAATCGATTGCCGCGAAGATGCTCGCGGACTCCGTGACTGAGCAAGACATTACGCAGGCATTCGAGATCTGCGTGATGGACCATCCGGCGCGCAGCGGCTGTGATTCGCATTCTCTCATCTCCGGGAGGGCGCATTCGGCGGCGCTCGTCGCGCTCGCGCACGAGTGCGTCGCGGCCGCTGCCGCCCAATGGAACGCTCCACCGCATTGACCGCCGCACGTTTTTCCAAGCACACCTCGTCATCGAAGGATTGACGCCGGTTTCCATCACCCGCCGCGGAAGGCTCATGCATCGACCGAGAGATCCAGTGGTGCTCATCGTCGACCCGGACGAGGCGGCGCCCGCTGAACTCCGTGCTCTCCTCGAGCGGAGCGGCTATACCGTCGTGGCGACGAGCGCGGCCGACGCCGCGGTCGCGATCATGGATGGCGCACGGATCGGCCTCGTCGTGACCGAGATGTATCTAGCGAGCGGGACCGCCGCGTGCTTGTTGCCAATGATCGCGCGTTCGGCGTCGCGCCGGCGAGCAAGAGTCCTCGCGTACACGCAGCATGGTCGCGCGAAGGACCGGCATTGGGCCGCTGCTCACGGGGCGAGCGGTTACGTGCTCAAACGAAACGGCGCTGCGCGGCTACTCGCTGTCGTCGGACGACTTGCGCCGCGCTAGCGCGACGAGCCGGAGAGCACCTTGGACGCGATGCGCGCTCGACGCCCGTTGTCCGGGGACCGTTGGGGACCGTTGGCGCTTGATTTCGCGCTAACTCGTTAGCGCGTACTAAAGCAAGCTGGCCGTCCACCGTTGAAAATCCACGATTTACGCAACGATCCCATTAGCTTCGCCACGCTTCCCAAGCTGGACGTCGTGGGTTCGAGTCCCATCGCCCGCTCTGTTAACGCGAAAAACTGAGCAGTTACTGAACTGGCCTGCCGACCTCGGCGGGCCTTTTTTCCCCCCGGCAACGGTAACCAACCGAAGGGGTCGGCGCGGCTCGCTGGGGTTTCGCGAACCGGGAGGCGCTTGAGCGCTTGAGATAGATGTCTCGCGTCTTCGTCTGCGCGACGACGTGCGCGTAGCAGTTGTCGCAGCCGGCGGACAGCTTCGTGCACCCCGTCGTCGGATTCCACGTAGCGTCGGTCCATTCGATCGCGGTGTTCTCTTTCATTCGCCTCACGACGTGAGTTCCGAATAGATACCGAGACCGCCGACCTACATCATGCGGCGGTGCTGCCGTTCCTGTTCAGTGAGGATGGTAGCACCCGCGGCGACCAAACGCGGCTTAGGCGCTCGCGTCGCCGAGGACCGCAATCGGTTTAGCATTCGGCCCGAGTGTCGTCGGGGCGCCAACAGCCCTCGCATGCGAGCGCGCTTGCAGCCGACACACTGGACTTCGTGAATTCGAGCCGCCGCAGAAAGTGCTCGCAAGCACGGCTCTTGTACCGTTGCTCAGAAACGTGCACCCGTGGACCCCAGCCGCCATACCGGCGTGGACCCTGGGTCGCGAGCTAACCCGACACGCAGTCATCGCAGCATGCGTCGCCCCGAACGCCTTCCAATCCCTCCCGCACGATGATCGGCACCATCGCGAGCGCAGCGAGTGGGTCGGCCCACCACCATCCAACCAAGAGGTTGAGCGCCACTCCGCCAAGCGCGATCGCCGAGAGATAGGCACAGAGCGAGGTCTGTCTCGCCTCGCTCACGAGGGCGCGACTGTCCAGCCGCGTGGCGACTCGGCGCTTCGCCCGCGCGAGGAGCGGCATCACGACGACTGAGGCGTTCAGTATCACAATGCCGGCGAGTGTTCGCGCTGGTCGTTCCCGGTGCCACAGCGTCGTCACACTCTCGTCGACCACGTACGCGGCCAACGCCAGGAAGCACCAGCCTACGATTCGATGGCTCAGCCGCTCCGCGACAGTGCGGCGAGATGGGGTGAGGTCAGCCCTGAGCCGCCACTGGGCGACGACGCTCGCGGTAACTTCGATCGCGCTGTCGAACCCGAAGCTCACGAGCGCAACGCTGCCAGACGATGCGCCGGCGACGAGCGATACGATCGCTTCGACCACGTTGTAGCCTATGGTCGCATAGTTGAGCGCCAGGCCGCGGCGCACGATACGCTGTCGACCCACTGACTCGACCCAATCCTTGGTCATTCAAATCCTGTGTCGATGATCATCATCGTTACCCCACCCAATGAACCAGGCGGCGGCCGCGCGCGAGCTATCCGAGCGCCACCCGCGCGCCGCCGGGATCGCATCGCCTTGACTGAACAATTTTGTTGATACATTGAACGCGTGACCACGACGATTCGCAGTGCAACCGATGTCGACCGCGCCGTGACGCTGTTCCGCGCGCTCTCCGACGCAACGCGCCTTGGCATTCTCGACATGCTCAAAGACGGCGAACGATGCGTCTGCGCAGGACGAGCTCGATGCTGCACAATCTCGCCTGTCTTTTCACCTGAGGGTGTTGAAGGCGGCGGGGCTCGTTACCGATCGAAAGGAAGGCCGCTGGATATACTACACCATAGCGGCTGACGCGCTGGCGGAAGTCCACGATCTCTCGGTCGCGACGCAGCCCAAGAAGAACGGCCTGCCGGTGCTACGCCGGGCCTGCTGCCGCTGAGTTTTTTTCTTGCTGTAAATACGACCGTGATCCGCTGTCGTCGGCGACGGTCAGCTCGGCGATCCGAATGCGCACGGCGTAGACATCGAACATTTCGGTGGGAGCGACGCGTGACGCGGTGTGCGCCGGCGCGCCGACGAGCACCAGGGCCAAGGCGAGCCGTGCCGCTGACTGCGTTAGGCCGGGCATGCCGCTCGGCATTCGCCACTTCCGTGGCTATTCAGTCCTCCTGCAGCGCCCGCACCGGGTCCATCGCCGCCGCACGGCGGCCGGGCAGATAGCTCGCCGTCAGCGACACTGCCGTCAAGACCGCCACGACGCCGATGAACGTGACGGCGTCCAGCGGGCCCACACCGAACAGAAACGACGTCAGGAGCCGCGTGGCGCCTAACGCGAGCCCGAGCCCGAGCACCATGCCGGCCGCCACCGGCCGCATGCCTTCGCCCACCACCAGACGCAGGACGTCGCGGCGATCGGCGCCTAACGCCAGGCGGACGCCAATCTCGCGGGTGCGCTGGCCGATCGAGTAGGCAACGATGCCGTAGAGGCCCACCGCCGCCAGCAGCAAGCCGACGAAGCCCAGCACCGCCGTGACCAGCGCGCCCGCCCGCTGCGGGAGGAGCACGATACTGATCGCGGAGCTGAGCGTCGTCACTGTCGGCGCGGGAAGGAGCGGGTCGAAGTCCCTCACCGCGGCGCGGATTTCCGCCGCGACGCGAGTTGGGTCGCCGCTGGTGCGCACGAGGAGCTCGGCATGGCCTTGCGCTGCGCCTTGCCCAATCGCGAAATAGACGAACGGTTGGAGCCTTTCGGCCAGCGTCGAATACTTCGCGTCGTGCGCGACGCCGACGACGGTAACTATTTGGTTGCGGCGATGGAACGTTCGTCCGACCGCGCCGGTTGGCCAGAACCGGCGGGCGAAGGCCTGATTGATCACGGCGACCACCGGCGTACGCTCGTCATCTGAAGCCGTGAACGCGCGGCCCTCCACGATCGGCGTCTTCACGACGTCGAAGTAGTCGGCGTCTACTTCCACGAAGCTCACCGGTGTTCCGCCCTCGCTCGCTCCCGGCACCGGCGAACCGTCGATTCCCAATTCGACGCTGTTGTATCCGCTCAGAGGGAGGTTGTGAGTGTACGAGACAGCGACCACACCGCGTGTCCGAGCCAACTTGTCCTTCACCATTCGATAGAAGAGTCGGCGCTTCGCCTCGTCGTATCCGTATGTCCCGACGTCGAAGCCGGCGACCGCCACATGCGACGTGTCGAAGCCGGGATCGACACGAAGCCCCCGGTCGAGGGCCCGCAGGAACAGCCCCGCCGCCACAAGCAGCACGAGCGAAAATGCCATCTGTCCGGCGATGAGCACGGTTTGGCCGGCGGAGCGCCTTGAACCAGCGCCTGCCGTGTCGGTGCGCAACCGGGCATTGATGTCAACGCGCACCGACTGCAGCGCCGGCGCGATGCCAAAGGCGACGCCGGTGGCGAGCGACACGACCAGCGTGAAGGCGAGTACGCGCGCGTCCAGCGACACGTCGAGCGCGAATGGCGTGTCCGTGGGCGGCGGAAGCTGTGCGAGCAGGCGCATCGCGCCCAGCGCGACCAGCACGCCGCCGGCGGCGCCGAGGAGGTAGAGCAGCAAGCTCTCGGTGAGCAGCAGTCGGACCAAGCGGCCGCGCGTTGCGCCTAACGCGAGACGGACCACCGTCTCGCGCCGACGACCGACACCGCGCGCCAGCAACATCGCCGCGACATTGAGGCTGGCGATGAGCAGGACGAGCCCGGACGCGGCGAGCAGGAGTGCCATGAATCCCAGCACTTTGCCGTGCAGGTCGGAAGGGAGGCCTGCGAGCGGCTCGACGCGCGCGGCCGTGAAGCGCCGCCCATCCCCCGGCTCATTGCCATCCGCGACGTACTGCGCCGTGATCCGCGAGAGCTCGCGCTGGACCATGTCCCGGCTGGCGCCGCCCCGGACCCGGGCGACCAGTTGGAGCCAACCGGGGGCGGGGTTCGTCAGGAGGTCGCCACCCGGCCGGACCTGCTGCTGCATCGCCAGCGGCACCCACGCGTCCGTGCGGAGTGGAGCGTAGACACCGTGGAACCTGGGTGGCGCGATACCCACAAGCGTGAATGCGCTCCCGTTCAGCCGCACGGTGCGACCGATCGCTCCCGAATCACCGGCGAGCCGTGTCGTCCAGAAGTCATGCGAGACAACGACGACCGGATGCGCGCCCGTCGCTCGGTCTTCCTCTGGCGTGAAAAACCGGCCAAGTGCCGGCCGCACTCCCAGCACGCCGAAGTAGTTCCCTGAGACGATTGTGCCTTGTGCGGCGACGCCCTCGCCTCCGGTGCTGAGCGTGAGCGGCATCATCGCCCATGCGGCGACGTCCGCCACCGGATGCGCTCCGACGCCGTCGCGGAGATATCGGTAGTATGGATACGACACCCACGACGCCGAGCCCGAGCCGTCCCCCGGTACCCGCCCCACCTCGACGAGCTCGCCGGCGTTCGACACGCCCGGGAGTGGACGCAAGGCGATCGCGTTCGCCGCGCTGAAGATCGTCGTCATGGCACCCGTGCCGAGGGAGATCACGACCACGGCGATGATCGTGAAGACGGGACTCTTGCGAAGCATTCGGACGGCGAAGCGGAGATCGCGCAGGGTGGTCTGAAGCATGGTCATCCTACGCGCCCGTTCAGCGGCTGGTTTCGGGGCCTGCCCTCCCGCGCGCCGAACGCCCTTGCGCTTCTACAAGAACGGCTGCATACTTCGCCGTCCTGTAGAAGTGCAAGTGGAAACATGTCCGGCGCCCGACTGGACCTGCCGCAAGGCACGCTCGACCTCCTGATTCTCAAAGCGCTCTCGCTCGAGCCGATGCACGGCTGGGCGATCTCCGAGCGCATCCATCAAGTCTCACGCGAAACGCTTCAGATTCCCCAAGGTTCGCTCTACCCGGCACTCCATCGGCTCGAGCGCCGCGGATGGATCAGTGCCTCCTGGGGCGCGTCCGAGAACAATCGCCGCGCGAAGTACTACGAGCTCACGCGCGCCGGACGGAAGCAGCTCGACGCCGAGGCGGAGGATTGGAAGCGCCTCACGACCGCGGTCGCACTCGTATTGCGGATGTCGTGAGAAGCGGAGGACACCGTGCTTTCTGATGTGCTGAACGACTTCCGGTATCGCCTGCGCGCGCTGTTCGCCCGCGCCTCCGTCGAACAGGAGCTCGACGACGAGCTCCGTTTCCACATCGAGCACGAGGCTGAGAAGTACGAGCGCGAAGGCACGTCGCACGAGGAGGCGCTGCGCCGCGCGCGGCTCGAGTTCGGTGGCGTCGAGCAGACGAAAGAAGCGAGTCGCGACATGCGTGGCACCGCGCGCCTCGAGTCCATCGTGCGGGATCTGCGCTATGCGCTCCGGTCGCTCCTGAGCCGGCCCGCCTTCACGGTCACGGTCATCGCTACGCTCGCACTCGGCATCGGCGCCAATACGGCGATTTTCACGCTCGTCGACGCCTTCCTGCTGCGTCCTCTTCCGGTACCGCATCCCGAGCAGCTCGTGATCGTGAGCGATCCCGCGGCGGTGAATTCGAATGGGACCGCCTCGCCGCCGATCACCGACTTCGTTTCGTTCCCGCTCTATCAGGATGTTCGCGCACGCAACACGGTGCTCACGGACATGTACGCGAACGGGCCGCCGTTTGGCAGTATCGACATGGAGCTGGGCACGGGCACCGGTGCACCCGCTGAACAACCGCACGCACGATTCGTGACCGGCAACTTCTTTTCCGTGCTCGGCGTGTCCGCGTACGCGGGCCGTACCTTCACAACGGCGGAAGACGAGACGCCCGGGCAGGATCCCGTCGCGGTCCTCACCTACGACTACTGGCAGCACCGCTTCTCCGGGTCGCGCAACGCGATCGGCAGCGTCATGCGTCTGAACGACGTCTCGGTGACAATCGTCGGCGTCACGCCGCCGGGCTTTGGCGGCGACATCGTCGGCCAGCCGGTCGATTTCTGGCTTCCAATGATGATGGTAGAGGCCGTCCACCCCGGGCAGGGGAAGCTGCTGTCCAGCCGTGACTGGTCCTGGCTCGTGATGATGGGTCGGCTCAAGCCCGGCGTCACGCTCGCGCAGGCACGCCGCGAAGTCAGCGCGATCGAGGCGAACGCTATTCGTGAGCAGCTCTCGGGCCGGCTGCTGGCGCAGTTCGAGGACGGACTCAAGCAAACGTCCATTCACGTCGAGTCGGGCGCCCGCGGCTTCTCCGAACGCCGCGCCGATTACGGCAAGGCGCTCTGGCTACTGATGGCGGCGGTTGGCTTGGTCATTCTCGTCGTCTGCGCGAACGTGTCGAGTCTCATGCTCGCTCGCACCGTCGCGCGTGGTCGTGAGATGACGGTCCGCATGGCGCTCGGTGCCGGCCGCGGACGGTTGGTTCAGCAAATGCTCATCGAGGGTATGTTGCTCGCGATCGTGTCGGGCGTGATCGGACTGTTGGCAGCGACATGGGGTACGCGTGTGGTGCTCGCGACCGTGGGCACCGCGACCCCGATCGCCATCGATGCGACCCCCGATGCGCGCGTGCTCGTCTTCACGGCGACGCTGACACTGGCGTCGGTGCTGCTGTTCGGGCTGTTGCCTGCATTCCGCGCCACGCATCTCGATCTCGCGACGTCGCTGCGGTCACAGGGGCGGAACCTGATGGGCGCGGCGCGCCTTGGGGCGGCCCGCGTTCCGTTCGGGCGCGCCCTCGTCGTGGCGCAGATCGCGTTGGCGATGCTCCTGCTCATCGGCGGTGGCTTACTCGCGCGCAGCATGCAACAACTGTTGCATAGTGACATTGGGGTGGATCGCGATCGCCTTGTCGCCGTGCGCGTGCGGACGGCGCGGTCGCAGTACGTCGGACCGCGCCTGGGACAGCTGCGGCGCGACCTCGTGGACCGCATCAGCCGGATACCGGGCGTGGACGCGGCCGCGTTCGCCGACCACGGATTGTTCAGTGGCGGGATTTCCACCCGGCTCGTCAACGTTTCGGGTTTCACGCCGCAAGCGGATTCGGAGCGTGGCGTCTCGCTCGATCGTGTTGGCCCCAACTTTTTCCACGCCATCGGCGCACGCTTGATTCGCGGCCGCGACATCGAGCCGCGCGACCTCGAGTCCGTTCCGCCGGGCGTGGTGATCAACGAGACGATGGCCAAGCGGTATTTCGCCGGCCGCGATCCGCTCGGCGGCACCGTACGCATCGACAGCGTTCCGATGGAGGCCGTGCAGTCGTACACCATCGTCGGGGTCGTACGGGATTTCCAAAGCGCCGACGTCCGCCGGAAACCGCATCGCGAGATGTACGTGCCGTTCAACGATCCGAACGCGGGCCAGACGGGGCAAGCCAAACTGTCGGTACACGTTCGCGGGGATCCGTCACGCTTTGTGAGCCCCATTCGTCATGTGATTGAAGACGTTGCTCCGACGCTGCCGACCTTCGTCGATCCGGTGAACGATCTCGTGCGCGGCACCGTGTCGAAGGACGTGCTGCTCGTACAGGTGACGGTGTTCTTCTGCGTCGTCACGTTGGTGCTCGCGGCGCTCGGGTTGTATGGCGTCACGGCGTATTCGACCAGCCAGCGTACCAGCGAGTTCGGGTTACGCGCGGCGCTCGGCGCGGGCCCTGGCGATGTGACGCGAATCGTGCTGGGCGAGGCGGTGCGCGTGGCTATTAACGGAGTCATAATCGGCGTGCCGGCGGGGCTCGCGGCCGCGCGGTTGATTCGAGCGCAGCTCTTTGGCGTCGGAACGATCGACTTGCCGTCACTCGGTGTGGCGATCGTCCTGCTCGTGGCCACGGCCGTCGTCGCCAGCTATTTACCGGCGCGACGAGCGGCGCACGTCGGGCCGTTGGAAGCCCTGCGCGTGGAGTAGCGGGCCGGGCGCGTTGCACCTCGAGGGATGCGGCTGCCATCAGGAGCATTGCCAGCGCGCGCAAGCGCACGTGGATGAGTTGCATCGCTCACCGGCTACGGTGCGGCCTTGGGCGGCGTTTTGCCGGCGTGCTCGCGGAGATAGTCCCCGAAGCTCTTCGCGAGCGTCACGAAGTCCGACGGGATCATGAGGACCGTGGTGCTGTTGTTTTCGGCGCCCACCTCCGTCACCATTTGCATGCGCCGGAGCTCGACAGCCACGGGATTGTTGGCGATCTGCTGCGCCGCATCCGCGAGTTTCTTGGACGCCTCGAGCTCGGCCTCGGCCTTGATGATGCGCGCGCGCTTCTCGCGGATCGCCTGCGCTTGCATCGCCATCACCTCCTGCATGCCCTGCGGCAATTCCACGTCTTTCATTTCGAAACGCTCTACTTCCACGCCCCAGGTCGTCGCCGAGGGTGCGACGTTCTCCTTCAGCAGCGCGTTGATCTTGTCACGCTCCTGGAGAACTTCGTCCAGGTCGTGCTGGCCGATCGAGTTGCGCAGACTCGTCAACGCCAGCTGATACACGGCTGCGTTCACGTCGGCCACGGCGATCACCGACTTGGCTGCATCGATGATACGATACCACAACACCGCGTTCAGCTTCACGGTGACGCTGTCGCGCGTGATCGTCTCCTGCTGTTCGGCGGAAACGGTCCGGGTACGAATGTCGATCGTGACCGCGCGCTCGATCCCCAACGGAATGATCCAGTACAATCCCGGCCCGCGCAGGCCAGTGTACCGGCCAAGGCGAAAGACCACGCCCCGCTGGTATTCCTGCGCGATGCGCACGCCGGAGAGAACCAGGACGACGATGAGGGCGACGCCGATCTGAAGGGGAGTCATATTACGCACGGCAACGTGCCACCCGCAGGTCGGGAGTGCAATAGCGGCATGCGGCGATGCCTATGACGGCGCCCGCGCGCGCGACTCGCGGTCGTGGTGGGGCAAGTACCCTATCTGATAGCCACTTTGGGATAGACTTTTGGAGCGCCTGACCGGAGGCATGCCAATGCGAAAGTTGCGGTTCACAGAGTTGCAGATCCTCACGGCGCTGCTCTTCGCCTGCGTCTCCGCCGCCTGCGCCACAGCGCGGCCTGTCGGCACATCCACAGCGGTGGATGACACGACGTGGACACCCGCCACCGAGCCCGTCTCCGCTGCCCGCCTCGCCGTTCTCTCCCCTGGCGTGAACGTCACGCGCTGGTTCCGCTCTCCGGCCGCGGGCGAAACCACGGCGCAGTTCACGTCGTACCTGACCGATGCCGCGCTCGAGCGCATGCATACCGCCGGCATCCGCTCGATCCGGCTCCCCTTCGAGCCACGCGTGCTCATCCCGTCGATGGATCCCGACCACCCCGACTCGGCGCGCGTCGCTTTCTACGCCGCTGCCGTGGATCGCATTCTCGCGCACGGAATGAGCGTCGTCGTGGACATGCACCCCGAGGGGAACGATAGGGATCTTTCGGACCACGACGGACCGTATGTGCGCGCGCTCGCGCGCTTCTGGGGGATGCTGGCGCGCTCGCTGGCCTCGCGCGATGCCGAACGAGTGTTCTTCGAGGTGCTGAACGAGCCCGCATACGCCAATCGCGCCGCAGAGTGGGCTGTGGTGGAGCAGCGCCTGGTCGGCGCGATCCGGCGGGCCGCGCCGCACCACACGATCATCACCTCGGGAATCCAGTGGGGGAATCTCGAGGGTCTCCTCCCTCGCGCGCCGCTCACCGACCGCGATGTGATCTACACGTTCCATTTCTACGACTCGCATACGTTCACCCACCAGGGCGCGACGTGGATGCCGGCGCCCTATCCCGCGCTGCGCAATGTGCCGTATCCCGGCATCGGAGCGGCGTGCGATTCCGCCGCTACCGCGCAGACGGACGCCAGCGCGCAAAGTTACGTGCGCACGTACTGCACCGAGGGGTGGGGCGCCGCGCATATCGACGAGCGCATCGGCGCCGCGGTCGCGTGGGCTCACCGCTACGGCGTGCCCTTGTACGTCGGCGAGTTCGGCGCCTACTGCCGCTATGCCTCGCCAGCGGATCGGCTGCAGTATCTGCGCGATGTGCGTGCCGCGCTCGAGCGGCACGGGATTCCGTGGGCCTCGTGGGGTTGGGACGACTGCTTCGGTCTCGGCGCGCAGCGGCTCGCGGACGGCACATGGCGTGTGGACAGCGCATCAACGATCGCGCTTGGCTTCGATTTCACCGCGCTGCGTTGACCCGCTCCGATGGACGGACACGTTGCGCCACTCGAGCGGCAGATCACCCGGAATGATCCGTGCGGTGCCCGCGCCGCCCACGCGCCTATCTTCTTTCGCTGAAGGTTGGTGACGAGGTGCTTCAGCGGCGTGCGCGGGTTGCGTCAGCTCTCCATGAGCAGCCAACATCTAGCATCTCTTGACAGGCATATGAACGTCTAGGCATATTCCTGCAGTGGAATCCGCCTTCGCCGTCATCGCCGAACCGCACCGCCGCGCCATCCTGAGCATGCTCTCCTCGTCCGAGCACTCGGTGGGCGAGCTGATGCACCGCCTGCGCCTGCCGCAGCCATCGGTCTCCAAGCACCTCAAGATCTTGCGCGAGGCGGGTCTCGTCGAGTCGCGCGTGGAGGCGCAGCGGCGGGTCTATCGCCTCAATCCCAAACCGCTCCAGGAAGTCGACGCGTGGCTGGCGCAATTTCGCCGCCTCTGGTCAAAGCACGTGGACGCGCTGGAGCAACATCTTCAGCGCATGGAGAAGGCCTCATCCGCGAAAACACCGAAACGAAAGCGGTGAGCAATACGCGCACGCGCGAACCCCGCGTGCGACTCCCTCTCGGAGGTGATCCGCCATGGCTGAGAAGAACAATGCAACGAAGGCGGCGCGCAGGCCGGCCAAAACCACCAAGACGAACGGAAAGGTTGCGCGGTTCACGGACGACGAACGAGCCGCTATGAAGGAGCGCGTCCAGGAGTTGAAGGCGCAGGCGAAACGTGGCGCGCGGGCAGGCAAGGCGGATGACGAAGCCGCGGTGCTCGCCAAGATCGCGGCGATGCCGCCGCACGATCGCGCCGTGGGCGAGCGCCTCCACGCCATCATCACGGCCAACGCGCCAGTCCTGTCGCCGCGACTCTGGTACGGAATGCCCGCATATGCCAAGGATGGCCAGGTCGTCTGTTTCTTCCAGAACGCGCAGAAGTTCAAGACGAGGTACGGCACCCTCGGCTTCAGCGACAAGGCGAAGCTCGACGATGGCCACATGTGGCCGACCGCCTTCGCCCTCGAGGAGTTGACCGGCGCCGAAGAGGCACGGATCGGTGCACTCGTAAAGAAAGCGGTGAGCTGACATGACCGACCACGACCAGTACATGCCCGGTCCCGCTTCTGGCGCCGACGTCCGGAAAGACGGGGAGAATTGGACGCTCGTGCTTGTCCGCGAGCTCCGCTCTCCTCCTGCGAAGGTTTGGGAAGCGCTCACCGACCCGGAGCAGCTCCGCGAGTGGGCGCCGTTCGATTCCGACCGGAACCTCGGCGCGGTCGGCACCGCCAAGCTCACGACAGTGGGTGCGCCGGCGCCGCATGTCACCGAGACGCGGGTAAAGCGGGCCGACGCGCCCAGAGTGCTCGAGTTCACCTGGGGCGGCGGAGACGTCCGCTGGGAGTTGGAGCCGCTCGGCAACGGCACGCGCCTGACGCTGTGGGCCCAGATCGGTCGCGCCTGGATCGCCATGGGCGCGGCGGGTTGGCACATCTGCCTCGATGTCCTCGATCGCCTTCTCGCCGGCCACCCAATCGGTCGCATCGTCGGCATGGATGCCTTGAAGTTCGGCGGTTGGCAGCGGCTGAACGCCGAGTACGCGAAGCAGTTCGGCGTCGAGCCCGCGGCTTGGCAAGGCAACGCGCCGAAGCCTTGAAGCGTCACGAGCGGCAACGCAGCTGACGCCTCGCGCGCGCGCCGCCGGGCTCCAGCAGCCGATCTTGCTGCACGGTCCGACACAATTCATCGTTACGCGACGGCGTACGCCGGGAGGCGACATGTACTCCGTACCGCGACGTGGATTTCGGTCCATCGCAACAGTGGCGATGGGCGCATGTGCGCTCTGAGGCTCCGCAATGGTTGGATCTCGGAACGGAGTCAGCGGCGCTTGGGGGAGCACTTGGCTCTTCGTGGCGTGCATCCTTGCCGTCCTCACCGCGGCCTGCCGCCGCACCACGGGGCTCCTCGACGGTTGTTTTCTAGGACCCTGCACGCCGGGTGGCGTCGACAGCCTGCGACTCATCACCGTGGTGAGCGTGCCGGACGAGCGCATCGTGAACTTCGTCGCGGTGTTCGCGCCCGGCGACACGGTGACGCTCGCGGCGGTGAACGCACTCTCCACCGGTTGACAGTGAGCGGTAGCTTATATAAGCTAGAGCTTATGAAAGCGGCCTTCGACCTCGGTGCCGCCTTTGCCGCGTTGGCCGATCCGACGCGCCGCGCAATCGTCGCCCGCCTCGCCCGAGGCGAGGCGACGGTCACGCAGTTGGCCAAGCCGTTCGAGATGACCCAGCCCGCGATCTCGCAGCACCTGAAGGTGCTCGAGGACGCGGGGCTCATCGTCTGTCGCGTGGAGGGCACCCGGCGTCCTCGGCGACTGTCGAGCGGCGGCATCGAGGCGATGGATCAGTGGCTCGTGACGCTGCGAAAAGCCATGGAGAAGAACTACGACCGGCTCGACAGGGTGTTGGCCGCCCTCGAGCACAACGAGCGGGGGAAATCACGATGAGCAAGATGACGCTGAAGACCGAAGGCGATACGCACGTCGTCGTCACCAGGCGCTTTGCCGCGCCGCCCGAAGCCGTGTACCGCGCACATACGGAGCCGGCGCTCATCCAACAATGGATGCTCGGGCCGGATGGTTGGACGATGCCCGTCTGCATCAGCGAGCCCAAACCCGGCGGCAAGATGCGCTACGAGTGGTCGAACGGCAAAGGCCAGAGATTCTATCTGACCGGCGAGTATCTGGAGCTCGAACCATATCGTCGCATCCGTCACGTCGAGCGCATGCACATGCCGGATCCGACGCCGGATAACCACGTCGACACGCGATTCGATGCGGACGGCGGCGGCACGCTGATGACGCTGCGCATGACATTGCCCGACGCGCAAACGCGGGCCGCGATGCTGGCGACCGGTATGGAACACGGAATGGAGGCGAGCTACGTCCGGCTCGAAGAAATGATCTGAGCCTACTCGACAAGCCGGCAGAGGCAATAGACAAACGACTGGATCGCACCGCTTGGCGTGCGGTGTTCCTCTCGACGGCTGTCGAGCAACCGGAAACCGCCGCCAAACTGTGCGTGCATCGACTCCGGCGAATAGCGAACGACGTCCAGACCGCTGCACCGCTCCGGACCGTCCGGCGCGAAGCTGGCGACGATGATGTGACCGCCCGGCCGTAGTGTCCGGCGCGCCACCTCGACGTATCGCGCTCTCGCTGCTGCCGTGGTGAGGAAATGGAACACCGCGCGATCGTGCCACAATCCCACGTGCCTAACGCGTAACTGGGCACTCAGCACATCGGCTGCCAGCCAACGGACGTCGGCAGCGCGGTGGCCAACCCTGGAGCGGGCGATCTCGAGCGCCGATTCAGCCACGTCGAGCACCGTGACATCCGTGTATCCCGACGCCAACAGTCCGTCCACCAACGTCGATGCACCGCCGCCGACGTCGATGATCGGTGTCGCGAGATCAGGCGCGACCTGTTGGATCAGTTCGACCGATAAGCGCGCCTCCGGCTGATACCAGCTGACTGCCGTCGCACCTTTGGCGCGATAGACCTCTTCCCAATGTGATCTCGCGTCCATGACTGCAGTAGGGGCCTTGCGGCTCGTTTCAGCCGGTCTACACCAGGTAGTGCAGGATGATCTTTCGATCGCTCGTCATCAGTGCCGACTTGCGTAGTATTTCGCCAGCGCGTCGAACGCCGCTTTCGGCTCCCACGGCATGCCGGGATAGCGGCGAACGCGTGAACCGCTCTCGCCGTCGAGCACCTTGACTACACCGTAGCTCGCCACGTCGAAATCGGCGCGCCGGTCATTGCTGTGCGGCAGATCGTATCGCGCGAATGTGTACACGAACGCGTTGTCAACGCCCTCGGCCTCGAACACCTCCAGTAACTCGCACAGATAGGTCGCTTGCTCGTCCTCGTCGCGGACGTAGTCGCCCTTCAGCCGGTGGGGCCGGGCATCGTTTCCCCATTCGACGATCTGATCGCCGCGGCCCGCCACCCCGCCCGCACCGCGGTATGTGCCGCACCCAAACTCTGTGACCGCCACCGGTTTTCCTTGCGCCCGTCCTTGCGCGACGAAGGCGCGGATGAGATCGCGGAATTGTGTGAGGTGTTCGCGCGACCGGTAGCCGGCGTCCGTGGCGATAATGTCGAAGCGGGACCAGTCGACGCCCTCGAAGGGCAGAGAGGCATAGCTCACCCGCCCCTTGAATCGCGCGCGCACGACATCGACCGCTTGGCGCAGGAACTCGTCCATGCGCTTGCGGACGTCTGCGATGATCTGGCGCACGCGCACTGCGTCGGCGATCACCGCCAGTCGCTCCTCGAGCGTGTCACCGGGAAGGAAGCCGATGGTGAACAGGCTGATCTCCGAGCCGGTGAGCATCACGACGTCCGCTCCCCCCGCGCGTTGGCGGAGGCGCTCGGCCCGCTCGGCGCAGTCGGCGAGCAGCGCCAGCAGCTCGCTCTGTGTCAGACCATTCGTGAATGGGCAGAACCACACCTCGAGGCCAGCGTCCACGGCATACGAGGCGGCGATCTCCAGTCGGTTGGGATCGCCCCCCGTGATGCGCACGGCGGTGCAATGCAGATCCTCGCCGATGACGCGCATCTCGCGACGCACGAGCTCCGGGTCGAACGGCTCGTGTGTGCTGGTGCCCGCGCTCAGGAATCCGGTGTCGTAGTTGATGCCGTTGCCACGCATGGCTTCATCCGCGGTCGTGACGTGGCCGATCGTGCTTTCTGCTGCACGCAACCTCGAGATCGTACATTAGCTTCGACGCGACTTCAATTCTCCGGAGAATCCCCATGCCCCAGACAGCGAACGCGCGCTTTGCCGTCGCGACGTGGAATGAGCAGCCGTACAGCGAAGGCGACAATCTTCCAAAGCTCACCAGGGCCACCGTCACGAAGACGTTCAGTGGCGACATCGACGGGACGGGTCATGTCGAATACCTGATGATGTACCGGAGCGATGGCACAGCGGCGTTCGTTGGGCTGGAACGCATCGTTGGCCGAATCGGCGAACGGTCCGGCAGCTTCGTCCTCCAGCGTTCTGGGGTCTTCGAGGGCGGTCAGGCGAAGGAATCGTATTCGGTCATCCCCGGCTCCGGCACAGGTGGGCTCATCGGTCTTCAAGGCAACGGTTCGACATCCATTGGACACGACAAGGACTATCCGTTCACCCTGAGTTACGAGCTCGCGCCGCAGAGTGCCTGATCGTCCAACGCTCAAGACGATCCGGCGCGTTGCGGCGCTCTACGACATCCACGGCAATCTGCCGGCGCTGGAGCTTGTGCTTGCCGAGGTTGCTGCCTCCGACGTCGATCTGATCGTGATCGGTGGCGGACCGCGAGGAGTTCGCGTCGCAATGTCCTGGATCCCAGCGCCTGCCGACATGATTGCAGCGTTCGAGAAGGCGATCCGTCACCAGCAAAGGACGAAATAAACGTCTGGGTAATCGCGATGCGTGCATTTCGTGTCCGTAGTCGCAAGTCGAACGCCGTTCCGTTGCCGCGCTCCGGATCACTGTTTGGCGCGGATCAGCGCGCGTACGCGCCCGTCGCGCAGGTACAGCCCGCCCCACATCACGGCCGCGAAATAGATCGGAAACAGGGTGTGCGAGAACACCGGGTTATCGACGCGGAGATTCGACGCGACCGCACCACCCAGATACGCGGTGAGCAAAATCGCGCCGAGCGGCGCCGTGAGCGGGATGACATACAAGACAAGGCAGATGGCGCCGATCACGCCGATGATCGGCACATGGTGCGGTTGATAGCCGAGGCTCACCGTGCCTTCCACGGACTGCTTTGCGCCGATCAGCTTCGTCACGACGTCGAACAGCAGAAAGGCCACCGTGATTCCGGTGAGGATGCGGCCGACAAGGCGCGCGCGCGGGGACGGTACGCCGGCCGAGCCGGCGAGGGGTGAGCTCGATTGCAGAAGCGCTGCTGACATGGTGATCTCCGGTTTGGGTTCTGCACTCTTTGACGAACGACCGCCCCAGAAATCATCGGTCTACGCGAGAAAGTCTCGCGAGGGTCCCTGAATGGCTTCAAGACAGCCGATCAGGTCGTGAGCCGCATCGGCAGGCGGAACGGGGGGAAGAGGGTCTCCACGTTCTCGCGCCGGGAGCGGCACCGACTGTGCCCCAGAGGGTCACGTGGTGAATCCTCCTGTCGCGATCCGCTTGGCCATACCCGCTGACCTCCCGGCCATCGGTCGACTCGGCGCGCTGCTCG
>CAZICQ010000051.1:0-1440 GCA_964537775.1 uncultured Gemmatimonadaceae bacterium | reverse complement strand
CGCTTGGCCATACCCGCTGACCTCCCGGCCATCGGTCGACTCGGCGCGCTGCTCGTCCGCATGCATCACGACTTCGATCCGGCGCGCTTCATCGCCGCCACTGCGCAGACCGAGCGCGGCTACGCCTCCTATCTCGGTACGCAGCTCGAGAAGCCGGACGTGCTCGTGCTCGTTGCCGATCGCGCCGGCGAGGTGCTCGGCTACACGTATGCAGCTGTCGAAGGAACCGATTACATGTCACTGCGCGGGCCCGCCGGCGTGCTGTACGACATCGTGGTCGATGCTCCCCATCGCGGACAGGGTGTCGGACGCATGCTGCTCGCCGCCGCCGTCTCAGCGCTCGGCGCCCGCGGTGCGCCGCGCGTCGTGCTCTCCACGGCGGAGTGCAACACCGCCGCGCAGCGGCTGTTTGCTCGCGCGGGGTTCCGGCGGACGATGATCGAGATGACACGTGAGCTCGACGGGGACGAGCCAGCATCTTCCAGATGACGGACGGCTGCATCAACCGACGCTGACATCACTGACCACAGGAGCGCCCATGCAACAGCGCAAATTGGGAAAGAGCGGTTTGGAGGTCTCGGCCATCGGCCTCGGGTTGATGGGTATGAGCCACGCGTACGGCACTCCGCAGGAGCGCGACGAGCGCGAATCCATCGCCACGATTCATCGGGCAATCGAGCTGGGATGCACCTTCCTCGACACGGCCGAAGCGTATGGACCGCACAAGAACGAGGAGCTGCTGGCCCGCGCGCTCAAGGAGCAGCCCGGCGGGCGTGACCGCGTCGTCATCGCGACCAAGTTCGGATTCAAGTTCGATTCGAGCGGCGTCATCGCCGGCATGGACAGCCGGCCGGAACACATTCGCGCAGCGGTCGAAGGTTCGCTGCGCAGGCTGCAGACGGACCACATCGACCTGCTCTACCAGCATCGCGTCGATCCCACGGTGCCAATCGAGGACGTGGTCGGCACGATGGCCGAGCTGGTGCGCGCCGGGAAGGTGCGCTTCCTCGGCCTCTCCGAAGCGGGCGAGCGGACCATACGTCGCGCGCACGCCGTGCACCCGCTCTCGGCGCTGCAGAGCGAGTATTCGCTGTGGGAACGCAACCTGGAGCCGCGCATCATTCCATTGCTGCGTGAGCTCGGCATCGGGCTCGTGCCGTTCGCGCCGCTCGGCCGCGGTTTCCTTACGCGCGCAGTGAGGCGCGCCGAGGAGTATCCGGAAGGCGACTTCCGCCGCGGCGATCCGCGCTACCAGGGGGGGAACTTCGATGCCAACATGCGCGCCGCGGATGCGGTGGCATCGTTGGGGGCGAGGAAAGGCGCAACGGCGGGACAGATCGCGCTCGCCTGGCTGCTGCACAAGGGCGCGGACATCGTGCCGATCCCCGGCAGCAAAACACGCAAGCACCTCGAGGAGAATGTCGGAGCCGTGGACGTGTC
>CAZICQ010000050.1:1280-23402 GCA_964537775.1 uncultured Gemmatimonadaceae bacterium | reverse complement strand
CCGGCATTGATCGGCGTCGCCAAGGGATCAGCGCCAGCGTCCGTTCGTGCCAAGGCGCTCTTCTGGCTCGGCCAGACGGCCGATCCGCGGGCGATCGACTACCTGGCATCCGTGCTGGAACAATTGCGCTAACCGGCAGTTGCGCTGCCCTGGGCGATGTGGAATGTTGCATGCAACGCGGTATGCAACACATCTCGGACGGGGGACAGAATGCGACAGATCATGGTGCGGCTCGTTCAGCTCGGCGCATTGATCTTGCTCGGCGGCTGCTCGCTGGCGATCAGCGGCGAAACACGCGCTCGACTCCGTCACGCGTTCGCCAACGGCCGGAATCCGAACGTTCAGCTCGGAGACGTGAGCTTCAAGGCCGCGCGCGACCTGCAGAACAGCCTCAGTCCATTCACGGTCAGGTAGCTGCGCCGCAGGCGATCAGCGCGGCGCCGGCATCCGCGCTTCGCCGGTGATCCGCCAGCCGGATCCGGCGGGCACCGCGCGATACGCCTTCTCGAAGCGGAGCGCCTCCGACGACTGATTGGGCGCGGTGCGGTATTTCACGACCGCGAGGTAGACCTCGACCGTGTCCCCGGGCGCGCGAAACACCGGCGAGAAGCGCACGACATACCCTGGCTGGCCGGCGGCGCACACCGGCACCGCCCGCTGCTCCGGCGGCGGGGTGCAGCGGCCGCTGGCCACGCCGGCGCGCTCGATCGCCGTCGCTATCTCGTTAGGCATCGGATCGCCACCGATCCATCCGGATGTGCGCGGCAGATACTCCGGATCGAGCAGCAACGGCGTTCCCTCGTTGAATGACGCGCGCGCCGCTTCGCCATAGAGAGCGGCCGTCGCCGTCGGAGTGAGAGCCGCCACCGGCAGCGCGTGGCCGCGCACCTGGTCGCGGTATGGATCATCACCCGCGCAACCGGTCAGGAGCGCCGCCAGCGCCACGACACGGAGCTGCGGTGGCCGGGAGACGGGCGGCAACGATCAGTTCCCCCCTCCCACGCTTCGCGCCGGCGGAGCGTAGCCGGGACCCCAGAGCACACGTCCCGCCTTGGCCCCGGTGTGCTTGCCGTGATCGACCGTGACGACGCCGTTCACGAGCACCCACTCGATGCCCGTGGGAAATTCCATCGGATACTCGTAGGTCGCGCGGTCCTGCAGCGCATCGTAGTCGAAGATCGTCACGTCGGCCCAGTTGCCCACCTGGATCGTACCCCGGTTCGCCAGGCGCATTCGCGTCGCCGGCCAGCCGGTCATTTTCCGGATCGCCTCCGGCAGCGTCAGGACGTGGCGCTCCTTGACGTATTTCGCGATCACGCGCGGAAAGTTGCCGAAGCTGCGTGGATGCGGTAATCCGGTCTGATCGGGAATGCCCAGCTGATAGATGGCGCCTGCATCGCTGCCGATGCTGGTCCACGGAAAACGCAACGCCGTCTCGATGTCGCCTTCGTTCATCATATGGTAGATCGCCATCACGCGCCCGCTGCCCTGAGCCACTAGGTCCCAGGCCGCGTCGGCGGGGTCCCTGCCCGTTTCCTGGGCGATCTCGGCGATGCTTTTCTGCTCGTATTTCGCATTGGCTGGATTGCGCGCGTTTACGAGGACCACGCCTTTCCATCCGCCAGCGGCTTCCACGATGTTCCACCAGCCCGGCGAGCCCGTCGTGAGCTCCCGCTTCAATCGGGCGCGGATTGCCGGATCTGCCAAACGAGCCTTGAGCGAATCGGTGCCGCCTTCGTGCGCCCATGACGGAATCGTCGCCTCGAGTCCGGTGCCTCCCGCCGTGTACACGTACATGTCGGCCGCGATGTCGTCGCCGCGAGCTCGCGCGGCATCCACCGTTTGTCGCACCGAGTCCATGAGCACACCCCATCCAGGCTGGAACGCCACCTTGAGATGGAAGATCTCCGCTGGCAGCCCGGCGCCCTCGCTGATCGCAATCAGCTCCTTGATCGCGCCGACGATTCCCTGTCCCTCGTCGCGCATGTGACTGGCGTAGGTGCCGCCGTATTTGGCAGCCGCCTTCGCCACTTCCACCAGCTCCTCGGTCGTGCTGTAGCTCGACGGCGGGTAGATGAGCGCCGTCGTCATTCCCATCGCCCCGCCGCGCATCGCGGTATCCATGATCGCGCGCATGCGGTCCAACTCCGCCGGAGTGGGCTTGCGGGCTGACTCTCCCAGCACCGCGACGCGCGTCTGCGTCTCACTGAAGTAGCTGCCGAAATTCATGCTGATCCCCTGCTGCTCCAGGCGGGCGAAGTAGTCGCCGACGCGAGCCGCGGGCGCGGGAATCCCACCCTCTCCGCCGATCGCGGTCGTGACGCCCTCGCGCAGCTTGTTCTCGGCCAGCCCGTTGCGCGGCAACACGCCCCCCGATTGATCCATCATGTCGATCCAGCCGGGGCTGACGTACTTCCCCGTCGCGTCGATTTCGGTGGCACCATGCTGAACGATCTTGCCGATCTTGGCGAATCGCCCGTTGTGGATGCCGACGTCCGCGCGAATCCACGGATTCCCCTCGCCATCCAGTACGCGTCCATTGCGGATCACGACGTCGTATATCGTGTCCTGGAGCGCTGCCGGGCGCGTGGCGCTCTCCTGGCGAACGGGGGCCGGCGCAGCAGCCGGTGCGCTTGCTGCCTGCTGGCGCGCCTGCGCGCAGGCGGTGGCGAGGAGCATCAGGAGGACGTTCGACTGGCGCATCGTTTGGCGCGGAGATGTGGAAGGTGAGCCGTTCAGCGTGCGCCCAGGGACGCCGCCGCTGGCGTGACCCGCCGGAACTCGTCCACGTCGGGCGAGCGCAACGCGGCGGGAGTGAGCGACTGATACAGGCGGAGCGAGCTCACGCTACCGAGCGGATCCACCGTGAACGCCACGAGACCGGTGCCCTCGCGGCGATCGCGCCAAACGATCTTGTACGAGTCGTTCGCCCACGGCTCCAGGTCGCCCGTGAGCGACGGTCCGAATTGCAGCACCAGCTTGTCGGCGGCGAGGCTCACGGTCACGTCGCCGTACATCTCGTTCGTGTACCGTCCGGCGAGGCGGTCGATCGGTACCGACGGCCTGGTATCCTTCGGCCGCGACGCCTCGAGCCGCTCCTCCGCGGCTTTCTGCGCCGCCTCCTGCGTGCGCACCTGTGCGAGCAGGATCGCGCTCCAGTCGCGCGGCGGCGCGCTGAGGTACAGGTCGAGGATCCGGTGCCCGATGGCGGTGTACACGGCGTTGTGCCCTTCCGTGTTGGTGAGGATCACGAAGCCGAGCCGGCGCTCCGGCACCCACGTCACCTGCGACAGCATACCGTCGATGCCGCCGGTGTGCGACATGACTTTGACGCCCAACAGATCGTACATGCCGACGCCGAGGCCGTAGGCGTGAAAGTGCGTCGACGGCGACAGCGTGTCGTCCGGGCTGGGAATGATCGTGTGTGGCGACGCGATCTCACGGAGCGTCGTCGCGTTAAGCAGCTGCCGGTTGCCGACGCGGCCGCCCGCCAGCAGAAAGCGCAGCCACTTCGTCATGTCCTCCACGTTCGAATTGATCGAGCCCGCGGGACCGATGTTGTCGATGTTCCGCCACGGAATGGGCGTCAGCCTGCCATCGCGTAAGAGATGGGGCGACGCGACGTCGGGCGCTCCGGCAAGATCGCGCACGCTCGTGTTGCTCGCCGTCATGCCGAACGGCTGAAAGATTCGCTCCTTCACGAGATCGTCCCAGCTCCGCCCCGCGGCGGCGGCGGTGGCCTCGCCGGCGGCCATGACCATGATGTTTTGATAGCCGTATTGTGATCTGAAGCTGCTGTTGGGTCTGAGATAACGAATGCGCCTCAGCACCTCCGCGCGATCGAATGGCGACGCGTACCAGAGCATGTCGCCGCGACGTCCCAGACCGCTGTTGTGCGACAGCAGATCGCGCAGCGTGATCTCGCGCGTCACCCAGGGATCGTACAGCTGAAATGTCGGCAGGTATGTCGTCGCCGGCGCGTCCCAGCTCATCTTCTTCGCGTCCACCATCATGCCCGCGAGCACGGAGGTGAACAGCTTCGAGTTCGATCCAATGGCGAACAGCGTGCGTGTGTCCACGCGGTCGGGCTTTCCCGCCTCGCGCACGCCGAAGCCGCGCGCGTACACCACGGAATCGTCGTGCACGATCCCGATCGCGAGTCCGGCGATTCCCCAATCCGCGATCGCTTTCTCGATGTAATCGTTCAGGCTTGCCAACGACGGCGCTGGTGCGTCGGCGCGCTGCGCGTGCAGCGGCGACACGGCGGGCGCCGCCGCCAGCAGGAAGAGGCCCGTGCCAAACGTGAGACGGATGCGACTGAGTGCCAGCATGCTCTTCCTCGCTGGAGGCGGGATCGTGCGACCGGTGCCGTAACTCCGGCATGGGCCGTTTGCGTCACCTGGCGCGACCGTACGATTCTCGTTCCGAACGCGGTCGAGGGCAATAGCCGGCAAGATGGTGCGCGCACTGGTACACCGCTCTTGCGGCATGCATGACAGCCGTGCACTCTTTCGAGGATCGTCTGCGTTCCATGCTGCTGTCGTTCAATGCGCGGTCCCCGACCCGCGCCGTTGTCACCCCTTCCTGCACGTCGTTCGGAGGATACCGATGTCGAGCTTCAGAACCAGTTGCATTGCAACCGCGCTCGCGGTGGCCGTGCTTGCCTTGCCACGGTTCGCGATCGCCCAAGGAGGCGCTGTCGCGGGCACCGTCGTGATCGAAGGCTCGCTACGACCATTACCGGGCGCTCAGGTAACCGTACAAGGAGACCCAACGCGAGGCGCCGTCAGCGACGCGGCGGGTCGTTTTCGGATTACGGGGATCACTGGCTCCACCGTCACGCTCAACGCGCGCATGATCGGCTACCGGCCGGCAGCGCAGACGGTGAACGTCGGCGCGACCAACGTGCGCTTCGTGTTGTTCGAGCGGGCGATCGAGCTGAATCAGGTCGTCGTGACCGGGACCGCCGGCGGTGCCCAGCGCCGGGAGGTCGGGACGTCGGTCGATCAACTGAATGCTGCCGACGTCACGGCCAAGGTCGGCGTGGTGCCTTCCGTCGACGCCCTCCTCAACGGCCGCGCGCCCGGCGTGGCCATCCTGCCCGGCACGGGTATGGTGGGCGCCGGAACGCGGGTGCGCATTCGCGGCATCGGCAGCTTCTCCCTCTCCGCCGATCCCCTCGTCTATGTCGATGGCGTCCGCGTCAACAATCAGACGGGAACCGGCATCTGGATCCAGGCGTTCGGCTCCGGCGTCATCTCCCGTCTCGACGACTTCGATCCCGATCAGATCGAGAGCATCGAGGTGCTGAAGGGTCCCGCGGCGGCGACGCTGTACGGCACCGAAGCGGCGCGCGGCGTGATCAACATCATCACGAAGAAGGGGACGTCCGGCGGCACGTCGTACAACTTCAATGTCGCCGGTGGCAGCAATGTCTTTCAGAACGCCGCGGGCCGCATCGCCACGAATTGGTGCCACGTCCAGAGCCCGACGGACTGCACGCCGAATGGCACCGGGCCGCTCCTCGGCCTCAACGTGATTCGGCGCGAGGACTCGCTCGGCACGCCGGTCTTCCGCACCGGCGCCATTCGCAACTACGACGGCAACGTCAGCGGCGGCGTCGGCGCCTTCCGCTACTTCGCCAGCGGTTCGGTCATCGACAACCAGGGTGTCGACCCGGGCAACGAGCAGAAGAAGAGCAGCTTCCGCACGAATCTCGGGATCACGCCTAACGATAAAGTCAACATCGAGACGAACTTCGGCTACATCTACGGCCACACCACGCTCTCGTGCGAGGCGGGCTGCGGCGGCTTGATGTGGGACTCGGAGTACTCCAACCCGGCCAACCTCCCGCAGTTCTGCGGCGGCGACGTCGGGTGTACGTACGTCCAGGGATTTCAGGGCACGCCACCCGCCGCCGACGAGGCGCAGAAGGATTGGCAGGACCTCAATCGCCTGACGGCGAGCGCCACGATCAACTACAACCCCTTCCGCTGGTTCTCGAATCGTTTCGCGGTCGGCACCGACGTCACGCAGGAAGGAAACGTCGAGTACGTGCCCTACCTCACCAACGACACGCTCGCCTACTTCTGGGGCGCCTACGCCAAGGGGTACCGCTACAACAGTCAGCACCAGGCGACGTACAACACGTACGATTACAACGGCACGCTCAACTTCAACCTGACGCCGGCGGTGAACTCGAAGACCTCCGGCGGCGTCCAGTACTACACGAATTACAATACGTACCTGTCGGCCGAGGGCGACTTCTTCCCCGCGCCGGGCCTGCAGACGATCAGCTCGGCCGGCAAGATCCAGCCGTCGAGCGAGAACTGGACACAGAACAACACCTTCGGCTTCTACGGCCAGCAGGAGTTCGCGGTCAACGAGCGCCTCTATCTCACCGGTGCCGTGCGCATCGACAACAACAGCGCCTTCGGCAGCCAGGTGCACTGGGTCACGTATCCGAAGGTCAGCGTCTCATACGTCGCCAGCGACGAGCCGTCGATTCAGCCGCATTTGCCGTCATGGCTCAACAGCCTGCGCCTGCGTGGAGCGTACGGCGGCTCCGGCCAGCAGCCCGGACTGAACACCGCCCTTCGTACGTTGTCGCCGGTTGCCGGTCCCCTCGGTGGGGGCGTTTTGACGCCCAACAGCCTCGGCAATCCGAATTTGAAGCCGGAGCGCGTGCTCGGTACGGAGCTCGGCTTCGAGACGGGGATGTTCCACGACCGCTTCGGCATCGATTTCACGTACTTCCACGACGACTCGAAAGACGCCATCCTCTCGCGCGGCGTTGCCCCGGGCACCGGCTTCGGCGCCAGCACGCAGTTCTTCAACGCCGGTGAGATCGTCAAGCACGGCATCGAGACGCTCCTCAAGGCGCAGCTCGTGAACCGGCGAAACTTCGCCTGGGACATGAACGTCAATCTGGCCACGCAGTCGGCGAAGATCACGCGGCTGAATGGGGCCGACACGGTCATCGATCTGGGCAACTCGGCACACCGCATCGGCCACGCACCCTTCGACTGGTTCTCGTACAAGGTAGTGCGCGTCGACTCGGCGACGTACGATCCAAACACGAACAAGGTCGCCATTGCGAAGTCGAACATCTACTGCGACAACGGACAGGGCCAGCCGACGCACTGCTACAGCCCCACCGGTCAGCTCATCGCGCCCAAGGTGTACCTCGGCCACTCCACGCCAACCTTCACCGGCTCATGGTCGAACACCTTCACCTTGCTGCGAAGCTTCCGTCTGTACGCGATGCTCGATGCCGCCAAGGGCTACCGGCGGCTCGACAATAACATCCGTATTCGTTGCCAGCTCTTCCACACCTGCCTCGAGTACGTCCAGCCGCAGAACACCGACCCGAGGCTGCTCGCGCAGTACTTCAGCGGCGGCCCGCTCCGCGACTTCACGATCAACGACGCGTCGTATGTGAAGTTCCGTGAGCTCTCTCTCTCGTACGACGTGCCGGCAAACGTCGCCGCCCGCTTGGGCGCGCACGGCGCCAGCCTCACCGGTTCGGCGCGCAACCTCGGGATGTGGACGCGGTACACCGGCATCGATCCGGAGAGCCAGTTCGTGAACAGCTCGCCGGCTTCGGTCGATCAGGCCGAGCTGCCACAGCTCCTCACCTACGTCTTCACCCTTCGCCTGAGCTACTGAGCATGCCGGGACACCCGGCGCTGAACCTGCCTAACAATGGACGGACTCAATCGATGAAACACATACACACACCAAACGCGGGACACGGGGCTTGGCGGCCGACAGGGCGGCGGATCGCGCTGTCGCTCGCCGGTCTGCTGATGACCGCCGGCTTCGTCGCCGCGTGCAGCACGAGCCGACTGCTCGACGTCACGACGCCTAACGCCGTTCCGGTGAGCGTGCTCGACGATCCGGCGAACGCGCAGCTCATGGTCGCCGGAATGGTCAGCGACTATCAGTGCGCGCTCGGCTCGGCGATCGTCGTCGAAGGGCTGCTCGCGGGCGAGATGAACGACGCGCAGCTCGGCGCGGCGCAATGGGACTACGCGCGCCGCACGGCGAACACGTTGACCAATGGTATCTACGGCACCGCCGGCTGCGCGGCGATCCAGGCGCCCGGCATCTACCTGCCCCTCTCCACCGCTCGTTATGACGCCGACCACGCCATTGCGAATTTGAGCAAGTGGACCGATGCGCAGGTCCCCGGTCGCGCCACGCTGCTGGCCATCTCGAACCTCTACGCCGGCTTCAGCTACGCGATGCTCGGCATGTCCATGTGCCAGGCGGCATTCGACAACGGGCCTGCCGTGAACCAGAAGGGGATGTTCGCCCTCGCCGAAGCGCGGTTCACCGCGGCCATCACCGGCGCGCCCGCCGGCGCCGACAGCATCAAGCAGGCGGCTTATGTGGGTCGCGCTCGTGTGCGTCTCTTCCAGGGGAACACCGCCGGCGCCGTCGCGGACGCGCAACTCGTGAAGCCGGGCTTCGTGATGAACACCAGCAACGACGCCACCGCTTTGCGCAACTACAACCGCATCTACACGGTCACGAAGCAGTACGGATACTACTCCATTCCGTCGTGGTCGCAGAACGACACGACCGAGAGGGGTGAAGTGGATCCACGCTCGGCCACGGCGCTCACGTCGACGCGATCGGCCGACAACAACAAGACCCTCATCTACGTTCCGCTCAAATACAGCGGCGGCGATCAGGTACCGATCCCGATGGCGCGCTACGAGGAGGCGCAGCTCGTCATCGCTGAAGTGCAGGGTGGCGCACAGGCCGTAACGATCATCAACAACATGCGCGCCGCGGTCGGGCTCAAGCCCTACATCGGGCCGACAGACCCGGCGTCGATCCAGAATCTCGTGATCAGCGAGCGCCAGCGCGTGCTCTTCCTGGAAGGCTTCCGCAACTACGACATCGAGCGGTTCCAGATTCCCTTCTACCCACCTGTGGGCGCTCCATTCCCGCTCAAGGGCGGCCAGTACGGCAACACGACCTGCCTGCCACTGCCAGACATCGAGAAGAACAATAACCCGAGCCTCGGCCCGACCTTCGTTCCGAGCGTGACGGGCACCTGATCGACGGTGAACGGTCGACGGTGATGGCCGACTGAACTGGCGAAAGCCGCGAAGAACAGCGAAACGCCAATAGAAATGCTCTCGCGCAGGCCAACGCGCGGGAGCATTTTTACT
The DNA here is from genome assembly GCA_964537775.1 of uncultured Gemmatimonadaceae bacterium. Lineage (GTDB taxonomy): Bacteria > Gemmatimonadota > Gemmatimonadetes > Gemmatimonadales > Gemmatimonadaceae > CAMLIT01. The sequence continues at coordinate 14,217 of CAZICQ010000050.1, read as the reverse complement.
TGCGCATTTCGCCAACCAGACGTGTACGACGTACGCCGCGCGGCGAGCGTTCCTGTGACCTGACCTCGGTGTTGTGGTACGTAACGCGTCCAGAATAAGCCAACCAGCGGGAATCCAACGTGCCTGAACGTGCCGACGCACTGCTCGGTCGCACGCTGCACGCGCAGTACGAGATCGAGCGCGAGCTCGGTCGCGGCGGCATGGCGGTGGTCTATGCCGCTCGCGATCTCCGGCACAGCCGCCACGTCGCGATTAAGGTCCTGCACGAGGAGCTGAGCGGCGCGACGAATGCCGAGCGGTTCGTTCGCGAAATCCAGGTCGCCGCGCGCCTGTCGCACGCGAACATCGTCCCGCTGTTCGATTCCGGCAGCGAAGAGGGCATGCTGTACTACGTCATGCCCCTCGTCGACGGCGAGAGTCTGCGCGTGCGACTCGACCGCGAGCGGCAGCTGCCAATCGACGAAGCGCTCGCCATCACGGAGCAGATAGCGGCCGCGCTCGATTACGCCCACGCCAACGGCATCGTGCATCGGGACATCAAGCCGGAGAATATTCTGCTCGCCGGCGACCACGTGCTGGTGGCGGACTTCGGCCTCGCTCGCGCGCTCGAGCGCGGCGCCGGCGCGCGCCTGACGCAGTCCGGACTCGCGATCGGCACGCCGATGTACATGAGTCCCGAACAAGCTGCGGCTGATCCGGCGCTCGACGGACGCGCGGACGTCTACAGCCTCGCGTGCACGACGTTCGAGATGATCACCGGTCTCGCGCCCTTCCGCGGCGCGACGCCGCAGGCGGTGGTGGCGCAGCACCTGGGATCCCCGCCGCCGTCCGCGCGCATGCTGCGCAACACATGTCCGATGCCTGTGGACGCCGCGCTGCGGCGCGGGATGGCAAAGCTGGCGGCCGATCGCTTCCGCACGGCCGGAGAATTCGCGCGAGCGATCCGGTCGGCCCCTGCCGGCCATTGGCCCGCTCTCACGGCGGGCACATCCTCGCGCGCACGGTGGCTGTCGTTTGGCGCCATCGCCGTAGCGGCGGTGCTAGTCGCCGCGATTGCCGGTACCGTGATGCTCGTGCGCGGTCGAGCGTCGCGCGTCGATCCCTCGCTTCTGGCATTGCTGCCGCTCACGTCTGCAGCGGGTAACGTAAGCGACGGCGTGGCTCGCGAGGTGACCGACCGCGTCAGCGATGCTCTGCGCGAGTGGAATGGTATTTCGCTAGTCGACGAACGCCGCATGGGCGAACGCGTATCTGGAGCGCGTCGGCAGAAGCTGCCTGATGCTCTTGCCGCAGCCCGGGATGTCGGAGCCGGCGCGCTGCTCTGGGGCGACGTCGAGCGCGAACGTGATTCGCTGCGCGTGCACCTCACGATGTACGGCACCGAACGCGGGGAGCAGATCCGAGCGCGGACGGTGAATCTCGCGTCGGTAAATATCGCAGATCTGGATAGGTATCGCGTGCTCGTGAATGGCGTTCTGCGTGAGCGTGACGAGCTGCCGTGGACCGGCAGCGGCGATCATTATCGCCCGTCGCTGCCGGCGTGGCGCGAGTACGACGACGGCCGCCGTCTGCTGGCGAGCTGGAACCTCACCGCAGCCGTCGAGTCGTTCCGGCGCGCGCTGCAGCGCGATCCCGATCTGGCGCAAGCGCAGCTCTGGTTGGCGCAAAGTCTGACGTGGCTTGGCGATCGCAAGTTGGCTGGCGAACGCAAAGCATACGCCGAGCAGGCCGCGGCACGCATCAGCCGATTGACACCGGTAGATGCGGCGCGGGCGCAGGCAATCGTCGCTCTGGCGGAGAGCCGCCACGCAGACGCGTGCGCCGCGTATCGCACGCTGAGGGCCGAGCACGCAGACGAGTTCACGGTGTGGTACGGCCTGGGCGATTGCCAGAGCCGCGATTCGACGGTCATTCCGAATCGACGGAGTCCGTCGGGCTATGCGTTCCGCGGAAGTTTCGCTGAAGCAGCGCGAATGTACGAGCGCGCCATTCAATCGCTCGGTCTGCCGTATCCCGACTTTCCGTTCGTGCGACTCGGCGACGTCCTATATACGACTTCGAGTCGGCTGCGCTTCGGCTTCCTGGCTGGCCACACGGACAAGAGGTTCGCTGCGTTCGCCTCACAGCGTGCCGACACCCTCGCCTTCGTGCCCATCCCCGCGTCCGAGATCAGTGCCGCCACTGCCCGCTCGGTGCCGGCCACGACCGGAGAAGCCATTCTGCGCAACCAGCGGGAGCTGCGTGACATCTACACCGCGTGGGTACGCGCGATGCCGCAGAACACGCTCGCGCACGAGCGACTCGCCGACGTACTCGAGTCCCTCGGCATCATCGCCGAGTCGGATCCGCAAGGGAATTCCGCATTGTCGGAGATTCGGCGTGCGCGTGCACTCGCTACTGATACCACCAAATCCCGGTGGCTTGCCTTCGCCCAAGTGCGCCTGCTCCTCAAGGCCGGCGATCCGGCGGCGGCAAAGCAACTCGTCGATTCGATGCTGCGACGGGACAGTAGCTCATCTGTAGCCAACGCGGATGCGCTTATCGGGCCTGCAGCGCTCACGGGTCGACTGCATCGCGCCTCCGAGCTGATGCGTGCCGCCGAGAACCTGCCCCGGTACTTGGTGGCCGGGGCGAATGGCACGGCGCTTCACCTGCAACCCGCGCTGCTCGGGGAGCGGGCGACGGTGCTCGCACATGCCGCGCTCGGAGTGTGCGACACCGTCGTGCGCGGCTTTACCGCGCACGTGGATGAAGTGCTGGGTAGCTACGTGTCGGATCCGGGCGAGCGACAGCGAGACCGAAACGCGTTGCTCATGCGCCCACTGATCGTCGCGGTGCCGTGCCTCGGGCCGGCCGCCGCAAACGACCTGCCATCGTCGAGCGAACGTCTCGTCGCGATGGACAAGGCCCTCGCGCGCGGCGACCTTGCGGCTCTGCGCGCGGAATTCGATACCGTCCGCGCGTTGCGGCGCTACATGCGGCCCGGAGAAGTCGCAATCGACCATGTCTATCTGGAAGCATGGCTGTTGATGGCCGCCGGCGATACCGCCGCCGCTTCGCGTTGGCTCGATCAATCCTTGACTGCGCCCAGCGTGCTCAGCCCATATCTCTTATTGGACGCGGTGAACGCGGCATCGTTTGTGCGCGCGATGGCGTTGGGCGCGGAGCTCGCGGCAGCCCGCCACGATCGTGAACGTTCAAGACAATGGGCGCGCACGGTCGCCATTCTATGGGCGGATGCGGATCGTCCGCTGCAGCCGCTAGTGGCGCGGATGCAGGTTCTCGCCGACAGTACCGGGGACGTTGCTGAAAAGAAATGATATCGTATCGACGGCGGTGGCGCCGTCAGAATACGAAATCTTTGCCGCAGACACCACCAGACGAGGTGCGCGATGCATATCAGGCTGATTCGTACGCGGATCACGCATTCCGCAGCCACCGCTACGCTGATCGGCGTCTGCGCTGCCGGTGCTCTGGCGCAGGGCCCGAGCGTTCCCGGCAGGGTGCCGATGCCTGCAGACGGTCGCGTGGGCTTACAGCCCGTTCAGAAGCCGCCGACGCTGACGGAATCGGTGCTCTATTACGACGCGGCAAAGTGGCAGTCGTATTTGAAGGGCATAACCTTCGTCAGGGACACGAGCCGTAAGTCAGCAAACTGGGGATCGATCCGACTGCTGCCGGCTGGCACGCCCACCTATGTAGGCGGCAAACCTGTATATCACGATTCTGTGCTGGTGGCGTTTTACCCGGTGCTTGGAGTTCATCTCGTTGACGTTGGCAACGATTTTCCTGCCGGCGACCCCGGACGGATGGTCGCTCAGATCGTCAATCTCGGCGTGCTGCCCGTGGCTGTCTGGGACCTTCAACCAGGCACGGTCTATTACATCGTGATAGAGCGGGATGCAAGCCAGAAAGACCTACGGATGTACTTCGTTCACCCGCCGACCATACAAACGCGAGTCGCCGTACGCACATGTCACAAGGAGAGCACGCCGCCGACGTCCAGTCAGGCCGATCTCGGTCCGGACAGCCCATGTGATTGGCTCACCAACTTGACGAATAGGCAACAACCTGGAACTGACGCGCCGTGGTTCACATGCGCTTACGGTTGTTGCGTAGGCGCAAACACTCTCGTTGTCGAGGCGGCGGGCCAAAAGGGCGGGAAAAAAGGCCCGATACGCATGAAGGTGCATCACAGCTGACGCGCCGACGCACGACCGGCCGCCGTTAGGCGATAGTATCAGCGCAGCGTCGCCAGCGATTCAGCGATGGTATCCGCGACACGATCCACCGCCGCCTGCGGCGTCGTCCAGCTGTTGCACAGAATGCTGAACTCCAATAACCGGCCGTCTGCCGTGCGCACGTAGCCGGACAGCGAGCGGATCGACGATCAGGACGCCCCAGTTCGCATTGCGAAACTCGGGCACTCCGACCATCGAGTCGATTTGCTGCGCCAGTGACGCGCGAGCGCGCGATGTGGGCGATCCGCCGAAGGGACGCTGTCGGGACGACGATCGGCCGCTCGACGAAACCCGTGTACGACACCGCCGCGCACGGGCGCTGCACGAGCAGATCCGTCGTCGCCCGCGCCGTGCTGAATGGCGGCGGCCCGCCCACTCCATGTACCGCGATGACAGCGACGTGCTCATTGGCCGCCATGCGACCGACTATCGACTACCGACTACCGACTGTCGTTTCGATCTTCATGACCGGGTGGATCTCCCAGATCGTGCCGCGCGTCTTCCCCACCTGATCCGGATGATCGGGATCGAGCAGCAGCCATCCGCTCACCCGCACGCGCTGACCATTGCGCGCCCACGTCTGAATCTGCGTCAGGTCGAAGGTGCTCCCGCTGCTCTGCCGCACGCGCGGCGTGACCTCCACGACCACAGCCTTGGTCCGGTCGCGCGCCGATGCCTCCGCCTCCGTCTGCACGAGCCAGATGTGCCAATCATGCCAGTCCGCGTCCGGCAGCTCGCAGTTCGTCTGTTCCGGCCCCTCGGCTCTCCCACCGACGATGTAGCCGACGAGCGATATCGCCGCACCCTCGTTATGCGCCACCGCCTGCCGTTGCGCCGCTGACCACAGGTACCGCTTCCGCGGCAGGTTCTGCCACGCGAGACCAAGCACGTCGGCGAAACCGACCTCCTGATACGCACCGTCGTCGATTCGGTTCTTCAGCAGATCGGTGACGGTGTCCACCGGGCTTCCTGGTTGGTTCGGTTCTCCGATGTCGGCGCACGTCGGATCATTCGCCTCACGTGGTTGTGGCTTTGGCAAGGCGGAGATGGTCGTCGGCTGGCCGGCGCCCTCCAGCGTGACCTGCCCACTGTCGGGTGCTACGGCCGTGCTGTCGACCGTGACGTAGCGGGCGTACACCCACGCCGTCGACGAGTCGGCAAGGCGCACGCGATCGTAGCGGCCGCGGTGCGAAAGGAGTGTCGCGGTCTGTCCCGAGTCGAGCGTGCCCACTCGGGGCGACGACGCGGCCGGGCCGCTGTGCAGCGGCGCGTTTCGATTCGCGGTGACGGTCGCCTGCGCGCATGCGACGCGCGATGCGTCGAGCGCAACGAGCAGCACGACTAGAGCGAGTGCACGGCGCATCGGATTGCTCCCTCCAAAAGAAGCGTGGGAGTGGCAGCACCGCCACGCCGCTACTGTATCCGTTCCTCCCTCGACAGGCAAGATTTCTAAGAGAATTCTTATCTGCGGATTGACCTCCACATGTGCCTGGAGCCGAGCCCCTCATGCACGACAAGGTTGAAGCGCGGCGTACGTGCCCCTCCCTCGCGCTGTGGACGCTGGTCGACGGAGCCCGGATCTTCGCTCGCGCGTGGAAAGCCAATCGCCTCGACGCCACCCGTGTCCCCATCGTGCTCGTGCACGGGATCGCGGTGTCGAGCCGCTACATGGTGCCGACGGCCGAGCGGCTCGCGCGCTGGTTCGACGTGTACGCTCCCGATCTGCCGGGCTTCGGCCGCAGCGATAAGCCCCGTTCGGTGCTCACGATCCCACAGCTCGCCGACGTGCTTCGGCGTTGGCTCGACGCGGTCGGCATATCTCGCGCGCTCTTCGTCGGCAACTCGAATGGATGTCAGGTCGTCGCGGATCTCGCGGCGCGTTGGCCCGAACGCGCAATCGGACTGGTGCTGGACAGCCCAACGGTGGATGGCGCTCACCGGGCCGTGCTACCGGAGCTGTGGCGTCTCCTGTTCGACATGCCACGTGAGCGGTGGTCGCTCATACCACTCGCTGCTCGCGACTATTTACGTGCCGGCGCCCGTCGCGCACTCGTGACGTTGCGCTACGCCATCGACGACCGCATCGAGGACAAGCTGCCGCACATCGGCCTGCCGGTGCTGATCGTGCGAGGCGAGCGCGATCCGATCGTCTCCGACGACTGGGTGCGGCGCCTCGCTGCCCTCGCCCCGCGCGCGCGTTTGGTCACGGTGCGCGGCGGTGCGCATGCGTTGAACTACAGCCGGCCCGACGACTTCGCCCGTCTCGTCGAATCGTTCGCGCGCGACGAATGCCGCGTATCGGCAGGGGACATACGAGCAGCGACGCCGCATTGACAGCCGCGCGGCACGCCCGTAGTTCTAGCGCGCATCATGCTCGCGGGCGACGGCGCCCCGCCTTCGACTTCTGTTTCGCGCTTCCCCTCCCCATCCCCTCCCCCTCCTCCCCGCTCCGGAGAGCAGATGATGCGCCGCCCTGTCAAGCGTCCGCGCCTCCATGCATCCACCCACCTTCTGCCATGGTTTGGTATTATCTCACTGCTCATCGCGGCATTCACCACGCCTGCGCCGGCTCAGGGCGGTAACGCCACGCAGCGACAGCTCGCCGCCATCGGCGGCCGCGTCACCGGCGCACGCACCGGTGAGCCCATCGAGGCGGTTACCGTGCAGATTGAAGGCTCACAACGCGGCGCCCTGACGGGTGCGGTGGGCACTTACCGCATTGCGGGTATCCCGCCCGGCACCTACCGCATCAGCGCACGCCGTATCGGTTATGCGCGCACGACGCGGCAGGTCACGGTCGGCGATACCAGCATCACGGTCCATTTTACCCTCGAGCGCACAGCGACGACGCTCGACGAGATGGTGGTGACGGGCACGCCGCTCGAGCAATCGAAGCGCGAGCTCGGGAACTCGATTGGAACCGTCAAGGTGGCGGAGATCGTCCAGGAAGCGCCGCCGCCTAACGTGCAGCAGCTCCTCAACAACGTACCAGGTGTGCGCGTGCAGTCCGCCGGCGGCGACGTCGGCTCGGGCGGCAACACGCGCGTGCGCGGCGCGAGCAGTATGACCCTCGCGTCCGAGCCACTCATCTATATCGATGGCGTTCGCGTCAATAACTCCTTCGCCGACGCCGGCGGTGTGGTGGCCGTCGGCGTCGACGGCCGGTATCCGCCGTCGCGCATCAACGACATCAATCCGGACGAGATCGAGAGCATCGAGGTGATCAAGGGACCAGCCGCGGCGACGCTGTACGGCACCGAGGCGTCGAATGGCGTCATCAACATCATCACCAAGAAGGGCGGTGGTGGTGGGCGCGCCACGATCTCTTACGTCGCGCGCGCGGGCGCGAACTGGCTGCCCAACCCGGAGAATCTCTTTCAGCACACCTACTACCGCAGCTCCACGGGCCAGATCGTCGACGCCGACGTCATCGGACACGATCTCCACGTCGGCTTTCCGGTGAGTTATTACGGCTACTGCCCCAAGCCGTACTCGCAGGATGGTACGATGTGCAAGGGCACCGCCTTCTCGACCGGACATCCGCAGGCATACGAAGCGTCGCTCTCCGGCGGGCTCGACGCTCTGAGCTACTATTTTTTTGCCGGCTGGGATCGCGACGAGGGCGCAGTCGACTACAACTGGAAGAATCGCTTCAGTGGCCGAAGCAATCTGACCTACACGCCCAGCGAACGCATAACGCTCAACGTTGGTCTGGGCTACGAGCGCAGCCGGTTGCGCTCCGCGGGAGCGCAGCAGCCCATCACGACTGGCATTCTCTGGTCCTGTCCCTCACCTGGCTGCGAGCCCGGACGGAATCTCGCGAATGGTCTCGATAGCCCGTTGCGGGGTTATCTCATTTACGTCCCCGAGGTGTACGAAGACAATGTTCAGGGATACGAGGACATCGATCGCAACACGATCTCGTCGACGCTCACGCACCGTCCGGCGAGCTGGTTCACGCATCGCCTCACGATTGGCGCCGACAACACCGATCAGGGATTGTCGGATCTGTGGAAGAAGATCTCCACGGTCGGCAGCCTCAATCCGCTCGGCCGGCGCGACGTGGAGACCACCAACACGTCGTACCTCAGCGCCGACTACGCCGCCACGGCGCGCGCGCAGCCCTTCGCGCGGCTCGGGTTCGAGACTGCGGTCGGCGTCCAGTACTACCAGAAACAGTTCGAGTCTTCGTGGGCGCAGGGAACGCAGTTCCCCGTCGGAACCCTCGAAACGGTGACGTCGGGCGCGCTCCGCACATCGCAGGAGAACTTCCTCGAGAACAAGACCGTTGGCATGTATGTGCAGGAGCAGGCCAAAGTGAACGATCGCTTGTATCTGACGGCGGCCCTGCGCGGCGACGATAACAGTGCCTTCGGCAAGCAGTACAAAGCGACGCGATACCCGAAGTTCAGCGCCGCGTACGTACTCAGCGATGAGCCGTTCATGAAGCGGCTGCCCGCCGTATCATCGCTCAAGCTGCGTACGGCCTGGGGCGAAGCCGGGCAGCAACCCGACGCCTTTGCCGCCCTGCGCACATACGCGCCGGCGAGCGGTGCTGGCGGCGTGCCCACGTTGACCCCGCAGAACCTCGGCAATCCCGATCTCAAGCCGGAGATCGGTCAAGAGCTCGAGGCCGGATTCGACGCGTCGCTCCTATCCGGTCGCGTCGGCGTCGAGTTCACGTGGTATGACAAGAAGACCAAGGACGCGCTCGTGCAGGTGCCTGCGTTGCCTTCGCTTGGATTTCCCGGCGTGCAGTTCCGCAACATCGGTGAGGTCCTGAACCGTGGGCTCGAGCTCGGCCTGAACACTGACCTGTACCGCTCCCGGGCGACGGACTTCTCGCTCGCATTCAAGCTGTCGCACAACCACAACGAGGTCGTCACGTTAGGCGGCACGCCGTCGCTGGTGATGAACCCCACCTTCGGACAGTATCACGTTCCCGGATTCCCGCTCGGCAGCATCTTTCAGACGCGAATTCTCTCCGGGCAGATCGATAGTAGCGGCCCCACGAAGAAGGCGGTCAATCTCATGTGCGAGAGCGGGCCCCTCCTGCCGGGCACCAACTTCTCCAAAGGAGGCGGGCCGCCGGTGCCCTGCAAACAGGCGCCAGCCGTCTACTGGGGAAACCCGCTGCCGTCGTGGGAAGGTTCCGTCGCGCCATCGCTCACGCTCTTCCGCAATCTCCAACTGTACGGATTGGTCGATTTTCTGGGTGGGAACACGATTCTCAGCGGCGACATTCGCGCCGCGCTGCTCTCCTTCCGAAACCAGATCGCGATCATTCAGAACACCGACCCGATCCTGCTCGGTTACGATCAACTCGATACGCGCCGTCAGCCGGGCATCGTGAAGGGCGGTTTCGCGAAGCTGAGGCAACTGTCGGCGACGTACACCTTCCCGGAGGCGTGGCTCTCCAGCCATCGGTTGTCCCGCGCATCAGCAACGGTGTCAGCCGAGAACTGGTGGACCATGTGGGTCGCCCAGCGATCGGACTTCGGTGTCAAGCTCACCGATCCCGAAATTCGCAACAGCGCCGGCAGTGGATCCGACCCCGGCGGGCTGCTCGGTTACAACCAGGAGGGCTGGCCGCAGCTCCGACGTGTGCTTCTCACGATGCGGGTGACGCCATGAACACCAGAGCCAAAGCACGACTGATGCTCGGCGCAGTGATCGTCGCAACGGCTTCCGTTGGAGTCACGGCCTGCCGAGACATCCTCAGCGTTCATGTGCCCGGCCGTGTGCCGGCGGACGCGCTCAATGATCCGACCCTCGCCGGCACGCTCGCCGCCGGCGTCGTCGCCGATGTCGAATGCGCCTGGAACAACTATGTAGCTGGTGCCGCGCTCATCAGCGACGAATTCGTTCAGGCGTCCTCGAACCTGAATCAGCGCAATTGGGCATCGCGACAGATCACGGCCGACGAGCCGACGCTCGCGACGGGCAGCTGCTCTACCGCATACGGCATCTACACGCCCTTGCAGACGGCGCGTTTCCAGGCCGAAGACGTCTTCAACCGGCTGCAGTCCTTTCCCGACGCGCAGGTGCCTAACAAGGTCGCGCTCCAGGCGACGGTCCGCGCGTATGGCGGCTTCGCGCTCGTGGCGCTCGGGGAAGGCTTCTGCCGCATGGCGATCAACGGCGGTCCGATCATGACACCCACACAGGTGCTCCAGCTCGCCGAGACGTGGTTCACCGACGCGATCGGCTTGGCCCAGCAGGCGAACAATCAGGACATTCTGAACATGGCGCTGGTGGGAAGAGCGCGAGTGCGGTTGGATCTACAGAATTTCGCCGGCGCGATTGCCGATGCCCAGAAGGTGAAGGTCGGGTATCTCAAAGTCGCGACGCGCGACGCCAGCTCCACGCGGCGCTACGACGCGCTGTGCGAAAACGTCGTGTGCCCGCAGGGAAAGAACGCCACCGTCGCGCCAAACTATCGCAACGTCACCTGGCAGGGCGTGCCGGACCCCCGCGTCGCCGTTACGAACTCCGGCCAGCTCGCGTTCGACAACGCGCAGATCTGGTACTATCCGACCAAGAAGCACACGTCGCGCGACTACGGGCTGCTCCTCGCGTCGTATCGTGAAGCACGGCTGTTCATCGCCGAAGCCTCGGCACGCACCGGGGACCTGGCCACGGCGCGTCAGCTCATCAACCAGATGCATACCGAGGCGGGGATTCCGTCGTACGATCCGAACGGGACGGACACGCAGGACGCGGTGATCGCTCAGGTGATCGAGGAGCGCCGCCGCGAGCTGTTCACCGAAGGCGGCCATCGCCTCAACGACCAGCTGCGCTTCCGCGGCACCAAGTGGAACATCCCCTTCAAGGGCGAACCTGGATCCGTGTTCCCCAACGGCGTCGATGCCACCGGGCTGCCCTACGGCAAGACGACGTGCTTGCCACTGCCGACGGTGGAGCTGATCGGCAATCCGAATATCCCGCCGGGGAGCTAACTAAGAGCCGTATGGCCGTATGGCCGTAGGGCCGTAGGGCCGTAGGGCCGTAGGACCGTAGGGCCGAAAACTGTAAACGCCCTTTTCCAACTACGGCCATTCGGCCATACGGCCATACCGTCTTTCCCCCCACATCCTCTCCTTCCCCTACAATGCTCAAGCCTGCCCTTCTCGCCGCACTGCCCGCCCTGGCAGCCCTTGCCGCCGGGCACGCGCAGACCTTCGCTCCGAATCCGCCCGTCGACCGTTTGTACGCCGCGTGGGACAGGCCGGGCTCACCGGGCTGCGCGCTCGGTGTGGTGCAGAACGGCAACTTCGTGTACGAGCGTGGCTATGGGATGGCGAATCTCGACTACGACATTCCCAATGGACCGCGGATGGTCTATTACGTCGGGTCGGACTCCAAGCAGTTCACCGCCGCATCCATCGCGCTGCTCGTGCTCGACGGCCGCATCGCGCTCTCCGATGACATCCGCAAATACATCCCGGAGCTGCCGGACTATAGCAAGACGTACGGTGTGCCGATCACCATCGACAATCTCGTGCACCACACGAGCGGGATTCGCGACATCTACGTGCTGATGGAGCTGTCGGGGCTGCGGATGGAGGACGTCATGCCCGACAGCGCCGCGCTGGCGCTGATCGAGCGACAGAAGGAGCTCAACTTCAAGCCGGGCACGGAGTACCTCTACAGCAACTCCGGATACTGGCTCCTCGGTCAGATCGTGAAGCGCGTCACCGGCAAGTCGCTCCGCGTCTTCGCCGACGAGCGGATCTTTCAGCCGTTAGGCATGACGCACACGCACTTCCACGACGATCCCGGCCACCCGATGAAGAACCGGGCGATGAGCTACATGCCCGATACCACGGTCGTCGGCGGCTTCCGCATCAGCTACCTGCAGAACTTCGACAAGATCGGCGCCGGCGGCCTGTACACCACGGTCGAAGATCTGCTGAAGTGGGACGAGAACTTCTACACACACAAGGTGGGCGGCGACGCCCTGCAGGCGCTGATCCACACGCGCGGCATCCTCGGTGGCCGCGACACGATCACCTACGCGTTTGGCAACGAGGTGTCGAAGTACCGCGGGCTGCGCACCGACGAGCATGGCGGCAGCTTGATGGGCTATCGCGCTCACATCCTGCGCTTCCCCGATCAGCGCTTCAGCGTCATCGAGACGTGCAACCTCGGCACTATCGATCCCGGCTCCCTCGCGCACCAGGTGGCGGACATCTATCTCGCCGACCGCTTCACCGAGCCGGTGCCGGCCGCGCGCGCCGCGGGCCAGCCGCGCCGACCTGGCGCGGGCGCGCCGGCACACTTCGATGCTGCCGGCCTGCGCGCCCTTGCCGGCGATTACTACAGCGACGAAATGGACGCGCTGTACCATATCGTCGCCGACGACGACCGCCTCGTGCTGCGGCGGCCGCTCGCCCCCGCCACGCCGCTGGTCGCCACCGACTCTGGCGACGCGAATAGCTATCGCGCCGGCGAGCTCGTGCTGCACTTCGACCGTGCCGGCGGCCGGGCGACCTCCTTTACCGTCGCCGCCGGCCGCGTGCGGGACGTGCGCTTCGTGAGGCGGTAGAACGGCGGAGCCGTGGAGCGGTGGAGCCGTAGAGCCGTATGGCCGTAGTTCGGCAATGGCCGTTCGTATTTTTCGGCCATTCGGCCGTTCAGCTTTTTCGGCCATTCGGCCGTTCAGCTTTTTCGGCCATTCGGCCGTTCAGCTTTTT
>CAZICQ010000050.1:0-1180 GCA_964537775.1 uncultured Gemmatimonadaceae bacterium | reverse complement strand
GCTTTTTCGGCCATTCGGCCGTTCAGCTTTTTCGGCCATTCGGCCGTTCAGCTTTATCGCACTTCCGGCTGCGGCACGATGCGAATGTACGGCTTGGGCGATTTCCATCCGTTCGGGTACGTCTTCTTCGCGTCGTCGTCCGACACGGATCCGGCGATGATCACGTCGTCGCCCTGCTTCCAGTTCGCCGGTGTCGCGACCTTGTGCTTGGCGGTGAGCTGCAGCGAATCGATCACGCGCAGCACCTCGTCGAAGTTGCGCCCGGTCGTCATTGGATATGCGATGGTGAGCTTCACCTTCTTGTCCGGGCCGATGACGAACACGTTGCGCACCGTCTGATTGTCCGCCGCGGTGCGGCCATCGCAGCTCCCCTCGACCGTGGCCGGCAGCATGCCATACAGCTTCGACACGCTCAGATCGCGATCGCCGATCATGGGAAAATTCGGCGCCTCCCCCTGCGTCTCGCGAATGTCATCCGCCCACTTCCGGTGATTGTCGACCGGATCGACGCTCAGGCCGATCACCTTCGTGCGCCGCTTGTCGAACTCCGGCTTCAACCTGGCCACGTACCCCAGCTCGGTGGTGCACACCGGGGTGAAGTCCTTGGGGTGTGAGAAGAGCACGCCCCACGAGTCGCCCAGCCACTCGTGGAAGCGGATGCGTCCTTCCGTGGTCTCTGCCTCGAAGTCGGGTGCCACGTCGCCGAGTTGTAACGCCATATCGCCCTCCTCCCGCTGGGTGACGGTCACTGCTAGTCTCGAGGTGAAGAGCATATGGCCCGCAGGGCCCCGCCGTCAAATCCGGTTTGCCGGACGACCGCCGCTGGCCCGTTCGGTCCATGCCGTGCCGCTCGGCGGGCGGCCGAGGCGTGATGACGCACGCGCGAAACCTGACGACGCGTGCGCGAAGCTTTATGACGCGGCAGCGAAGCCTGACGAAGGGCTCGCGGAAGCGGACGAACTGTTCGCGCGGGCTGACGACGTGCACGCGGCTCGGGACGACGCGCACGCCGCGCTCGACGATGGACACGCCGCCCTCGACGATGGACACGCGAAGCTCGACGACGGACACGCGAAGCTCGATGACGGACACGCGAAGCGTGACGACGCGCATGCACAGCTCGACGACGGGCACGCGAAGCGTGATGACGGGCATGCACGTGGAAACAATGTGGACGCCA
>CAZICQ010000049.1:0-23848 GCA_964537775.1 uncultured Gemmatimonadaceae bacterium | reverse complement strand
ACGTCCTGAGGGCGCTGACGTCCTAGGACCGCTGACGCCCTGAGGGACGTTGATCATCGGACGCGCGAACCCTTACCGGTGTCAGCGGCCTCGCCGTCGACGGCTCCACACCACTGCGTACGCGGCGCTGTTGACGACCACCACGAACAGGCCGAGCGTCCACCGCATCGCCGGGGTGAGCTCCGTCGGATAGAGCGCGCGGAACACGTAGTGTTCAACGAATCCGCCGGTGTAGCCCGCCTCGCCGGCTCGCCCGCGCAGAACGTTCTCGAGGGGCGTCAACGGGCAGATCCATCCGGTGAACTCGATCAGCGCACCCCACAGCGCGGCCGGAAGATGCACCCGCGCGACCTGGCGCCAATGGACCACAAGCAGTCCGCCGATTACGACGAACACGACGAAGCCTGCATGAATCAGCGCGACAGTGTCAGTAACCAGACGGAATGTCACGAGTACCTTTACTGCCAACGAAGGCCAAAGCGGCTACGCGCCGAAGCGCGCGACTCAGCTGGAGCATATTCATGAGGCGACTCGTTGCCATGCTGATCGCCGCTCTCTTCATCGCGATCGGTCTGATCGCGCTGGTGCCTGTCGACACGCACGACCTCGGCCCGCACCGTCGATCCAGCCTCGAGTATGCTTCGGCGATCGCCGACATCACCAGGCGCCGAGCGACCGAGACGCCGGTGGTGGCTCCCGGTGGGGAGTCGACCTTCAGGACGCATGGGCGGCGAGTCGGAACTGCCGTGCTGCTGCTACACGGCCTCACGAATTCACCCCTCCAATTCGATTCGCTCAGCCGATTGCTCTACGCCGACGGCGACAACGTCTACGTTCCACGTCTGCCGCATCATGCGCAGCGCAATGGAGGAGCGGCGCCGCTGGCGCGCATTACGGCAGAAGAGCTATGTGCAGCCGCTGACACAGCCATGGATCTCACCGCGGCCTTGGGCGATACAGTCGTTGTCGTTGGGCTGAGTCTCGGCGGGACTATGGCCGCTTGGATTGCGCAGTATCGGCCCGAGGCGAGCCGTGTGATCATCATCGCTCCGCTGATTGCGTTGTACAGCGTGCCCCGAATTTTCGACGCACCTCTTCGAAATCTCCTGCTGCGGCTTCCGAATTACACGCATCGCGAACCACAAGACGCCGCAAAGCCGGACCGCGAGCTCGGCTGGAGCACGCACGCGGTAGCGCAGACGCTCCGACTTGCGTTGGCGGTGGAACGTGCGTCGCGGCACGAACCGCCGGCCAGCCGCTCGATCGCCATCCTGCTGAACGCCCATGACCGAACGATCGCCGTGCGTCCAGTGCTCGCCATTGGCCGCCGGTGGGCGGCCTCGGGCGCCGCAGTCCGCATTTACCGACTCCCCGCGGCGCTTGGCTTGCCACACGACATCATCGATCCTCGCCAGCCAGTTCGGCGCACGGAGATCGTCTATCCAATGATCAAGGCGCTCGTGCGCGGCCGCCGCGATGGCCTCGCTCCGCCCGATCGCTCCCGAGGATGGTAGGTTTTCCAGTTCGCACGCCATATTTCCGTCCCATGACGAGCACAACGCAGAAGGACGCGTACACACCACGTCCCGAGCATCACTTCACCTTCGGCCTGTGGACCGTTGGCAACACTGGCCGCGATCCCTTCGGTGAGCCGGTACGCGCACCGGTCGCGGCGAGGTGCATCGTCGAACGGCTGGCCGAGCTCGGAGCATACGGCGTGAACCTGCACGATGAAGACCTCGTGCCGCGCGACGCGACGTCTGCCGAGCGAGATCGCATCGTGCGCGAGTTCAAGCACGCGTTGGCGCAATCGGGGCTGAAGGTTCCGATGGCGACGACGAATCTGTTCAGCGATCCGGCGTTTCGCGACGGCGCGTTCACGAGCAACGATGCCCGCGTGCGCCAGTATGCGATTCAGAAGGCGATGCGATCCATGGATCTGGGCAGGGAGCTGGGCGCCGAAGTGTACGTCTTCTGGGGTGGTCGCGAAGGCACGGAGACAAACGCCGCGAAGGACCCGCGGGCCGCACTCGGCTGGTTCCGCGACGCACTCGACTTTCTCTGCGAGTACTCGATCAGCCAGCGGTACGACTACCGGTTCGCACTCGAGCCGAAGCCTAACGAGCCGCGGGGCGACATCTACCTACCGACGATCGGGCATGCCCTTGCGTTCATACAGACGCTCGCACATCCGGAGATGGTCGGTCTGAATCCGGAGGTCGCCCACGACACGATGGCGGGACTCGACTTCACGCACGGCGTGGCTCAGGCGCTGGATGCGGGAAAGCTCTTTCACATCGACCTGAACGACCAGAAGCCCGGTCGCTACGATCAGGACTTCCGCTTCGGCGCCGTCGATCCCAAGCAGGCGTTCTTTCTCGTGAAGCTGCTCGAGGACGCGAATTGGGACGGCATGCGGCATTTCGACGCGCACGCGTACCGCACCGAGGATCAGAATGGCGTCTGGGACTTTGCTGCGGGCTGCATGCGCACGTACCTGATCTTCAAGGAAAAGGCGGCACGCTGGAACGCCGACGCGGAGATTCAACAACTGCTGAGCGAGATCCGATCGCGCGGCGGTGACGCGAGCGCGGAGCGCGTGCGCTTCTCGCCCGATCGCGCCGCCGCGCTCAAGGCGCAGCCGCTCGACGTCGCGTCGATGCGCCAGACGGGTTTTGCGTACGAGCGGCTCGATCAGCTCACGATGGAGATTCTGCTCGGAGTGCGCTGACGTGCCAAGCGAGGCAGGACTCTTCCTCGGCCTCGATGTCGGCACGAGTGGCGTCAAAGCGATCCTCGTCGGCCTAACGGGTGATGTTGTCGCCGCGGCAACCGCTCCCCTGTTGCTGAGCACTCCGCGGCCCGGTTGGGCCGAGCAGGAGCCGGAAGACTGGTGGACCGCCAGCGTTGCGGCCATCAAGGATGTCCTCACGTGTCGGGCTGACGAGCCAATCCACGCGGTCGGTATCTCGGGACAGATGCACTCGTCCGTCTTCCTCGATCGAGCTGGAGCTGTCATCCGACCGGCGCTCCTGTGGTGCGACGGACGCACGAGCGCGCAATGTGCCGAGATCACGCGTCGAGCGGGCGGGGAAGACACGCTACGCGACTGGGTGCGCAACCCGGCGCTCGAGGGCTTCACACTGCCGAAAATCCTCTGGCTGCGCGACTGCGAGCCCGGCGCATATGCACGACTCGCCACCGTGCTCCTGGCCAAGGACTTCATTCGATATCGGCTCACCGGTGAGTTGGCCACTGAGCCCTCCGACGCATCCGGCACGCTCTTGTACGATCCAGCGCGTCTTCGCTGGAACGACGACCTCCTCGCGTCGCTCGAGATTCCCATGGCCCTGCTGCCTCCGGTCGGTGGATCCGCGGAGGTGCTCGGGCGCGTCCACAGTGCGGCGACAGCGGCGACCGGGCTGCCGGTGGGCACGCCCGTCGTTGGCGGCGGTGCCGACAACGCATGCGGTGCGGCAGGCGTGGGCGTGATCAGCCCTGGAGAGGCGGTTGCCAGTTGGGGGACCTCTGGGACGGTGCTCGCTCCGACGGCGGAGCCGGTCGTCGATCCGGGGCTGCGCGCACATACCTTCTGCCACGTTGCGCCAGGCATTTGGTACGTGATGGGCGTCGTGCTCTCCGCGGGCGGCGCGTTCTCGTGGTATCGCGAACAGTTCGCTCGCGAGCTCGCCGGAGATGCCGATGCGAGCACGCGCTTGAATGACGAAGCGGCGACGGTGCCACCTGGAGCTGGCGGGGTGACCTTTCTCCCGTATCTGCAAGGGGAACGTACGCCGCACCGGGACGCGAACGCCCGTGGAGCGTTTCTGGGATTGACGCTCGCCCACACGCGCGCGCACCTGACGAGAGCCGTCCTGGAAGGTATCTGCTTCGCGTTGCGCGACTCTTTATCCATCTTGCGCGAGCTGAAGCTCGCCCCGGCGCAGTTGCTGCTCACCGGCGGCGGAGCACGCAGTCCTTTCCTCCGCCAACTACAAGCGGATGTCTACGGCATACCGGTGACGACCGTGAACCGGGAGGAGGGGCCGGCATACGGTGCCGCGCTATTGGCGGCTGTGGGCGTCGGTGCGTACGCTGATTTGCAGACGGCGGCGCATGCGACGCTTCGTCGTGGGCTGCTCCAACACCACGACGACCGTCGTCACGTGGAATACGGGCCGGCTTACGCCCGCTTTCATCAGGTATACGCTTCCGCGCGTCCGGATCGACTCTGACTTATGACAAGGATCGTGGGCGCCCGCGGGCAGCCTACGCTCTCTGGAGCGTAATGGCGTTCCCGTACGCGGTCTGCGTGAACGCCTTCAGGTTCTGCGTGACGGTGACTATGGACATGGAAATCCGCCTTCACGCACGCGATGAACTCGCTGCGCTCGTCGGAACGGTGAGATAGGCGTGCACCGCGGCCGCTGCGGTGCGGCCCTCGCGAATCGCCCAGACGATCAGCGAGGCGCCTCGCCGCACGTCGCCGGCGGCGAAGACGCCCTCGACGTTCGTGCGGTGCCCGTCGTCCGTGGCCACCATACCGCGGGAGTCGCGATGCACGGCGAGGCTCGTCAGAAGGCTCGCATCCGTGGGGCCGTCGAAGCCCATGGCCAGCAGGACGAGCTGCGCCTGCATGACGAATTCGGTGCCGGCAACCGTCGCGACCTGCGGCCGTCCTCCCTCGCCGACGCGCTTCTCGACACGGACCGCGTGCACCGCCTGCACACAGCCATCCGCGCCAGTGAGCGCAGTGGTTGCCACGCTCCACTCGCGTTCACATCCTTCTTCGTGGGCATGTGAGGTGCGGAGCTTCATCGGCCAGAGCGGCCATGGAGTGGACGGGTGCCGGTCGAGCGGCGGCTGCGGGAGGAGCTCGAACTGTCGCACACTGACTGCACCCTGTCGGACGCACGTTCCCGCGCAGTCGGAGCCGGTATCGCCGCCGCCGATGATCACGACGTGCTTCCCTCGGGCCGTAATCTCTTCGGATGCATGAATCCGATCGCCGGCGAGGCGGCGGTTCTGCTGTGTGAGAAACTCCATCGCGAAATGCACGCCGTGCAGCTCGCGACCAGGCACGTCGAGCTCGCGCGGCTGCTGTGCCCCCGTCGCGAGCAGGACCGCGTCGAATTCGCGGCGAAGCGTTTCTGCATCGAGATCGGCGCCGACGTGCACGCCCGTATTGAACGCGATCCCCTCATCCGCGAGCTGGTCCAGGCGGCGGTCCAGCAGGGCCTTCTCCATCTTGAACTCAGGGATGCCGTACCGCAGCAGCCCTCCGAGCCTATCCGCCTTCTCGAATACGGTGACAGCATGGCCGACACGGCGCAGCTGCTGCGCCGCCGCCAGTCCGGCCGGGCCGGAGCCCACGACCGCGACGCTGCGTCCGGTGTCGTGTAGCGGAGGCCGCGGCACGACCCAGCGGTCGGCGAACGCGCGATCCGCGATCCCCTGCTCCACCTGTCGGATCGCCACCGGCTCCTCGATCAGGCCGAGCACACAGGCCGACTCGCATGGCGCGGGACAGAGGCGACCGGTGAACTCCGGAAAGTTGTTCGTTGCGTGGAGCACATCGCTCGCCTCCCGCCACCGGCCGCGATACACGAGATCGTTCCACTCTGGAATCAGATTGCCCAGCGGACAACCCGTATCGCCGTGACAGAATGGTGTGCCGCAGTCCATGCAGCGCGCTCCCTCGTCCTGCATGGTGGCTGGCGCGAGCGGCAGATAGAATTCGCGCCAGTGACCGCGGCGCGTTTCAACCGGCTGCCGCACCGCGGCCGCACGACGCAGCGACATAAAGCCCTTCGGATCACCCATGGCGCTGCTGTTCGGACTGCGCATTCGCGCCAGTGGCGGGCGCGTCGGGCTGAGCGAGCGCCCTTCGATACTCGGTAGGAATCACTGCCACGAAGTCGCGCAGCGCATGATCCCATCGCGCGAGCAGCGAGCGTGCACGTGCGCTCCGGGTGTACCGCGCATGCTGCTCGACCAACCGCCGTAGCAGTGCCGCGTCTTCCGCGTGCTCGACGGGCCGGAGTTCCACGAGTGTCTGATTGCACTGACGGGCGAATTCGCGCTGCCCCGATTCATCGAGCACGAACGCCATCCCCCCGCTCATTCCGGCGGCGAAGTTGCGACCGGTGCGCCCCAACACCACGACGACGCCGCCCGTCATGTACTCGCAGCCGTGGTCGCCGATGCCCTCGACGACGACCAGGGCACCGCTGTTGCGAACGGCGAAGCGTTGGCCGGCTTGGCCGCCGAAATACGCCTCGCCGCTGGTCGCGCCATACAACACGGTGTTGCCGACGATCACCGTCTCGTTAGGTATGAAGTGGGCGTCGTGCGGCGCGCGTACGACCAGGCGTCCGCCGGAGAGTCCCTTGCCGACGTAATCGTTCGCCTCGCCCTCCAGCTCCAGGGCGATACCGCGAACGGCGAACGCTCCGAAGCTCTGCCCGGCCGACCCGGTGCAGCGGACGGTGATCCTGTCATCTGGCAGTCCGGCGGCGCCGAAACGGCGCGCCACCTCGCCGGACAGCATCGCGCCGATGGAGCGGTGAACGTTCTGCACCTGTAGCGAGATCGTCACGCGTTCACCGGCGTCGAGCGCCGGCGCTGCGAGCGCGATGAGCCGGTGGTCGAGAGCGTCACCGAGTCCGTGATCCTGCGCGCGCATGCACCGCCGCGCCGCCGGCTCGCCATCCGTGTCGCTCGCCTGCGGCACATGGAGAAGCGACGAGAGGTCGAGATGCCGTGCCTTCCAGTGCGCTTCCGGAATGCGCGTCCGGAGCAACTCCGTACGCCCGATCAATTCGTTCATCGTCCGGCAGCCCAGCCGCGCCATGTGCTCGCGCACCTCTTCTGCGACGAAGAAGAAGTAGTCGATGAGATGCTCCGGTTGGCCGGTGAACTTGGCCCGCAGTTCGGGATCCTGTGTGGCAATGCCGACCGGGCAGGTATTCAAGTGGCACTTCCGCATCATCACGCACCCTTCGACAATCAGCGGCGCCGTCGCGAAGCCGAACTCCTCCGCTCCGAGCAGAGCCGCGATCACGACGTCACGTCCGGTCTTGAGCTGCCCATCCGTCTGGAGCCGGACGCGCCCGCGAAGATCGTTCAGCAACAGTGTCTGCTGAACCTCGGCCAATCCGAGCTCCCACGGTATTCCGGCATGTTTGATCGACGACAGCGGCGCTGCACCCGTACCGCCGGCATCGCCCGAGATGCAGACGAGATCCGCGTGTGCCTTCACGACGCCCGCCGCAATCGTCCCGACACCGCTCTCCGAGACGAGCTTCACCGAAATGGTCGCCGAGGGATTCACGCATTTTAGATCGTGGATGAGTTGTTTCAGATCCTCGATCGAATAGATGTCGTGATGTGGCGGTGGCGAGATGAGCGTGACACCAGGCGTGGCGCAGCGCGTACGCGCGATGATCGCGTCGACCTTGTGTCCCGGCAGCTGCCCGCCTTCGCCGGGCTTCGCGCCCTGTGCGATCTTGATCTGGAGCTCTCGGGCATTGACGAGATATTCAGTCGTCACACCGAATCGCGCCGAGGCCACCTGCTTGATCGCGCTCGCGCGTTCGGTCCCGAAGCGCTCGCGGTCCTCGCCGCCCTCGCCGGTGTTGCTGCGACCACCGAGCCGGTTCATCGCGATCGCGAGCGTCTCGTGCGCCTCCCGGCTGATCGATCCGAACGACATCGCGCCGGTGACGAATCGCCGGACGATCGCGGACGCCGGCTCCGTCTCCTCCAGCGGCACGGGGTCGCCTTCCACGAAGTCGAGCAGTCCGCGGAGGGCAAAGCGCGCGGTGTCCTCGTCCGCCAAACGACTGAACTCGCGATACGTGGTCGCGCTGCCGGTCCGCGTCGCATGCTGGAGCGACGCGATCGTGCGTGGATTCCAGTGGTGATGCTCACCTCCAACGCGGTACTGATGCGCGCTGCCCTCGTCCAACGCGGGCTCGGACACCGCCGCGCCAAAGGCGCTTGCGTGCCGCCGGAGCGTCTCGTCAGCGATGATCTCGAGACCGATGCCGCCCAGCCGCGACGATGTGCCGGTGAAATGCCGCTCGACGAGCGCCGTCTCGAGTCCCACCGCCTCGCAGATCTGCGCACCGCAATAGCTGCGCAGGGTGGAGATCCCCATCTTGGACAACACCTTGAGCAGCCCCTTTCCGATCGCCTTCACGTACGCAGCCCGCGCGGACTGCGCATTCGCTGCGCGGGGCAGCGAGCCCTCGTCCAGCATAGCGTCGAGCGTCTCGAGAGCGAGGTACGGGCACACCGCCGCGGCGCCAAACGCGACGAGGAGCGCAATGTGCGAGACGTCCCTCGCCTCACCCGTTTCGACGACGAGGCCCGTGCGAGCGCGCAGGCCCGTGCGACCGAGATGGTGATGTACGGCCGCCAGCGCGAGCAGCGACGGCATGGCCGCCCACTCCGCGTTCGTGCCTCGATCGCTCAGGATCAGGATTCCTGATCCGCCTCGTACCGCCTCCTCCGCTTCGTGGCAAAGAGCGTCCACCGCCGGAGCGAGCGCCGCCGGACCATCGGCCGCCCGGAACACCATTCGCAGCGTCATCGGCATCAACATGTTCTCCGCCAATCCGTCGCGAGCGATGCTCGTTTGGTCAACGGCTCGGACAGCGGCCAGCGCCTGTTCACCCAGCACGGGCTGTTCGAGCCAGAGTTGCCGCGCGTGCTCCGGCTGCTCGTCGAGCAGGTTGCCCTGTGGTCCGAGGAACGTCCCGAGCGACATCACGAGCTGCTCGCGGATCGGATCGATTGCTGGATTCGTCACCTGCGCGAAGAGCTGACGGAAATACGAGAAGAGGAGCTGCGGCCGGTCGGATAACACGGCCAGCGGCGCGTCGTTACCCATCGAGCCGACAGCTTCCTCTCCCGTCTCCGCCATTGGCGCGAGCACCACCCTAAGCTCTTCGCGGGTGTAGCCGAAGGCACGCTGGAGCTGACCGAGCGCCTTTCGGTCGCCAAGCGGTGCCGCTGAAGGGGCGATCTCGGGGAGCAGGAGGCGCTGTTGCGCCGTCCACAGTCGATATGGACGCAGCGACACCAGCTCAGCCTTCACATCCTCATCATCGCGAAGTCGACCCAGAGCCGTGTCGACGATCAGCATTCGCCCCGGTGTGAGGCGCCCCTTCGTGCGGATACGGTCGCTGTCGACGGGCAGGGCACCTGCCTCCGAGGCGAGTACCACGATGTCGTCGTCGGTCACCATCCACCGCGCGGGACGCAACCCATTGCGGTCGGTCACCGCGCCGATGGTGTGCCCGTCGGTGAACGCGATCGCGGCGGGCCCGTCCCATGGCTCCATCAGCGAGGCATGATACTCGTAGAACGCCCGCCGTTCGGCGGGCATCGCGGCATCGCCCTCCCACGCCTCCGGGATGAGCATCGCCATCGCGTGCGCGAGCGGCCGCCCCGCGCGCACGAGCAGCTCCAACACGCTATCGAACGATGCAGAATCGCTCTGGTGCTCGGCGATGACCGGGAGCAGCGCATCGATGTCGTCCCCGAACAACGGCGAGGCGAGCAGCGACTCCCGCATGCGCATCCAACTACGATTGCCCCGCACCGTGTTGATCTCGCCGTTGTGCGCGACGAAACGATACGGGTGCGCGAGCGGCCAGGAGGGAAAAGTGTTGGTGGAGAAGCGCGAGTGCACGAGCGCCAACCCGCTCACCAGCGCTGCGTCGCCGAGGTCGGGATAGAACGCCGAAAGCTGCTCGGCGCGCAGCATCCCTTTGTAGACGATGGTGCGCGAGGACAGGCTGGCTACGTAGCAGTCGAGGCCCGCATCCTGGACGGCGCGCTCGATACGCTTTCGGATGACGTACAGCATCCGCTCGAATGACGGGCCGATGTCGGGCTCGAGCGACAACCCCATACTGGACACGAAGAGCTGCCGAATCACCGGCTGCGAGCGTCGCGCCTGCGTGCCGGCGCAGCGCGCGTCGGTCGGCACATCCCGCCACCCGAGCACGCGATAACCGAGTCGGACGATGACCTGTTCGATCAGACGTTCGCAGGAGCCGCGTCGATCGCGATCCCGCGGGAGGAAGAGCGTCCCGACGCCGTAGGCGCCCGCCTCCGGAAGCGGAATTCCCGCCAACGCACACTCCCGCCTGAGCATCGCGTGCGGGACCTGCAGCAGGATGCCCGCCCCGTCACCCGTGTCGGCATCGGCGCCGGCAGCGCCGCGATGCGCGAGGTTGCAGAGCAGCCGCAGCGAGTCGTCGATGATCTGGCGGGATCGCGCTCCTCGAAGGTGCGCCACGAAGCCCATGCCACAGGCGTCGCGTTCGTTCGCCGGATCGTACAGCCCTTGTCGTGGCGGTGCAGTCACGTGATTCTGTGCCTGGTGGTAGTGGGCCGGATCGTGGTCACACAAAAAGCGCCCGCCAGACTCGGTCTGGCGGGCGCATGGTCAGCTCATCGTCGTAGGTGCGCGCTCAGCCAGATCTCCGCAGAAGAAGGGAGAGCGGCTCGAGAATGCCAAGATTACGGAGCGCGAGCGAAACAGGCATCAGTGCGTCATCGACGTTGCGGTGCGACTGCAACATTGCGCCTCTTGCGCCCGACGTCAAGAAGCGGCTGCAAAGCGCGCCGGCGCCGCGAAGTGGGATCAGCGGCCACGCCTCGTGCTGATGACGACCACGCCGTTCGCGCCGCGCGGGCCGTAGATCGCCGTCGCCGCCGCATCCTTCAGCACCTCGATGCGCTGCACGTCGCGCGGGGAGAGCGCGCCGAGCATGCCCGTCGCGTCGCCATCGATCCGCACGTCGTCGATGACGAGGAGCGGCTCGCCGCCCATGACTGATGCGACACCGCGAACGCGAAGCGAGTAGAGGCCGTCCGCACGCCGAACCACTTCGAGTCCGGGCACGCGTGCGGCAAGCATGTCCTCGATTCGCGCGAATTCCCCGCGTCCGACGGCTTCGATGCCAGCCGAGGCGGCGTCGGAGGAGGCGCCGGTGGAGTCCTCGGCTACAAGCCCCAGCTGCGGCGACGGCAGCGATAACCTGCGATGCCCGGCGTCGGGATACGGCCCGATCGCCAGCGATTGCCGTACACAGGCGCTGCCAACCATGCAGCCCACTGCGACTGCCAACAATGATCCGAGTTGCCGACGAAGCGTGCGCATGACCCTCACCTCCGCTGTAGGTTCGCGGGCCGCCGATGCGGCCTCAATTCTCGATTGCGAATGCAGAGATAAGGGCGGCGCGCGAAGGAGTCCAAGACATCTTTGGTCGACGTCGATACCCAGAAGGTCTTGGCATCACTCGAGGCGCCATGCACCTTGAACGCGCCATGTCCAATGCCGAGGTCTTGTGTGTGGGCGAGGTCCTCTGGGACTCGTTGCCGGAGGGGCTCTTCCTCGGAGGTGCTCCATTCAACGTTGCGTGCCATCTGCGGGCTGCAGGTACGCAGGTGGCGATGGTCAGCCGCGTCGGCAACGACCGCCTCGGTGATGAAGTCTTGCGCCGCGCTGTCCGCTATGGCGTCGGTGTGGATCTGATTCAGGTCGATCCGGCGCTACCTACCGGTTTCGTCCGAGTGAACGTGGACGAGACGGGTAATCCCGGTTTCGAGATTCTCGAGCCGTCGGCGTGGGATGCGATCGAACCGACTGACGCGCTACTTGCGCGCGCGGCCGCCGCGCGGGCGATCGTCTTTGGCACGCTCGCGCAGCGCGCGGAGCTGTCCCGCCGCACGATTCGGTGCCTGTGGGACACGCAGGCACTGATGGTCTACGACGTGAATCTCCGTGCCCCATACGACGACAAGGAAATCGTGCGCCACTCTCTTCTTCGCGCCGATGTGGTGAAGCTCTCCGAGGGCGAGTCGGAAATGATCGCCGATTGGTTCGGGCTGCGCGGCACGCCACAAGAGCGCGTCGGCGCGCTGGCAGAGAGGTTCGCATGCCCGATCGTATGTGTCACGCGCGGGAGGAAGGGAGCCGTCCTCCTGCACGACGGCAGGTGGACCGAGCACGAGGGCTTCACGGTGGAGGTGCGCGACACCGTCGGCGCGGGTGACGCATTCCTCGCCGTGCTCCTGGCAGGCCTGCTGTCCGGATCTTCTGATGACGCGCTACTGCAACACGCGAATCTCGCCGGCGCGTACGTCGCGACGCAGTTCGGTGCGCTGCCAAGTGACCAGGCGGCGACGGTCGCTGCGCCGGAAGGGCGGTCGCGCACGTCGCGACCGCCTCGCCGGCGCGGGAGCTGAGCATGGAGCTTCGACATCTGCGCTATTTCGTTGCCGTTGCCGAAGAGCTGCACGTCGGGCGCGCCGCCAAACGACTCGGGATCGCGCAGCCGCCGCTGAGTCGACAGATTCGCGACCTCGAGCGCGATGTGGGCACACCGCTGTTCGAGCGCGTCCCACGCGGGGTCGAGCTCACGGCTGCTGGCAGCGCCTTTCTTCCAGAAGCTCGAATGACCCTGGCGCAGGCCGAGCGTGCGCAGCGCACCGCCCAGCGTGCGGCACGCGGCGAAACCGGACGGCTGCGCGTCGGCTTCGTCGAGGCGGCGACGCACTCCGGCATCCTGCCGGACGTACTGAGCTTCTTTCGCGCTCACCTTCCGGCTATCGGCCTGTCGCTGTTCGAGCTGGATCCGCTGCGACAGGCCGATGCCTTACAAGAGGGGCGAATCGATCTCGGGATCGTGCACGACCCGCCGGTGGACACCGATCAGCGATGGCATGCCGAGGTCGTTTTCCGGGAGCCAGTCGTCGTGGCGCTGCCGAAGACGCATCGGCTTGCGCGGCGATCGCAATTGACGCTCGGCACGCTGGCCGCCGAATCGTTCGTGATCTTCGCGCGGAGCGCCGGGCCGTCGTTGTATGACGACATCATTGCGCGATGTCGCGCCGCCGGGTTCAGCCCGCGCGTTGTCCAGGAGTCCACAGGCTGGCACACTCTCACCAGCCTGGTAGGCGCCGGCGTAGGTCTGGGATTCGTGCCGAAGTCACTCGCGAGCTTCCCGCAACAAGGGGTGCTCTACCGCCCTGTGCGCAACCTGTCGGTGGAGTTGGCGCTGTGGGCGGTCTGGCACAGCGGCCGGAGGTCGCCCGTCCGCGAGCGGTTCCTGACGGCTCTGCGCGCCGTGGGCGGCGCCCGGAAGCGCCTCGGCACGCTGCAGCGGCGCTGACGACCGATACATACATCGTGCACGGCGTGCACGACGTCGGTATCACTACAGCGATAAACTGTCCATTTCCGCTCGGTATGATACGTATTTCGTGCATTTTGTGCACGATCGCATTGACAGCGCCGCAATGATGGCATACGTTCGTCCGAGTCGTTCTCGCGTGTGGGACGCCGCCCCTGGCCGCGCCGGCAACCGATGCGTTGCCAATGCCGGCACATGTGAGCTCACGTTCGCCGGAGAAGCAGATCGTGACGTTCAATGCCCTATTCCCGCTGGTGGCATACGCTCAGGACGCGACCGCCGCGAACACCCCGTCAGCGAGCTCGCCGATCGTTGCCGCTGACACAGCCTGGATGCTCGCGAGCACGGCCCTGGTGCTCTTGATGACCCCGGCCGCCGCGTTCTTCTATGGTGGCCTGGTGCGTGGAAAGAACGCGCTCAATACCATGATGATGTGCGTGGGCGCGGTTGCCGTCGTGGGCGTGCTGTGGGCGATCATCGGCTACTCGCTGGCCTTCGCCGGCACGGGGCACTGGTTAGGCGGTGCGCAGTATCTGTTGCTCCGACACGTCGCGCTCGAGGCGCACGGCACGATCCCGCATCTGCTCTTCATGTCGTATCAGGGGACGTTCGCGATCGTCACGGCCGCGCTCATCGCCGGTGCCGTGGCCGAGCGCATGCGCTTCGGTGCCTTTCTGGCGTTCATCGCTCTCTGGTCCCTGGTGGTCTACGCGCCGCTCGCACACTGGGTATGGGGCGGCGGTTGGCTCGGGCAATTGGGGGTGCTGGATTATGCCGGCGGGACCGTGGTGCACATCAACGCCGGCGTCGCAGCAGTCGTGGCGGCGCTGCTCGTCGGCAAGCGCAAGGATTTCGGACGCCAGGCGGTACTGCCACACAACGTGCCTTTCGTGCTGCTCGGCACCGCGCTGCTCTTCTTCGGGTGGTTCGGTTTCAACGCGGGTAGTGCGCTGGCTGCCAACCGCGCGGCGGCGCTCGCGTTCACGAACACGCTGCTTGCGCCCGCGGCGGCGCTCGCGGCCTGGATGGTGTTGGACGCCATGCGGAGCGGCCGAGCGACGGCGGTGGGTGCGGCCACGGCGATCGTGATCGGTCTGGTGGTGATCACGCCTGCCGCGGGCTTCGTGTCGCCCCGTTCAGCTCTGGTCATGGGCGCCATCGGTGTGGTGCCGAGCTACTTCGCCATCCTCTGGCGCGCGCAAACGCCGCTCGACGATTCGCTCGACGTGCTCAGTGGCCACGGGATCGGCGGCGCGAGCGGCGCCCTGCTCACGGGTGTATTCGCGAACGCGTATTGGGGAGGAACCAACGGAGCGTTGTTCGGCCATGTCGGGCAGCTCGGTCTGCAAGCCGCCGGCGTGGTCGCCACGATTGCCTACAGCGCGTTAGGCACCTTCGTGGTGCTCAAGCTCGTCGGTCTCGTCCTTCCGTTGCGCGCATCGACACGCGCACAGGGCGTCGGTATGGACATCGCCGAACATGGCGAGGAGGCGTACGCCGTGGGCGAAGGCGCCGTGCTGGTCTTTCCTGACACCGCCGCGGCGCCGGTCGCGCCGCCGGTCCTCGCTCGCGAGGCGGTGGTTGCATGAAGCTGATCGTCGCGATCATCCGACCCGATTGCCTGAACGAAGTGCTCGAGCGACTGTACCGCGCCGAAGTGCGCGGCCTCACGGTGAGCCGGGTGCTCGGCCACGGCGGCGAGACCGAGCAGGTGGAGACGTACCGGGGAACGACGGTGAAGGTCGATCTGCGCGAGAAGGTGCGCCTCGAGATCGGCGTATCGGAGCCGTTCGTCGACGTCACGGTGCGCGCGATCCTCGAGAGCGCACGCACGGGCGAGGTGGGAGACGGAAAGGTCTTCGTGCTGCCGGTGGAGCGCGTCTGGCGGATCAGAACTGGAGAGCGCGATGAAGCCGCGGTGACGCCCGCAAACGTCGTCGGTGCGTAAGGACGGTCAGCCGGCAGGTCGACCGCTCTTGTGAAACCCGACGGAAAAGAGTACCGTAGGCCAGTCATATGGGAAACACATAGGGCGGGCCATGGTGCAGAAGTTGGACGTGATGCAGGGCACCCTCGCCCTGATGATCCTCCGCACGCTCGACGTGCTCGGGCCGCTGCACGGCTACGGGATCGCGCGGCGCATCGAGGAGACGAGCAAATATCGCGTGACGCTCAATTACGGCACGCTCTATCCGGCGCTCCTCAAGCTCGAGCAGGAAGGGTTCATCGCCGGGAGCTGGAGGCCGTCTGAGAACAACCGCCGCGCGAAGTTCTACGCCCTCACCGCCGCAGGGCGCAAGCAGCTGGCGCGCGAGACGCGCGAATGGCATCGCACCGCCGGCCTGATCTCGGCCTTTCTCGCACCGAAACGAGCGGTGGAGGCACCATGAGACAACTTCGCGCCCTGCTCGCGCGCATTGCGGGCATGTTCACCGGACCGCGCCGGGACGACGATCTCCGCGACGAGCTGCAGGCTCACGTCGAGATGGAAACGGCGGAGAACGTGCGGCGCGGCATGACGCCGGACGAGGCGCGCCGGCACGCTCGGATGACGTCAGGAGGGGTAACGCAGGCCGCAGAAGCGGTACGCGCCCAACGCGGGCTCCCGTGGCTGGAGAGCATCGCCGCCGATGTCCGTTATGCCCTTCGCACTCTCCGACGCAGCCCCGCCTTCACGGCCGTGGTGATACTGACGTTGGCGTTAGGCATCGGCGCGAATACCGCGATCTTCAGCGTGGTTCGCGGCGTGCTCCTCAAGCCTCTGCCGCATCGTGACAGCGACCGGCTGGTGTATCTGCGCCAGTCGATTGACGGGCCGGCCGGGCAGAGCATCCTGTTTTCGGTGCCGGAGGTGCGTGATTTTCGCGCGGGCGTGCCGTCGCTGCGGAGCATTGCCGAGTACTCGCCATGGAATCTGAACTTCCAGGGGAAGAACGAGACCGTGCGGCTCGACGTTGGCCTGGTCAGCGGCAACTACTTCGACGTGATGGGACTGTCGCCGGAGTTAGGCAGGCTGACGCGGCCGAGCGACGACGGCCCCGGCGTTCCGCCGGTGATGGTGTTGACGCATGAATTCTGGATGAGCCGCTTCGGCGGCGATCCGGGGGTCGTCGGCGAGCAGGTAACGCTGGAAGGAATCCCGGTGACGGTGATCGGCGTGCTCCAGCCGGCGCCGTTCTTCCCGAATCGCGTGGACGCGCTGCTCAACATGGTGGTGAGCAAGCACCACCTGAGCGCGCAGATGGTGACGGGGCGGACGCATCGCATGACGGAGATCATCGCGCGGCTCGCGCCCGGCGCGACTGTGCAGGAGGCGAGAAACGAGGTCAGCGCCGTGTATGCGCGAATGCAGCGCGATTACAAGGAATCCTACGATCCGGGATCGCACTATCGCGTCGCGGTGATTCCATTCACGCAGGCGATCGGCGAGCGCGCACGGCTGACCGTGTGGCTGCTCATGGGCGCGGCGCTGTTCGTGATGATCATCGCCGCCGCGAGCGTCACCAATCTCACGCTCATGCGCGGCGTACGCCGGGAGCAGGAGCTCGTGGCACGCGCGGCGCTCGGGTCCGGCGTGGCGCGGCTGCGGCGGTTGCTGCTCGTGGAGAATCTCATATTGGCTCTCGGGGGGGCGGCCGTCGGCGTGCTGATCGCTATCGGTGGTGTCGGGCTGCTCGTGTCGCTCGCGGCGCGCTACTCGACGCGGGCGAATGAGATCCGACTCGACGGTACGGTCCTCGGTTTCACGCTGGCGCTCTCGATCGCGATCGCGCTCCTGCTCTCCTTCGTGGGGACGGTGCCGAAGGAAGGCTCCTTCGGCGCCATCATCTCCGCGGCGGGTCGGCGCGTGAGCGGCGGCCGCAGGAAGCATCGGCTGCAGCGTGCGCTCGTGGTGACGCAGATTGCGATCTCGGTGGTACTGCTGGCCGGCGCGGGATTGCTGACGCGCACGATGATTCGCCTCTCCGAGGTAAACACCGGCCTCAAAACAGAGGAAGTGCTCACGATCGAGGTGCCGCTGCTCTCGCTGGCTGGAGGGGATTTCGCGAATATGGCCGCGGCGGACGTCGCCTCGAAGCAGGGATACGAGCGCATGCGGCAGGAGATCAGCAGCCTGCCGGGCGTGATCGAAGTGGGCGTCGGGTCATCGATGCCGCTGACGGGTACGGATATTCAGCTGGAGGTGAAAGCGGAGGGCAAGTCACTCACGGTGGGCGAAGCACAGCCGCGGGCTGATTGGCGGACGGCGAGCCCCGAGTATTTCCGCGCCGCGGGAATTCCACTGCTAAAAGGACGCGAGTTCTCCGCGACTGATCGGCAGGGATCCGGACGAGTGGTGATCATCAACCAAACACTGGCCGACAGATTGTTTCGCGGCGAGGATCCGATAGGCCAGCGCGTTGCGTGGACGGGAGACGTGCTGCGCTTCACGCCGTTCAGCCCCGATTGGCGCACGGTGGTCGGTGTGGTCGGCAATACGCAGGACGGCGGGCTCGACGCGCAACCGCGTGGAGCGATGTTCGAGCCCTTCGCGCAGGATCTTGCGCTGGGAGGCGGATTGGTGATTCGCGCCGCCAACGACCCGGCCGCGCTGGCCGCCGCGGCGACGCGCATCGTGCGCCGCATCGCGCCGACTTC
The DNA here is from genome assembly GCA_964537775.1 of uncultured Gemmatimonadaceae bacterium. Lineage (GTDB taxonomy): Bacteria > Gemmatimonadota > Gemmatimonadetes > Gemmatimonadales > Gemmatimonadaceae > CAMLIT01. The sequence continues at coordinate 5,996 of CAZICQ010000049.1, read as the reverse complement.
GCCCATCGAGAAAGTCCGGACGGTAGCCCAGATCAAGGACGAGAGCGTTGCGCCGCGTCGGCTGAACGCCGTACTCATCTCATCGTTTGGCGTCCTGGCGCTGATCATCGCGGCAGTTGGCATCGCCGGCGTGCTGGCGTTCTCGGTGAGCGCGCGCACGAACGAGATCGGCATCCGGATGAGCCTCGGCGCGGACGCGGCCCGTGTGCAGGGGATGATCCTCGCCGAAGGGGGCATACTGGTGGTGACCGGACTCGCGGCAGGCGTGGGCGGCGCCTTCTTCGCTGCAGGTGTGATACGCGGATTGCTGTTTGGGGTTGCGCCGCACGATCCAACCACATTTGTGGCCGTAGCAGTGCTGATGGCGGCGATCGGTCTCATCGCCTGCTGGCTGCCGGCGGTCCGCGCGGCGCGCATCGATCCGGCGATCGCCATGAGAGCGATATAGGCCTGCTTAACGGCGCGTCACCGGCGCGTCATCGAGGAAGGAACTGACAATCGGCGCGAGCTGCGGTGCCGCGCCGATGTCGTAGTGCGTAAGACCAGGCAGAATGGCGAGGCGGGCCAGGGGGCGCTTGGAGCCATCCAGCCCCGCGTCGCGTTGGCCGCCCCCGAGCAGCTTGAAGAACTCCATCATGTGATCGGCGCGGACGGCGTCGGCGTCGGCGAAGACGAGCATCGTGGGTGCCGTGATCGCCGCAACGCCCTTCGACCAGTCGTACTCGGTCCCGAGCAGGTCGCGAAGCTTGAGGAAGAGCCGCGCCCAGTCGATGTGCGGATACAGCTTGGCTAGCGGCGACCGCTTCATGCCCTCGGCCACATGCGGCGCGCCAACCTGCGCCATTCCCTCGAGGACCTCGGGATACCAACCCTGCCGCTTGAACGGCTGTGCGACGACGACGAGTCTGCGAACCACCTCGGGATGCCGGATGACCGTCTGGAGAGCCACGCCGCCGCCGAGCGAGTATCCAAGCACGTCGGCCTCCTTCAGCCCAAGGTGCCGGATCAGCGCCGCCACGTCATCCGCCATCGCCTCGAAGCTCAATGGCCGGTCGATATCAGCGGTGTGACCGTGGCCCTGCAGTTCCACGGCGATGACCTTCCGCGTCGTGGCGAGCGCCGCGGGATTCGCGCCGAACATCGTGATCCCCACGACACCCCCGTGGAGGAGAATGAGCGGCTCGCCCTCTCCTCGGGTCTCGTAATACAAATTGATCCCGTTCACCATCGCGTACGCGCCGGTGACCACGTCGGCATCGTTCCCGTTGTGGGGCATTGGAGTTGGCATTGTCGGTCTATGGAACCACTCCGCGCAGGGAATTTTAAGGCGCAAATGCCAAGAGTGCTGACATCCTGACTGCGCCGACGGCGCTGAACGCCCTGAGTGCGGAAAGACGTGCCGTTCCCGCCGCTTTACCTCGCTCTGCCGACGCCAAACTAGTAACTTCGCCGCCGGCAACCACGGGAGTGACAGGGGCGGTGCACATCGGAGACATGAATTGGATGCAGGTGGAGGAATACCTGCGGCACGATGACCGTGCGGTGCTCCCACTCGGCAGCACGGAACAGCATAGTCACCTTCGACTCACGGTCGACTGCATTCTTCCCGAACGGGTTGCCGTGGAAGCTGCCGAACCGCTCGGCGTGCCTGTGTTCCCGGTGCTGGCGTACGGTGTCACACCGTACTTTCGTGAATATCCCGGCACCATAGCATTGCGGGTCGAAACGCATTTGCGCGTCGTCCGCGACATTCTCGACAGCCTCGCGCACAGCGGCTTTCGCCGCATTCTGATCGTCAACGGCCATGGCGGGAACAGCGCGGTGCAGCAGTTCGTGCCGGAGTGGATCGCCGACAATCCGTCGTGCCGGGTGATCTTCCACAATTGGTGGAATGCGCCGCTCACCTGGGCAAAGGTGGAGGCCACGGATCCCGTCGCGTCGCACGGCTCGTGGATGGAGAACTTTCCCTGGACCCGACTGCCCGGCGTCGCACTGCCGTCGCAGCAGCGGCCGATGGTCGATCTCGCGACGGTCAAGGTGCTCGATCCAGTCGCGTTGCGACGGTACCTCGGTGACGGCAATTACGGCGGCGTCTATCAGCGCTCGGACGAGGACATGCTCGCCCTCTGGGAAGTGGCGGTCGCGGAGACGCGGTCGCTGCTCGCCGGCAACTGGGGCGACGCGTCCTGAGCCGGGCAGCGCGATGCGATTTCTCATATGGGGCGCCGGCGCAATCGGTGGAACGATGGGCGCACAGCTGGCGCGCGGCGGCCACGATGTCACCTTCGTCGACATAGCCGAGGACAACGTGGCGGCGATCGACCGCGCAGGGATCCGGGTCACTGGACCCATTACGGCGTTCACCGTTCGCGCACCGGCGTTCACGCCGGCGACGCTGCGTGGCGAGTGGGACACGATCATTCTTGCCACGAAGGCGCACCACACCGACGAGGCGGTGCGCGCGCTGCGGCCGCATCTCAGCGCCGGCGGCTGCGTCGTCTCGGCGCAGAACGGCTTGAACGAGCTCGCGATCTCGAAAGCGGTCGGCGCCGCGCGAACGGTCGGGGCGTTCGTGAACTTCGGAGCGGACTACCTCGAGCCGGGCGTCATCCACTACGGCGGGCGCGGCGCCGTGGTGGTCGGCGAGATCCACGGTAGGATCACCCCGCGCGCGCAGACGATCCGCGATGCGTGGCTCGACTTCGACGAGCGGGCCACCGTCACGACCAATATCTGGGGCTACCTCTGGGGAAAGGAAGCATACGGTGCCATGCTGTTCGCCACGGCGTTGACAGACGAGTCGATCGCCGACGCACTGGCGCGTCGGTCATACCGGGAGCTCTACATCGCGTTGGCGCAGGAGATTCTCACCGTCGGGGCCGCGCGCGGTGTCACGCCCGAGGCGTTCGACGGCTTCGATCCCGGCGCCTTCCTGCCCAGCGCTCCGGCGGCAGCGGCCGGGCGGTCGCTCGACGATCTGGTCGCATTCAACCGGCGATCGGCGAAAACGCACAGTGGTATCTGGCGCGATCTCGCGGTGCGGAAGCGCCGCACGGAGGTGGATGCCCAGCTTGGCATCGTAGTGACGCTGGGCGCCGAGGCAGGCGTACCGACGCCGCTCACGGCTCGGCTTGTGGAGCTGATCCATGATGTCGAGAGGGGAGTCAGACCGCGGTCGCTCGATACGCTGGACCTTCTGGCGGCGATGGGCGGGCGCACGGCCGGCAAATGACGCCGGATTTCAGCGGGCAGACGGCCATCGTCACAGGCGCGGCGCACGGATTCGGCCGAGCGATCTGCCTCGCGTTCGCGGCACGCGGCGCTGATGTGTGGGCGTGCGACATCGTGGAGCACGAGCTGCTCGAGACTGTGCGGATGTGCCACGCCGGCGGCGGCAGCTGCACCGGTCGCGTCGTGGACGTGCGCGACCGGGAGGCGGTGGACGCATTCATCGTGGATGCCGTCTCCGAGACGGGACGAATCGACATTCTCGTCAACAACGCTGGCGGCGTGCTCGGGCAGGTGGGCCGTCCGCTCGAGGAGGTCGCGCCAAACGAATGGCAGAGCATCTTCGACGTGAACGTGACCGGCGCATTCTTCTGCGCGCAAGCGGTCGCGCCGCGGATGAAGGCGGAGCGTCGCGGGCGGATCATCAACATCTCGAGCGGCGCCGGTCTGGGGATCAGCCTCACCGGTATCCAAGCGTACGCTTCGGCGAAGGCGGCCCAGATCGGCCTGACACGTCAGCTGGCGCACGAGCTCGGGCCATGGGGAATCACGGTCAACTGCATCGCGCCGGGATTCGTGCGGTCGAATCCGACGACGGAGCGGCAGTGGGACTCGTATGGCGAGGAGGGGCAGCGCGCCCTCGTCGACCACATTGCACTCAAGCGACTGGGTACGCCTGAAGACATCGCGTACGGCGTGCTGTTCTTCGCGGCGCCGGAGGCGAGCTGGATCACCGGCCAGGTGATCGCGATCGACGGCGGCAAGTGACCGTCGTTGAATCGCCACGCCCGACCGCGCTCGCCAGCGCCGAAGCGCGCGTCGAAGCGCACAGCGCATCACTCCGGAAGGAGCTCGGCGTACGCGATCTCGTTCTTACCCAGATCCTCTTCATCGTCGGGCTGTCGTGGATTGGCGTCGCGGGGAAGCTCGGCTCCGCGCACGTCGTTTTGTGGCTGCTCGCGATCGTGCTCTTTTACCTCCCGTCGGCGGCCGTGGTGATGTATCTCAGCCGGCTGATGCCGCTCGAGGGCGGCCTGTATCAATGGGCGAAGCTCGGCTTCAACGAAGCAGTGGGGTTCTTGCTGGCGTGGAATCTGTGGCTGTACGTCATCGCGCACACGTCCGAGATCGGCCTCGAGTGCGCCACATACCTGTCGTATGCGCTGGGGCCGAGCGCGTCCTGGATGACGTCGAGCAGCTGGTTCGTGGCGCTGGCGACGGCGGTGCTCCTCTCGCTGATGATGGCGGCGTCGACGATCGGGCTGTCCGTCGGAAAATGGGTGCATAACGCGGGTGGCGTCGTGATGCTGGTCGTCTTCGGGGCGCTGCTGGTGCTGCCGTTCATCGGACTGCTGACAGGACACCTGCGTGAGTACCATCCGCTGCGCACCCGCGTCCCGTCGTTCTCGCTCTACAACCTGAACATCCTCGGCAAGCTGGGCTTCGGCGCTTTCGGCGGCTTCGAGTACGTCGCGATTCTGGCGGGCGAAACCAGGTCACCGGCACGCGCGATGAGCCGGTCGGTGCTCATCGCGACGCCGATCATCGCGCTGATGTTCGTACTCGGGACGAGCACCGTCGTGGCGTATATCCCGACACAGGAGATCGACCTCGTCGGACCGTTGCCTCAGGTGCTGCGCGCCGGCTTTGGCCCGTTCGGCATTGCGGCACAGCTGGCGACGCTCGCGATCGTGATGACGCTCGCGATGCGCGTGGCTCAGACCAACGTGAGCTTCACCGCGGTGGCTCGGTTGCCCATGGTGGCTGGCTGGGACCGGCTCCTCCCCGCGTGGTTCAGCCGCCTGCACGAGACGTATAGGACGCCGGTGAACTCGATCGTGGTGGTCGGCGCGTGTGCGTTCGGGATCGCGTCGCTGAGCCTCGTCGGCGTCGGTCAGGCGGAGGCGTTTCAACTGCTCTTCAACGCATCGGGGATGTTCTACGCGCTGACGTACGTTGTGATGTTCGCGATTCCGTTATTCGGGTTGCGGCGCGTCGCCCCGCGTCCGCCGGTCTGGCTCCAGGCGTCGTCGGTATCGGGACTGTTGATGACGCTGCTTTACGTGACCTTGTCTGTCTTTCCCATCATCGAGGTGAAGAGCGTCGCCGCGTTCGCGTCCAAGATCCTGCTGGTGATCGTGGTGGCGAACGCGGTGGGGATCGGGCTGTACGTGTCGGGAAAGAGGCGACAAACTGCAGTCGATAGTCGGGAGTCGGGAGTCGAGAGTAATGGCGTTGATCGGAAGGGCTCGGCATGAGTGACGGTCATAACGAGCCCTCACTTCCAACGGCGTTACTACCGACTACCGACCATCGACTGCAGTTCTGACCATTGTCGATTTCTGCCTGGTTCATTCGACGTGTCAATAGAGCAAGGGCCGACTCGCTGGAACCAACTTCGGGAGGAGCGACGACCAATGCGGTACATGATGTTCATCAAGCACAGCGAAGAACACCGGAAGCAGGGACCGCCGGCGGGCCTGAGGGAGGCGATGGGCAAGTTTGTCAGCGAGTCGCTGGCAAACGGCACCATGGTCGACGCCGCCGGCTTGCGTGAGACCGCTCACGGCTCGCGGGTGCGTCTCTCGGGCGGGAAGATCACCGTGACCGATGGCCCATTCACCGAGGCGAAGGAGATGGTAGGTGGCTATGCCATCGTCGAAGCGAAGTCAAAGAAAGAGGCGCTGGACATCGCGACACGATTCATGGATCTGCACCGGCAGTATTGGCCGGAGTTCGAGGGCGAATGCGAGGTGCGCCCGTTTGAG